>CAZOKH010000150.1:0-2507 GCA_964580315.1 uncultured Anaerolineaceae bacterium | reverse complement strand
GTGGTCATCAGCGCGGTTAGCAGTTTTGGCGTTGAATGGTTCATGCAACAGGTTGCTCCACACCTTTCACCAGATACGCCGCTGGTTTCGCTGACCAAAGGGCTGGCGCTGCTGCCCGAAGGCGGACTGCGCACCCTGCCCGATGAGATTGAAGCGCGTCTGGCGCCTCACCTGCAGGGCAAACTGCCCCTGTGCGCGGTGAGCGGTCCGTGTATTGCGCAAGAACTGGCGGCGCGCCGCCAGACTTTTGTGGTGCTGTGCGGGAATGATGAAGCCGTGCTTCAGCGCCTGCAAAGCTGGTTTGCCACGCCCTATTATCACGTAAAGCTATCTACCGATCCGGTGGGTGAGGAAGTTTGCGCCGCGCTCAAGAACACCTATGCCATTGCCGTGAACCTGGCGATTGGCGAGTATGAACGCTGCGGCGCCGACGGAATTGCCCACATGTTCAACCCGCAGGCAGCCCTGTTTGCGCGCAGCCTGGAAGAACTGGGGCGCCTGGTGAGCCTGCTGGGCGGCGACCCGCGCTCGGCTGCCGGTCTGTCAGGCGCCGGTGACCTGTTTGTGACCGTGTTCGGCGGGCGTAATGCCCGCCTGGGGCGCCTGCTGGGCAGCGGCAAAACCTACACCCAGGCGCGCGCCGCGCTGGCCGGTGAGACCCTGGAAGGTGTGGAAACGCTGCACCGCGTGGCGCAGGGGCTGGCACAGTTGGAACAGCAGGGTAAAGCCCGCTGCGCCGATTACCCGCTGCTGATGCATTTGCAGCAGGTGATCACTGGTGGAGAAGCGAAGCCCATTGACTGGATGCAATTGGAACGCTGGTTGTGACCCGGTCGTAATTTAAAACCCGAGGTACTGTGAAACAATATCATATCGGTATGAAAAAACTCGTCAATTCTCCTGACGAGAAGCCCAGGGTGACCCGCGAGCTGCTCAAACGTGTGCTGCACTATGCCAAACCCTACTGGCGGCGCATTGGCGTGATGCTGCTGGTGATCCTGGTCAGCACTGGTTTAAGTTTGCTGACGCCGCTGGTGATGCGCGACCTGATTGACAACACCATTCCATCGGGCAATGTCAACCGGCTCATCCTGCTGTCGCTGGGTCTGCTGCTGATCCCGGCGCTCAGCGACGGCCTGTACGCCTTTCAGCGCCGCCTCAGTTCACGGGTGGGCGAGGGTGTGATCTTTGACCTGCGCCGGGTGCTGTATGCCCGCCTGCAGCACATGTCGCTGCGCTTTTTCACCAACACCAAAGTGGGTGAGTTGATGAGCCGCCTGAACAACGACGTGCAGGGCGCGCAAAATGCCATCAGCAGCACCATTGTTAATATCATCACCCAGGTGATTAAAGCCGTGGCGGTGCTGGCGGTGATGCTGATGATGGAATGGCGCCTGACGTTGATCAGTGTGGCCATTTTGCCGTTGTTCATCCTGGCGGTGCGCGCCATGAGCGACCGCCTGCGCGACGTGGCCCGCGAAATGATGGAAGCCAACGCCCACATGAACGCCATGATGAGCGAGACACTCAACATTGGCGGAGCGCTGCTGGTGAAGCTGTTTGGGCGCCAGCAGGTGGAAGTGGAGCGTTTCAGCCAGCGCGCGGCCGATGTGCGCGACCTGGGGGTGAAACGCACCTTCATGGGTTCTATTTTCATCGCGCTCATCGGGTTAATCGGTTCGGTGGGCACGGCGCTGGTGTTTGGCCTGGGCGGCTATTACGTCATCCGCGGAGCGTTCAGCATTGGCGCCGTGTTTGCCTTTGGACAGTACCTGGGTGCGCTGTACGGCGCGCTGCAGGGCTTATCGAATGCGCCGGTGGAGTTTGCCACCTCCATGGTCAGCTTTGAGCGCGTGTTCGAGGTGATTGACCTGCCGGTGGAAATTGCCGAAAAGCCCGACGCCGTGGTGCTGCACGAGGTGCGCGGTGAATTGGAATTTGAGAATGTCTCATTCATCTATGAACACGGCGACGAAAACCTGCTCAGTGATGTGCACCGCTATGGCAGCATCGACAACGTGGCGGCGGTGCTTTCAGGGACGCAGGCCAGCGCCGAGAAGGATGAAAGCGCCCCACACAGCCAGGCGCGCAGTACCGCGCTGGAACAGGTTAGTTTTCGGGCTGAACCCGGGCAGTTGGTGGCGCTGGTGGGACCCAGCGGGGCGGGCAAAACTACCCTCACCTACCTCAGTCCGCGCCTGTATGATCCCAATGAAGGCGCCATCCGCATCGACGGGCATGACCTGCGCGACGTGACCCTCGATTCACTGGCATACCAAATCGGCATGGTGACGCAGGAAACTTACCTGTTCCACGACACCATTCGCACCAACCTGCAATATGCCAGGCTGGACGCCAGCCAACAGGAGTTGGAAGCCGCCTGCCGGGTTGCCAACATTCACGACTTCATCGCCGCCCTGCCCGACGGCTACGACACCATTGTGGGTGAGCGCGGTTACCGCCTGAGCGGCGGCGAGAAGCAGCGCATTGCCCTGGCGCGCGTGATT
>CAZOKH010000149.1:0-2755 GCA_964580315.1 uncultured Anaerolineaceae bacterium | reverse complement strand
GGGGCATTTATTGAAGACCGCCCTGGAAAAAACCGGCAAACCCTTAAAAGGTGCAAGGATCCTGATGATGGGCTTCTCCTATTTGGAAGAAAGCGATGACATTCGCAACACACCAAGTGAGACGCTTTACCATTGGTTAACCGAACAGGGAGCAGAAACCGTCATTCATGACCCGTGGGTTGAAGCCTATCAGGGAGATTTGTTGGAAAAAGCCCAGGGATGCGATGCGGCCGTGGTGATGGTTGCCCACCAGGTGTATAAGCAATTGAACTTGAAAAATCTTAAAAAATCACTATTGGGTTCCATCGTGGTGGATGGACGCAGGGTGTTTACCGCGCGAGATGCCGCTGATGCTGGTTTAAACTACATAGGGCTTGGTCAGGGATAAATGAAGGTAGTAACAGTTGTTGGCGCACGTCCGCAATTTGTTAAAGCAGCCGCCGTCAGCCGGATTCTACGTAAAGCGGCCTGTGAAATCATGGTGCATACGGGGCAGCACTATGACGCCCGCATGTCCCAAATTTTCTTTGATGAATTAAACATTCCTAAACCCGATTACAACCTGGAAGTGGGATCTGGTAATCATGGTCAACAGACGGGCGAAATGTTGCAGCGCCTGGAACCCATTTTGGAAAAAGAAGCGCCAGATATGGTTATGGTTTATGGAGACACCAATTCAACGCTGGCGGGCGCCCTGACCGCCAGCAAGCTGCATCTTCCTGTGGCGCATGTTGAGGCTGGATTGCGAAGCTTTAACCGCCGCATGCCTGAAGAAATAAACCGGGTATTAACAGACCATATTTCCGACCTGCTGTTCTGTCCTTCAAATGTCGCTGTCGAAAACCTGGCAAAGGAAGGCGTAACAAAGGGTGTTTATGATGTGGGCGATGTCATGGCTGATGCCTTGCAACATGCTGTAAGAACTGCCGGAGAAAATCCAGATATCTTGGGGCGTTTGAAATTATCGCCGAAACATTATATTTTGGCTACCGTTCATCGTGCAGAGAACACAGACAATCTGGAACGTATGGCTGCCATACTTAAAGCCTTTGCATCGGTTGAAGAAAGCATCCTATTCCCTGTGCATCCCCGAACTCGCAAGGTCTTACTTTTCCAGGGCTTAACAGTATCTCCAAATGTGATGATGATTGAACCCGTGGGATATATTGAAATGGCCGCCCTGGAGAAAAATGCCAGGATGATCCTGACCGATTCGGGTGGAGTCCAGAAAGAGGCTTACTGGCTGCATATTCCCTGCGTCACTTTGCGGGACGAGACGGAATGGGTGGAAACAGTCGAGTCGGGATGGAATCAATTGGTAGGGGTTGACCAGGAAAAGATAACCCGATTGTTGAAAGAATTCCCAATACCTTCGCAACATCTGCCGCTTTATGGTAATGGCTCAGCCAGTGAGAAGATTGTGCAGACGATTCTGAAGTATTAGAAGTGATGCATATTGTGAAAAAATCTAAATTGAACTAACAACTGCAAAATCAAACATGCGAATTGCATATGTTACCCTTCATCTTGATTCATCCATATTAAATGGAGGGGTCGGGAAAAAAATCCAGACCCAGATTAGTCACTGGAAATCTGCCGGGCATCAAGTCCATTTATTCCTTCATGGCCCAGACAAGAATGATTTTCCCGAATCAACCTCATTTCAATATAAAAAAAAGAATTCCTTTCCTTTGATTGGCTTCATCTGCAAAGAGCTTTCACGAATTCAGGCGTTGGCTAACCTGATTCAAGCAGTTCGAGAATTTAAACCCAATCTTATTTATTTACGCTTTGGCTTATTTTGTTTTCCGCTTCAGAAAATTTTTCCCATTGCTCCAGTAATTGTAGAATTAAATACCCTGGATCAGCAAGAATACCGGTACCGAGGAGCCGTTTATTATTGGATGAATCGTGTTGGACGAAGGATAATTCTTTCACGTGCAGCTGGACTTACCGCAACAAGTTTAGAAATTGCAAATCATCCCACCAATATTTGTTTTAATAAATCAACCATTGTTATTTCAAATGGTATGGATTTGAGAAATTTTGAAATATTGCCTCCTACCCATAATGTTGTTCCTCATCTGGTGTTCATTGGGACACCTGGCTATCCCTGGCATGGCGTCGACAAAATTATTGAGTTTGCCATTCTTAAACCAGATATTCACATCGATATCATTGGTTATTCCAAGTATGATTTAAATGTGGAAAAAATCCCAGAGAATGTTACCTGTCATGGTTTTTTGCAGTCGAATGAATATAAGAAAATTTTTTCCTCATGCGATGTAGCAATTGGAACAATTGCATTGCATAGGAAAAATATGGAAGAAGCTTCCCCCCTCAAAGTCCGTGAATACTTGGTTTATGGGCTTCCTGTGATTATCGGATATCATGATACGGATCTGTCAAACCGTCAGTTTGAATTTGTTTGCCAGATTCCGAATAATGATAATAATGTTCAAGAATACTTCGAACAAATATATAGTTTTGCCTGCCAAATGATGGGGAAACGAGTTGACCGCAATTTGATCGCGCCAATAATCGACCAGGGTCTGAAAGAGAAGAAACGCCTGGAGTTTTTCGCTCAAATCATTGGGAAACATGATCGATGAAACCCTCTCAGAATGGGTTGAAACAAGAAAAAGAAAAACGTATGCTGTTGTTCGGCAGCCAGATGGAAACCGGCGGTGCTCAGCGTGTGCTGCTCAACCAGGCTGCCTGGTTTCATGAACATGGCTATGCGGTCACCGTGGCA
>CAZOKH010000148.1:0-2776 GCA_964580315.1 uncultured Anaerolineaceae bacterium | reverse complement strand
TTTGTTACTTTGTCTTGACTTTTATCACAGTTGTTTCGAGACCCGATTTATACTAAACGGTTGACGCTGGATCCTAGAAAGGGGCAAGAAATCTCAGTGTCAACTTTCTAATCCGATATTTTGCAATTTGCGTCAGGATTTCTCCTCGCGCGCAATGACACATTTCACGATCAATCCTTTGCGCTTGTCGAAATGACAGAATTGGAGCTTGATTTAATTAATCCAGTGGAATCAATCACATACAGGGTCGCCCGTTCTTGTTGGGGGCGACCCATGTGTCGATCTGAGGTTGTAATGCAAATTCGTTCTTTCAATGTTCTTTTTAAACAACCTCGTATAAACTTTCACTTCGATCAATTATTTATAGTTTACCGCAGCCATCACTTTGCCTCCAGCCGCTCCACATAGATGGCAATGGCTTGCTTCAAAAACGCCGGCAAATTGGGGTGCATGGCTGTGAAGGTGGCGTTGAAGTCGGGATTGTCGCAATACATCTCACCCAGCCCGCGCAGCATTTCCGGCGTGGGTTCGTAGAAATAGCGCATGTGCTGGTGCCAGCCCGCCAGGGCTGCCTGCACCTCGGGGCTGTCTGCCCCGCGACTCATGTTGGCAATGATATCGGTGTAAATCGCATTGCTCTCCCGCATAATTTGCTGCTTTTTCTCTTCGCTGTAGCTTTTCCACAGGTTGATGGACTGGCGGGCGGTGTCGCCCCACAGGTTGACAGCTTCTTCGCTGTATTGTTTTTCTTTTTCGGGGCTAAAGCCCTCAAATAGTTTTTTGTCGTTCATGTTTACCTCTCCTGATAAGCGCATCATGGTCGAATCGATGGTATGAATGAGCGTTTGCATGCGTTCGATTTCGCCCTGCAGCGCCTGGCGGTGCCTGTGCAGCGCTCGCGCCAGGTCGAAACCCGGCGTGTCCAAAATCTGCCCGATCAATGCCAGGCTCAATCCAATTTCCCGGAAAAACAGGATTTGCTGCAAACGCAGCAGGGCATCCTCACCATACTGGCGGTAGCCATTCTCGCCAACCGACGAAGGTTTGAGCAGCCCAATCTCGTCGTAATAATGCAGTGTGCGCACACTGACCCCGGCGAGCCTGGCAAGCTGTTTGACGGTGTAGGAAGTTTTCTCATTCATGCTGGCAATCATAAACCATAACGTAACGTGAGAGTCAAGAGCAATTGATAAAATTTGGCAAAATCTCCCCGGGAAACTTTGAGCAAAAAACTGGTACGCTGCAACGGATGGAAAAAGTATTTTTTAAGGGTATGGACATTTGTATAATATATTCAGTCGTGTGAAATTCAAATACCTGAATCAGCAGGTTGATTAATCAGGAGGTGCATAATGCGGAAATTTCTCATCTTCAGCATTGTATTGGTTATTCTGGTTGGGTGCAGTTCACCCCAGGCAGAACCCAGCGAAGTTCCCGACGTTCAAGAAGTTCCAACCAGCGAACCCACCGGCACCACCGTGCCTGCTGATACTCCATCCCCCACTGAAACCACCGCCCCCACGGCAACGCCGCAATCCACCACCACCCCGCTGCCTGAGGGCGTTTTGTTCCGCGACGACTTCAACGGCGACATCAGCGTTGAATGGGATATCCAAAATGAAAATCCCAACAAATGGACCCTGACCGATGACGGCTGGCTGCAAATTGTCGGCGAGCATGATTCGCTGCTGGGCGAAGAATATCAAACCAACCTGTTCTGGCATGCCCTGCCTGAAGGCGATTTTGTCATAACCACCCACCTGAGAACCAAGCCCTTTGAGAATTTCCACCAGTCAGCCCTTTTCATCTATGAAGACCCCGAAAATTACATCGCCATCAACCGCGGCTTCTGTGATGTGTGTTCAACTGGAGGGGGAGGATTCTACATGGATTATAAGATCAGCGGCGTAACAGGCGCCTATCAGAGTGCAACCGATGCCGAAGATGTTTACCTGCGCCTGGAAAGCAAAGACGATACGATTACCGGCTACTACGCCACACAACCTGACCAATGGCAGCGCATGGGGCGCTTTGGCAATTATTTCAAGTTCAGCCGGGTGGGCATTGGTGTCAGCAATGTGCGCGCTGCCGACGACCTGGTGGGGCTGTTTGATTATTTCGAAATATCCAAACCATAAAAAGGATTACACAAAAATCCAAAAGCCGTCAAAGGCATACATGCGCCGCCGCTCCCCATATAAATTGACCGGGGTGGACTCGGCGCGATTGTCGATCACATCCCGCAGGGCAGCGGCAGCCCTGGCCAGCACAGCGGGGTCGGCCAGCGGCTGCCCGTGCGAGGGGTGCAGCACATCCAGGTTTGGCGCGAGTTGCGCCGCCCGCTGCATGGAGCGCGCATAATCCGCCAGGTTCGATTGTCCAAACTTGGGCATGTTCCAATCCGAAAAGGCGTACAGGAATTCACAATAGGTGTCGCCAGTGAACAGCAGCCGGTTGCGCCGGTCGAACAACATAATGCCGTCCTGTGAGTGACCGGGGGTGTGCAGCACCTCCAGTTGGCGGTTGCCCAGGTCAAATACATGCCCGTCACGGATGGGAATAATGCGCTCTCTTTCTACCGGGCGGACGGAGTAAGTTTCCAAATCGAACCCTGCCGGCAGCGCTTTGCTGAACAATTCCGGCCGGGCGTCGTACTGGATATCTGCATGCGCATAACCGCTGGCCAGTACATCAATGGCATACGGATTATCAAAGATATGCACCTGCTCAAAACGCCAGTCGTCGCCAGTGTGGTCAAAATGGCTGTGGCTGTTCA
>CAZOKH010000147.1:0-2793 GCA_964580315.1 uncultured Anaerolineaceae bacterium | reverse complement strand
TGATCCGGTGGATATGTTAAATCCCAGCAGGGTGAAACCGGCAGTCTGATTTTCAACCGTTACCCACCCCGCAATGGTTGGCCAGGTGGTGTAATCATAGGGATCAAAATCGGCGCTCGCCTCGGCGGGGTAGTAATCCTGGAAGACTATGCCGGTGAGCCCGGCGACCCCGGACACGCTCACCACTTCGGGAAACGTTCCCGATTCCACATAGATCATGCCCTTCCCGCCCTGCGCGGTAAAGTTGTTCACCGCCAGGCTGATGGTGGCGTAATGGTGGGCCACATGCGCGGCATCATAAAAATAAGGATCAGGCAGGGGAGCATCAGCGGCGGCTGCCGTTTCCGAATCGCTTTCCTGCTCCACGGGTTCACACGCTCGAGTTGATTCGGCTGGCGTCTCTTGCGGCTTCTCCACCTGCGGGGCATCCAGATCTACCGCTTCCTGCGTCGGTTCCACGGTTTCAGCGGGCAAGGGTTGGGCTTCTTCCTGAACCTGTTCTTGCACCGCAGCCTCCGGCTCCGCCGCCGCTTCACCTTGGGCAGCCGGTTCTGCCTGCTCTGAAACCGCTGCTGCTGTTTCTGACGTTCCGCTTTCCATCGGAGCCGGTTCTTCAGGCGGCGGCTCTTCGGCCAACACCGGACAGGTCAACAACAGTGCAGCCAGCAAGGCCAGGGCAAGACTCCCCGGCCAAATTCGTTTTAGGGTTGAAGCGTCCATGATTTCCTCCTTTCAAAACAAAAAACCGACCTGTTCAGGTCGGTTTCGCCACTGGTTCCCCGCACACCCTGCTCAAAAATTTGTTGAGCCTGGCGACCACTGGTGGTGTGCAGATCAAAACACCCCGGATAACAATAAACCATAGAAACCGGGATGATTCAATTGTATAAACCACTAATTCACACTTTGATTATAACCATCGGGCAACCTGAATACAACGGTTTCAATTGCTTCTTTTATGCTTGACAAACCTTTCCATTCGCCTATAATGATTATAGACTATATCTTATAAATTATAATCTTTGGATGATCCATGGAATTAAAACAACCTCTCACCTCCCGTGAAGACCTGATCTACGAAACCCTCAAAGAAAACATCCTCAATGGTCAACTAAAACCCAACGAAATTCTCAACCAGACCGAGATCGCGCGCATGCTGGGGGTCAGCATCATCCCGGTGCGCACCGCCATCAACCGCCTGGTGGCTGAAGGCTGGCTCAAGCAGGACGCCTACCATTCACCACAGGTGCTGGCCTATTCAGAGGCTGAACTGGATGAAGCGTTGGTGATTTGCAGCCAGTTGGAAATTTTGGCCACCCGCACCGCCATCCCGCGCATCACCGATGACCAGTTGAAACAATTGAAAGAACTGACCCTAAAACTGGAACAAACGCTTAAGGAAAACCAGTTGCTGGAATTTTCCCGCATCAACCGCGAATTTCACCTGGCGCTTTACCATTGCTGCCCCTATCCGCGCCTGGTGAGCATGATCACCGACCTGTTGAACAAAGCCGACATCCACCGCTATCAGCGCATGTATGACCTGGTGCCGGGACTGGCGGAGCACGCCATGCAAGAGCACCGCGATCTGTACAACCTGATCGAGCAAAAGGATGTGGAAGGAGCTGTTAACTTGATGGAAGCGCACAAAGCGTATTCGCGCCAGTGTTTTTTGGTGGCGTATGAAAATATTTATGCGGAGATGCAAACCAGGCCATGAGAGCATTTCAATATCATCGTCCCTCCACCCTGGCCGAAGCCGCTGAACTTCTCGCCCGTTTTGGTTCAGAAGCAGCCGTGTTGGCTGGCGGCACCGACCTGCTGGTGCGCCTGCGCAAGGGCAAGCAGTACTTTCCACAGGTCATTGACATCAAACATATCCATGACCTGGATGCCGAAATTCGCCAGGGCATAGATACCCTGCACATCGGCGCGCTGGCCAGCATGGCAGCCGTGGCCTGGCACCCCCTGGTGCAGCAGCACTACCCGGCCCTGGCCGAGGCGGCCGACACGGTTGGCTCGGTGCAAATTCGCAACCGCGCCACTCTGGCGGGCAACATTTGCAACGCCTCGCCCGCGGCTGACACCGCCCCCGCGCTGTTGATCTTCGACGCCCGTGTGAACATTCATGGGGCGCAGGGCGCGCGCGTTTTACCCATACGGGAATTTTTCCTGGCGCCAGGCAAAACCGCCCTGCAGCCGGGCGAACTGGTGACCGGGCTGGAGCTGCCTCTGCCTGCGCAGCCGTGCGGTTCGGCCTACCAACGCCTGACGCGCCGCCGGGGTGTTGACCTGGCCACCCTCAGCGCCGCCTGCCGGGTGAATGCCAGCGGAAATGCCGTGTTTGCCTTTGGCGCTGTGGCGCCCACGCCGCTGCTGGTGCGGGATGACGGCCAATGGCTGCCCGCCATGGATGCCGCCCGGCGCGACGCTCAACTGCAAGCCCTGGTTGAACACGCCAGCCCCATCAGCGATATCCGCGCCTCCCGCGAATACCGCCTGGCCATGCTCAAAGTGATCACCCTGCGCGCTCTCGAAAGCGCCTTTCAAAGGTTAACGGTATGAAAAAGAAAACCCTTCCCATCACGCTCACTGTCAATGGAGTCAGCCATAATTTGCAAGTGGCGCCCAACCACACCCTGTTAAAAGTGCTGCGCGAGCAGCTCGAATTGACCGGCAGCAAGGAATGCTGCGGCGCCGGTGAATGCGGCGCCTGCACTGTGCTGCTGGACGGGCGCGCGGTCAATTCGTGCCTGGTGCTGGCTGTGGAAGCTGACGGCTGCCAGGTGGTGA
>CAZOKH010000146.1:0-2898 GCA_964580315.1 uncultured Anaerolineaceae bacterium | reverse complement strand
CCTGGGACGCAACCGGGTTTGTGTCTGGGGGCAAAAACGAACAGCACCGCTTGCCTGAAAAATTGAAAGATGATTTTTCCAACGGTATAATAGAATTGCTAACCTGTGTTGCCAGGTTCGCTGAAATTCGTTTGGGCAAGGATTGCTAATCATTTATGTACACTCACGATGATATCTTCAGCACATTCCGCTCGCTTCAGCGGCAAAACAAAGAGATTCAATTGCTCAATGTTTATAAGGGCGTGCCCATCTCATACCCGGCAACCATTCAGGAAGTAAGCGAAGTCTCCATCCGTATTCACACCGACAAATATCAGATTGTCCCCATGTTTCGTGAGAGCAAGACATTCATTCGCAGCGACGCCTTGCCGCAGCCCCTGCGCGCTTCTGTGATGGAAATTGATTTGTCTGTTATGGAAGCGGTTTTGGCTGGATTTGAACCCACCACCAGCCACATAGGCGATCGTACCGCTGTGCGGGTCGAGCCGGACGATTCGGTTCGCAGCCTGCTGCAAACCCAGGATAAAAAAGCAACCATCAGTGGTGAACTGGCTGATGTGGCCCAGACCGGCCTGGCGCTCTACACGTCTGACGCCAATTTCTCCTCTACGGAATTCAAAAAAGGAACCGAGGTGGTCATCCACCTGCGCTTGCCCGGCGTCGATAAAATTCCAAACACAGCCCTCAACCTGAACGATTTACCCAACATCGATGTGGTACCCTGGTACGACAAAGTGCGCCGAATCAAGATTTCTGATTATCCACAGGCTGAAATTCGCAGCACGAAGCCCGGCAGTGCGAAAAGCGACCTTGTTTTCCACGGTGTTGTTGCCTATTGCAAGACAGAGGTCTTGCTTCGCCGTCACCGCATTGGCATTCGCTTTGATAAGAATGATCCGGCGCGGTCGGTGCTGACCGCATTTATCAGCCAGCGCCAGGCCGAAATCATTCGTGAACTGCGCAGTATTTACAACCTGCTGTTCCCAGATCAGCAGTAATTTTTTTCGACCGCTGAGAAAACCAGGGGGATTGACCTGGAGACGGATTGTCAAATTTATGACATCTTAACTCAAAAATGGAGGGAAAGTACTCAAAGTCACATTGACGCGCTTTGATTCTTGCTTTATCCTTAAAGTGGAGTAGTAGCAGTTAAAATCTTCAAAAAAACCCGCAAAAAGGAGATGGACATGCCATCACTCAACGAAGTTTTGGCTGTGATCCTCGGCGGGGGGCGCGGTACGCGGTTATACCCGCTCACCAAAGAGCGCTCGAAACCAGCAGTTCCCATCGCTGGCAAATATCGCTTGATTGATATTCCCATCAGTAATTGCATCAACTCCGGCATCTATCGCATCGCAGTATTGACACAATTCAATTCAGTTTCACTTCACCGGCACATTACCAGCTCTTATAATTTTGATGTATTTCACCCGGGATGGGTGCAAATTTGGGCAGCTGAACAAACCCTGGAAAGCGCCGACTGGTATCAGGGCACGGCAGATGCTGTACGCAAACAATTGTTTGAGATTCGCACCACGGGCGCAAAATACATCCTGATCCTGGCGGGCGATCATTTATACCGCATGGATTACAACGCAATGGCAGTCGAACATTGGAAAAACAATGCCGACATCACTGTGGCTGTGCAGCCGGCGCCTGCCAGTGAAGCGCCCCGCCTGGGCATTCTCAAGCAGGATGCGACAGGGCGCATCACGCAGTTTGCCGAAAAGCCGCAAACCCCCGCTGAACTGGAAAAACTGATCAGCCGGGACGACCCCGCCAGACCCTATCTGGGCTCCATGGGGATTTATCTTTTCAACACCGATGTGTTGTTTCACCTGCTGGGGCAAAGCGGGCATGAAGATTTTGGGCGCGATATCATCCCGCACGCCATTCAAACCCATGCCGTGTTTGGCTATGAATATAACGGCTACTGGGAAGATATCGGAACGATTCGCTCTTTCTTTGAAACCAACCTCAAACTCGCCTCTTCCAACCCGCCGTTCAACTTCTATGATCCGGTGCGCCCCATTTATACTCATCCTCGATTCTTGCCCGGCACGCTGGTGGAACAGAGCAACCTGAATAACGTGCTGCTGGGCGAAGGCGGCCATATCCACCAGGCAGATATTCATGATTCAATTATTGGTATCCGCAGCCAGATTCGCAGTGGTGTAAAAATTAGCAACAGCATTCTCATGGGAGCGGATTATTATGATGATATAAATAGCCTTGTTGAAGGCGATATTCCGCTGGGTATCGGACGCAATAGCGAAATCAGCGGGGCGATCATTGACAAAAATGCGCGCTTTGGCGAAGGTGTGATCATTCGGCCCTTCCCACTGGGGACTGAATTGGACGGCCAGGACTACGTTGTGCGAGACGGCATTGTAGCCATCCCCAAAAACACAACCCTGCCTGCCGGAACCTATATTGGACCCCGCTAAGGAATTTCGAGGGGCAGACCGCAAACAAATTCACGTCTGCCCCTTATTTATGGAGATAGTTTTATGATTGATCAACAAAAAGGTATCATGCAGCATGTGCCCGATGACATTAATGTTACCTGGCACTCCTTGAGCGCTGAACAGGTGCTTGAGAAACTGGCCACTCCGTTGGAAACCGGTTTAACCAGCGAAGAAGTGGCAAATCGTCAGCAAGCCTATGGTTTTAACCAACTGGTTGAGAAACCACGTCCCACATTTCTTAAACTGCTTCTTGATCAACTGAAGGGTTTTGTCGTCATCCTGCTGATCGTGGCAGCGGTTATCTCGGCAGTGCTGGGCGACTGGGTGGAAGCGGCTGTGATTATGGCCATCGTGATTTTAAATGCCATCCTGGGTGTTGTGCAGGAAAGCCGCGCTGAAGAAGCCCTGGCGGCGCTGAAGAAAATGGCAG
>CAZOKH010000145.1:0-3009 GCA_964580315.1 uncultured Anaerolineaceae bacterium | reverse complement strand
CGCAATTGCTGTTTGACGAAGTGGAGAAATTGCTCTAAAATCGATAAATGATAATTTCTTTCGGTTTACCCGCGGTGGTGAGGACCGCAGGTAAACCGGAAATTATGCTCTTGCCTGCAACCAATGAAACCATGAAGGAAAAAATTGATTTGCCAGCAAATTCAAAAGAGGAGAAAGTTTCAGTTCATCCTGTTCCATAACAAGAACAGGCTCTTTCGGTTTGGTGGACACCAGAACTGTAATGCCGGGAAAAATTTATGGAAGAGTTAAAGAATATTGCTGTCAACAAAGTGGTTTTGCGCGATCAGGTACGCCAGTACTTGATTGAATCCATTCAAAATGGGCGTTATGGACCTGGGGAACGAATTGTTGAGAGCAAATTGGCACGCGAGTTGGGCGTCAGTCAGGCCCCGGTGCGCGAAGCCATTCGCGACTTGGTTATTATGGGTTTTTTGATCACTGAGCCGTATAAAGGCACCTCCGTGCGCACCTTCACAGCACAGGATTTATATGAGGTGTACACGGTACGCGCCTCGCTTGAATCACTGGCTGCGCGCCAGGCTGCGGAACATATTACGGATGATGACCTTATGATTTTACGCGGCATCTTGGACAAAATGGAAGAGGCTGCCAAACAGAACGACATGTCTTTGACCAATCGTTTGAACATGGAATTTCACGACACCATTATGCTCATCTCTGGCAACCGTTTGTTGCACAGCATTTATCAGGGTCTGCAATTGGGGCAGTGGACCATATTCACCGCCAGCAGGGCGGCAGACCATTTGGAAGATCTGGCTGTTCGTCATGAGCCGTTGTTGCAAGCACTGGCTACTCGCGACCCTGAAATTGCCCGTAAAGCCATGAAAGAGCACATTGAAGCATTTGGCGTTCCACCTGATTATTCCGAATTCCCGGGGCAAATTTCGCTGCCAATGGGAGTCCAGCAAAATTTAGATCAAAGCGAGTGATACCGGAAAATTATCCTGATGCCCGGCTTATCTGCGGCTTTTGATTTGGAATTTTTTTGTGAGAGGAGGTGTTTTTTCGGAAGAAGACGGTTAGAAATGCTCAACCAGCAAGCTTTACCCCTCATTCCGCGGGAATGGGAGGGCGAAAAATTTACCAAGTTTTGAGCAACAAACCAACAAGTAAGGAGAGGAAAGAATGAAACGTTCATTCAAACTGATGGCTTTGCTTCTGGTACTGGTTTTCACCCTCAGCGCCATTGCCGGCTGTGCACAACAGCCTGCCGCCCCTGCCGCTGAAGAAGCCCCGGCCGAAGCCGAAGCGCCAGCCGAAGCTGAGGCCCCAGCCGAAGCCGAAGCCCCGGCAGAAGAAGCCGAACCGGCAGCCAAGGAACCCCCTGTAGTGGGTATTTCCACTGGTTCCTCCGGCACCTCCTGGCGCAACATCATGATCGAAGCGCTGGAGTCGGTTGGTAATGAGTACAAAGAAGCCGGCGTGATTGCCGACTACAAACTGGTCAACAATGTGACCAACGGCGATGCCACCGAACAGGCCAATATTCTGCGCGATTTCATCTCCGAAGGCGTTGACATCATCATGGTCAACCCGAACTCGCCTGATGCCTTGAACGGCGTAATTCAAGAAGCCCAGGACGCGGGCATCCTGGTGGTGTCGTATGATGCCACCGTGACGGCTCCCGATGTGATCAATGTGACTCTGGATCACTATGCCTGGAACCTGAAGAACGTGGAATGCATTGCCGAAGCGTTGAAGAGCGGCAATGTCATCCAGATCTACGGTCTGGACGGACACCCGGCCAACAACGACCGCATCAAAGCCACTGACGACGTGTTGGCGAAATACCCGGACATCAAGATGCTTGCCAGCACTACCGGCGGCTGGGATCAGACCCAGGCCAAAGGCGTTGCCACCCAGTTGATTGGCGGCGGTCAGCAGATTGACGGCGTGATCACCCAGGATGGTATGGCATACGGCGCGCTGTCGGCGTTCCTGGATGCCGGCAAACTGCCCAAAGTGATGTTCGGTGATCCTGGCACAGCCTTCTTCAAAGAGTGGAAGAAGATTCGCGATGCAGGCAGTGAATTCACCGCCTGTGTGCAGCCGAATCCCCCAGGAATTGGCGGCACGGCGTTCCGCATGGCATTGCAGCTGTACAACGGCAAACAGTTCAAAGCAGATTTGTTGAAAGACAACACCTACTTCTACAAGGTTGGCATGTTCATCTCGAACGACAACTTTGATGAGGGTTGGGAACTGCTGAAGGACAAAGCGGATGATTATCTGTTGAGCGAAATCATGCCGCAGGCCGATGTCGAAGCTCTGTTCGAATAATCATTAACACCCTTTGAAAATGATGGAGGGAGGCAAGTGTTAAACTTGCCTCCCATCCATACTGTAAAGGATGGACTCTTATGGTGGTATTAGAGGCAAAAGGCATTAAAAAACGCTTTGGCGGTGTAATTGCGCTGAAGGACGGCAATTTGAAATGCCGTAAAGGCAAAATCACCGGTCTGCTGGGGGCCAACGGATCGGGAAAGAGTACGATATCCAAAATTATCACCGGTGTGTACAGCGCGGATGAAGGCGAAATCATCTACAATGGGCGCCCGGTGAAATATAAAAACCCGCATGAGGCTAAGAAAGACGGCATTGCCATGGTCTTTCAGAACCTCAGCCTGGTGGCTGATTTGACCATCTGGCAGAACATTGTGCTGGGGTCTGAGATTGGTCGCGGACCATTCCTGGATAATCAACACGCCAGAAAATTATCAAAAGAAATTATTGATGGACTTTTGCCCGGCCTGGATATTGAAAAGAAAGTAACGGAACTTAATCCGGGCGAACTGCAAATTGTTGAAATTGCCAAGGCAATTTCTGAAAATCCGCAATTATTAATCCTGGATGAACCCACGGCTGCCCTGGAACAGGCGCAGGTGAAAAGCCTGTTCAACGCCATGCGCAAACTGGCTGAAAAGGGCGTGGCCATGATCTTCACCTCTCACCGCATCTGGGAAGTGG
>CAZOKH010000144.1:0-3109 GCA_964580315.1 uncultured Anaerolineaceae bacterium | reverse complement strand
TAAAGAACTGTGGATATTTCTGACTCGAATTTACAGAAAAAAGGTTGCGTAATCTGAAATGCTTCAAGAATCCGGTTTTTCAATAATGAAAACATCTTCAACAACTACCCTGGAGGAAAGATCAAGGTTTATTAATCAGATGTGAAATAGAAGTTGTGTATTAAATAGGCTCAATTGAAGAAAAATATTGATGATTTGTGTTAGCAATAAAAAATGCGTCTGTGTGGCGCATTTTTTATTTGATGTTGGGTTATTTTTTTTCAGCTACTGCCTGTAATTTTATGCCTAGTGCATTGATTACTTTTAGGATTGTAGCAAAATCTGGATGTCCTTCAGGAGATAATGCTTTATAAAGGCTGGTACGCCCCAGTCCAGTCTTCTCTGCAATTTGGGACATTCCTTTTGCTCTGGCAATATCTCCTAGAACCGCTGAGATTAGTGCGGGATCAC
Source organism: uncultured Anaerolineaceae bacterium (assembly GCA_964580315.1). GTDB lineage: Bacteria > Chloroflexota > Anaerolineae > Anaerolineales > Anaerolineaceae > CAZOKH01. Next base: position 2,659 of record CAZOKH010000144.1, on the reverse strand, counting down.
CATCTTCAAATGCGGCTTCCAAGTACATAACCATATCCTCATCTGTTTCCAGATGTTCAGATGCATCCCATAAACTTGTGGTTATCCTATTTTTTTTCATCTGAGTTACTCCTTCAACCTTTGAGCAAGTTCATGCGCTTTCTGAATATCCTTTGACTGAGTGGATTTATCACCACCGCAAAGCAAGATGACTATGATATTTCCTCGTTTGACGAAATAAACTCGGTATCCAGCGCCATAGTCTATCCTTAGTTCAGAAACGCCGTTTCCAACTGGCTCTACATCACCAAAATTTCCAAGCAAAATTCTCTTAATACGAACATCAATTCGAGCCTTGGCTCTTTTATCTTTTAACGAACGGAACCACTTTTTGAAAATGTCTGTTTCTCGAATCTCAATCATATAGACATATTGTATCCCACAAGATACAAAGAATCAATACATAATCTCATACAACATCAGTAAATGAAGTTATTCAATATTATCTTCATTAGAGCCATTAAAATAAATCAACCTCACAGGCTTCTTCGTTGCGAAACCTGTGAGGTCTGCATCAATATCTCACAATTCTATTGCGGCACACTCAGCATTCCGTCGAACAGCTTTTGTACTAGGTCAGCATGCGCTTTCACCCATCGCTCCTGAATAATCGTGAAGGGTATGAGCAGTACCAGCGCCAGCAGCAGCCCCTGCAGCGCAGCCGTCCAGTAATGATGACTGATCACATCTCCATCCAGATGGTCACCGGGCCGTCATTGTGAATTTCCACCAGCATATCGGCTCCAAAGATGCCGGTCTGGGTGGGCACGCCCTGCCCGCGCAGCAGGTCTGCGAATTGATCCACCAGCGGGCTGGCCTGTTCGGGCAGCGCGGCTTCAATAAAGGACGGGCGGTTGCCTTTGCGTGTGTTGGCAAACAGGGTGAACTGCGAAACCACCAGCGCCTGCCCCCCAACATCCGCCACTGAAAGATTCATTTTACCTTCCGCATCGCTGAAGATGCGCAGCAGGGCGATCTTCTTTGCCAGGGCGGCAGCATTTTCCAGCGTGTCCTGGGGTCCCACTCCCAGCAAAATCACCAGCCCCTGGTCGATTTTTGAAATGGTTTTTCCTTCCACCGTGACGCTGCCAAACTTTACCCGCTGTATCACTGCGCGCATGATAATTCTCCTATGTTTTTCATTCTACGAATTTTTTCCAACTGGATTTACCAGAAAAATATTTGGTCATTTCAACGAGCGCAATGGTTTGATCTGGGAATATGACAGTGCGCGCGAGGAGAAATGTTGCTGACAAATACTTTTTCCCACGTTGCCACGAAAAATCACGGTAACCGTCACTGCGAGCAGGGCGGGAGCCCGGCGCGGCAGTCTCAATATTAGAATTTGAGATTGCCACGCCCCGAAAAAACATCGGGGCTCGCAAGGACAGCATGGTTGTCAGGGTAAATCATGGCATCCATACCAGTTCCATGCATCTCTTGCAGAAATTATACCGAAGAAAGGCACATGTGTATTTCCACCTGATGAGGGACTTCATACTGAAGGGATATCAGGCCCTAAAGGTTGAAACTCAAGAACCGCCCTTTTCATCAAATTTCACGGAAAAAAAAGAAACCTTTAGGGACCTTTTCAAACCTTCATCTGCTCTGATTTGACAGGCATGCAGAACAGATTTAAACTGAAGGTCAATCCACGGAGGCACTATGGATGACTGGCAGGCACACCCACCGGCAGGGTTAACCATTGGCGAACTGGCGCGCCGATCTGGTTTAAACACCTCGGCTTTACGCTATTACGAAGAACAGGGGTTGCTGACACCCATCAGCCGCACGCCGGCCGGTTACCGTATCTACGCGCCTGAAGCTGAACAAACCCTGCAACTCATCCGGCGCGCGCAACGTCTGGGTTTTTCGCTTTCCGACATTCGCACGCTGATTCAATCCCTGCATAAGGATCAGATAGATGACGGGCGCATGCGCGAGTTAACCCTGGAGCGTTATTACGCCCTGGAACGGCAAATCACCCAGTTGCTGGTGCAAGAGCATGAACTGGGGCTGTTTCTGCGCGACCTGGACCGCAACACCAGCCAGCTCAACCCCACGCCAATTCCGCTCATGCTCAATCGGCTGCTGCAGCGCGTGTGCAGCGACCCGCTGGAAGCGCCGGTTGATATCCTGTTTGACATGCTCATTGAAAAATCGGGCTGCATCCTGAATTCGGTTGAAGGCAAAACGCTGCTGCAAACCTTTCGCGGCAAGCATGTGCATATCTGGATGGAAGGCGACTGTTACTACATACTGGTGGTGAGCAACGACCCTCAAGTGGGGCAGGCTCTGCAAGCCCTCGCGCAGCTCATTTCCAACTGCCAGGTTCACTCTCACAGCCACCAGGCAGGCGAGATGTTTCACAACGGCGAAGGCTTTGTGCTGGTCACCTGCGGCGAGAATGCTTTCATCCTGGCGCGCCTGTTTCTCATCCTGGAAGATAAAGAAGAACACAGCTTTTGATGGTTTTCTCCCCTTGACTTTCAAGTTAGCTTGAAGGTTTAGAATGTGGTTAATCGAACGATTTGCGAGGAAACCATCATGGATGAACTTCAGACCTATCATATTCATGGGCTGGACTGCCCCGACTGCGCCAAAACCCTGGAGCAGGGCA
>CAZOKH010000143.1:0-3245 GCA_964580315.1 uncultured Anaerolineaceae bacterium | reverse complement strand
AAGAAGCCGGCGCCGACGGGTTGGAATTGAACATCTATTACATCCCCACCGACCCTGCCGTCAGCGCGCAAGAATTGGAGCAGGCGCACTTTGACCTGGTGCGCGACGTGCGCAAACAGGTGCGCATCCCGCTGGCGGTTAAACTGGGCCCCTATTTCACCAGCTTCCCCAACCTGGCAGCCCGGTTGGTTGACGCCGGGGTGAACGCCCTGGTGCTGTTCAACCGCTTTTACCAGCCCGATTTGAACCTGACCAAAATGGAAGTGGAACCCAGCCTGCAATTGAGCGATTCGGCCGACCTGCGCCTGCCGCTGCGCTGGGTGGCCATCCTTTACCAGCGCATTCAAACCGAGTTTGCCATCACCAGCGGCGTGCACACCGGTAGCGACATGGCCAAAGCCCTGCTGGCCGGCGCGCAGGTGGTGCAGGTGGCTTCAGAGTTCATTTCCGAAGGCCCCGGGCGCGCGCTGGGCATGCTCGAAGAGCTGACCATCTTCATGGACACGCGCAAATACAAATCCATCGATCAAATGCGCGGCAGCCTCAGCCAGAAAAACGTGGCGCAGCCCGCCGCCTTCGAGCGCGCCAATTACATGAAGGCGCTCAATTCGTTTGATTAGGAGATTCGACGCAAATATTGGGTCGGTCAGACTTGAATTGAATCATCAAACGATGTCATGGACAGGAAAACCATAATTTCCGGTCTGGTGTTAACCATCACATCAGTCAGCCAAATTGCACTGGCATTCATTTTCTACAATCCCGCCGCAAATGAATGTCTAATCAACACCGGCTGGATTATCCTGATGCTGTCGGCTGTATTCGGCTGGGTTCCAATTTTTACATTTCGAAAAAAAGGCGGGGTAATTGGCGGAGGTTACATCCATACAACCCGGCTGGTGGATGGCGGCATATATGCCATTGTGCGCCATCCCCAGTATCTGGCCGGGATATTAATCAGTGTTGCGCTTCCATTTATCACACAGCACTGGCTGGTCATCCTGCCGGGTTTGATATCGATCATTTTCTATTATCTGGACACCTGCATGGAAGAAGAACAGAATAGAAAAAAATTCGGCGATGCTTATATACAGTACATGAAAAGGGTGCCCCGGTTGAACTTCATTGTGGGAATCATTCGATGGCTATTCCCTCGAGGTTGATCCACTCAGCAGCTTTGTCGCATCGTCATCAGCAGCCGCTAAAACTCCCCTGTGCGCTCGGAACCCAGCACCCCCACTTTTAACCAGCGTTGTTGGGTTACTGGCTGAACAGCACATCTTTCAAAACACAATCCTCACCGCCCTTAACCCAACCTGCCTTATCGCAAAACAAAAAAGATCGTCCTTTTTCTCGGACGATCTGATTCTGCGATGAATGCCCCGGTAGCCTGGCAATCATGATTTACTGCGGATTTTTCGATTTCACTTGTCTTAATCCCATCCCAATTTCGTCTTACGGATTTCAGTTCAGATTAAGTTTTTATGAAATCACTCCTTTTCAATTTTAGACCCTTTGGCTTTGCGTCGCCAGCTTTCGCTGGTTTTGCCATTTCTTTTTATGAGGTTTGCCGGACGGTCATGGCATTTCACATTTGCTTTAGACTCCTGGCTTTGCGCCGCCAGTTTTCACTGGCTTTGCCTTTTCTGAAAAGAAGGTGACCGGACGATCCTGGCATTTGCGTCTTGCGTTGCATTTGCTTTAGACTCCTGGTTTTGCGTCACTGGCTTTCACCAGTTTTGCCTTTTCAGGGCAATTTCATTATAGATCATTCCAATCTTAAATACAATCGAATTTTTGTTTTATTTTCATTGCTTTTCACTAACAAGATTTCTTAAAATTTTTCTTAACGCTAAAGACAAAAAAATCCATTAGTGGGACAATTATCGGCAATTTATAAACCATTCCCTAATAATTGCCTATTGACAATTCAATAATCAGCTCTATAATATTAATGTAGATTTTACGTGAGGCTTTGATCTGAGTTTCCAAAACTTGGTCGCTTTCCCCACAAGGGGGTGGATACTCAGGGAGCCTAATAGCGAAACCGGCACATTTGCCGGTTTTTTTATTTTCAATTGGTCGCATTTCAGGCAAACGGACCAGGGGGATTGATTTGAGTAACTCCCAGAACCCAAAAAATGATAGGCAAACACCAGGGGCCTGGGTTAACCCTGTAAGAAAGGAGGGAAGTCACAAATCATTCACGAATTATTTAATCAAATGCTGGGCTGGCAAGGGTGGAATGATACGTCAGCATGCTTCCGGTCAAGGAAGCTGAACCCTTTAAAACATTCCTGTTAATAACATTGAACAGGACACCCAAAACCTGACAGCGAACCTTTTTTAGCACAAGTATTTTTGAGGAGGAAAACGATGCTTAAAATGAGTTCCAAAGTCTTTCATTGTTTCATCATCGTAGCATTAGTAACAGCGCTGCTTCCGGCGGGCGTGGCCAAAGCAGCCAGCGATTTTTACGTCCGCACCGACGGGGCAGATACCTGCGATGGCAGCGTGGATGCCGCCTGGTCTGACGGGGTGACGGCTTGCGCCTTTGCCACCATGCAGGCTGCCGTCGATGCAGCAGTTGACGGCGACACCATCAACGTCGCTGCCGGCACCTATGTTCTCAGCAGCGCCGTCACGGTGAACAAAGACGTCACCCTCAACGGCGTTGGCAATCCCAAAATCCAGGTTTCTGGGACAGATTACAGCATCAAAATGAACACAGCCGGTGCAACGCTACAGGGGTTTCAAATCGAAAAAACCGACAAAACCGGCCCGCAGAACATCATCTACGTCGGCGCCAGTGACCTCACTATTCAAAATAACAAGATCTGGGGACAATATGTCTTCGGAGACGGCGAAGTGAGTCGTGCGATGGAATTCACCGGCGGGTTGTCTGGTTTAACCATCGCAAACAACGAAATTTTCGACATTCGTCAACCTGGTTATATTAATGGAGTCTCGACAGGCACCATTTCAAACAACTACGTTTATCGCACCAGAGGTTGGGTTGTCGCTGGCGGCAATTTGACCTTTGAGAATAATACCTGGGGAACTGGATCTGATTCCAACATCTTTGATATAGCCCTGATCTCTTCGGTAGAGCCCATCTACTACACCGATCTTGCAGCTATGGCAGCCGCCAATAACGGCGCATTTATTGAAGACCAGCGTACCTCACCCGCCACGCTTTCCATTGTGTATGTGGACGGCAGCGTGGCAGCCAGCGGCGACGGCAC
>CAZOKH010000142.1:0-3254 GCA_964580315.1 uncultured Anaerolineaceae bacterium | reverse complement strand
GCCAGAGCGAGGGCTACATAAGGATCATGAATCGTTTTATCATCCATCCCCAGTGCCCTCTGTTCTTTCCGGCAGCCGAATGTGAAGGATTTCAGCGCCAGTCACCGCGATCAGCCGTTCTTTCAATTGTGGAAGAGGAGAATTGGTGATCTTTTCCGCGTCGACATCCTTATCCAGGAATATGGACAGCACCCTGGCCAATTGGTCTGGGCTGTACCCAGCTTCAATCCGGCCATCTGGCAGCCGGCGCCAACACCCACCAACAGTAGGCAATAAACTACCTGCGGGTAAACGCAGGGCGATTTCACAATTCGCCCATGGGATCAGCTCATCCTGTGACGTTAATCCATCAGTGACATGAGTGACATGGGTTTTGCGGGCTATCTCAACTGGCAAATGGATGCCATAGACTGCTGACCAGCGTTCCAGTTCGGTGAGGGTGATCTGCCACTGGCGGGTACCCTTACCGGCCTCACGTGCCTTGCGCAGCCGCAGCTTGCCTAACAGCCGGCCTACTTTCCGGGAGGTGATGGAATCCCTCTCGATATCTGCTTCGGTGTTTTCAGCAATGGACTGGACAGCCTCGCTGATCTGCGATGTTGAGAATGTCCAGGCAGTTTGAATGTCACTGTTGTCCTTAATGTCACTCTTGTCAGCGGCCAATTTACACAGCCCCTGCAAGATCAGTAAGGTTAGATCGCCCGATTGCTGCTCGGCAGTTTCCTCCTGCTGATAAAGCCAGGACAATTCTTCCAGCCGCTGCCAGAGCCCACCGATCACCACCGGCTCCTGTCCCTGACCGCGAATCTGATACGGATGCAACAGGCGCTGGTTTTCATCCAGACTGTCCAACCACGCCGCAACCGCAAGAATGGCCTTCCAGGGCTGTAGATTACGCCCACGCAAGCGTGCTTTCTGAGCTACATAGATTTCAAAGTTGTGTAAAACGGGCAGGTTCGCCAAACCAACTGCCCATAACTCATCAATTAATATTCTGCGATCATGCGGCCAAAGCGCATAATCCAGCGGGTCATAGTTGGCCTTGTCTCTATCGGCAGTTCGAATCAGCGGAATGATGATTGTGCGCGAAGCCAGAACTGTATCCGGAATGCGAATGGCGGAAAACATGCGCGGGCTATAGGCGTTCACATAGCGCAGTTTCCATTTCCCCGGTCCATCCGGTTCCTTGAGAGGCACGCTTGACCCGCGTCGATTGCCAGCCAGTAATAAGGCGCGTTTGTCTGGATCGGTTTGTTTCGGATCGGCCAGGTTTTCGGCATCATCGAAGGCCAGGGTCGCGCCGTAATCTGCCAGATCGCGCAGACTGGCGAAGCTGCCCCCGGCCAGGATGAGCTGTCCCAGATATGCCATCTCTGTCACGACAATCAGCAGGTTGGTTTTTCCTGATCCAGCTCCGCCGTTCGGCCAGAGGAAACCGATCACATTGAAGGCATCCAGCAAATAGGTGGCCATAACATAACAGGCGATTAATTCCGCCATAGATTGTTGATCGCCCAGGGAGCGATCGAAATCAAGAAAGCGGTTGATAACATCCACGATCTTGGAGAAGGTATCGATGGGATTGGGGCGCTGTCCCTGAACGTAAGCGCGCACACCGCGGGTAGACCAGCGTTTCTCCACCGGAACGATTTCATGAAACACCGTATTCAACCCTAATTCACCTATTGGGCGCGTAGATTGTCCGTCACTGATTTCACCGAAGACCTGGCCGTCATTGCGGACAATGAACAGGCACAGTTTTTCTTCGACCAATGGCGGGTTATGAGCAACCAGGTTGCCCTCTTTATCCAAGCCTTCGCGCCGGGTGGTGCGCACCGGCAGCCAGGTGGCTGCATAGGCGTGCTTACCCATCAGGCACAAAGGGCGGGTAATGTTGGGCGAAGGTTCATCCAACAATTCGATGGTTGGCAGGGCAGCCTGGGGAATGGGACGGGGTAGTTCAGCCAGGGCTTCAAGGTCTTGCAGGGTATGACCATCTGCCAACCAATCATCCACACCCCATTTGACCCCATTGGAATGGTTCGGTAGATAGATGACCGAAACGGTGGCTCCCTTGCGTTGAAGGATCTCGGTCAGGCGTTCCATCGCCTGGCGCACTGCGGGTTTGTACATGACATCCGAGTCGAATACGATGCGCACCGAGCGGTTCTTCCAGGCGATGAAATCAAAATCAGCCAGGATGGTGGTCGCACCAAATTCGTTGCGGCCTTTGAAGTTCCAAACGCCCAGCAGATCTATTGCGCACGCGTTCTCGGTAGCCAGGGCATCCGCTTTCTTCTGCCCTTCCGTGATATATAACGGTATGGCAGGATTCTTGAGACCGCTCAGACAGGCCGGCGGACAATCCACTCGCACGCCGGTGCCCTTGGGGATTTCGTATTTGAGTACCTTGACCGGGCGCAGTCCATCGGGGTCGCGCTTGCTGCGGTCTTCGTAAGTACGGGGATTATCCGGTCGGTAGACATGCAGGGCAACCTTGCCATCCGTGGTATGCAAAGGAATCAACAATCCGGGCACGCGCCGCTGGGCTGGTGAAAAGCCGTACTGTACCAGGTCGCCCTCGCTGGTAATCGTGCGGTAGCCACGTTCACGAATGACCTGCTCTGAGATACCCGATTCTTCAGCGAGCATCTTGAGGTGGTTTTCGGAAAGGGAATAGGCAGGTGTGTTCATGGCGTTGGCTCCAGGACTGATAAGGGTTGTGCGTCTAAAACTTGGGTTTCTCCTTGTGGTTGGGTCTTGCTTTTGTTTGTGGACTTTGTGTCCAAAATTGTGTTTTGCTCCTGTGGATTACCGGTAAACTGATCGCTGAGGATGAAAGCGTAGACGCGCGCTAACAACCTCCCCTGCTCCTCCTGTGATAACTGGAGGGTTTCAGCGGGTTGATTCATGGCGAACGCAATTCTCCTGTGGGGGTGTGGATTTAATTTCATCTTCCGACAGCAATCCGCGCCGGATGAGGTCCAGGCGAACGATGAGCCTGGCCTGGTCAGCCGGCGTGCGCAGTTCCTGTTCCGCCAGATGGATCAGGGCTGAATATTCCGGCTGCTCTAAGAGGATTTTTAGACGATTGAGCATAGGTCTCCTTTCGGCAAATAAAATGACGGCGTTTTGTTCAACGCCGCCATTCTCTGCCCTGGGATATCCTTTGATCAATTACCTGCAATATCCCTCTTTATCCCTTCCATATCCCTATTTGGAAGTTATTGGTTCAAGAGGGCTTTTCCCTGGAC
>CAZOKH010000141.1:0-3381 GCA_964580315.1 uncultured Anaerolineaceae bacterium | reverse complement strand
ACCCACCTGGCCGAGGCGCTGCAATACCGCCCGGCGCTGGTGGATGAGGGATGATTTTCTAACAATAAATGTTAAACAACAATTAAACAGGAAACCAACAAATAATGTAGTGTTTAAGCTATAATTGCATGGATACAATTTTCATTTCATTGCAAAGGGACATTCTAACAGACCGGACAGGGAGGCCATTCATCCGCCAGCAATTATCACAGCGCAATCCGGTCGATACATTCTCTCCAGAAAAATTCTCACAACCACGTAACTGAAGCAACCACTGCCCGGCATCAGGCGGGGTATCTATCTATATAATAAAACGGCTGCTGCCCGTGAAGGAAACCATGCACAAACACAATTTTCTCTCCAGGTTGTTCATCAGCTTTGTCTTGCTGGCGAATGTCATCTCATTGCTGGGATTTGGCCCGGCACAGGTGGTGCTGGCGCAGGAAGAAACGCCAGTTGGCGACGAAATCGGCGCGGATGTTGGCGACCCATCTAAATCGGCGCCCGGCGCGACCTTGACGGAGGAAGCACCGGCTGAAGCACTACCCACCGAAACGCCCTGGGTGGAACCGACGCTTATTGAAACCGCCACAAATGAGCCGACCGCCGAGCCGCTGCCCACCGAGACGGATGCCGCAGAGCCCACCCTGGAGCCCACGCCCACCTTGCTGCCCGAACTGCCCTCCGACAGCCTGGTGGAAGCCCAGGCGACCAATTGCGGCAGCGTGACGGAAATTCCTTCAAGCGAATGTACAGCGCTGGTAGCACTGTATAACGCTACAGGTGGAAGCAGTTGGACGAATCGCACCGGCTGGCTGGGGGATAACACGCCCTGCGATTGGTACGGCGTAACCTGCAGTGTGGGTCATGTGCAGCAGATAACACTTAACTTCAATAATCTTACCGGAACGCTTCCTGCTGCAATAGGAAATCTGACGAATTTAACTAATCTCTATTTAAAACATAATCAAATCAGCGGAGCGCTTCCTGCAGAAATAGGAAACCTGACCAATTTAACTTATTTAAATTTAGAAGAAAATTCAATCAGCGGTTCGATTCCAGCCGGACTGGGTAACTTAACCGGTCTTACCGTTCTTTCTTTGCAATTAAATGACTTTACGGGTGTTATTCCTTCCGAGTTGATCAATCTGACCAATCTGGATACATTTCGGTTTGATGCCTTATATACTTCTGTTATTGACAGTACTACGGTATGCCTTCCAGATGGCGAAGCTATTCAGACCTGGTTTAATGGTATTAGTTCAAAACCAGGTGGTGCGGTGAAATGTTCCGAGGGTTTTTCAACTTGCAGCGCTGTGACTCAAATTCCTCAATCTGAATGTGAAGCATTGGTAGCGCTTTATGAAGATACTGACGGCGCGAATTGGACTCGCACAAGTAACTGGACCTGGGCATCACTATGGTTGGGCGATCTGACGCCTTGCGATTGGTATGGCTTAAGCTGCGAAAGTGGCCATTTAAAGCAAATGTGGTTATTTCAAAATAACCTGGTAGGTACCATCCCGGAAGAACTGGGGAACCTGCAATACCTGCAAGAATTGGAAATCCAAAACAACCAGCTCAGCGGCAGCATTCCCCCCGAGTTGGGCAACATGACCGCTTTGAAAACGATGAATTTGTCGGTCAATCAACTCAGCGGCAGCATACCGGCTGAACTGGGCAATCTGACCAATCTGACGGGTTTAACGCTTTCCAATAATAATTTAAGTGGAAATATCCCGGCTGAACTGGGAAATTTATCTTTGGTGACAAATCTCAACATAAACAATAATCGGTTGAACGGCAGCCTCCCGCCGGAATTTGGGGACCTTTCCAGTCTGCTTGTCCTGTCAATTAATGATAATTTGTTCAGCGGCAGTCTGCCGATGGAATTGACGTCTTTGAATAAAGTAAGAAGCTTCTCTTTTGAAAACACGAATGTTTGTATTCCTGCTGAATCTTCATTTACAAGCTGGTTAAGTTCTATCGCTGGTTATAGTGGGCTCAACTCAAACGAGAACTATTGTTATCCCGATTCACCCATATTGATTAATCCCGAAGGTAACCAGAGCAGCAGTACGATAACTTTCCGCTGGAACACGGCTGAAAATGTATCGAATTACAATGTCTATATTTTCAACAACAATGTGGCAACCAAATTGAATGGGATCAGCAATTGTGGGGATGATACTTGCGACTTTTCTTTCGAATACGATCCCTATTGCGGTGACGATGTTTGTTACGACATCCCTGCCGGCGACTCGACCTGGCGGGTGAAAGCTTCCAATCCTTCCCACAGCAGTTGGAGCAATGCTCTGACTATCAACATTCCGCCGGCTCCCCCGATGCTGCGATTCCCGGGAGATGGGGATTCTGTTTCGGGAATACCCGTCTATCAGTGGAATGCTTCATCCACTGCCAACCTATATGAGTTTCAATATGATACCAGCGCTTCGTTTGACAGCGGAAGCACCTACTCTTTTACCACCACAGGGCTGAGCCACCAGCCGTCAGTGCAGCCGCTGGGCGAGTATTACTGGCGGGTGAGAGCGCGCAACGCCCAGAACAACTGGGGGAAATGGAGCACCTTCCGATTTGTGACCATTCAAATGGGCGTACCCCCGGCTCCGGCGTTGACCAGCCCGAACGATGGCGCGTTATTCAACAACGGGGATGTGAATTTCGCCTGGGGAGCTGCCACAGACGGCAATACCTACCAGATTCAGATCGCAAAGAGCAGCACCTTTGGCATGCCCGTCGTGGACGCTACCGGCGCAGTGGGTGTATTAACTTATGCTGCCAGCGATCTGGCGGACGGCAAATATTTCTGGCGGGTGCGCGCCATCAACACCGCAAACACCAATGGCACCTGGAGCCTGGTGCGTACGTTCACCATCGATACCACCCCGCCGCCCGCGCCGCTGTTGAGCAGTCCTGCCAATAACGCCATTGTGCGCACCGCGCCCAAATACATCTGGAAGGCGGTCAGCGGGGCGGTGCGCTATCAGTTACAGTACGATGATGATGCGGACTTTGTGGATGCGCTGTACACTTCGGGCGAGTTGATCCCGGCGGCGGGAGCAACCAGCATCAGTTTCACACCTGCCCCGGCGCAGGATTTGGGCGCCTATTTCTGGCGGGTGCGCGCATTGGACTCAGCCGGCAACTGGGGCGCCTGGAGCTCAGGCTGGCAAGTTGATTTCCGCCCGCCCATCCCCGCCGCGCCGCTGCTGAATGCGCCGGGCAGCGCCGTGCTGCTGAACGACAACACACCGTTGATGGGGTGGAGCAACCCCGCGGGTGCAGCCGGATTTGAAATTTTGATCGATACCGATGCGAGATTTGCCGCTCCGGTTGTGAGGGATGTAGAAATCAATGAAA
>CAZOKH010000140.1:0-3473 GCA_964580315.1 uncultured Anaerolineaceae bacterium | reverse complement strand
GTTTCCCTCCGGAATTTTGAGTGTGGTAAGCGCCTATTATCCCACCCATTGGAACAGCGCGCCATTGAGGTTTTGACCTTCATAAAAAAACAGACCCTAAAGGTTTGATAAACCTTTAGGGTCTTAATCCTGCCTAAGAAAAATCGATCAGCGACGCCTCGACCTGCGGGTAAAGCTTGTCAATTTCCTGCTGGATTTCGATGGTCTTGCCCAGGGCGGTGACGATGCGGCAATAGGTCTGAATCTCATCCAGCGAGAGACGCCGTCCGCGGCGGTCCTTGAGCCATTTATCGCACACCTGGTACCCCCCGATCTGGTACTGCCACACTTCAGGCGGCACCGGCGCGAAATACTGATCGGCGTTGATATACACCCGCTGCCGCTCAAGGTCAAAGCGCAAACCAGCTGCCCCGCTTTCCACCAGGTTTATGCCTTTGCCTTCAAATTGGCATTTTGGTGTATCAATTTCAGATTGTTCAAGAGAATGGAGTTTTATTAGGCGAAAACCAAAAACTGAAAACTTGGTGAATAAATCGGGGTTTTTGGAAAATGGAATCCGAGGAAAATCTTTAATTAAAAATCCTTCATACTTTTCTCTAAATCTCATTGAATGTAGTATTGCGTAAATATATTGAAAAACCTCCATGGGATCAACATCAAAATTTATATTTTCTTTAAATTTTTCTATAAGAGCTGATGAAATATTAAAATTATTGGGTGTTACCTCAAGTGCCGAGAATAAATCTTGAGGTTTTAATTTGTTGTCTAAAAGAATTGGAAAGTGATAATCAATAGTTTTTAATGACACACATACATGGTCCGTGATGTTTTTAGTTACAAATGAATGGCGCCACGGGCCTATTTGTTCAACTCGTTTTGGCACGATAAGCGCAAAATTATTTATATTGGTCATATGATTCATCACTTCAGACCTTGGCCTGCAATGGAAACCCCGCGACCGGCCGGTGTAATAGGTATAGCGCACATCAAATGGCCGGTAGAGGATCGGCACGATCTTCCCGCGCTCCAGTCCGCTGTCTTGCAGGTCTTTTTGCGCAAGTTCCACTGTCCAGTCTTTTGCATCCTCACCCAGGTCATAGGCCTGGCGCGCCAGATCGGGGTCCATGCGCGCGAAGGCATTCACCGTGCGCCAGGCTTCCTCTTCGGTGAAGTGAATGGTGAGCTTGTCGCGCGCGGTGACAATGCCCACGCTGTTGACCGGAAAGATCTCGTTCACCGGCACGAATTGCTGGTAGAAAGAAAACAGGGCGCGATCCACCGGAATGAATGGATAGGCAGGTTTGGCGGGTTCGAGTTCCTGCCAGCTGGTCTCCCCACGGGAATGGCCGTTCAACCAGGCGTATTTCTCCTCGCGCAAGCCAAACAGGTCGGCTTGATGCACGCGGCATTTCGCTTTTTGGTTTTTCCCGGTTTTGATGAAAAAAGCGATCGCCACCCCCTGGCGGATATCAAATACATTTTGGTCTGGGCTGCCATCCGGGCTGGTTTCCTTCTTTAATGCATTGCCATGCAGGTTGAGGACGAAAATTTCGTCAAAGGTCTGCATCAGGGATTGGCGCATGCCGCGAAAAGTGGGGTTATCCAGATAGCCGTGGTTGGTGATCATGCCCACCACGCCGCGCCCGGCCTGGCCGATCTTCCATTGAGCGAAGCGCAGGAATTTGACATAATCATCCTGCAGCCACTTGGGATTCTTCTCCCCCAACGGCTTGCCGTCCACCTGTTTGTAATCCTCAATCAATCCAGTGATCCACGCGCCCTTGTTGCTCGATTCGCCGGAGTAGGGCGGATTGCCCAGGATGACCAGCACCGGTGTGTTCTTTTTGACTTCGCCAGCCAGGCGCGATTCCTCAGCCAGAGCCGAGAGCCCCGGGAGCTGGCTCTGCTCCAGTTCATCGATCTCCAGGGTATTGGTCAGGTAGAAGGGCATGCGCTCATCATCCGCCAGGCGGTGGCCGAGCTCTTCAAGAAAGAAACTCATCTTGAGATGGCCGACCGCGTAAGGCGCCATCATCAGTTCAAAAGCATAGAAATCCTTGAGGATATGATCGCGGATGAATTCTTCCTTCGCCCCGCTGCCGTACTTGGCGGTGAATTCATCCACCGCCGTCTGCGCGGCTTTGGCGATGAAGGTCATGGTGCCGGCGGCCGGGTCGAGCAGGGTCACACCGCGGTCAGCCAGCCCGTCCGGCTTGCCGAAGCGCGTTTTGAGGATCTCGTGCAGCGAACGCACAATATAACCCACCACCGGCTCGGGCGTGTAATACACGCCTCTGCGTTCGCGCTCGGCCGGGTCGTACTGCGCCAGGAAGGTCTCGTAGAAATGCACGATGGGATCGCTGCCCTTGCCCTGGCGGTAATAAGCGCTCAGGATGCCGGGCGCGTCGGCCGCCGCCAGCACCGCGGCGATATCCTCGACGCACCAGGACAACTGGTTGGAGGGGTCACCCAAAGAGATAAAGCGGAACAAGTCGCGCAGCACGCCGATGGTGTGCGGGATATAGTTGAACGCCATCTGGCGGTTGAACTCGCGCTCCGCGCGCACCCGCGCGGCAAACAGACCATAGGTGATGGTTTGGGCGAACAGGTCGGCAAAATCATCCTCCACCAGCGAGCCGATCAAGTAGGCCTGAAACGCATCAAAGAAACCGTTCAGCGGCCCTCTCCCTTTTTCAGCCGCCATCTCCTGCGCCACCACATCCTTGAGGAAGCGTGTGCGCTTGGCCAGCTCAACCGCCAGCGTTTCAGCCGTGAAGGTGGGAGGCAGGGAAAAATCAAGGAATCGCTCCAGAAGGGCGGAGAGTTCATCTTCCTTCTGCAGCGGGGGCGCCGAGCGCAGGGTGTTCAACACCACCGGCTGGGCGATGCGCACGGTCATCACTTCCTGCCCGTCGCGGTACAGGCGGAAATCCAAAAAATTGGTCAGGATGAAATTGGGAAAGGTCTGGCGGTAGCGTTTGATTTGCTCCGTGCGTTCGAGGGCGTCCAGGTTGTCCATCTCGGGCGGTTTGGCTTCGATGTACCCGACGATGCGGTCGCGCCCGTTCCACAGGCGGAAATCCGGATTGCCCGCGTCGGTGGATTTGGGCAGGGTGGTAACGCGCACATCCGGCTTGCCCTTTTCAGCGGCGATCGCTTCCAGCATTTGCGACAGGTCTGCATAGAAACTCTCCTCGCGCGCGTCGCCCTGCCGGGCAGTCTCATACAGGCATTTCAGATAATCCCTATAAATGGTTTTTTCACTCATGAAGCCACAGCCCTCCCGCCCTGGATTAATTACGAAGGAAAAACAGGACAAACATATCCAATTTTATAACAACTTAATTCAGGTGCAAATTAATGAATGTGGGTGTTGAAAAGTAATTATCTAATGATCTGCTGATCAGGTCATCGTGGCAAATGGCCGAGATGCTTCCCCTAAAGGGGACGGTTCCCAGTCAGGCTTCGCCTTC
>CAZOKH010000139.1:0-3623 GCA_964580315.1 uncultured Anaerolineaceae bacterium | reverse complement strand
ACCCGATCCACTTTCCAGCATCGCCCCACCCCAGCGCAATCAGCAGGTTGGTCAGAGTTTGTAAGAATATGGATCCCAGGATCACATTAAAATAGTTACCTTCGCCGCCGTCCAGAGAGATACCACCCACCACCGTGGCGGCAATGCTCGGCATCACATAGATGGATCCCATATCTTTAAAAGCCAGTCCCAGGTTGCCAATCAACAGCAGCCCCATCAGGCTGGCAAGCACGCCGCTGACAATAAACGCCACCCAGCGCACAATTTTGGCATCCACGCCGCTCAGATAGGCGGCAATTTCATTGGATCCCACGCCAAACAGCTTGAGCCCCCACGATGTCTTATACAGCAGGATCATGGTGATGATGGCTACAATGATCAAGAGAAAGACCACATTGGGAAAAATGCCCGTTGATTTGGCGGCGATGATTTGCAAAATCGGCGACGGTTTGCCGGTGATGTCGGCTCCTTTGGTATAGGCATTGATAATGCCCTGCAAAATGTTCGCCATGGCCATGGTAACCACCAGCGCCGGAAGTTTGAGATAGGCCGACAGGAAACCATTGGCAAAGCCTACGGCAATACCCACACCGATTGCCACCAGAATCGCCAGCCACAAATTGGAATTTTGCCCGTCCATGATGCTGGCAGTAAATACTGCCGTCATGGTGGCAGCATACCCCACCGAAAGGTCCAGGCCGCCGCCGCCTGCCGCAATCACAATCATCTGGCACAGGCCAAACAGGGCAATATACGTTGCCAGTTTGGTGGTCAGCAGCAATTGCCCAAAGCTGAAGAAGTTCCCAACCAGCAATTCGCCGGCCACAAACAGCAAGAATATCAGCACGATAACGACGATGGATTTCTTGTAGCGCGACCAGGCAATCTCAAAGATTTTACTTTGTGTGTTTGTCAGTGCAGGATTCATTTCATCCCTTCCTTGAGCATTGCCCGTTTGCTAAAGAGTGAGTAAACCAGTGATCCAGCAATGGCCACAATAATAATCATACCGCTAACCAGGGTCTGGTAGGCGTTGGGAATGTTGGCAAAGAAAATGATCTTATTGACAAAACTGAGTGTCAGGGCGCCTACTATGGCAAAGAACACGTTGCCTTTTCCACCGGTCAAGGCAATGCCGCCCACCACCGCCGAGGCAATCACTTTCAGCGTCATGGGGTCGCCCATGCGCGCATCGCCCGATTGATTCTGCCCCACAAAAAACAGCGCCGCCAGGAGGATAAAAAGCGCGTTGATAATACAGGCAATCGTTTGCGTTTTACCGGTGTCGATACCGCTGGCATAGGCATTGTCATTGTTGCTGCCAACCGCATACATATAGCGCACGATGCGCGTTTTGCCCAGGATGTACCATCCCACACAGCCAATGATTAATAACCATAATGAAGGTGGTATGGTTTTCCCCAGTTCCACCATAAAGTCAGGGATTCCCGGCACCGATTTAAAGTCATAGAAGATGCGGAACCATTCTGTTATCTGCCCGCCCGGTGTGGGCCGCAAGAAAAGGGCAATGCCCAGCCACAGGTAAGAAGTGGCATAGGTGACAATGACGGGCGGCAGGCGCAGGTAGCCAATGCCAACACCATTCACCACGCCAATGGCCACCGCCACGCCAATGGTGGCAAGCAGCGCCGTATAACCCGAGGCCGGGTCATCTTTTTTCATAATATAGGTGAGCACCACCGTCATCAACGACAGGGCAGAACCCGCTGAAAGGTCAAGCCCGCCCGAAATAATCACAACCGCCTGCCCCATGGCCATCAAAATTAAGGGAATAAAAGCATTATAGGTGCGCACCAGTGATTTCTGTTCGAAGAAATTCTCCTGCAAATAGGCGGTTATGGCAAACATCACCAGCATGATGAGCAGGCTGGAAAACTCTGGTCGATTGACCCATCTTTTAAGAATGCTTGTTTTCTCGTTCATCGCCTATTGTTCCTTATCCAACACCCAGGGATGTGGTGATAATAGTGTCTTCACAGATTTCATCCCCTTCCAGGGTGGCAATCACCTGACCTTCATACATGATCATCAGGCGATCGCAGTAATCGACCAGTTCTTCGAAGTCGCTGGCATATAAAATAACGCTGGTTTGTTTTTCACGCACCATTTTCAAAATGAAATCATACAAATCGCGCTTTGCGCCAATATCGACGCCTTTAGCCGGGTCAGCCAGCAGCAACACGTTGGTATTAAAGGAAAGCCACTTGCCAACCACCACCTTTTGCTGGTTTCCGCCCGAAAGCATGCCCACCTGCGTATCAATGGTATGGGTTTTAATGGAAAGTTTTTCCACTGAATCAACACACTCGCGGCGGTAGCGGGTGTTCGGCGTGAACAGCGGTTGATCTTTCAATCCCAGTTTGGGATAGATCATGTTGGTATAGACAGAATGTTTCAGGAACAAACCCTCAAGCTGGCGGTCGCCCGGAACCAGGAAGATACTGTTGCGAATGGCTTCCGACGGCTTGTTGAGTTTCAACTTCTTGCCATTCAATTCAGCTGTTCCGCTGATTTCGGGATAATTTCCAGCCAGCGCCAGCATCAATTCGTACTGCCCCTGACCTACCAGTCCGCCAACGCCCAGAATTTCTCCTTTTTTCAATTCAAAGGAAATATTCCTAAGGATATTGCCGTAATTCAGGTTTGAGACTTTAAGGACTACATCATCAAGCTGTGTTCGCTCGGTTTTCTTTTGCCGCGAGGTTTGCGCTTCACCGGTGATCATACTGATAATTTTTTCCGGATTCTTGGCATCCACCATAAAATCCATATTGCCGACATCTTCGCCATTGCGGAACACCACCACATCATCGCAAATTTCCACCACTTCCCAGATGCGGTGAGAGGTAAAAATCATTGCCACGCCCTTTTCAGCCAGTTTGCGCATGGCGCTGAACAGGCTTTTCACCTGCGCCTGCTCCAGGGCGGCCGTGGGTTCATCTAAAATCAACAATTGCGGGTTTTCAGAAATTGCTTTGGCAATTTCTACAATTTGCAGTTCGCCGGGATTCAATTCATGGATTTTCTTCTCAATATCCAGCCCGGGTAAAAGTTCATCAATAATTTCTTTTGCCAGCTTTCTGGCATGCAGATTATCCAGGAATGGTCCGCGATTGACCTCCGATCCCAGCACAATGTTTTGCCAGATGGTCAAATCGGCCACCAGGCTGAGGTTTTGAAAGACCATGGCAATGCCGTCTTTCTTGGCCTCATGCGGGTTTTTATAGTTCACCGTGCGCCCATTGTAGATAATTTCGCCCTCATCTGCGCTGTACACACCGGTAATAATTTTTGAAATCGTGCTCTTGCCCGATCCATTGGCCCCCAGCAGACCGGTGATTTTACCTTTGCGGCATTTTAGATTGCCATTGCTAAGCGCAATCACACCGCCAAAACGCTTCTTAATGCCTTTTGCCTCTAATACCACCATATGAGTCCATCCTTTACAGTATGGATGGGAGGCAAGCTTAACACTTGCCTCCCTCCATCATTTTCAAAGGGTGTTAACGTTTATTCGAACAGAGCTTCAACGTCGGCCTGCGGCATAATTTCGCTGAGCAGGTAATCATCCGGTTTGTCCTTCAGCAGTTCCCAACCCTCAT
>CAZOKH010000138.1:0-3694 GCA_964580315.1 uncultured Anaerolineaceae bacterium | reverse complement strand
TCGCGCAGCACCTCGGTGGAAATGGTGTTGAACTGCACATGCCAGCCGCGCATTTCGATATAAGTACGCAGCATGGCAGACAACTTGGCAACGCCCTGTTCTGTAGCCAGTGAGCCGGGCGTCAAGCGGATGTTGAGCAGTTGCCCGCCGGTCATTTGCTCGGTGGGCAGTTTGGCGACTGAATGAAAAATGGCGGTGGGTCCTTTGCGCCCGGTACCCTGCGAGGGTGAAACACCGTCGGCGGTGGGTTCGTGTTTTTTACGCGCGTCAGGGGTGGCGCCAACCACATCGCCGGCGGTGATGTTTGCGGAAATGGTGACTGTGGACGGGTAATAATTGCCGCCGATGGGTCCGCGACCATATCGCAGGTTCTTGAATTCGGGGATAATCTTACAGTATTCTTGCATGGCTTCCACAGTCAACTCATCTACATAATCCTCGTCCTCGCCGTACTTGGGAGCGCGGTTCATCAAAATCTGGCGAATCTCTTCACCGCGCTGCCCGGCAAAATCGCTGTCCAGCGCCTCTTTCACTTCCTGTGCGGTGAGCACTTTGTCTTCGAAAACCAACTTTTTCAGCGCTGCCAGGGCGTTGCCCACGTTGGGCACCCCCACCAGCGCACCGCTGGTCATGTCATAGATCGCGCCGCCCTGGTTGAGATGTTTGCCGCGTTCCAGGCAATCTTGCACCAGCAGCGAGCAAAAGGCATTGGGGGTCAGGTCTTCCAATGCCCAGTCGTTGATGTTGTCAGCGGTTACATGCACCTGGGTGTAATAGCGGATTTGCTCGCGCCAGGCTTCCAGGAGATCATCGAAGGTCGCTATTTGCGAAATATCTCCGTGCCCTGCTTTAAGCTGTACGCTCGTGACGGGGTCGCGCCCATCGTTGAGGGTCAATTCCAGCACCTTCAAAACATTCACCTTGCTCTTGCCATTGGCACGGTAGCCCCACTTGCCTGGCACTTGCACTTCCAGACAGCCCATGGTCGAGTAGTCCAGTGCATCTGTATGCGCCACGCCGCGCCCTTCCAACGAAGCCACAACCACCTCGTCGTTGACGAAGGCAGGCATGCCAAAACCCAGACGCACCACGCGCAGCGCCTCGCGCAAAAAATCTTCCGAAAGGTTGCGGTGCATCCGAACATAGAAATTGGGTTCTGACAGGCGCACTTCAGCCAGCGCCGAAAGGCACACCCAGCTCAACGGGTTAACCGCATCCACGCCGTCGGTGAGCTGCCCGCCCACCACCAGGTTCTGGTACATGGGATAGCCCGACTGGGTGCGCGAGTGTTTTTCGGGGCGCAGCTTGATGATGGTGAACAACTTCAGGTAGAAGTGTTCGACTAATTCCAACGCTTCTTCTTCGGTGATTTCGCCTGATTGGAGATCGCGTTGGTAATATGGATAGAGATACTGGTCAAAGCGCCCCAGCGATACGGAATGTCCGTTGCTTTCGATTTGTTGAATCAGATGAAGGAACCACACGGTGTTGAGCGCCTGGCGGAAAGTGCGCGCCGGTTCGGCTGGCGCGGTGCGCAAGTCGGCAGCCATACGGCGCAATTCGGCGCGGCGCGCCACATCTGTGACAATCTGCGCCTGTTGCTCGGCAGCCTGCGCCTGGCGTTCGGCAAAGGTCAGCACACCGTCGCAAACAATCTCTACCGATTCGAAGAAGTCGCGTTGATTCAATGCTTCCGGCTCGTAAAGTGCCAGATTTTCTTTTAACTCAGTGGCGCGGGCGCGCAGGGCTTCAAAACCGCGGTCCAATACCATGCGGTGATCGACCACAATATGCCCCTCGCCGGAGGTAGCCTGTCCGGTCCAACTGGTGACGCCGATACGGCTGGCGTCCAGTACAAAATCAGGCTGGCGTGCTTCAATGCGCTCATATAATGAGCGCCCTTTCCACCATGGTAGGGTTTGGCGTAGTTCTTCTTTAGTCTCTGTTGTGATGGTAAAGCGGTCGTAGCGCCGTTCTTCATAACAGTCTAATTCGTCATACACCCATCCCCATGAATATTCGGGGAAAACCGGAGCCCAGCGTGGATGAGAAGCAGCATAGCCGGGAATCAGGTCATGTTCGCCCAGGTGAATGGTCATCTTTTCCAGGTACAGGCGCAAAGCTTTGGCGCGTTTAAGAATCGGGGTATCGCTCTCAAACTGCCGGTAGGCTTGAGTGTAATAGCGTAAGCGCTCCGGACAGATGCCAGGCGGTGAACTGATCAAGGAATCCTTGATCGCCTTAACACGCTCTTTCTTTTTCCCTGACAATACGGTTAACATGACCTTCCTCCTGAAACTTACTAACTAGTAGTAAAAATTCAATTACTTTACTGTTTTTATAAGTCTGTAAACTCAGTCCGTTGAATAATTTCATTTTGCAGATCGCTGTCCAGTTCAACAAAATAGGCGCTATAACCTGCTACGCGCACCACTAGGTGACGAAATTCTTCTGGGTGGCTTTGAGCATCGCGCAGTACATCTGCTGAAACAACATTAAACTGTACATGGGGAATTTTTAGTGCCGAGAAACCACGTAGGAAGGCAGCAAACTTTGCCAGTGCAAATTTTCCTTCAAAAAATGATGGTAGGAATTTCATGTTTAGTAAGGTGCCATTAGTGGCAAGCTCCAGATTGATCTTACTGACAGAACGCAGCACTGCTGTAGCACCACGCCGGTCGCGACCCGCACTAGGTGACAGCCCTCCATCAGCCAGTGGAGAACCAGCCAAACGCCCATCGGGTGTGGCACCCACATTGGCACCCATGGGCACGTGCGCCGAAACGGTATAAAAGCCTGGCTGATAGATGCCGCCACGTACAGTGGGATATTGCACAACCAGTTCCGAATAACGATTAGCCCATTTTCTGGCATATTGATCCACCCGGTCATCATCGTTGCCATATTTGGGCACCTTGTTCACCAAGCGTTGGCGTATCACTTCAACACCTTGATAGTTGCTACGCAGTGTTTGCAACATTTCGGCAGCTGTCATCCAATGTTCATCAAACACAGTTTGTTTGACCGAAATAAAACTGTCAGCTACATTGGCGATTTGCACGCCCTGCACACCGGAGAAATTGTAATGTGCTCCACCAGCCGTTACATCCACCCCACGGTCAATGCAATCATCCACAACCATGGATAGGAATGGCGACTGGTAGATTTCCCCATGGATGCGGTCAACTGTATCGCAGCCTTTTACCATCAGTCCCACAAAATACTGAAGCTGGCGGTCGTAGGCTTGCTCCAATTCCTCAAAAGATTTCATTTCTTCAAGCGTTGACGTGGGTAAACCAACCTGCTCATTGGTCTTCGGGTCACGACCACCAAACAAGGTAAGTTCGAAGATTCGCACTAGGTTGAACATGGAGGCATCACTCCATCCTAGAGTCTTGCCGGGTATCGATAACTCAACACAACCCACAACCGCAAAGTTGTAGGCATCTTTACGGGAGATACCGCGCGCCATTTGTCCCGGAATGACCACTTCATCATTAAACACTTGTGGCATGCCACTGGCGCGGCTGATTACATGCGCCGCGGCTTCCAGAAACGGTTGTGGTGAGTTTTTGTGCACTCGGATGGAAAAATTCGGCTGAGGCATGCCCAAGTCGGCTTGAGCGCGCAAACACATATAACTGAGCAGGTTGGTTGCATCCTTCCCCTCGGCGGTTTGCCCGCCTACCACAAT
>CAZOKH010000137.1:0-3700 GCA_964580315.1 uncultured Anaerolineaceae bacterium | reverse complement strand
CCCACAAAAAATTCTTTACACATCAACCAGTGTGAAAAATCCGGCCTATCGTGATGTGCAATACGTCGAATCGCTCATTGGCCCGGAGACAGTCAATTCCACCCCTCCACTCACACTATCTCAATTTATGGACCATGGCGTGATCGATACCACACTCACCACGCAAATGGATGAAATGCAGTCCACACTTGACAGTCTTGAATCAATGGGAATCAAAATTGAAGAAATCTCTGACGTGTTGGAAAAAGAAGGTGTCCAGTCTTTCAATGATTCCTACGATAAGCTCCTCGCATCCATTGAATTGCGCAGGCGCTCAGCAGTAGCCCAATTGGGCGGTATTGAAGATTTGATATTTAAACAGGTGGCAAAACTTCAAGAATTAGATTTTCCATCGAAAATTGAGAAACATGACGCTGCATTGTGGACTTCGAACAGGACTGAACGGGGTGAAATAAAAAAACGCCTGGGGTGGCTTGACGCACCCCAAAACAGCCTGAAAAAAGTGGATGAATGGATGAGCTTTGCAAAAGAATGCCAGCGAGATGGTTTTCGAAAGGTCTTGCTTCTGGGCATGGGAGGGTCATCGCTCGCCCCCGAAGTCTTTGCGCAAGTTTTTAATACTTCCATAAACATTGATCCCGCGGGGTTGATCCTGACGATTTTGGATTCAACCGACCCAACCCAGGTGGAAATAGCGCGCCAGTGGGCTGATATAAAAGAGACCCTGTTCATTGTTTCCAGTAAATCGGGCGGAACCAGCGAGGTCAATGCTTTCTTCTCATACTTCTGGCATGTTGCCTCTCAAGCTCTAGGCGACGAGGCGGGCAGCCATTTCATTGCCATCACCGATCCAGGCACTTCGCTAGAGAAGGTAGCCAAAAATCACAGGTTTCGCAAAATTTTCCACGCAGACCCCAATGTTGGAGGACGATATTCCGCACTGATCGATTTTGGTATGGTACCGGCATCATTGATTGGAATTGATCTGAAAGAATTTTTACAAAGCGCTGACCGAATGGCTCAAAAGTGTTCGTCCAAATCACCAGCGGCAGCCAATCCGGGCCTTGTTTTAGGAGCAATTCTAGGAACAGCCGCCCAACACGGGAAAAACAAAGTAACCATCCTTACTGATCAGAAATTAAACTCGTTTGGCTCCTGGTTAGAGCAGCTCATCGCAGAAAGCAGCGGCAAAGAAGGAAAAGGTATTGTCCCTATTGACATTGAACCCATAATAAATGCTGAAAAATATGGGCAGGACCGCCTCTTTGTTTACCTGAGAACAGACGGCTCGCAAGATAACTTAATTTCAGATTTGCGCCAAAAAAGGCACGCGGCCATTCAATTTGATTTCACCAATGAAAATGATCTTGGTGCTCAAATGTACCTGTGGGAATACGCCACCTCGGTAGCCTGTTCCGTAATCGGGGTTAACAGCTTTGATCAACCGGATGTTCAGGACAATAAGACCCGAACCAACAACAAAATTGACTATTTCCAGAAAAATAAAACCCTGGAAGAGAACTCTCCTCTCTGGGGAAACAGCGTTGTCTCCATTTTTGGACACAAATTCCCGGGGTTCATTGACACTCTTGATCTGAACGAAATTGTATGGGCTTTTCTTGATCAACGCAAACCCGGAGACTACATTGCCATCAACGCCTATTTACCCAGGACAAAAGAGATTTTGGAACAGCTCCAAAAATTACGCATCCATATTCTGGAAATTACCGGGTGCGCTACCACGCTCGGATTTGGCCCCCGTTTCCTCCATTCCACCGGACAATTGCACAAAGGCGGTGCAGACAATGGGTTGTTCATCCAGATAACAGCCAATCCTGTACTCGACATTGAAATCCCCGGTCAAAGCATGACCTTTGGGGTGCTGGAGCGAGCGCAAGCCCTGGGTGATTTGGAGGCGCTTCAAGCGCGCAATCGGCGTGTCATTCGGATCCACATGAAAAAAATGGAATTGGATAAAATCATTTAACTTTTTGTGTGTGTTTGACCAGCCGGAAGTCGCCGGCTGGTCAATTTTTAACAAATCAACATGGGAGAGATATTGCCTTGATTTATATGAGACAGTGCAGTAACCCGCTGTGCCGGTTACGTTTTCCCGCCGATTTCCAGAAAAAAGCTGATGAATTTTGCCCCCTGTGCGGAAACCCGTTGGAAGTAATTGAATACGAGGATTATGCCGAGTATCCCTCCGATGACAACCCAACGCCTCAGGCACAATTTGAATGCCTGGTAGATAATGTCCGCAGCATTTACAATGTGGGCTCCATCTTCCGCACTTCAGACGGTCTTGGTTTGCATCATATCTACCTTTGCGGTATTACCCCCACCCCTGATAACCCAAAATTGTCCAAAACAGCATTGGGAGCAGAACAAGCGGTCAGTTGGTCATATCACCGCAATGGATTGGATATTGTCCATCAGGCAAAATCAGAAGGGAAAATCATTCTAGCATTGGAAGCGACCGGGCGTTCCCAATCCATCTTCTCATCATTAAAAGAAATCCAAAACCAGGCAGTCCTTCTTGTAGTTGGCAACGAAGTCCACGGAATTGACCCGGAAATATTAGCAAACAGCCAAATAATCAGCCATATCCCCATGTTTGGCAAAAAGGAATCATTTAATGTCGCTACAGCCTTCGGGATCGCCGCATTCCTTATCCGGTTTGCGGAAAACGGTTCTTTTCCTTTAGAAAACTGATCAGATACTGACCATACTGACTTTGCGCCATATCATACGCCAGTCGTCCCAGTTGATTTTCATCAATAAAGTTCATGCGGTACGCGATTTCTTCCAGGCAGGCAATCATTAATCCTTGCCGTTCCTGCACAGCCTGAACGAATTCCGAGGCTTGCAACAGCGACTCATGCGTGCCCGCATCCAACCATGCAACACCACGGCCAAGTACCTCAACCTTTAATAGACCTTTTTCTAAATACAAATTATTGATGTCCGTGATTTCCAACTCTCCCCGGTCTGATGGTTGTAAATGCTCGGCAAAATCAAGAACCTGATTGTCGTAGAAGTAAATTCCAGGAACCGCATAATTGGATCGTGGATGATCAGGTTTCTCTTCAAGACTGACCACACGGTAATCCTGGTCAAACTCCACCACACCATAACGGTGCGGATCCTTCACCGGGTAGGCAAATACCACAGCGCCGTTTTCCAATTGGGCGGCTTTTTGTAAAGTGTTCGAAAAACCAGTAGCAAAAAAAATGTTATCCCCAAGGATTAAACTTACGGTGTCATTTCCAATAAATGTTTTTCCAAGCAAAAACGCTTCAGCCAGACCGCGAGGTTGGTTTTGCTCTGCGTAAGCAAAATTTACTCCCCACTTGCCCCCATCGCCCAATAGGCGTTGGTAATTTGGCAAATCTTCCGGGGTGCTGATGATCAAGATATCACGTATGCCGGCCAGAAACAACATCGAAAGTGGATAATAAACCATGGGCTTATCATAAACCGGCAACAATTGTTTGCTCACCGACATGGTTAATGGATACAATCTGGTTCCCTTGCCGCCTGCCAGGACAATGCCTTTCATTAATTCTCGCCTCTTTTTCCGTAATTCTTTGCAACCCAGCGTTGATAATCGTTTTGGTCACGAATAGCCTGCAACCACTGATTATGTTGCAGGTACCAGTCAATGGTTTTTCGTAAACCGCTTTCAAGGGTCTCCCGG
>CAZOKH010000136.1:0-3710 GCA_964580315.1 uncultured Anaerolineaceae bacterium | reverse complement strand
GTTACGACGATATCCTTAAATACGTCACCCCGGGTGATCCGGAAAACAGCATGCTGTATAAAGCGTTGATCGGCGACGGGATGAAGCGCATGCCGCCGGACGCGCCCTTGCCGGATGAAATGATCCAAACCATCTATGAATGGATCAAACAAGGCGCCTTAAATAATTAACTCGAGAGAAGAACTGTACAGGCCAGAGTTGTAACTCTGGCCTGCTTTGTTTTAAATCAAAGGCAAACGGTTTCCCCGATGCTATTAATAAATCTTTAGAAGAAAAGCCGTCCGGATTTTTTCCCGGGGACGGTGGACTTTACGCGCGTTCAAGATTTTTTGAGAATTTCAAGGTACTGATCGATATTTTCTACCGGCTGCGGATAGGACATCTTCAGCGCTTTGAGGCGCGATACAATGATGCGGGATATTATCAGGTCGCGATACCAGTTGTGATTGGCGGGGATCACATACCAGGGCGCCTGGAGGGTGCTGGTCTTATCCAATACGTCCTGATAGGCGCTCATGTAGGCATCCCAATATTGGCGTTCGTCGATATCTTTTGGATTGAATTTCCACTGCTTTTCCGGATCTTCGATCCGCTCCATGAAGCGGCGTTTTTGTTCGTCCTTGCTGATATACAGAAAGAATTTGAGAATGGTGGTGCCTTCCTGCACCAGCAGGCGTTCGAATGCATTGATCTGTTGATAACGCCTCATCCATACTTCTTGCGGAACCAGTTCATGCACGCGTACGACCAGCACGTCTTCATAATGGGACCGGTTGAAGATGACAATTTCCCCTTTGGCGGGAACTTTGGAGTGAATACGCCAGAGATAATCGTGCGAGAGTTCCAATTCCGAAGGTACTTTAAAACTGGCCACCTTGACTCCCTGCGGATTGACGCCCTTGAAAATCGAGCGAATGGTTCCATCTTTTCCACCGCTGTCCATGGCTTGCAGGACGATCAGCAGCTTATGCTTGTCTTCTGCATATAACACCTGCTGTAGTTTGATCAGCTTTTTACGTAGATCCTTCAATTCTTTTTTTGCGGTTGATTCACCGTCTTTTGCCAGGCTGGTATCGCCGGCATCGAATTTTTCAAGATTGAAATCTTTTTTTGGTTTAACCAGATATTCTTTCATCGTTTCCCTCGCAGATTCTATTTATTTTCGCATGGAAATGATTTTTTCCATCATTTCAGTGTCATTTTTTAATAACCCGGAAGCGGGCAATTTTTGCACCAATTCAGCCCAATCCGGATTCAGAGCAAAAACATGCTTGAAGATGGGGAGAGCCTGTTCCAGGTTTCCGGTATCTGCCAGCGTGACTGCCTGCCAAAAAGGGATCTCGTCGATATGCGGCGCCAGGCGGGCAGCCTGACCATATTTTTCACGCGCGAGTAGGGTCTCGCCGCGGGTGATGGCATCATCGCCGGCGTTCATCAATTCGTATGCCTTATGAATTCGCAACAGCCTTTCCAGTTCTCCTAACGGATCGGGGGAATCATCTACGCGTAAATCGACCAATAAGTGCTTCCAGGGCTGCTCGGAGCGGATGCCATCGGCGACGCGCAGGGCGGCGCTTTGCTTGCCGCGAATGTCCCCGCCGGCTGCCTGGGCGGCTTGCAGGGCTGCCAGCAAGCGTTCGGCCAGCGTACCCCGCGCGGATTGAAACGCGGTAGCCATGGCCGGCCAAACTGTATCATTTTTCATCATGTTGGCCTGCACCGAAAAACCAGGCCCGCTGCAGTGCCCGGCAGCGCCAATGCAGCGGCTGCCGGTATGAACGGCGGTCTGACCGTGGGCGTCTAAAATGGCTACCTGGCGCAGTTCACGGCCTTCATCCTGCGCGAGCAGCGTTTGCAGTGCTTGCTGCGGCGTTTGCCCGGATCGCAGCGCTACCAATCCACGGGGACCGTAATCAATCTCCACCATGGATTGCGTGGCAATCGCGCCCACGCCGGCTTCCACCCAGGGGCAGAGCACCCCTACCGCAAACCAATGCGATTGCACCGCCACGCCCAATTGCCCGGTAGCTTCATCCCGGGCGATGATCGAGTAAGTATGCAAGAATGCCATGTTTTACTCCTTGTGCTTAAATCCTGTCGGCTGCCCAGCGGGCGAACATGGCTTGCGTCAGGATTCGACCGGCGGATTTTTCTTTTTGAGTCAACCAACCACATTCCAGGCGGCCTTGATAGGGTTTCGTTAAGTCCACCAGCCAGCCCGCCAGTTCGTTCGGCGCGGTTGGCACGTCATAAGCGGTCAACAAGATCAGGAGGGGCGAGGGAGTCAGCAGCGAGGCGCAGGCAGTTAGCAAATCCGGCACGGCCCGCTCGAATTTCCAAACCTCGCCGCGTGGTCCGCGCCCGAAGCGGGGCGGATCGAGCAGGATGCCGTCATAACGCGATCCGCGGCGGATTTCGCGTTCGACGAACTTTAAGACATCATCGACGATCCAGCGCAGGGGTTTTTCTTTCAGGCCGGAAAGATCCTGGTTGATCTGGCCCCATTTTTCCGCCGAGCGCGAAGCATCCACATGCGTGACGGACGCACCGGCGCGCACCGCGAATAAGGAGGCGGCGCCTGTATACCCAAAAAGATTCAACAAGCGCGGCTGTGACGCGGCCTGCGTAATTTTTTTATGCAGCCAAAGCCAATTCTGGAATTGTTCAGGGAAGAGGCCGATATGCCGCGAATCCTGAACGCGCAATTGGAAACACAAGTCTTCATATTCGATCTGCCATTCGCGCGGGAAGCCGGGTTTACAATGCCATTTACCGGTAGGTTTGCCTTTCTGGATTGCGAAGGAAGCATGCGCTTTTTCCCACTCAGCCGGCGGCAGGGCGGGTTTCCATGCGGCTTGCGGTTCAAAACGTTCCAGGCGGTAGCGTCCAAATTGTTCCAGCTTCTTATGGCCGCCGCTGTCTAACAGCGAATAAGCGTCCCAAGCGGTAGAATCGAGCATAACGGGCTTTAAAAGATGAGTTTTTCCCATGATTGATTTCATTAATAATACACTAATGAACCTGAAGCGAGTTTTGCTTTTTGAGAGGGTATAATCTTTCCCGTTAAGCCATGAACGCAAAACAATTCGACCAAACTATTAATCGTCTCAATACCAACAGCATTAAATGGGATCTATATGGGCAGGATGTCCTGCCCTTGTGGGTGGCGGACATGGATTTCTCGGCTCCCGCCGCGGTGCTCGACGCCCTGCAAAATCGGTTGGACCATCCTGTTTTCGGATATCAGGGACATGATGAGCAATTGCTGGAAATCATCTGCGCATGGGTGGAACGCCGCTACGGCTGGCGGATCGATCCGCTGGATATTCTTTTGGTGCCGGGTGTGGTCACCGGGGTCAATTGGGTGGCCAGGACGTTTGGCGAACCCGGCAGCGGTTACCTGATCCAAACTCCCGTTTACCCGCCGTTCTTCCAGGCGGCAGTGAATGCCGGATTGCGCTTGATCGAGGCGCCTTTGACCGAATCCGATGGACGGTATGAGATCGATTTCGACGATTTCGAACGTTGCGTGGCTTTGGAAAAGCCTGAAGTATTCATTTTGTGTAATCCGCATAACCCGGTTGGGCGGGTTTTTAGCCGCAGCGAATTGGAAAGATTGGGCGAAATCTGCCTGCGATATGGTGTATTGATCTGCTCGGATGAGATCCATTGCGACCTGGTATATTCCGGATTCCACCACTTGCCGATTG
>CAZOKH010000135.1:0-3957 GCA_964580315.1 uncultured Anaerolineaceae bacterium | reverse complement strand
AATCACTCTACCTTTACGCGGCGCGTTCGCAAGCTGCGCGCGACGTGCTGCAGGCCATCTACGACGGACCCTTCGACGAGGTTGATGGAAAGACGCAGCCGGTCATCCTGCAAAGCCTGCCGGAAATCAGCTATGCGCAAATCACCGCGCAGGCCGGCATGAAGGTGGTGGATACTTCCGGGCAAGTCGTCAACCTGCAGGCCGGCACGCGTGTCTACCCCAGCGGCTGCCAGCGGGCCGAATGCGCCGTCGCGTGGGACGGCACGAGTACCATGCAGCTCGATCAGCCTCGCGCCACCTTCCGCTTACTGGAGGGGCTTACCTGGTCGGATGGTCAGCCCCTGACCGCGGTAGATTCTGCCTACAGCTTCACGCTGGCGTCCGACCCCGCCACGCCCGGGGACAAAACTCTGGTCGAGCAAACCACAACCTATCGCAAGCTGGACGCGTCCACCCTGCAGTGGACCGGCCTGCCCGGGCTGGTGACCGATACTTATGAAACCTATTTCTGGCAGCCCCTGCCGCAGCACGCCTGGGGCAGCCTGAGCGCAGCCGAACTGCTCACGGCGGATGCTTCCGTCCGCCAGCCGCTCGGCTGGGGCCCTTACGTGTTGGATGAGTGGAAAGCGGGCGAGTACATCCGCCTGGTCAAAAATCCGCATTACTTTCGCGCGGGCGAAGGCCTGCCCAAATTCGACACGCTGGTGTTCAAGATCACCGACAGCTACGGCGACACCAACCTGGCCAACCTGAAATTCGACCGCAAACCTTATGCACAGTTCAAGTTCGACCTGGGCGATTACCAAAGCGAAGTCGACCAAAACGGCTGCGACCTGATCTCAAGCACGGTCGACATGACCGACCAGTTCGAAGTGCTGCACATCCTGCTGGATTATTTCTCCGACCCGGCCGTGAAGGTCTTCGGCGGAGCCGGCCGGCAGGCCAATTGGCTGCTCTTCAACCACCGGGAGGATAGCTCCGGAAAGAAGGCGCTCTTCGACAACCTGACGATGCGCCAGGCCGTGGCAGCCTGCCTGCAACGCGGCGAGCTGGCCGAAACTGTCTTTTACAACCTGGTACAGGTGCCCAATACCTTTACCTTTGATGGCAGCGGTGACGCGGACAACCCCAACGCGGCCCTGGCGCCCGACCCGGCGCGCGGCCAATCATTGCGGGAAGAAAACGGCTGGCAGGCGGGCGAACCGCGCACGGCCGCCGGTATCGCCGGCATCCCCGACGGCTCGCCGCTCTCGGTGAATTACCTGACCGAGGACGATGCGCTCAACCTGGCCGCAGCGCAGCAGGTCAAAGCCTCCCTGACGCAATGCGGCTTCCAGGTGAACATCATCGCGGTGGCATCGCAGGATTATTGGAATAAAAATTCCAGCCAGTCCATTTTCAGGGGCAACTGGGACATGGCGCAGGTGACCTGGGCCGCGCCGGTCGATGCCCCTTGCGCGCTGTTCGCCGGCGCGAACATCCCCGGCCCGGATAATCAATATGAAGGATTGAATTTCAGCGGGTTGGCCGACGCGCGCATGGACGAGCTTTGCGACCAATGGAAGGTGACGCCCCTTTCAGCCGACCGTCAGACCTTGAAAGAGGAAATACAGACCATCTTCAACCGGGACCTGGCCGTCATTCCTTTATATACCTACAGCAACCTGATGGTTTCGCGCGATGATTTCTGCTCTTTTCAGAAGAGCGGGCAAAGCGAACTTTTTGAGATCGAATCCTTCGATTATGGAGAGAAATAATACAGTCCTTATCATGTTTTGCCAGTGCTAAAGGTTTTGTTATAATTGTATAAATTTAAAAGCTTTAAAATCAATGAAGAAGTATAAATACATAAAGGGGTAATACTGAGATGTCAGAAAAAGCTATAGAAAAGACCAAGTCTGTCAATACCAAAGAAATCAGAGATATTAATTGGAGAGGTTTTTTTATTAATACATGCTTAATTGCTCTCGCGCTAGTGTATATGTTCGTTCAATCAGGATGTGTTAAAAGCCCTATTAGTTCTAATGATTCCTTGCCAGAATCTGATATTGCCACAAATGTAGCTCAAACACTGGAAAGTATTAAAGCTCCTTTAGAAGAAGCAACGTTCACTCCTATTGAAGAATCTACTTCTACTGTAGAACCCATGGCAACAGATGAATATTTAGATATAGATTTTTCGATTACTCCAGAAATGTGGAATGAGCTTTTTATGGGAAAAGATAATTATTCTGTTGTTTTACGAAGTATTGAAGAAAATAAAAATCGGCATTTTCAATATCAAGTTTGGCTTGAAGGAAAAGAAACTGGATCCAGGTTAGTTGGTGATAGAGCATATTTTACAGAGATTGAAGGAAAAAGTATGCTAATGAGTATGAATTCTTTAGAAGAAACGCTTAAGTTTCAACAGGATGATTTGGAATTAAAGATCTTTGATAAAGTAATGGAGAGTCAGATTTTCATCCCAAGAGAATATCTTGATCATGATATTAATAATGTAAATGCAACTGTTGTCTTTATGAAAAAAGAAGGGGATCGATATGTTTATCGTATCCTTGGTGAAGGTTGCGCTATCTTTGTCAAAGACGGTGAAGTAGAAATATTCAAAAGCAAAGAGATACCAAGTTCTTTGTCTATAGAAGTAAAAAAGTTATATGAGCAAGGTTATACGAGAGTTGATATAAACAACGGTGTTGTTGAAGGTTTTGGGAAATGGGAATGGTAAACAACCCTATTCAGTAATAATCCAATTCTAGTTTTGATTTATGTAAATATTATGTGAGATTGTTGAACTAAAACTTGTCTTGGGACAATTGTACATGATCAGAGACTTTCGCGTAGCGCGCGTGGATTTCTGCCCCATGCAGGTCGACGACTTGAACGATATGACCGGGATCGAGCCCTTCGACTATGGAGCGGACTGCCGGCCTTAGTTGAGCAAGCCTTTCAGCCAGTGGCGCAGGGCGTAGTAGCCCTTGCGCGGGTTATACATATAATAGAAGAGCTTTCCCAGGCTGTGGGAATGCAGGCGCGTGAGCGGAGCGATCTCCAGTTCGCGCGCGATCTTTTTAGGGGTCAGGGGTTTATGAGCCAGCTTTCCATCGATCAGGTCGTATTGCGCGTCGGCGATGGTGAAGATGGTATGGTAGCCGCCGGCTTGTTCCACGTTCTCGTCCGTTTCCGGCAGGCGGTAATGCGGCTGCCCGCCCGGCAGGTGGCGGTAATCGTGCGACTGGTGCACGATGGTCACGTCGTGCGTGGCATCCACCAGCGGCCAGCCCTGGAAGCGGCTGTTGAAGATGAACCAGTTATCCCAGCCGGCGCGCCCGATGGCGAAATCCGGGATGATTTCATAACAAGATCGGGGAAAAAGGAAGTAATCGCTACCCATGGGCGGATGCAGTTTGGCCTCTGCCATCACCTGCTGCTTGAAGCCGGCAAAATCGGCCGCCCCGCCGGGCAATTCCTCGATGACGTCCATGTCCCAGCGCTGCCCGATCAACACAAATTGCTGTTTGACCGCGGCCGTGCTGCGGATGGCTTCCAGCAAATCGGGGAAGAGGATGATGTCGGTGTTGACGATCGCCAGGTAAGGGCTGTGGCTGTGCTCGCGCGCGTTGGCCAGCATGGAGCTGATCAGGGGCGTGCCGTGCGCGTTGCATTTGACCTGCGGGATGTGGCGGGCGCCCAACGCGCGCGCGTTCTCCGCCACGCCCTCGTCGCTGCCAATCACCAGCACGTCCACTTCATCCCCCAGCGCTTTCCACGAACGCAGCGCATTGCGTTGGATGGTGATGATGTGGCTGTCTTTAAAGGGTTTGGGGGTGGTGAAAATGGTCAGCAGTTTCTCGCTCAAAGTCGCGTTTACCTCATTTCCTTATTTCTTTTCGGCGCGGTCGTCCACGTCTTTCATGAATTTGTGCTGCACTGCGGCGTTGAGCGTGCTCAACTCGGGAT
>CAZOKH010000134.1:0-3974 GCA_964580315.1 uncultured Anaerolineaceae bacterium | reverse complement strand
GTTTTAGATTTGCCCGCAGGGTCAAAAGGACGACTTGGAAAACTTCTTGTATACCAATGGTGTGCTTTAAAAGGCTTGGCAGTAAATAGAAGTATAGATTCTGAAGCTGATATGTTAATTAACGATCATCGAGTAGAAGTGAAATTTTCAACTCTTTGGAAGAGTGGTATTTATAAATTTCAACAGATACGTGATCAAAATTATGAATATGCTATATGTTTGGGAATCTCACCATTTGAAGCTCATTGTTGGGTTTTAAGTAAACAAGTGTTAAAACGTTATGTGATTGGCCATTTAGGTCAACATACTGGTAGTAGTGGGAAAGAAACTGCTTGGATAACTATAAATCCAAAATTGCCCCCTGATTGGATTATTCAATACGGTGGAACATTGGATAATGCTTTTTTGGTCTTAAAAGGTTTAAGCCGAAGGCATTAGTTTCGTATATAAAATATCTACAATTGCAAATTTTTTATCCTTGAGATTTAGTAATATTGCCATTTCTACAAACGGCTAAATGACCTATTTAAATTATTCGATGGAATAATTTAAGTTGTGTTTTGATTGTTACGGGCAATCATCTCAATTTCAACCTGGGCGTGCAGCGGCAGGGCAGCCACTTGCACGGTGCTGCGCGCCGGGTAGGGCGCCTGGAATTGCTGCGCGTACACGGCGTTCATGGCGGCGAAGTCGCCCATATCTTTGAGATAGACATTGACCTTAACCACGTGTTCGGGCGTCAAACCCGCGGCGCCCAGCACGTTGAACAAATTTTGAAAGCACTGCGCGGTCTGCGCACTCACATCGCCGACCAGCAGCTTGCCGGTGGCGGGGTCAATGGGGGTTTGACCGGAGAGGTAGAGCAGGTCGCCTGCCCACACGGCGTGAGAGTAGGGACCAATGGCGGCGGCGCCGGGCGCCTGAACAGCCTGTCGAGACATGAGGGGCTCCTTGGAAAGGATTTTTTCGGTGTATTTTGGTGCGGTCTGAAATACGACCGCACCCTGCTTCTGTATTATATCAACAGGTGTAGAATGTGAATTAACGTGAATTCGGGATAATTAAGATGTCGTTGCGAGTGAGCGTAGCGAGCGAAGCAATCTCAACTTTTTTGGCTTACTCTGAGATTGCTTCGTCAGTTGAAATAGTAATAACGCTATTTCAACCTCCTCGCAAAGACAAATCACCTTAACCCGAATTGATGTTGAATTAAGTGAACTTAACGATCTAATGGAGGTGTGCTGGTGGAACATTCCTTTAGCGTGGCTGAATTGAGAATGGTCATTGAAAAGCTCCCTTCCGACCCGCCGGTGAATAATCCACGGGTGTGGTATAAGACTCAAAAAGAACACTGGTTGGGATGGTTGAAAGACTATGACGGCCCCGGCGGCTATGGGCGCAAACCCGGTATGCACCGCGACGCCAAGTTTGCCTACAATCATGTGGTGTGCCCTGGACTATTGTTGTATTTAATTAAAGCCCTGGATATGCCTGCTGAAACCGTAGCATCTGCGCAGGCAGCCTGCGAGCGGGGAAAAACGCTGATGGAGAAATCGGGGCTCATCCGCAAAATTGTGCCCTGGTCTGCGGTGTTTCAGGCGATTGAGAAACGCAGAACCCTGACTTATTTCGACCGGTTCATGTCGCGCGAATGAAGGCATATTTTTGAGTGATGCCGACAAATCATCCCCAGGAGAGCCTAAAATTCGACATTCACCTGGTTGCTGCCGTTTAATTTGGATTTGTACAAAGCCCGGTCGGCGCGTTTCAGCGCATCAGAATAGCCAGTGTCATTTTTTGTGAAGTAAGTTGCGCCCATGGAAATGGTGGTTTTAAACGGACTTTCGCCGCATGTATTTTCCATTGCGGCAACCGCATGAACAATCTTGGTGCAGAAGTCCAACACATTTGTCGGCGTAACCCCATCGCAAACCAGCACAAATTCGTCGCCGCCCCAGCGGTAGATTTTGTCTGTTGACCTGACGCCGGCTTTGATGGTGTGTGCCACGTTTTTTAATGTTTGATCACCTGCATCATGACCACAGGTGTCGTTGATGGTTTTGAAATTGTCAATATCGATCATGATGATGGCCGGATTGGCTTCATCTTTATGATAGACAGAAAAGAGTTTTTTTAAAGCCTCGTCGCCTGCGCGCCTGGTGAACGCATTGGTCAGGGCGTCTCTGCTCATTTTCTCTTCCATGGCTTTCCAGTTTTGCGAGTGAGATCGTTTTTCCAATAAAATGGCAATCGCGTAAGATGACAGAAGTAAAACCAGCAGCAGGGCGACAAATTGGGGAAAAACATTGGAAATCATTAATTCGCTTTCGGTATTCGCTTTGTCGATATAAACTTGCATATCGTCCAGGTAAATACCCATGGCAATAATCCAATCAAAATCTTTATAGAGTTTCGCGTAGGATAGTTTTTCCGTAATAACATCGCTGTCCAGTTTTTTAAAATGGTAAGTGAAGAAAATTTCTTCGTTTTTCTTGACACCTTCCAGTTCCTCCAGGTATGGAAAGTTTCCCTTCACATCCGTCATTTTTGTCGATAAATTCATGCCTTCCGTTTCCGGCAGATTGGGGTGGACTCTTCGGATGGCATAGTTATCGCCGCCCTCATAGTTGACGACTTCATTCACCCAGATATAGGCTCCTTCAACGAAATTGGAGTTGCGAATTTCATCAGCGATGTATTCCTTGACAATTTGGTTGACATAGTCTTTTTTAATGCCGAAGAAGGCCCGATAATCTCCGTAGGTGTTCACTTGAAAGGCCGCAAAATCATCCTGTGATATCCGAACGGATTTTTCCGGGTCACTGTTTTTAACCAGATGGGTTGGGTCGAACAGCACAGTCCCGCTTTCGGTCATCCACAATACGGCAGTCCATCTCTGCGGATCGTCCTTGTGTGTGAAGTGCGCCTGGAATAATTCTGGAAATTTGTCCTGCCCCAGTGATTGATAAACGCGGAACATGGCTGCGGTTTTTTGTACACGATCCTGGTAATCAGCCGTTACAGCCCGTTTCTTTTCTTCAATGCGTGCTATTTGATTGTTGACGGTGTCTTTTAAGAATATTTTCTTCTGTTCGTAAATGGATAATTGCGTGTTTTCTTCGTAGATAACGCCCAATTTTTGGGTTGTAATCTGGTAAAAAGCTACGACAGCGATGCAGGCAATCACCATCATGATCCAGCTTAGCAGTTGAGAATATTTCTTCATCGCGTGATCACCATTTTTTTGTGGATTTATCGGATATGAACCTGTTTATTCATTTTATGCTAAATCGATCACCTACAATATTTATACGACGATGGGGAGCGATTTGAGATACTGGATATAAAAATTTAGCCTGGTTTTACAACCTGGTGGGTGGAATCGCAGGAAATAACTTTTTCGATTATGATTCTTACCCATGAGCGATGCATCTCCCTTTCAAATAATGCCTGCCAACTGGCGCGACCTGAACGATCTGCGTGACCTGGAGAACCTGGTGTTTGGCAAAGACGCCTGGCCGCTGCTGGAGTTGATTGGCGTGCTGACCCTGCCGGGGCAGGTGCGCCTGAAAGTGGTTTCAGACGGCAAGATGATCGCTTTTGCCGCCGGCGAGCCGCACCTGGGCAGTGATTTGGGCTGGATTGATACCATTGGCGTGCACCCCGACTGGCGCAGGCAGGGGGTGGCTTCAGTTCTGCTGAATGCCTGTGAGCAGCGCTTGCACCGCAAGCGGGTGCGCCTGGCAGTGCGCGCTTCCAATGATGGGGCGCGGGCGCTGTATGCGCGGCATGGTTATCAACCCGTGGATGTGGAACACGGCTATTATGAAGACGGCGAAGATGGGGTGATCATGGAGAAGGTGATGGGGGAAGCGAACGTCTCACGCGGAGCCGCTGAGACCGCAGAGAAATAAACAATCTCCGCGTCTCGGCGTGAGAAATTTATTAAACCACACGCTTTTTATGCGCCATGG
>CAZOKH010000133.1:0-4245 GCA_964580315.1 uncultured Anaerolineaceae bacterium | reverse complement strand
GCCATCCCACCTTCGTGGCGGGCGTGCCGCCGGATTTCTTCTCCAGCACCGGCCAGTTGTGGGGCAATCCGTTGTACGTTTGGGAAGAGCACCGCAGGGAAGGTTATACCTGGTGGATCAACCGCGTGGCGGCCACATTGAAAACGGTCGATATCATCCGCCTGGATCACTTCCGCGGCTTTGCAGGTTATTATAAAATCCCGGCTGCTAACAAGACCGCCGAGGGCGGCGAATGGGTGGACGGGCCGCGCCGCGACCTGTTCGACGCCATTCAAGCCAGGCTGGGCGAACTGCCCTTCATCGCCGAGGACCTGGGGGTAATCACCCCTGATGTGGTGGATTTGCGCGAGCATTACCGCCTGCCCGGCATGCGCATCTTCCAGTTCGCCTTCTGGGAGGACGCCGATCACGAATTCCTGCCGCACACCTACCCGGTCGATTGCGTGGCTTACACGGGTACGCACGACAACGACACCGCCCAATCCTGGTTTAAACTGGCTCCTGCCCACGAGCAGCGCTTCTGCATGAGCTACCTGGGTTATCCGCCGGTTGGCGATATCGCGCATGCCATGATCCGCGCGGTGTGGAGTTCAGTAGCGGTTTTTGCCGTGGCGCCCATGCAGGATTTCCTCAAGCTGGGTAATTCCGCCCGCATGAACCTTCCGGCATCCACCTCCAACAACTGGCAATGGCGCATGCAGCCGGACGCGCTCACTCCCGGGCTGATAGGTTGGATCAGGGAATTGAATATCGTTTACAATCGCGCGAACCCCCGGCAGGGTTGGAAAGCCGGACAATACTTCAGAGGTTGACCTCCGGCGCTTCTTCGACCGGCCGCGGTTTATTCGCCCAGTAGATGCCGAAGATGATCACGACCGAGCCTACGATCTCCAGCGGGCTCGGTTTTTCATTTAATAAAAATAAAGCCAGAATGGCCGACCCAACCGGCTCGCCCAGCAGCGATAACGAAACGTAAGCCGCCGGCAGCCTGCCCAGCGTCCAGTTCAGCAGCGAATGGCCGATCACCTGCGGAAAGAACGCCAGCAGTACCAACCACAGCAGGTCGCGCAGGTTGACCTGCAGCAGCGGCTGGCGGGTGATTAGCGAAAGCAGCAGTAGTGTGGCAGCCGCGACCGTGTACACCAGGAAGCTGTAGCTCTGGTTCGAGAGTTCCTTGCGCACCTTGCGCCCGCAGATCATATACCCGCTGGAAGTCCATGCCCCCAGCAGGGCCAGGAAATTGCCCCAGCTTCCCTCCCGCCCGTTGAAACCGTCCTGCAGGCCGCAATGCAGCCTACCCCCTGCGAAAGTGCACATCCCATTCAGGGAGATGAGCACGATGCCTGCCAGCGCGATAATCAGCCCAACTGTGAATACCCTGGGGAGTTTTTCCTTAAGCAGTAAGGGCGAGAGCAGCGTGACCCAGATGGGCGAGGTGGTCACCAGCACCGTGGAGGAAATCACATTGGTGTAGCGCAGCGAGGTCACCCACACGGCAAAGTGAATCCCCAGCAGCATACCGGAGACGATCAACAGGAGCATGTTGCGCTTGCGCAGTGCCTCTTTTTCCTGAACGACCTTGCCGATTGAGAAGGGAAGGAGAAAGAGCACCGCCAGGCTCAGGCGGTAGGTGGCGATCACCAGCGAAGGCAGATCCTCCTGGGCCTTGCGGATGAAGATGGCGGCAGTGGAAACGCACAGGATGGCGGCCAGCAATCCGAGGGGGGCCGCATTTTTATTAACGTATTGATAGATATTGTTCTTCTTTATTGACACAGGCTCCACCGGACTATAGAATGATTTTATTGAATGAAATAAAACAGGAGATAAAAATGGCTTTTCAATTACCTGAATTACCTTACGATTATAATGCGCTTGAACCTTACATGGACACTAAAACCACAGAGTTGCATCACGACAAGCATCATGCCACCTATACCGCCAAATTGAACGCGGCGCTGGAGAAATATCCGCAGTTTTACGATATGAAAATCGAAGATATCTTGAAGGACCTCTCCAAGGTTCCCGAGGACGTGCGCGGCGCGGTGCGCAATCACGGCGGCGGCTACTATCATCACAACCTGTGGTGGACGCAGTTTGGCCCCGGTAAAGGCGGCGAGCCGACCGGCGCGCTGGCCAAAGCCATCGACGAAACATTCGGCAGCTTTGCCGGCTTCAAGGAGAAATTGAATGCGGCGGCCGTAGGCCTGTTCGGCAGCGGCTGGGCCTGGCTGAGCAAGGATGCCGGCGGCAAGCTGGTGATCAGCACCACTCCCAACCAGGATTCGCCCGTCTCACAGGGGCTGGTTCCCCTGCTGGGAGTGGACGTCTGGGAACATGCCTATTACCTCAAGTACCAGAACCGCCGCAACGAGTTCGTGGATGCTTTCTGGAACGTGGTGGATTGGGACGCGGTCGCCAAACGCTTTTAATAAGACCTTTTTTGGAAGAGGCTTTGAATAAAGCCTCTTCTGTTTATAACTAAATAAGATGTTGTTTTTAATATTTATTTATTATTCAAAATAAGCCAAGAAATCAATATCTGCTTCCTGAGATTCTTTGTCTGTGCATCCCGTACCTTTGTAATGAAATTTATTCTCTTTTCCATATCTAAAAATAGAAATCCTTTTCTGTTTTCCCAATGGTGTATTTTCTAAATAATGTAAGGTTTTCTCAACTTCAAGAATCACAATCCGTGTTTCCGTTAATTCTTTATTTGCACATATTAATGAAACATAATTTGTTGAATCGGATTTATTAAAATGTTTTAATTTTTCAACATCTTTATCTGTAAAAGCAATATCCCAATAAGTACGAATTTGGCCTTTTTTATTCTTCTTCCCGTGTTTTGTTATAGTTGTATATTTAATATAGATATTGAACTTACCCCGGTTTGTTTCAAATTCAATCTTCTTACTCTCATCTGTTTGGTCAAACAAAGAAGGGGATACTTGCGTCGAATTAATAATGGCTGAAAGAAATACTCCAACGAAGTAATCTATCTTGTAGATTTTTTTCATTTGTATAACCTCCCTCGGTTAGTATTTTTCTATATTTAGTTCTTTAATAATACAATAAATCTTAATAAATCTTTCATCCAACTATTGGCACTCCGCCGCCAGATGCTCCTCGTAAGTCGCGGAGAAAACGTGCCGTCCTGACCCGTCGCAAGCCGCGCGGAAGTATAAATACGGTGTATCCATTGCGTTCGCCACCGCCATCAACGCGGTCATGCCGGGGTTGCAGATCGGTGCGGGTGGCAGCCCGGGATTCAGGTACGTGTTGTAAGGTGAGTTCGTCTGCAAGTCACTTTCCGTCAGGGGATTCTTCCACCAACTACCGCTGACCTGGTCAAAGCCCAATGCATATTGCACGGTGGGATCGCTCTGCAGCGGC
Source organism: uncultured Anaerolineaceae bacterium (assembly GCA_964580315.1). Classification (GTDB taxonomy): domain Bacteria; phylum Chloroflexota; class Anaerolineae; order Anaerolineales; family Anaerolineaceae; genus CAZOKH01. The sequence goes on along the minus strand of CAZOKH010000133.1, from coordinate 849 downwards.
ATGCCGGCTTTCAGGCGGTTGAGGAACACCCCCGCGATTAGCGGACCTTCGTCCGTAGCCACCATTTCCTTTTGCACGATGGAGGCCAGAATGATGCTTTCGTACAAGCTCAAGCCTTTCTTCTCGACCAGGCCGGCGTACTCCGCTGGAAGCTGGGCGGCAAATTGACCGGTCAACGCGGCCGCCAAATCTTGTGCGCCGGCGCTGCGCAGCATCTGATATTCACCCGGGAAAAGAAAACCTTCCAGGCTGCCGGCGCCTGAACTTTCAACAATTTTGTAATCACCGGCAGGGTCTTTGACCTCGTCCAGGAAATCCGCCGCGTCGACCGCCAATCCCGATTGCGGTAAAAGCGCAGCAATCTCCTCGGAGCGCCAGCCCGGCAGAAAGCTGAAAGCCACATCCTGCGGATTGCTATCTACGATGTGATTGGCGATCTCCAGCATGCTCATGGCCGGACTCAGCGTGTAGATACCTGCCTGAATCTTTTTATCGTTGCCTGAGTAGATGAGCAGATTGATGAAGGGGGTGTATGAGCGGATCAAACCCGATTGATACAGGTCATGCGCTACCTGGCTGGCGCTTTCGCCATATTGGATGGTAAAGAGTCGGTTCACGCCATCTCCGTCCAGCGGCAGGGTGAGCGTTTTCTTGTTGGCTTCCAGGTTGACGGCGTACAGGATGCGCCGAGAAATTTCCAATTGCGGATCGGGTTGGCCGAAATCCCTTGCAGCTTTTTGGGGTATCAGCAAGCCGAATACGAAATAGACAGCGTACAAAATTAGAAATACCAACAGGATGAAGAATACCAGCAGTAAATGATCTTTTCTTTCTCTTTTCATTGGTTGT
>CAZOKH010000132.1:0-4940 GCA_964580315.1 uncultured Anaerolineaceae bacterium | reverse complement strand
GGACAATTGTAATCAGTCCCCGGTTGAACATCTGCTTGCGGATTCTTTCCTCGTCGGACATCGGTTTGCCTCCTTTCAAAATAATTTGAATGCACTATCGATCAATAAAAATAAACTCGATAAGGCCAATTACTTGGGTGGAATCGTTTTTATTGTAAAAAAGATATAACCGACAAACGTTGTATTAATAAAGATTGTAAAAAAACGCTGCTTTTGGTTAATAATTTGTTAAATTTTTATCAATTGTGATGGGAGGAAAATGCGCGGTTGGTTAATTGCGCTTTTTGTGAATGAATGAATTGTTAATGACCATAATAGGTATAGTACATGAAAAAAAACTAAAATGCAAGGGGCAAATAGCAACTAAATGGAATTATTATGTGAATATTAAAAATTAATAACACTATAGGGGAATTAGTAGAGATTCGGGTAAATTCACCTTCATTTTGAATATGGGGCGCTTTGGCTTTGAAATAACCTGTCTTCAGATCAAAACCGGTTTCTTGGAGTAAAATGAATCTTTGTTGAGCAGCATTTTGCCATGTAGGGGAATGGGAGCCTGCTCGATGCAGACCTTATGAATACCGGGTAATTCAATTTGAAATCGAATAATGCATTCATTTTTGTTTTATTGCTGGGTCTCTTTTACGGATTGAATATGGTCCTGAACCGGGGGGTTTTGGGGCAAATTCATCCCATTACATTAACGGCCATCCGTTTGTGCATGTGTGCCATGGTGCAGCTTGGGCTGCTCATCGTTCTGCCTGACCGGCGCATTCCTTCAAATCCAAAACTGTGGATAAAAGCAGGCGTGTGGGGTATTATCGGGATATGCGTCACCATGTCGATGTTTGTATGCGCCTTGCAATATATGTCCAGCGGGGTTGAGGCACTGATTTCGTCAATAAACCCGGTGATCACACTGGCACTGGCTTATTTTTTCTTGAAGGACGAGAAGTTAACCAAACGCAAAGTTATGGGGGCATTGATCGCTCTGGTGGGGGTGATGGTGATTATTTTGCAAGACGGAAACGGGCTGGGTGAAATTGCCCTGGCAGACTGGCGCGGATTTGCTCTTTTGACCATTGGCATGCTGGCTTACTCCTTGAGCGTTATTTTTGCAAGGCGGTATCTGAAAGACGAAGATACGCTGGAAGTTTCCACGATTGGTTTAACAGCCGCCGGGGTATGCCTGGCGTTGTATGCCAGTTTTACCGTAGGCTTTGACCTGTCTCACATGCAGGTGAGCGGCTTTTTTGTGCTGCTCTATTTGATCTTGATCGGCGGAACCCTGACATTTTTTATTGAGCTGGCTTTGCTTCAACGCCACGGAGCGGTGGTCAGTTCACAAATTTCTTATGTCATTCCAGTGTTTGCTACTGCCCTGGGCGCAATATTCCTGGATGAGCAGATCACCACCACATTGCTGGCAGGAATGGGCGGGATTTTTTTGGGGCTGCGTTTTATGAATTGAAAGGACTTCAATGAAACGAACCATAGTGGTTGATTTCGATTGCACCATTACGCAACAGGATGTTTTTAGTTTGTTGCTGAAACAGCATGCTAAGATGGATGGTAAAAACTTGCTGCAAGATTACAGGGCAGGACTTATTCAACCTTATGAGTCTCTGACAGTGGGAATGCGCGCATTATCCCAACATGCTTGCATGGCTGAATTGAGCCGTACCCTGGACACTGAAATCACTATTGACCCGACTTTTAAAGATTTTGTTTCATTCTGCCAAACCATCGATGCGGAAATTCGGGTTGTGTCGTGCAGTCTTGACTGGTTTATTCAACGTGTTTTAAAACGCTGCAACCTGGAACATTTGCCCGTATATTCAGCCGTATTGAACTGGAATGACCACGGACCTGAGGTGTGTTTTCCCCATCGGGATGATCGCTGCAATGTTTCGAAAGGAAGATTTTCGGTGTGTAAAGGAAAGCTGATTCGGGCATGGCAGGCAAATGGCGAACATGTGAGTATTGTGGGAGATGGCGAATCAGATTTCTGCGGCGCTGCACAGGCCAACCATGTTTTTGCGCGTGATTCCCTGGTAACATTTTGCAAGCAGCAAGGCATACCCTTCACTCCTATTGACTCTTTTCAAGATATTCAAGAATATTATTATTCAACAGGCTCGCTAGTGCCTTAATATTCTTCCAGTCTATAATGGAACAAGAAATGAGAAAGGTAGGCGATAGAATGGCACAGATTGATCGTTTCAGGGTTGGGATAATTGGATTTGGTGTGGCCAAGTTGTATGCGGCTGCCCTGCGCAGTATCCCGCTGTATTATCCAGATTTGCCGCCGGTTGACCTGGCGGCGGTGGCGACTGCCAGCGAAAAAAGCGGCGAAGCTGCCGTGAAACATTTTGGCATCGAACGCCGCACCACAAATTACCAGGAGATATTGGACAGCAAAGATATCAATACTGTGGTGATTGCCAGCCCCCCCCATTTGCACCGCGAAATGGCTGTTGCTGCCCTGCAAGCCGGAAAGTATGTTTACCTGGACAAGCCGCTGGCGAACAGCTTTGAAGAAGCGCAAAAAATTGTGGCGGCCAGCCAGGCAAGCGGCCGAGACGCCCAGCTCATTTTTGAATATCGCCATGCACCCGCGGTAATAACCGCCAAACGGTTGATCGCCGAAGGACGCCTGGGTGATATTTATTCTTTTCGCATTCCTTATTACCGGTCCAGCAATGTTGATGTTAGCAGGCCGGCAGGCTGGAAAGGGGAGATGGCCAAGGCGGGCGGCGGTTCGTTGAACGACACAGCCCCGCATGCCATTGACCTGGCTTTATGGCTGGTGGGTATGCCAGACCGGGTGACAGCGACCACGCGCATTTTTGTCAAAGAACGCCCGCGTTCGAAGACTGATTCACAATTAGTCCCGGTCGAAACGGACGACCACGTTATTATCCAGATGGAAAAAGAGAATGGCTTCATTGGAACGGTTGAAGCATCCAAGTTGATTGTCGGGGCGGTGAATGATATCCAGGTGGAAGTATATGGAAGAAAAGGATCACTGCGCTGGAATATTATGGATCCCAACTATCTGGAATTTGCCGAGGTGAATGATTCTGACCTGGAACTGGGCTGGCGCCGCATTCCCACTGTGCAGCGCTATCCCGATGCAGCCATTCCGGGGTATGACCTGTCGGTGGGCATGATGCGTTTCCACATCGCCAGTATGGCAAACTTTTTACGCAATTCGATGGAGGGCAAACCTTATGAGCCGGGCTTGCTGCAAGGGCTGCGCGTGCAGGCGGTTGTTGAAGCGGCTTTAAAAGCGGCGCAAAACCGCTGCTGGGTGGATGTGGCACAAGTTTGAGCAGCTTGACAATGAAGTGTGCAAACCGGGCTATGTTTTTGACACAGCCCGGTTTTTATTTAAATTCAATTACCCATAAAAAGAACATAAAAAACCGGGAATTTTTTAAAATTCAGGCAAGTTTTACAGAATAAACCGCAGTTTTTTTTTATACTGGTATTAGTCTCATTAGAAAGATGGGGCATCCCTGTGAATTTTTTAAGATGCTGCAGGGAAAGAAATATATTATTTATTCTAAATGGCAAGGAAAATAAGATGCGATCAAAACTAAAACATATTGGTATTCGTTTTCGATCCATTCGCACCCAGATGTTGGTAATCATTGCTGCCGTAATGATTGTTACCATGGGGTCGCTGACAGCTTATGCAGCCGTGCAAAGTTACAATTCGACATTGGAATCGGCTAAGGGCGAGTTGCAGGCGGCTGCACAATCGGTGGCCAGCAATGTTAAAGCGAAACTGGAAGTGCCATTGGATGCTTCCCGAACTTTATCACAGCTCCTGGTGGGTGTAAAAACCAATGAAGCTGAAGATTTATCCCGTTCGCAGGTGAACGCCATCCTGCGGGGCGTGTTGGAACAAAACCCTTCTTACCTGGGCACATATACCGCCTGGGAGCAGGGCGCCTTTGATGGCAAAGACAGCCAGTTTGCCTTTACCCGGGGGCATGACTCTACCGGGCGTTTTATTCCTTACTGGGTGCGTTCGGGCGATGAAATCGTTATGGAACCACTGGCTGATTATGAGGTGGAGGGCATCGGCGATTATTACCTCATCCCCAGGAAAACCAAAGCCGAGGCAGTCCTTGACCCATATGTTTATAACGCTGCTGGAAAAGATGTTTTGTTGTTTTCGGTGGTGACGCCGGTGGTGGTGAATGAACGTTTCCTGGGAATCACCGGCGTCGATATGGAGGTCAGTTCAATTCAACAACTGGCTGATGCAGTGAACCTTTATGACGGCGCAGTCACAGCCGTTATCATTTCAAACAATGGTACCCTGGCGGGCATCAAGGGGCATCCAGAATTGGTTGGGAAAACCATTGGTGATGTCTCTCAAGATGTTGAAGCAACCCTGGCCATTGTTCAGGGGGGGCAAAGCATCATCAACGAAAGTGCGGGCAACCTGGCAGCGTACGCTCCCATCCAAATTGGAGATACAACCACTCCCTGGTCAGTTAGTTTGTCTGTCCCGGTGGATGTGGTGTCGGCTCAGGCAATCGCATCCATGTGGAGGATGATCATCCTGGGTATTGTGATGATTGCTCTTGCACAACTGATTTTCTGGTTTGTGGTCGGTTCCATTGTCAAACCCATTCAACTGCTCACCAGCGGGGCTGAATTGCTGGCAGTTGGCGATGCCAGCATGAATGGCATTGGAAGAGAACAGCAAGCCGAAATTGTTCATCGGGAAGATGAAATTGGCGCCATTGGCAGGTCATTTGGGAATGTGATGAGTTATTTTTCTGAAATGGCCGGCGTTGCGCAAAAATTGGCTGACGGCGACCTGACGGTTGAGGTGCAGCCCCGCTCGGAAAGTGATGTGTTGGGACACGCTTTTCAAGAGATGATCAATGATTTGCGCCGGTTGATTGGCGATTTAA
>CAZOKH010000131.1:0-5022 GCA_964580315.1 uncultured Anaerolineaceae bacterium | reverse complement strand
TCCGAAGATATATCACCGGATGGTCAATGGGTGGTCACCGGCTCACAGAATGGAAAAGTGAAATTGTGGGATGTCCAAACCGGTCGAATGGAAAAAGAACTGGGCACGCTTTCCTGGGTCAGCCGCAACCTGGTCGGGAATCCGGCTGGCGCGCAATCCAGTGTCATGAACAGCTACGTCGCCCCGGTGGTTTTCAGTTCGGACGGGCTGACACTGGTTGCAGCCGAATATCGCACCACATTCGGTCAAAGCGGACAAATTCACATTTACCAGGTGCCGGACGGCAAGGAAATCGCCGAGTTTACCGGTGAATCCAGGGGAGAAGACGGCGTCGGATTTGCGTTTTCACCCGACAGCAGCAAGTTGGTGATGGGCGGTTTTGCCGACGGCAGCGCCGAGATTCACAATGCAATCACCGGCGAACTAATTTTGAAACTCAGCGGGCACACCGCTTTGGTCAATCAAGCCCGCTTCTCACCGGACGGCAAATGGATAGCCACCGCCTCGGACGACAAAACCATCCGCCTGTGGAATGCTGAGAATGGGAAACCGCTCAAGACGTTGATAGGTCACGCTGCCCGAATTAATCAAATTGCCTTTTCCCCCGACGGCAAGTGGCTGGTTTCTGGCGCTGACGACAACACCTTGCGGCGCTGGCAAGTTGAAGACGGCAGTCTGCTGGAAACACACTCACTGGATGGCGACAACTGGCGCATAACATTTTTGCATGTGCTTGCCGACTCACATTCCGTGGTCTACACCGCCATGCGATATCCGTCTCCCCTGACCGGTTACGAAACTCGTCAAATGCTGTGGCATGTGGATAGCAGAGAAGAGACTCCCATTGGCGGCGGCAAGATTACCATTCAATCGATGGGGCAGGACGGCAAAACCTTCATTGGATATGACGATAAAGGCAGGGTAGTTGGGATACTGGATTCTACAGGGAAAATGACTCTGACGGCTGAAGGCATCCGTTCCCCCTACGGCAACGGCACCCTGGCTGGTTCAACGCTTTCACCTGACAACCGGTTGTTCATTGCCGGCAACGGTTTTGGGCTGCACGCCTGGGAAATGACCGCCACATCTGCAAATTTTCTAACGCTGTCAGCCGGCGCTGAAGCGGCACCCACTTATGGTGACCACTACGAAATATCGCCCGATGGAAAGCTGCTGGCATTTTCCAGCGGCGGTGTGGTTTACTTATTCGGTGTGCTTCAGGATTAACTGCCAGGATATGACTGCGAGTATAAAAAAATTTTGAAAATGAGTGTGATCGATGGACCATATATTTGATGAAAACCAACCGATCTATCTGCAAATTAAAAACCGCATCAATGCCATGATTCTGCGTGGAAATTATCAGCCGGGTGACAAACTTCCCGGCGTGGTTGATGCCGCCATGCACTACAAGGTCAATCACAACACCATCCAGCGGGTTTACCAGGAATTGATCCGCGATGGGGTGGCAGTCTCGCGGCGCGGAGAGGGAACTTTTGTCACCGATGATGTGGCTGTTTTGGAAAATTTACGACAAGGACTTCAGGATTATTTCCTGGAAAACTTCGTAGAACAAATGCGGCAGCTTGGCTATCAGAAACAAGACCTGGTGCAAATGCTTCAAGCTTACCTGTCGCGTTCGCAGCAGGATTGATGCACTAAAGGATGATTGCTATGACCGGAATACTGAAAGAAGAATTCTCGCGTGCTTTTCGGAATAAACGCTTTGCGCTGGTTACCCTGCTGGCTGCCACCAGTTTTGCCTATGGCTTGACGCGGGTAATGTCGTTTCAAACAAGCAGCCCGCTGGACGCGGTGACCATCTGGCAGTTGATTCTACAGCGCGGATTATATGGCTTCTTCGCGGCGCTTATGGCTGGGCTGCCCTTTGCCGACTCGCTGCTGCAAGACCGCCGTCACCGCTTCATCGACCAGATTCTGCTGCGCAGCCGCTACCGCCAATACCTGTCCGCCAAAATCCTTACTACCGTGTGCGCCGGCATGACGGCGGCTGCCGCCCCTGCACTGATCCTGTTGATCGGCTGCTGCCTGTTCTTCCCCATTGATGCGCAACGGACAATGCAAACATCCTTCGGCTTCAACAGCCTGGTCAACCCTTCCGTGATCGATGCCGGAGGAGCGTTGGTGCTGTCGCTGCCCGGCTTTGTATTACTCAGCCTGCTCATGCTGGCATTGTTTGGCGCGGTCTATGCCCTGCTGGGGCTGGGCAGTTCGTTCCTGGTGCGCAATCCCTTCATCGTGCTGGGGATTCCTTTCCTGGGTTACAGCCTGGGATATTTCATCCTGCCAACCTCCAGCCGGCTTGCCTGGTTAATTTCCACCGAAGCAGCATTACTGCCGTCTTCGATATTGGCATCACCCATCCTCCAGTATCTGGCTATCCTCACTGTGTTTGCGGCATGCCTGCTGCTGTGGGGCAAAAAAGAGCGTGTGTTGTTCAATTGAGGAGCAATCCAATGCAATTCAGAACCTTTCTGAAATATCAATGTTTCCTATACTGGCGGCGCTGGCGCTGGATCATTCCCATTCCGGTCGGGTTGCTGTTGGGATACTGGGCATGCCAGGTCGTCCGTGTTTTGAACTCGCAACCTCCGACCGCTGAAATCAGCGGCAACGCCCTGGAGGCGTTCATCTGGGCGTTTGGCAAACCCGAAATCGTCTATTTTGTAGCCACGGCGCTGTTCATCTACCTGGTTTCCGACTTTTTACCTGCCAATGCTTATGAACAATCCATCATTCTGCGCCTGGGGTCGCGCAGCCAATGGTGGAATGCCAAAGTTTGCCTGGTTTTTCTGTCCACCGGGTTGTATGCGCTGCTGCTCTTCGGCAGCTTTTTTCTGGCAGTGCTGCCACAATTTCCAATATCGACCGCATGGAGTTCGGCTGGTCTCAACAACTTTGGCATGGGGTTGGGTTACAGCTTGAAAAACGGCGGACCCGTTCAGGCAACACTTTCGATCAGTGCCTTATTACTGATTGGGTGGTTTGCCCTGGGATTGCTGGTGCTGACCGTCAACCAGTGGACGCGGCGAAGCTGGACAGGATTTTTGTGCGGCGCGCTGATCATCATCACGGCTGAGTTGGGATCCATTGCCGGCGGACCCATCGGCGGTGAAGGCTGGTTGTCTTATCTATTGATCCAGAATCACCTCGAATACACCCCCCTGTGGGCGCCTGTCCGTACCATCCCGGAATCAGTTTCCTGGATATTCTGGATCGTGTGGATAGCGGTGTGCTGCCTGACGGGTTGGATTTCCAGCAAGCGGATTGATTTTTTGACTGCGGAATAGTAGGAGGAACCACCATGCAAGACTCGTATGCAATTACATTGAACCATGTTGAAAAAGTGTTTGGCAGCACTGTGGTTTTCGAAAATGTAAACCTGGATGTACCTGCCGGGGTGATTACCGGCATCAGTGGACCCAATGGAGCCGGGAAAAGCGTTTTACTGCGCATCATCTGCGGGCTGGTGAAACCCACCAAGGGAGATGTATTTGTGCTGGGAAATCAAATCGGTGTGACACATGAGTTTCCGCCGCAAACCGGTGCTCTGATTGATTCGCCGGGATTGCTGGATACTGAAAGCGCCAAAAGGAACCTGGAATTGCTGGCGGACATCAGCCGGGGCGCTGATGCCGGACGAATTCGCGAAGTGTTGAATATCGTCGGTCTTGACCCGGATGACTGCCGCCCGGTGCGCACCTATTCCAACGGCATGCGCAAACGATTGGGGATTGCCCAGGCTATCCTGGAAAAACCGCGGGTATTGATCCTGGATGAACCCACCGATGCCATTGATCAGGCGGGCTGGAAAGCCGTCTATGAATATCTGATTCAACTGAAGGAGGATGGCGTGACCATCCTGTTCTCCAGCAACAACCTGGATGAAATTTCCCTGTTGTGCGATCAGGCGTTTGTATTACAGGATAAACAACTGATGCCTGCGGTTATTTAATCAGGATAATGTTGTGAATTTACGCGAGTTTCACATAATTCTCTTGACAACCAACCATTCTCCTGTAAAATAACATCCATGTACGCGCAATCTTTGGTTAAGCCTTATGCAAAGCGAATCACACTCTCCCGCACCGGGACGGTGGGTCTTTGCATTCGGATTGACTGAGAAACCAAACCAATCATCAATCCAACAGCCCTCCCAACCGGAGGGCTGTTTTTTTTACCTCGAAAGGAAAAGCTATTATGCCTGTTGAATTATCATCCCACTGCCCCGAATGTGACATTACCGTCAACCTGGCCGCCGACGCCCTGGTGGGCGAAATCATCGTTTGCCCCGAATGCGGCGTCGATCTGGAAATAGTCAGCCTCAATCCCATCCAGTTGGACCTGGCGCCCATGGAACAGGAAGACTGGGGCGAATAACAACCCATGAATTTCAACATGAAGAAGGCAAGCAAGAAGTCGAACCGGCGCCCGTGGGTGGTCTGGTAGAGCTTGCCTGTCAATTAGTGACGCAAAGCATCTCTCCGGTCACCGGGGAGATGCTTTTTTTATCGCCTGAGGATTTGTTCAACCGCTGATTAATGGAGGAGCCATGAGCCTGGAAAATTATTCAATCATCGAATCAACCCTGCGTGAAGGAGAGCAGTTTGTCAACGCCTTCTTCACCACCGAGCAAAAGGTGCGTATTGCCACCCTGCTGGATGCCTTTGGTGTGGAATACCTGGAACTCACCACACCCCTTGCCTCGCCGCAAAGCGAGCGCGACTGCAGCACCATTGCCAAACTGGGGCTACGTACCAAGATTCTCACCCACACACGCTGCGCGTTGGAAGATGTGCGCCAGGCAGTGGAAGCCGGCGTGCAGGGTGTGGATGTGGTCATCGGCACTTCCTCCTATTTACGCGAGTTCAGCCACGGAAAAAGCATCGAACAAATCATCGACATTGCACAAGGAGTGCTTGAATACCTGAAAACCCAGAATGTTGAGATGCGTTTCAGCACTGAAGACAGCCTGCGCAGCGACCCGCAAGACCTGTACCG
>CAZOKH010000130.1:0-5841 GCA_964580315.1 uncultured Anaerolineaceae bacterium | reverse complement strand
CCACGCTTTCCATTGTGTATGTGGACGGCAGCGTGGCAGCCAGCGGCGACGGCACCGCCGCCAGCCCCAAGAAAACCATCCAGGAGGGTGTGGCGCGTGTAGCGGCCGGTGGAACTATTCACGTGTTAGCCGGCGAATATAGCGAAACCGGGCAAATCGTCATCAACAAAAACCTCAGTCTGCTGGGTGCAGACAAAGCCACCACCATCATCAAACCCGCCCAGGACACTGGCTCATCAGGTGATGCAAGAGGCTGGATTTTGATCAACAGCGGCGTTTCCTTCGAAATCGCCAACTTTACCCTGGACGGTGATGGGCGGTTGGTTTACGATGCCGTTCGATCACACGGCTCCAACAATATCCATGACAACATCATCAAGAACATTCTTTATAATCCAAGCGGCCCCACTTATATGGGACGCGGGCTCGATTTATTCGACGGCGGAACATCTACCGTCACGAATAATACCCTCGAGAATATTGGTCGGGTTGGTGTTCTCGTATTTGGAGCCGGCACAGATGTAACCCTGACCGGCAACACCTACACCGGCAAAGGCGACGGTGACTGGTTGGATTACGCCATTGAACTTGGCGGCGGCGGACACGCCACCATTGAAGGAAATACCATAACCGGCTGCACGGGCGTCGCCTCGGTTGACGGATCAACTTCAGCCGGCATTCTAACAAGCACTCAATACGGCGCTGGAACCCAGGCTTCCATCACCGGGAACACAATCTCGGGCAACACAACTGGCATTTCTGTCGGATCCGGCGATACCGACACCAGCACGGTGGTAATTCATAACAACAACCTGAGCGGTAACGTCCTGTATGCGGTAGCATCTACAGCCCCAACCATCGATGCCACTCACAACTGGTGGGGAACGGTTGTAAATGCCTCCATTGCAGCTCAAGTGGTCGGAGCTCCCATTAACTACAGCCCCTACTATCTCGACGCAGCCATGACCACCCTCAGCGGCCCTCTGGCAAATGTTTTTGTGGACAATGATTACACTGACGGCAGCGCTGACGGTCATATTTTCGGATATGATGCCTTCACCACCGTTCAGGAAGGCATCCAGGCTGTTGCTGCTGATGGAACAGTCCATGTAGCCGCCGGTGAATATATCGAAACCGGGCAAATCGTAATCGATAAAAACCTCAGCCTGCTCGGCGCAGATAAAGCCACCACCATCATCAAACCCGCCCAGGACACCGGCTCATCCGACGATTCAAGAGGCTGGTTCCTGGTAAACAGCGGTGTTTCCTTTGAACTTGCCAATGTCACATTAGATGGTAACAGTTGGCAAATTTTTGACGCTGTACGTTCACATGGTTCTTGCAATATTCATGACAATATATTTGAGAATATTCTCTTTGGAACTTATTATGGACGTGCACTGGCGCTCTATGATGGTGGCATTTCAACCGTCACCAACAACTCTTTTGCAAATATTGGACGCATCGGCATCTTCGTCTTTGGAACCGGGACAAATGCAACTGTCACAGGCAACACCTACACCGGTAAAGGCGACGGCGACTGGCTGGATTATGGTATTGAGATTGGCGGCGGCGGACACGCCACCATTGAAGGAAATACCATTACCGGCTGCACGGGTGTGGCTTCAAGCGATGGGTCCGCATCAGCGGGTATCATGGCTACAACCTATTTTGATCCCGGAACCCAGGCCACCATCACCGGCAATACCCTGTCTGGCAACACCACCGGTATTTCCGTGGGATATGACGGAAGCGATACCAGTTTAGTGGTAGCCCGCAATAACAATTTGAGCGGTAATGAATATGCCGTCACCACAACCGCACCCGCTGTGGATGCCGCACAGAACTGGTGGGGAACTGCCTCGGCGGCTTCAATCAGCAACCAGGTTTATGGAGCGGTTACATTCACTCCCTACTACATTGATGCAGCCATGACCATGCTTAGCGACGTGGCTCCCACCAGCGTTTTCGTCGATGATGACTTCACCGACGGCAGCGCCGGCGGACACACCTTTGGCTATGACGCCTTTGATGCCATTCAAGACGGTATTAATGGCGTTGCAGTTGGCGGAACGGTTAATGTAGCCCCGGGTACCTATGCCGGTCAAAACCAGATCACCAAATCAGTCACGCTGTTGGGCGATCCTGGCGACGCCAACGCGGGTCCCGGCGCCAATGCCCCCGTGGTCGATGGCGGCAGCGCTCCGGGCGATGCATTCTTGATTGAAAACGGCGTATCCAATGTGGTGATTCAAGGCTTTGTCATGAGCAACTTCACCTCTGACAGCAGCGGCATTGGCAACGGCATTTCTGCCTGGGAAGCCAGCATTTCCAATATCACCATTCAAGACAACTACTTCCACCACCTCGGCTGGAACGCTGTGCTGGTGGGCAATGACGGCGCCCTGGGCGATCACACCGGCTGGACCATCAAAGCCAACATCCTGGAAACCTGGTCTGGTTACGGTTTTGAACTGACCAACGCATCCAACTCATCCATCGAAAACAACATCATCACCGCCGATACCGCTTCAGCACCCTGGACTGCCATTGCCGTGATTGCCCGGCGCAATGAATCAGGAATCACCATCAAGGGCAATCAAATTGGCGGTCAGTTTACTGACGCAAATGCCTACCCGGTGATGTACATCATGGCATGGGATGCTGAAACCCCCGATGTTAACCTGGACAACGTGGTGGTTGAAGGCAATACCTTCACTGCCAGCAAACCGACAGCAAAAATCAACCAGATTCACGTGTGGGAAGTTTCAACTGGAACCATCACCAATGTCCGCGTACTGCACAACAAACTGTCCACCGCCCGCAATTCGACCGCCATCCCAATTGATTTCACTGAAAACTGGTGGGGATACAGCACCGGTCCAGCTGAAGGTGCCATAACCGGCGATCTGGAATTTTCACCCTGGTGTGCCGACGCTGCCTGTTCAAGCCTGGGCTACTCTATCGCAGCAGGCAGTGACATTCAAGACACGTTAGATCAAGCTGAACCCGGCGACACCATTTACATCCCGGCCGGGTTATATGAAGGCGCCCTGGTCATCAACAAGCCTGGATTAACCCTCATCGCCGACAGCGGTACGGTCTTCAGTTCAGGGCTGGCAGCCATCACCATCCAGTCGCACGACTTCACCATGCTGGGCGGTGTGATTGACGGCGATCCGAACGGCACTGGAACCAAAAGCAGTTCAGCCTGCGTGCACATCCATCACGATTCACTTCCATTGGATAACATCCACCTGGAAGGCGTGGAAATTAAGAATTGCGCGGCTGGCATCGACATCACCTCACCGGTCACCAACCTGAAATTGATCTCAAACTGGCTGCATGCCAACACCGGTGATGGGTTGCTGTTTGAAAAATTTGCCACCAGCAGCGGCGAAAACATGCTCATCAAAGGCAACATGTTCAAAGAAAACGGCGCCTTTGGCGTGCGAAACGACAGCAAATCCACCGTCGATGCTACTTACAACAGTTGGGGAGCCCCCACCGTGGCAAAAGGCAACCGGGTGAAAGGAAAAGTTAAAGCCTCTTACCCAACCTATGCCGAAGTATTCCTTGACCTTCAACCCAATAAGAATGTCAGTCAGGTCACAATACAAAAAGATACCACCCTGACCACTGCGCTACGCGTGGATGCCAGAGGGTTATATGGCGTTGAAGCTGTGCTCCATTATGACCCGGACTATCTCACCTATGTGGATTACGCTGCCGGGAACTTCCCGGGCAAAGGAAGCTGCGAGGTCAAGGTCGACACACCTGAAGAAGGCGACCTGACCGTCATTTGCCGGCGTTCAAACCCCGACCCAGAAGCCAACAGCCTTTACACCCTGGTGCAGTTGAACTTCCTGGCAAATGGCAGCAAAGTGACGGAAGAAAATGCGCTCTATGAAACATCATTCGACATCACAGCCGCTACTGCCGCCACCCGCAGTGGTGTGAACGTATTCGCCAACAACTTTGGTCACGGCGCTTCATCAGCTTGGGGCATTCGCACCATCGATGATGACAACGACGGCCTGGTGAAAATCAACACCGAAAGCATCTCTGCTATCAACCTGCCCGGTTTTAGCGGGTTTGTCAAACTGCAGGGACGCTCAGATAACCAGGGAGCACAATTCAGCGTGTTCAACACAAACAACCCGGCCAGCGCGTTCATCTTGCAGGCTGTTTCCGCAGAAAACGGCAGCTACCTGGGAACTTCACCGAATTTCGCTGTGGGCTCGCGCTATTACCTGATGGTTGATGCACCCCTCTACCTGCCCACCACCCCACAGGCGGCAACCAAGCTCGCCGACTCCAAAGTGCTCAACAAGAATAACATCACGCTTAAGAGCGTTCAATTGTTGGGCGGCGACGCCAGCGATGATAACCAGGTGACCCTGACCGATGCAACCTGCGTGGCAGCCGATTACAATGAGGCGCCGGGTGTATGCAACGGCACAGGTTCATCCGATGTCAACGGCGACGGCGAAGTGAACCTGCTGGACCTGGTTATGGTTGGTAATTCGTACAACAAAACCTGCAGCCCGTGGACGCCGTAATCTGGCAAGAAGTATCATCTTCGTAAAATAACCAAAGGTGGCGCCCTGGAGATAACCAACGGGGCGCCACCCATGTCCAATAAGCAGTAAAAAGAGGATTGACCGAATGCGCCTTTCATTACAAAAAATTTTCCTGTGCATTGCGCTCATCTCTTTCTTTCAGTTTTCAAGCTCATCGGCTATTGCCCAATCAGATGACGGCCAGGTTAAATTCGATCCGGGCAGCATTTCACTGAATGCCGGTGAGACCGTTTCAGTTTCCATCATGGTAGAAGATATCAGCGATGCTTTCGGGTGTGATTTTATCGTCACCTATAACCCCGGCATTGTGCAGGTAAGCCAGGTCAGTTCAGGTGGTTTTTTGGAAGATGGATTCACATTGATCAATTCCATTGATTCATCTAAAGGTCAATTTGAATTTGCCCTCACCCAGGTTTCACCCAGCCCTGCAAAAACGGGCAGCGGGGCACTGATTGTGTTCAAACTGAAAGGCATCGCCAGCGGCAACAGTTCTTTAAAATTCACCCGTTCCCAGATTTCACGGGAAGACGGAAGTCTGGTTGAGCTTGAAGGCAGCCAGGCAACTATCCAGGTCACTGGAACAGCTTCGTCATCATCGCCCACGCAAACCAACACGGTGTATTACGCACCAGCGCAGAAATCGGCCACCCCCTCTGCGGTACACTTTACAACGCAGACATTGTCTCCTCCGGTGAAGCCGACGCGTGAGCAACCATCCCACACCCCCACTGTGAGAAAAATCACCCCGAGAGAAACCACACCCGGGCTGCACAGCCCGCACACAACACCAGGCGGAAAAGAAGCCATAGTTACACCCACACCGCAAATAGGTCTCAAAGAATTTGGCAACTTCATGCTTGATGTGTTGTGGTGGATGGTTTTGCTGTTTTTTATTTTTGTCATCCTCATCTTGACAGGCCGTTTGCTTTATTTAGCGATTAAGAAAAGAAAGACAAAATGATTTTGAAAGGATAACATGGCCCAACGAATCTTAAGCTTGTGTATCGCTGCATTGATGCTGCTGTCCTTTAACCTTCCGGCCTATGCCCAGGGCAGCCCAACTGTCGTTTCCATCCAACCTGCTGAAATTGACCTGGGCGTAGATCAAACGATGGAAATTGCCATTTCCATTGAAAATGCCAGTGAATTGTACGGCATGGAAATTCAACTTACGTTTGACCCGGAATTTATTGAGATCGAAGAAGCTGAGGCAGGCAGTGAAAGCAGCCAGGTTAGTCTGGGAACTTTCCTCGAACCC
>CAZOKH010000129.1:0-6135 GCA_964580315.1 uncultured Anaerolineaceae bacterium | reverse complement strand
TCGCAGGGCAGCCGCACGGTGTTCGATGCCCGCACGCACAAGCGCGCCTCGCAGCGCTACACCCGCTTCAGTTTTGTTTACCTGGCGGCCCGCTCGCTGGCCTATGCCGACCCGGCGCAAATCACCAATCAAATTTTGGAACACATGGAGGGCGGCTTGCAGGCTTTGCAGCAGGCGCGCGGGCTGAATGCCTGGAACCACCTGGTGACCCAGCAGGCCACCCTGCAGCAGTTGGAAGCCCCGGTGACGAAACGCCTGAGCGAGGTGCTGGGTGAAGACAAATTTGCCGCCATCGCCGCCGCCCCGCTGCCCGAACTGGGCGAGGAGGAGCGCGCCGCGGTGTGTGACGTGCTGGGCTGGCATTTGCAAAATGAAGCCTGCCGCAACCTGCTGCTGCGCGTCATTTCCGATCAGTGGGTCGATTACCTGACCAACGTCGAAGCCCTGCGCATTTCCATCCGCATGGAAGCCTATGCCCAGAAAGACCCCCTGGTGGAGTATAAGGGGCGCGCCACCGAGATGTTCCAGAGCCTGCTGGCCGAGATCCGCATGGGCGTGGTCAGCCGCCTGTTCACCTATAACACCGCCCAGCGTGTGAGCGCCGCCGCAGCCAGCCCGGCTGCCCCCGCAGAAGCTGCCGAAGCGCAGCCGGCCGAGGTTGCCGCCGAAGCAAGCAGCGCGGCGCCTGCTCAGGCCGCGCAGCTGCGCCCGGTTCAACAGCAGGCTGCTGATTCGGGCGGCGGCGGCAAGCGCCACAAAAGGCATAAGAAGCGTTGAGATGACCCCTTCCCAACCTCCCCCAAAATCCGTTGGATTTTCGGGGAGGTGTTTTTTAATTGAAAAATCAAGAAAAAAGCTGTAACTCCCTCTTCATTTTCTGTCTTTTGAAAATGAAGAGGGCTGGGGTGGGGGTAATCCGGCCAGTTAAAAGAAACCTCACAGGTTCCGTAAAAACCTGTGAGGTTTGCATATAATGATAATGAAATGACTTCTTTTTCCCTTATTGATTACACTCGCGACGCGCTGGAGATTCTGCACGCCAGCCTGCAGCATATGCAAAGCGGGCAGCCGGCTTTCTACCGCGCGGCGGCGGTGCAGCTGCGCCTGCTGCTGTGCGACAGCACGCGGCGCCACAACCGGCGCGTTGACCTGGCGCTGCTGCCGCAGGTGGCGCCCAACCTGCACCTGCCGCGCCTGACGAGACGCAGCCGCCCCTGCCCCTCGATGAATGGCTGGAGCAATCGTTGATATCCCCCGGCAGCGCCCCGCTGAGCGTGCGCCTCCTGATCCGCCTGGTGTGCGACCGCGACGGCGGCGCGCATGTGGACCCCAACCCGCAGGTGCTGCCCGCGGATACCGCCGCCAGTTTGATCGCTAAAATTGGCGCGGTGGTGCTGAATGCCTGCCCGCCAGGTTATTTTTGTTAGCCGATTCGCAGACATCCGTCCATTGACGGTATGTTAACGGTGCGGGTACAATTGGAATCGAATTGGGGAGTAGCTGCCTGCCCTGTGCAGGATGGGTTGTCGACACACCGGAGACCTTCTCCCGGCGCCCAGTAGGTGAAACTATCGGCGAGACCAATGCAGTTTTTTGGCTGCATGGTCTCGTTTTTTATTGCCAGCCTCCCCCTGGAGATTTTTTTGCATGGAATGGCACACATCGCTGCTGGTGGCATTTGGATTGGCCATGGACGCTTTTGCCGTGTCAGTGGGGGTGGGCACCGGCGGCAAGGCTGCTGATTTTCGTTCTCGCTTTCGCCTGGCGGGACATTTTGGCATTTTTCAGTGCGGCATGACCCTGCTGGGCTGGGTGGCGGGCAGTACGGTGGCGGGTCTCATCCAGGATTTTGATCACTGGATTGCCCTGGCGCTGCTGGCTTATGTGGGCGTCAACATGATCCACTCGGGGCTGGGGAATGGTGAAGAAGAAAGTATTTCACGCTGCGACCCCACCCGCGGCAGCACCATGTTGTTGTTGTGCGTGGCCACCAGCATTGACGCGCTGGCGGTGGGTTTGAGCATGGCTGTGCTGGGTGCGTCGGTTTTCCAGCCGGCGCTGCTGATCGGCGTGGTCACGTTTGGCCTTTCAGCTTTTGGGGTGTGCGCCGGGGGATGCCTGGGCAAAACCTTTGGCAGGCACATGGAAGTGCTGGGCGGGATGATCTTGATCGGGATTGGCCTGCGGGTGCTGTTCAGCCACCTGATGGCTTGAACGGCAGCGCCTCCAACTGTTCCAGCCAGCCGCGCAGCACATCGAAGCCGCCCTGCCAGAAACTGGCCTGGCTCACATCCATACCGGCATCGGCCAGCACGCGCATGGGCGCTTTGGAGCCGCCCGCGGCCAGCAGTTGAATGTAGCGCGGCTTGAACGCATCGCCTTCCAGTTTGAATTGCCGATAGAGCGACAGCACCAGCAACTGCCCGAAGGCGTAGGCATACACATAGAAGGGGGACTGATAGATGTGCGGGATGGAAACCCATTCCCAGCGGAAGTGATCTTCAATTTCAACCGAATTGCCAAACTGGCGCTGCAGGTTTTGCAGGTAGGCGTCGCACAATTCATCCACCAGTGCGCCCTGGCTGATCTTTTCGTGGGCTTCCTGCTCGAACAGGGCAAAGAACGCCTGGCGCATGATGGTGGCGTAGTTGTCGTCCAGTTGACCAAACAAAATGTCTCGGCGCACGGCTTCATCGCTCTCTTCCGCCAGCAGGCGCTCCACCAGCATCATCTCGCCAAAGGTTGAGGCGGTTTCAGCCAGCGGCAGGCAGGCGTGCTGGGTGAAGCTGGTGTGCCCCTCAGCCAGCATGGAGTGGATGGCGTGCCCCAGTTCGTGCGCCAGGGTCGAGACGTCGTTGATTTTGCCCTGGTAGTTGACCAGCACCCAGGGGGTCAGGTCGGGGGTGGCGGTCAGGCAAAAAGCGCCGCCGCGCTTGCCCTTGCGCACTTCGCTGTCCAGGTGATCCTGGTCGAACACGCGCCTGGCCAGGCTGGCAAACTGCGGGTCAAACTGGTTGAATGAATCGAACACCATATCCACTGCCTGCGAATAGGCATAGTTGCGGTCTGAGGCGGCCAGCGGGGCGTAGATGTCGCAGCGGCGCAGGGCGGGCAGCCCCAGCCAGCGTGCCTTCAACTGGAAGAAGCGCTGGAAAAGCGGGGCGTTGCGCTGGCTGACTTCCAGCAGGGTGTTCACCACATCGCCGGGAATGTCGTTGGCCAGGTTGCGCACGGCCATGGGGCTGTCGAAGTGGCGCAGGTTGAGGTTCTCGGTGCGCCAGTCGCGCACCAGGGTTTGGTAGATTTGTCCCAGGATGGGGCCATCGTTGGCGTACACGCGGTACAACTCGCTGTAGGCGCGGCTGCGCAGGTCGGGGTCGGGATGGCGGGCAAACACCATCAGCTCGCCGCGGGTCAATTCTTTCATTTCGCCGTCCACTTCCAGGCTGAAGATGTAGCGGTTGGTGATGGAGTCGTACAGGTTTTGCAGCGCCCGTGCGCCGGTCACGTCTTTGAGGTTGATGATCTTTTCTTCCGGCTCTGTCAGAGTGTGCGGTTTAAAGTGGCGCATCTCTTCCAGCCAGTAGCTGTAGTCGCCGCTGGGCTGCATCAGGCGCTCGGCGGCAGCGTCATCCAACTCTTTCCACCACAGGCTGAAGAACAGGGTGCGGTTGCCGGCTTCGGCCAGGGTTTGTTCCACGCGCGCCAGCAGCGTCTGGGCGGCCTGGTTTTGTGTGTCGGCGGCAAACAGCAGTTCAGCGTAGCTGTAAACGCGGTTGGCCAGGCGGTGCAGGTCTTCCATGCGGCGCAGCATGTCGAGGAAGGTTTCAACGGGCAGGTCGGGGTTCAACTGCTCGCGCAGGGTTTCAAATTCTTTGCTGCCGTCTTCAATGCGTTGGAAGGCAGCCTGTAGTTCGGGGCTGTCGATAGCCGGAAACAGGTCATTCAGGCTCCAAGGGGTCAATTCAGTTAAAGGGAGGGATGTACTCATCAGATTCTCACATTCATTCAGATTCGCGCAGCAGTTGACGCAGGTGGTCGATGGGCTGCAGCGCGTGGGTGGTTGGGTCTTCGTAACACCATAGTTTCCAGCCGTTGGCCGGGCCGGGGTGGATCAGGCGCGCCACGGCGTGGATCGAGCCGCGCTGGCCGTCATATTCCAGCGCGCCGTCGGCGCACACCCGCGCGGTCACAGCCGGGTCGGCGGCAAAGTGCAGGGTCTGTCCCACCTGCAAGAGCCCGTTTTCCAGCAGGGCGCCAAAGGGAATGCGCGGCTGCTGGCGCGGATCAGGCGTATTATACAGGGCAGGCGCTTCATCACCAACGGGAGTTTCGGCAATGCGCTGCAATGCCAGATCCACGTAGGCCGGGTCGCGCTCGATGCCGATCCAGTGGCGGCGCAGGCGGCGCGCCACCGCGCCGGTGGTGCCGCTGCCGAAGAAGGGGTCCAGCACCACGTCGCCGGGCTGGGTGGCAGCCAGCAGCACGCGGTAGAGCAGGCCTTCGGGCTTCTGGGTGGAGTGGGCTTTGACTCCGTTTGTGCGCAGGCGCTCGCGGCCCGAGCAGATGGGCAGGTACCAGTCGGAGCGCATTTGCAGGCTGTCGTTGAGCATTTTCATGGCCTGGTGGTTAAAGTTGTGCCGGCCGGTGCGCTCTTTTTGCGCCCAGATCAATGTTTCGTGGGCGTTGGTGAAGCGCACCCCGCGGAAGTTGGGCATGGGATTTGATTTGATCCATACCACGTCGTTGAGGATCCAGAAGCCCAGGTTTTGCAAAACAGCGCCCACGCGAAAAATGTTGTGATAGGTGCCGATCACCCACAGCGAGCCGTTGTCCTTCAGCACCCGCCGGCAGGCGCGCAGCCAGGATTCGGTGAAGGCGTCGTACTCGGCGAAGCTGCCGATCTGGTCCCAGTCGTCGCTTACGCCGTTGACGCGCGTGCGGTTGGGACGCCACAATTCCTGGCGCAGTTGCAGGTTGTAGGGCGGGTCGGCGAAAATGAGGTCAACGCTGTTGGGGGGCAGGGTCTCCAGCACCCGGGTGCAATCGCCCTGGAGTATTTGATCGAGGGGAAGGTCGCGGTGGGGTTCAGGAGAATTGGGGGTCACACAAATATTGTATCATCGTGTGAAGGAAACCACAGATGAACACAGATTCACACGGATTATTTCGTTGTATTGTTTTGTGCCTGACAATACTGTGAAACAATGTCACCTTGAGAGAATGCGAGAGGTCTTTTCGTGGTGAAAAGACCTCTCGCTTGCTCCACAAAGGAGCATGGTTCGATTGGACAGCGTGTGTGGTGGCGTTTGCTTACACCAGTCTTTCCGAACCGGCATACACCTCATCCACGTTTAAAACCGCGGCGGCATGCCCCGGGTGCATTTTTGGATTCCATTTTTTCATATCCTCAAAAATGGTCCCTTCTTTGAGGTATTCCAGGCGCCCCTTGATCTGAAAGGATTGCCTGTCTTTGGTGATGAAAAGAATCGAACCCCGGCTGCCTGACAGAATATTTTCCCGTGTTTTGGAAAAATAGTTATCCGCAACGATTAGAATTTCTTCATTGAATTTTGACACGCAGGTTGCGTATATTGCATTCGGTTTTCCATCTTTATCTACGGTGGATAAAACGATGGGACCATCCCGTTCTTCCCATGCCTGGCTCACTTTTTCAGGTAATGCTGCCATAATGACTGGTCTCCTCTATTGGTATTTTATACAAAATATACCATTGTATTCCGTTCAAGTGTACGGCTTGCACACCTACTGGTCCCTTTTCATTTGCGCCTCAGCGGCTAAACATGAGAATCGCTTTTATTTGTGTGATCTATAATGTTAATCAAACCAGATCCGCATTTTTAAAACAAGAAGGACGGGAAAAATGGCAACCCTGCTGGATGTTATCAAGCAATCGTTGGAAAAATATGGCGGCAAATGGAACGAAAAGAAAGGCCTGTGGGAGTTTTCCACCGTCATCGCCGAGCGCAAAGCCTTTCTGTCCAGCAAAAAACTGACCTACTCCATGAAGCTGCGCATCGATGAGGCTGCCAAAACGGTCAGGTTCTCTGAGCTGTTGATGGAAGCCAGTTCGGGCTTATCCACAGGCGGCGACCTCGACAGCGGCATGTCGGG
>CAZOKH010000128.1:0-6329 GCA_964580315.1 uncultured Anaerolineaceae bacterium | reverse complement strand
AAAACAGGTTTAAGACTATGACTACTCCCCTTGATTTTCAATCCATTATCCTGACTTTGCAAAATTACTGGGCAAACCAGGGGTGTTTAATCTGGCAGCCGTATTACTCACAGGTGGGGGCAGGCACCATGAACCCTGCCACCGTGCTGCGCGTGCTGGGACCCGAGCCGTGGAATGTGGCTTATGTTGAACCCTCGGTGCGTCCCGATGACGGGCGTTACGGTGAAAACCCCAACCGCTTGCAGCAGCACTACCAGTACCAGGTCATTCTTAAACCTGATCCGGGCAACCCGCAGGAATTGTACTTGCGCTCGCTGGAAGCGCTGGGCATTGACCCGCGCCAGCACGACATTCGCTTTGTGGAAGACAACTGGGAATCACCGGCGCTGGGCGCCTGGGGGTTGGGATGGGAAGTATGGCTGGACGGCCAGGAAATCACCCAGTTCACCTACTTCCAACAGGCGGGCGGACAGGTGTTGGATCCTGTTTCGGTGGAAATTACCTATGGACTGGAGCGCATTGCCATGGCGCTGCAGGGTGTGCGCAATTTCCGCGATTTGCGCTGGAATGATCAACGCACTTACGGCGATGTGAACCTGAAGGGTGAGCAAGAACACAGCCGCTACTATTTTGAAATTGCTGACGTGGAACGCCTGCGCCAGATGTACAACCTGTTTGAAGCCGAAGCCGAAGCCGCACTACAAAATGAACTGGCGCTGCCCGCGCATGATTATGTTTTGAAATGCTCACACACGTTTAATATCCTGGATACGCGCGGCGCAGTGGGGGTGACCGAACGCCAGGCGCTGTTTGGCCGCATGCGTGACCTGGCGCGCCGGGTTTCTGAACTGTATTACAAGCAGCGCGAGGAGATGAGCTTCCCCTGGCTGCAAGAAAAACAGGCTGCTGTTGAAATTTCCGCACAGCCTGTCAATGGAACTGCTGTAAAAACCCCGCAGACCTTTTTGCTGGAAATTGGAACCGAAGAATTGCCCGCAGCCGATTTGCGCTCGGCGTTGGGGCAATTGCAAGAAAGTGTGCAGGCTTTATTGGAAGATACCCGCCTGGCGCACGGCGCAGTGCGCATTTTGGGCACCCCGCGCCGCCTGGTGGCTGTGATTGAAGAACTGGCCGCCCAACAGGAAGACCGCACCGTGGTGGTGAAGGGACCGCCTGCCAACCGGGCGTTTGACGCCCAGGGCAAACCCACCCCGGCCGGTGAAGGTTTTGCGCGCAGCCGTGGTTTGACGGTTGATCAACTGGAAGTGCGCGAGATAGACGGCGGGCAATATGCGGCCGCTGTGCTGCACGAACCTGGCCGCCCGGCCATGGAAGTGTTAAGTGAACGCCTGGCAGCCCTGGCAGCCAGTATCAAGTTTGATAAATCGATGCGCTGGAATGCCAGCAATGTCAGCTTCAGCCGGCCGGTGCGCTGGCTTTTGGCGTTGTTCGGCGGGCAGGTAGTGCCCTTCAGCTTTGCCGGATATCAATCTGACCGTGTGACGCGCGGGTTGCGTTTCCGCACCCCGACTGAGGTCACCGTCAGCGATGCTGCCGCCTATTTTGCCGTTTTGAAAGAGCAGGGCATTGTGCTCGACCCTGAAGAGCGCAAGCAAATCATTGCCGCGCAGGTACGCCGCTTGATGGAAGAAAACGGCGGTAAGGCTGATGTGGATGAAGGTTTGCTGGAAGAAGTGACCCAGTTGGTCGAAGCGCCCACGGCGTTGGTCGGCCGTTTTGACGAAGAACACCTCAACCTGCCGGCAGATGTGCTGGTATCAGTGATGAAGAAACACCAGCGCTATTTCCCGGTGAAATCGGCTGACGGTAAACTGCTGCCGTGTTTTGTTGTGGTGCGCAATGGGGATGGCCAGTACCTTGACGTGGTGGCCGACGGCAATGAGCAGGTCATTCGGGCGCGCTTTGCCGATGCTGCTTTCTTCATCCGTGAAGATTTGCAGCATAAATTGGAAGAATTCCTGCCCAAACTGGATACTTTAACCTTCCAGTTTAAACTGGGTTCGATGCTGGACAAAGCCAAACGGATTGAAAAATTGGCTGAAAGCCTGATGCCCGCCCTGAACCTACCGGAAGCAGAAACGGCAACCGCCCGGCGAGCAGCCCAGTTGTGTAAGGCTGACTTGATGACCCAGATGGTGGTGGAAATGACCTCGCTGCAGGGCATTATGGGGCGCTTTTATGCTGTGAAAAGCGGCGAAAGCGAAGCTGTGGCGCAGGCAATTTTCGAACACTACCTGCCGCGCTTTGCGGGCGATCAACTGCCTGCCAGCCGCGCGGGTTTGCTGGTGGGCATTGCTGACCGGCTGGACTCGCTGGCCGGATTGTTTGCGGCCGGGCTGGCGCCCAGCGGCACCAAAGACCCCTTTGCGCAGCGCCGCGCTGCCCTGGGCCTGGTGCAAAACTTGATTGCCTGGGATGCTGATTTTGACCTGCTGGATGGTTTGAACGCCGCTGCGGCTAACATGCCCATGCCTGCCGACCCGAAATTGCTGGCTGAATGCCTTGAGTTTATCATTGGCCGCCTGCGCAGCCATTTGATTGAACAGGGGTACCGCTACGACGTGGTGGATGCCGTGCTGGCTGCCCAGCGCCGCAATCCAGCCGGTGTGATGCGTGCCGTGCGTTCGTTGAGCGCCATGATCACCCGCCCGGACTGGAACTCCATTTTGCCCGCCTATTCGCGCTGTGTGCGCATTACCCGCGACCAGAAGGAACGTTTCAATGTGGATGTTGCCGCCTTTAGCCAGGCTGAAGAAATGGCACTTTTCCAGGCACTGGTTACGGCTGAGAGAACTGCACCCAAAGCCGGTTCGGTGGACGAATTCTTCGATGCCTTCCTGCCCATGATCCCGGCCATCAACCGCTTTTTCGACACGGTGCTGGTGATGGCCGAAGAACCTGCGGCGCGCTCCAACCGCCTGGGCTTGCTGCAGCGCATTGCCTCCCTGGCTGATGGTGTGGCCGACCTGTCGCTGCTCGAAGGGTTCTAAACCCCAAAAAAGGACTGTATTACAATCACGCTGCGGGTTGGTTTTTCTCCCGCAGCGTTTTTTGTACATCGTGTTACAACAGTGCCATCCCGGCGGACTACATTTCTTCCAGGCGGAACTCGGAAACGATTTGGTGTAGCTCCTGCGCCATCTGCGCCAGGGCCTGAGCTGAGTCGGTTACGCTGGCAACCTGGGCACTGATTTCCTGCGTGGTTGCGCTAACTTCATGCAGCGTGGCGCTGTTTTCCTGTCCCAGTACAGCTACATTTTCGATGGAATGTGAGATTTCTTTTGAACCGGCGGACATCTGTTCGGTCGAGGCGGTATTTTCCTCCACCACCGCAGACACCGTTTCCATCGATTTGACCAGTTCATCAGCCGTGTTCTCAATCCCGGCGGCGGATTGCGAAATTTCACTCACCTGTTGAACCACCCGCTCGGATACTGAGAGGATGTCTGCCAGAGCTTTATGGGAGGCATTGGCGCGTTCCACTCCGCCCTCCACCTCCTGGGCGCTCTCTTTCATCGCGCGAACCGCGTCGTCCACCGTGTGCTGGATGTTTAGAACCAGGTCACGGATCTCATTGGTCGCCTGAGCGGATTTTTCGGCCAGCTTGCGCACCTCGTCGGCGACCACGGCAAAGCCCTTGCCGTGCTCCCCGGCTCGGGCGGCCTCGATAGCGGCGTTCAACGCCAGCAGGTTGATCTGGGAAGCAATTCCGTCAATGGTCTCCACAATCAAGGAGACTTGCTCCGATCGGTGTCCCATTTCTTCCACCTTGCCGGTGGAAAAACCGACTTTTGAGCGGATTTTTTCCATGCTATCAATGGTCTGTTCCACCGTGTTTGCACCTGTGCGTGAGGTGATAGTTGCTTCATTCGCGCTGTGTGTGCCGGCGGAGGCGTTCTCAACGATCTTCATAAAAACCTGGTTAATCTGGGCGGTCAGACTGGAAGCTCTGGTTACGGCGGTGGCCTGTTCCTGGGCTCCCATGGCGACGTCTGTTACGGCGTTGGAAAGCTGGTTGACAGTGGAAGAAGCCTGGTTCATCAATGAGGACTGTTTCTCGGTGCTGGCTGCGATCATCTGTATCGTGTCAGTGATTTGCCTGGTAGCCTGGCTGGTTTGATCTGCTGCCTGCGCCAACTGGTTGGTTGAACGGCTCAATTCGCGGGAATGGGCGCCGATCCGCGCCAGGAGGGATTTTAACTGCGCCAACATCTGCGCCAGTGCATGCCCCAACACATCCTTTTCGGCAGCCGGGGCCAGGTGGACGGTTAGATCACCTCCCGCGATTTGCTGCGCCACCTCGGTCATGTTGGTCAGGTAAGCTGTCATCTGCTTGAAGGATTCAGCTAGAAGACCGATTTCATCCTTGCGCCCGCTGATGAGAATCTGCTGCGAGAGATCGCCGGTAGCAATGGACTGCGCCACCAACGTCAGGTGCTCAATCGGGCGTGCCAGAGCCCGGTTAAGCGCAATGGAACCAGCCCCCGCCACAACGACCAGGATTCCCAGACCAATGAAGATCACGTTGTTGCGGCCCCGGGCAATCTGGGCTAGCGCTTCTTTGCGGCTGATGTTGATCTCGGCGATGCCGACAATATCATCTGCGTAATCGCGAATGGTAGTAGTGATGACGGCATAAGCCACACCCTCGCTCTTCCCCCGGGTGATCTCCACGACACCGGTATCATAGACCTTGAGCCGGGTGTCCTCAGAGACCGCCAGCGGCTCCTCGAGCGTGGACGCATACAGCGTGAACTGTGAAGGGGATTCATCTACCTGCGCGTTTTCCTGCTCAAAGGTTTCGACCTTGGCCTGGTCTTCGCGCAGGAAGACACTGACCTGGCTGTGATAATCGCTGGCGAATTCTTCCAGGAATGCCTGGTCAAAATTCGCCGCCATTTCGAAGGAGCCAATGTGCTCACCGTTGTAGAAAACCGGTTCGACGCCGCGGATTCCATACCCGCCCTTGCCCTTCTCCAACCCGGCGATCGGTTTCTTGTCTCGGTTGGCAGCCAGGACTGTGGAGCGGAACGAAGACAGGTCGTCGCCGTATTTTTCCAGTTCGTGCAGCCGCAAAAAAGACACCGCAGGGGCCAGGTGGAATTGCGACTGCGGCACGCCGAATTCCTCATCCAGGCTCAGGTAGCTCGCATGCAGTAATTCGGTCAGCTCTTGACGGTCGCGCCGGGCAAACGCCGCTTGAACCGCGGGAATATCAGCGTAGGCAGCCGCCATCGCCAGCGCAGACTGCCCCTCTGCCTGGATCATCTCTTCAAAGGAAATCGCCAGTGACAAAAGCTGGTCTTCTTCTTGATCCATAATCAACCGGTTTTGGCTTTCGATCATCACAACCAGGTTGACCGCTTCTACAACCAGTACAATGACCACTAATGCCATAACCATCCATCTACTAATTTTTAAACGAGAAAAAAATGCTTTCATAACCCTCTCCTTGCACTGTCATTAGCTTAACACTAAGCCGAAGCTCGTCAGGAAACCATAAAAAAAGTCTAAATTACTGGTTGATTTGTAATCCAGTTTTACTTTGTGGAAAAAATTTGGTATTTAGGGGATTTATTAAGGAAAATTATATAGAATCAGGATCAATTTCGAATTTCTAAGGGGCATTGTCTTGCATGGGTGAAAATCTGAAATCAAGATAGCAGGTTTTGATGAATGACTACTGCATCTTTGGTGTGTCAAAAAAAGCACCCCACTTGAATTGATTTATCAAAGTATACGTGGAGAAATGTATTGATGATCTGCCAGATTTTTTATACTGTGATTATGGCCTGCGCGTATTTCAACGGCTTTGGTCACTTCTCAAACAGCCTGAGGATGATCACGCCGCCCAGCACCATGACGCTGCCGATCAGTTGAGTGGGTGAAAGGCGTTCACCGAACAAAAAGAAGGCAGTGACGGCGGTGAACACCGGCTCAGAGGTGAGAATCAGGTTGGCGACACCCGACGGCAGCAGACTGAGGCTGACGTTATACAGCCCAAAGCCCGCCACGGTGGGCACAGCCGCCAGCAAAAACAACACAATCCAGCCGTTGAATGCACTGCCCAGCCAGAGGAAATCAGACATCCGGCTGGCAGCGCCGGGCAGCCAGCCGTGGGGAAGCAGGTTGGCCAGGAACAGGAACAGCGCTGCAAAGCAGAACGTGTACAACAGCGTGCTCCAGGGGTTGATGCCGCGCTGGGCGGCGGAACGCCCCATCAGGCTGTACACGGCATACAGCAGTCCGGCCAGCACGCCGGTGAAAATGCCCATCAAGTTGGCGCCCCAGGCAGAGGGGTTGAGCGC
>CAZOKH010000127.1:0-6353 GCA_964580315.1 uncultured Anaerolineaceae bacterium | reverse complement strand
GACTCACCGCTTTTGTTAAGGTTCGCTATTTTACAGAAAGAATGTTACACCAACCCAAATAAATCTTGTTGTTAATCAGCTCGTATTGCAGCGGGGTGACGCGCCGCTTGCCGGTTTTACGCCCGGTGGTGGTGAGCAGTAAAACCAGGTTGCCGATCAGCGGCCCCAACCCCACGGCGTACAACAGGCGCGGCGGCAGGTGGATGAAGCGCAGGATAAATTTGGGAATGCGATGCATGCCTGGTTTATTGCCCCCGGGCTTCGTTGGTAGTATGTTTGGACATTCCAGAAAGAACGGTCGTCAAAATCAGCAGCACGAGCAGCGCCGGGAAGTTGTTTTGCAGAAACGGGGGTTTGAACGTGTAGGAAAACAGGGTTGAGGAGTAGACGAAGGCGAAAACCCCGTAGAGCAGCCTGACTGGCATGCTTTGTTGCGCCCCTTCCTGCCTGCTTTCGCTCACAAACAGGCCGGCGACCGGCGGGATGAGGATGGACAGTTTGTAATCGTGGCTGACCGAGGGAATGAGCAAAGCGCCCAGCGTGCACGCCAGCAGCAGGTGGGGGTTGACGCCAACCCTGTTTTGCCGGTAGGCTTGCCAGAGGATGACCAGCAGGCACAATCCCAGGCACGCCAGAAAGAAAAGCTGCATGGCTGAGGCGTAGTGCGCCGCCCACTGCCACTCCTGGCTGACTGCATAGTCGGTCATTTGCGTCACAAAACAGCGGATGGAATGGTTGCCCTGCCAGATGGCTGGGTAGAGGGTCTGGGACGCCAGCGCCCGCAAAAAGTCGATGAAGACGCGCACGCCCAGGATGAACAATAAAAAGAAATTGACCAGCGCCAGCCAGGCAAAGCGCCGCAGGATGCCTTTCCAGTCGCGCCAGTCATCAACCAGCAGCAAGATGAAAATGAAAGGGAAAACCTTGAGCTGCACCGACAGGCTGAACAGCGCGTACGCCCACAGGCGGCGCCCGGGTTTGTGGTGAAAAATCCAGACAGCCAGCCAGCACAAAAACATGGCGAGAATGTTGAACTGTCCGCGTTCGATTTCAAACTGAAAACCGTAGGAGAACAAGCCGCTGGTCAGGAACAAAACCGGCAGGGGCGATGCCGTCTTTTTTTCGCCTGCGCTGCCTGCCAGCAGGAGGGTGCTGGTGATGAAACAAGCCAGGCTGATCAGCGTGACGATGCGGTACGCCAGCGGGAAATCCAGCGCCAGCAGGGGGGTGAACAGCACGCTGGCCAACGGGGGGTACAGGTTGAAACCGATGTAGGGGCTTTCATGCTGCACCCACCAGGCGTGGCTGTAACTGAGTATCTGGCGCAGGTCCACGCCGATGGGGTCCAGGGCGGGCGCTTGCTGGAAAAATTGCATTACATTTGCAGAGAAGAACACCGGAACCAGAAAGAAGCAGATGTAGCCCAGAAGGAAACCGCCTGCCGTCCACGTCACCAGCGGCATGGCGGCAATTTGTTGTTCAATCGATTGCAGGCGGTTTCGGGTCATTTGATCTTATTTATCCGCAATTTTTGCGGCAGGTGGAAGGTTTTAGATGTCTTTGCGAAGCCATTCATCGGCCTGCTGCGCTGTTAAACGCGTCAGAAATTCTACATCTTCGCTGCCGTTCACCAGGTATTCATAATCGGTGCGGTACAGATAATACCTGCCGCACTGCGGACACTGTTTGAGCTGCAGCGTACGGCTGCTGCCGGGGCGAAAATCTTTCACCACCACCAGTTGGCTGGCAGCCGCCGGTAAATAGCAGTTGCCTTCCTCCCAGCCGAATTTTTGATAGGCGTACTCTTCATCCAACAGACTTGAACAAAGGGCGCAGGGTTGGTCTTCCATCAGATTTTAACCACCTTTCTGTCCATTTTGCGTGATATTTAAACGGTTTTCCACCTCATGGTAAAGATTGGACCATCCGAATCCCAGGATATGCTGGCTGTCCAGCTCCCATTGGAGTGTTGGAAAAAATTCTGCCAGAAAAGTGTGCTGTTCCATCAGGTTTTTGATGGACTCGCACGATTCTTCCCGCATACGCCTGGCATCATCCTGGTAATGATGGTCTTCGGCGTCATTGGCGCTGCCGATGGTTGAAAGCAGGCCGAGCAGCAAATGCAATGCGGCTAGTTGTTCTTCCAACTGGTTCCTGCCAGGTTCATGGATCATTGATTCACTCAAACCTTATCTATTGATAGGCTTATTGTAGCCGGATTGTTCCACAAATTAAAAAGCTGAACAGCATTTGCCCCGGCGCTATCGCCACGGCACTGACAACATGGAAACGATAAGCACGATCAGAAAACTGAACAGCGAACCCAGTTTGGCAGCGCGGCTGCCCTCCAAAAAAATGTCCTGCATGAAATAAATGCTGCGAATGGAAATGTAAACAATTACAAAATAAATCAAGGCAAACAGGTCCAATCCCCAGGCAGACCCGGTGAAGAAAGGATTGGCATCCCACAGCACGGTATAACACCCGGCCGAATAGAGGAGCAGCAGCAGGTCACCCAACAGGTCGCGTAAAGCCAAAGATAAAGTAATTTGTTCCGGCGGTGTAAACAGCCCGGGGGCTGTTCTGGCTGTCAGCAGCGGGTTGTTTGGAGGCACAGGTTGTGTGGGGTTGGCTGTCCCGATCACCGGGTTATTCAAGGCAATAAAGGCAGTTTCTTTGAAAATGATGACGAAAATCCCGATGACGGCTGCCAGATCACGGGTTGATTCGGAAGGGATTAAAACATCCAGGGCAAGCGATCCCAAAAACACCGCAATCAACAGGTGGAAAATCCAGGGAAAAAGGATACACCCAATGGCCGCGGCAGCCAGGTTGGGGTTTTTCATCAGTTTGTTGTTGAAATGGTGATGCGACAAATAGGTTGCCACCGGCAGTTTCAAGAAAACACCCGCCAGTTCAACCAGTTGCAGCACGATCAGCATTCCCCCCACCAGCGGATCAAAGGACTGGTAGCCGCCGGTGGCCTGCAACCTTTGCAGCAGCAGCGGCTGCAGGAATACCAAATACCCTGCAAATAAGATATTGAGCGGGATGGTTCGATTTTGTAGCAGCCAGAAAATGAACTTCATAGCCGTGCATGCCAGAGAACGGGATTAGGTCTGGTTTTTATTATGACACAGTTTACGCTAGAATAAGGGATGTGCGCATTTGAAAAACAACCCGGCAAACCAATGAGGTGACCATGTCAGAGGCTCCCGTTCTTCACGAAGAAATTGTTCCTTTAAAAAGCAGGGTGTGGGTGTCGGCGGCCGACGCCGCCTGCGCCATGCTGAACACCTTTGTGGTCAGCGTGGGATTGTCGTATTACTTCACCAGCTTTCGCGGAATGGAAGCCGGGCTGGCGGCCACCGCCTGGCTGATCTTTGCCATCTGGAACGCGGTGAATGACCCGCTGTTTGGCTACCTCAGCGACCGCACCAAAAGCCCGCTGGGACGGCGCATTCCCTACATTCGCTACGGCGCGCCGCTGATTGGTTTGTTTTTCGTGTTGTGCTGGATCAATTTTGGCGGGGTGCAAGCCAGCCAGGCGGTGATGTTTGTCCAAATGGTGCTGGCTTTGTTTCTGTTCGACTCGCTGTACACGGCCATTGCCACCAGCCTGTATGTGATGCCTTTTGAAATGGCTGTCTCCAACCGGGCGCGCAGCAGCATTTTTATTTGGAAGTTGATTTTTGCGGTGTTTCCCCTGGCGGTGCCGCTGGTGTTGTGGGGCATCATCAAGCCCGAACCGGGCGCCAACCCGTTTGGTTTTCAACTGATCATGCTGGCGTTTGGGGTGGTCATGGCAGCCGTGATTTTTTTCAGTTCCTTTTTCTACAAAGAAATGCACTTTCAGCAGGAAGAGCAGCAGCTCCCGTTTCTCCAATCACTGAAGGAGTGCTTCACCAATCGTTCGTTCATCGTGTTTGAGGTGATCAGCTTCACCGTGATCTATGTGCAAACTTCGTTGATGCTGGGCTTAAATTATTATCTGGCTGAGTTCGACATCCCGGCGGTGCCGCTGTATGCGGCGCTGGGGGTGGGCATTGTGGGCGGAGTGTTCCTGTTTGTCAACATGCGCGAGCGCTGGGGAGTGAAAGGCTGCACCATGCTGATGGCGGCTGTGTTCTCACTGGGCTGCTTCATCATCCTGGCGCTTGGGCACCAATTGATTCCCACCATGCTTGGCATGTTCTGCTTCGGCATTGGCTTTGCCGGCGGCATGTACCTGATCCCGTTGATGAACGGCGACGTGGTGGACATGGACGAACACCGCACCGGCCTGCGCCGCGAGGGCGTGTATGCCGGGGTGAACAGCTTCATCACCAAGCCAGCCATCAGCCTGGCAAATTCGGTTTTTCTGTGGTTTTTGGGGCGCTACGGCTATAACTTTGCCGGGCTGTCGGGCACGCAGCCGGCGCAGGCTGAAACCGGCATCCTGATGGGCTGGGTGCTGGTTCCGGGCGTGCTGCTGGCGGTCAGTTTTGCCTCGCTGTTTTTCTACCCGCTGTTCGGCGAGCCGTGGGAGGCGATCAAGCACCGATTGGCAACTCTTCATGTAGAGAAAGAAAAGAAGCTGCTGGCTGAACGGGGCATCCGCTACGAAGAATGATTTTTTAAGAGCAAGCAGCAGGACATAATTTCCAAACAGTACAGTATGCTGTTCAACGCGGGCGCGTTGATTTTGCCCTGTTTTGTGCAGCCCTACCCCGCTGAATATGAAATTCCCTGCTGGCTGGCGCCGGGTTACCCGGCCGAGAACGCCAAACGCGCCGGTCAGGTGGATATTCCGCTGGAGGAGTGCATTCATCTGAACGGGTGGTAATCAGGGTGTTTTGATTGTTCCCAGAGCTAAATCTTGATATTCTTTTATCCCCCCCAGTTCAACACCAGTTTTTGAACCGGCTAAATTGTTTTTCAATTGTTGCCAATAAGCCTGATCAGCGATTAAATACAATTGACCGGTAACGCCATAGTGCGATTGTGCATAGTTCAGGATGGCTTCGGCATCGGGCGGACTGGTCATCAGCAGGTCGGTGAAGCCGCGCGCGGTCTGGCCTGCCGCCGGCTGCCATTCCAACCCAAAATGATTGTTGAGCACCTCACGCTGTAGCAGCGCCGGCGACCATTCGATCAATCCCCAGTTGCCCGCCACGCAAATCGGAACGTTTTGCGGGATGAGGGCCTGCATTTGTTTTAAGTCATTGATTTGAACAACAGAGATATCCTGCTCCTTCGATTGGATTAACTCGGCTAACGCATGGGTGGTGTGCGAATAGGAAAGAAAAATTGTGACCCAAAACAGGCTGACCGCCAGTCCTGCCTGACCGGTGGGTGACCGCTGGCTGCGCTGCATGAATGGCACAGCCAGTATGCGATCCAACAGGCATTCAACACCGAAGCCGATGCACACCGCCGCCGGGACGCTCATCACCCAGATTTCACGTGGGATCAGATAGAGTAAAACCACCCAGAAGATGAAGGCAAACTTTTTGCGCAGCAAGGCTTCCAGCAGCCCATAATACAGGAAAACCCGCCAGATGACAGCGGCATTCCACACGATGCGCAGGGTGGCAACGCCAAATGCCAATTCGGCAATACGTTCCATCAGGCTGCCGTGCTGGGCCGCAAAGGGCGTGAGAAACAGGTCAATGCCGTGCGCAGACAGCACCGTGAGCCAGTAGGGACTGGACAACGCCACCCCCAGCGCGCCGACCGCCAGGCATTGTCCCAAAAAACGAGCCGATTTCTGCCTGTAGGATTGGTAAATTACCCAGAGGACATACAGGGCGCTGGTGAGAACGGCGGCATACGCCCCGCCCGGGCTGCCCAGGATGCAGACTGCCAGCAGCACACCGGCCGCGAAAACATCTCGCTTTCTTTCAGTCTCAACCACCCGCAAGATGAAAAAGGCATACCAGATTAACGCCAGCGTGCCGAATGATTCGGCCAGCCCCTGCGCTTCAATCTGCTCCACAAATGCCACCGGCATCACAGCAAAAGAAAAGGCGGCGAACAGGACGCCGGTTTTTGACTTGCACACCTTTGCAGCCAGCAAGGGGATGGACAACAGGCTGAGGATGGCAAACAGCGGCGGCAGCAAATTGACGGTCAGATAGTTGGGGATGGAAAAAGCCTGAATGAGAAATGCCTGAAGATAAAACGGCAGGGGCGGGTAGGCGAAGGGTAAGCCGCCCGGAAAATAGTGGGGAATGGAAAATGGCAGCCGGTAATGATTTTTGAGAATTTCGAGTGATGCCTGGTAGAACAACCCGCCCAGGTTGAAAGGCACATCAAAACCCACCCGAAACAGGTGATAGATGCGAAGGACAATGCCTGCCAGCAGGATGGGG
>CAZOKH010000126.1:0-6369 GCA_964580315.1 uncultured Anaerolineaceae bacterium | reverse complement strand
GAAGAGACCATCCTGGCGCGCATGAAACAAAAAACCCGCTATAACATTCAACTGGCTAAGCGTAAAGAAATTGTTGTGCGCGAGATGGATGATTTGAGCATCTTTCAACAATTGATGCAGGCGACTGCTTTACGGGATGGTTTTGGCGTTCACAGCCAGGCTTATTACCAGATGGTTTATGATTTGTATGCCCCTTCTGGAAATTGCGGATTATTCCTGGCTGAATACCAGGGAAAACCCCTGGCGGCATTGATGGCATTGCGGCAGGGAAAACGCTGCTGGTATTTTTACGGTGCGTCGAATGATGAGGAGCGCAACCGTATGCCGACCTATTTATTGCAATGGGAAGCCATGCGATGGGCAAAGCGAAACGGATGTGATCTCTATGACCTGTGGGGTGTGCCTGACGCCGATGACGACACGTTGGAGGCAAATTTTACCCAACGGCATGATGGATTGTGGGGGGTGTACCGCTTTAAACGAGGTTTTGGTGGTTGTATAATGCGGTCAGCAGGGGCGTGGGATAAGGTTTATCATCCCATGCTTTACTGGTTGTATCAAAAATGGATGACAATGCGCAATCGGAGTGAAGGATGAAAAATCATTTTTGCCTGTTGTGCGGAGCGAAAATGGTGTCTCAACGGCTCGATAACCGAGTTCGAGAGGTTTGCCCTGCATGCGGATGGATTTATTACGAACAAGTAAAAGTTGGCGCTGGAGCGTTGGTGGAAAACGATGGTCAATTGTTGATGGTTCAAAGAGCGATTGAACCGTGGAAGGATTACTGGTATTTACCAGCAGGCTATGTTGAAGTGGATGAAGATCCGCGAAAGGCTGCTGAGCGCGAAACCTTTGAGGAGACAGGGTTGGAAGTATCAGCCGGTGAATTGAAAGATGTGGTTTTTTTTGATGATGACCCGCGTGGAAATGGAATCTTGATTTTGTATTCCTGTCAGCTTAAGGGGGGCACATTCAAAACATCATCTGAATCATCGGGCTGCGGTTTCTTCCCCTGGCAAGA
Organism: uncultured Anaerolineaceae bacterium; assembly: GCA_964580315.1. Lineage (GTDB taxonomy): Bacteria > Chloroflexota > Anaerolineae > Anaerolineales > Anaerolineaceae > CAZOKH01. The sequence continues at coordinate 5,348 of CAZOKH010000126.1, read as the reverse complement.
TTTGCCCGGCCCAATTGCCGGATATGCTCATAACCTGGTTATAAATCGATGGAAAGAAGAGCAGCAAAAGCATTGATGGATGAGTTGAGTTCGTCTAGGTGGAATGAATTAATCGCGTCGCTGCCAGGCGCACATTTGCTGCAAACCTGGCAGTGGGGTGAATTGAAAAAAGAGACTGGTTGGATTGCTCAACAGCGCACCTGGCAAAACGATGCGCACCGGGTTGTGGCTGCTGCCCAGATCCTTGAGCGGCGCATCCAACCCGTGCGTTTTTTCCCGGCATTAAAGATTCAGTATATCCCACGCGGACCTTTATTCAACTGGGGAGATGACCTGTTGCGGCAGCGTGTGATGGATGACCTGCAACAAATAGCCAGAACAAGCGGGGCTATTTTTCTGAAAATGGATCCTGAATTGATCACCGGCAGGGGTATAACAAAATCGCCGGAGGATCAACCTGACCCGGTTGGCGGCAGAGCCGTGCTTGACCTGGTGCGCAGAGGTTGGTTGTTTTCCAGCGAGCAAATTCAGTTCCGCAACACTGTGTGGATTGACCTGACCCGGCGCGAAGAGGACTTATTGGCAGCCATGAAGCAGAAAACGCGCTATAACTTGAAACTGGCGCAAAAAAGGGGCGTGTCTGTGCGCATTGGTGGTGAAGCTGATTTTGGCATGCTTTACCGCATGTATGCCGAAACCTCGGTGCGTGATGGCTTTGTCATCCGAACGGAAGATTATTATCGCCAGGTGTGGGAAATCTACCTGAAGGAAGGTATGTTAGAACCACTGATTGCTGAACTCAATGGCAAGCCGATAGCCGGCTTGATGCTGTTCTTTTTTGCGAAGAAAGCCTGGTATTTGTATGGAATGTCAGTGGCGGAGCATCGTGAAGCCATGCCGAACTACCTGCTTCAATGGGAAGCCATTCGACGCGCCAGGCTTCACCAGTGTGACACCTATGATTTGTGGGGTGCTCCAGACCGATTTGATGAAAGCGACTCAATGTGGGGGGTGTTCCGCTTCAAACAGGGGCTTGGCGGTCAAGTGGTGCGCACGGCCGGCGCATGGGATTTTCCAGCCCGCCCGCTGCTGTATGGTCTTTATATGCGTGTGCTGCCAAAGGTTTTGAATATCATGCGCAGCCGTGGAAAAGCAAAAACCAGGGCTCTGGTGGAATAGCCCCGGTTTTCTTATTCATTCACAGTCACATTATTTCGCAGTCTGAGATGTGGAAGGCCGCCAGACCGGGTCAAAGTCTATTGCAGGATCGTTCGTAAGGCGGGTTAATCCACCACCCTTGCTGTTAAGGCGATAAATATCATAATTCTGGTCTGGATCATTGATGTCGTAATGTTCCACCACGATCCAAAAACCATCTTCCGAATAACTGGGATTCCAGACCGCGCGGAATAAATCGTTATTAACCTGAATAGTATTGCCAGGGATGGTTGCGCCGCGTGATGGGAATTCTTTTGCAACCAACCAGGGGTATTCACCGCCGCCCTGTGAAAAGACGATAATGTTGCCCGAAGGAGCCCACTCAGGCATTGTTCCAGCCCGCTCGTTATCTGAAAATTGCTTAAGATCCTTTCCATCAGGTGTCATGGTATATATCCGTGCCGCGCCTGCTCGAATGGTCTCAAAGGCGATCAGGGAACCGTCGGGCGACCAGTTTGGGCGCCTGTCGCGGCTGACATCGCCTGAAATGCGGATATCAGTTTTATCTTCCAGGTTGTAAATATAAATATGCGGGATGTTTTCATTGTCACGCAGGCTTGTGTAGGCGATTTTTTTGCCGTCAGGTGACCAGGCGGGGTCAAAATCACCGCCAGGAACTGATATGAGTGGGGTAAGTCCTGTGCCGTTGCGGTTGATGATAAAAAGGCCTGAGCCCTTGTGAATTTCCTGCCGTTTCAAGCATGGAGAGATGAACACAAGTTGCTCGCCATCAGGTGACCAATCGGGCTGGCAGGCTCCGTCGGGAAGGTTGGTTAGTTGTTCAATATCATTCCCATTCCCGTCCATCAGGTAGATTTGTGGATTACCATTTCGATCTGAAACGAAGACAATTTGACCGCGCCCGCCGCCAATGGGCGTGTTTTGTGGAATGGGTGAGGCTGTGATGGATGCTGCAATGGGTTGAGTTGGATCTGCAGCGCCGGAAGTTGTCAAGGCTGCTGTCGGGACACCTTCAGATACCTGAACTGGCGGGGTAAAGGTAGGAGAAAGAACCGTTTTGGTGCTAACAGGCTGCCCATCAAACCAGTTATTGACCTGTGGAAAAAGCATGAAGATGGCGATCAATAGTATGCCTATCAAAACCGCACTTCCAATTAGAATGGAAAGAATTTTGCGCTTATTTTGAATGGAAGGCAAATCCATTGGTTGGGCTGTCTCTGGCTGCGCGGATGTTTGTGTTTGAGCCAGGTTTTCTTTTTCGGGTGGAGAATCAACTGGTTTCTTAACCTCTTGATGCGGGTGTACGGCATGGGGTTTGGCATTCAGAATAGCCTGGTGAAATTCCCGGGCGGTTGCAAATCGATCGGCGGCAGCAACCGACAAAGCTTTTTCAATTGCCTCAACCAGTATGGGGTTTGCATCTGGTTTATACTGGTGAATGGGGGTAAGAGACGCCGTGCCCATTAATCGGGCGAGACTATCTTCAGGTACTTTTCCAGTTAAAGCAGCATAGAGAGTGGCGCCCAGGGAATAGATGTCTGATCTTGGTTCGGTTCCCTGACCGTATTGTTCGGGCGGCGAATAGCCGGGTGTGAGCGCCTGCGCCCCGATTGTGGTAACCTGTCCTTCATGGGCAACTTTTGCAAGGCCAAAATCAACCAGGTAAATATTTCCGTCGGGCGAGATTTTGATATTGCCGGGTTTAATGTCACGGTGAATGATGGGTGGTTGAGATTGATGCAGGTAACTGAGTGCATCGCAAATTGCCAGGCCAATATTGATGACTTCCTCTTCCGGTAAAACCTCTTGGACAGACAGGCGTTCGCGCAAATCATCACCCTTGATATAGTCCATGACCAGGTATTGGCCTTTTTCTTCAAGAGCAAAGTGATCTGTCACGCGCGGCAAGTTGGTATGCCGCAAGTTTGCCAGGATTGTGGCTTCGGTATGAAACTGGCGGGAAAATTCTTCAGACGTGAAAAGGTTTTCTTTAACAGCTACATCAACCCCCAACCTTTCATCACGCGCCTGATAAATTGCTCCCATTCCACCCTGGGCAAGGATGGCGGCGATGCGGTATCTGTTGTGGAGCAAACTACCAATAGCAAGGGTCATATTTTTATTATAAGTTAAATAATTATTGGGATGTTTTAGGCCGCCAGGCTGGCATTGTATCCAGGCCTGGATCTGTGGTTAATCGTAATCGATTGTTTCCTTCCATGTCCATGCTGAAAAGATCGTGGTTTCTTCCATCAGGCCAACTCTCAAATGCGATTAATAAACCATCCGGTGAGATTGTTGGCCGCGAAACCGGGCCGGGGTCAGGCTGCAAGGTTAATGAAGGAATGCGCTGTTCTTCACTGCCGCGGTCTTCAAGACGAAGTTTTAATAACCAGGGAATGGTGGGAGATTCCTGGCTGCGCGTGAAAAGCAGAAACTCACCATCTGGAGACCAGACAGGGTATGCATCATTCACATTTCCACTGGTGCTAAACTGGAACTGAGTCAAACCGCGGTCTGACATTAGCCAAATGTGGTTGTAATAAGTTGTTCGCACAAATGCCAGTTGTTTGCCGTTGGGGTGCCAGGCGGGCTGCATGTCTGCCAGGTTGGTATCAGACACTTCTTGAAGAGAACCGTCAGCGAAATTGTAAATGAAAATATGCGATCGTTCATTCCTTAATGAGGTGAAAGCGATGCGATCTCCATCGGGTGACCAGGCGGGGTCAAAATCATGACCGCTGCTGGCAGGCATTTTTTCAATTTCGCTTCCATCGGCGTTCATTATGTAAATATCAGCATTGTTGAAATAAACCGTATTGGGAATTTTTTCGCAGGGTGAAATGATCGCCATTTTCTTGCCGTCGGGAGACCAGCTAGGCTGGCAGGCTCCACCCGGCATATCCGTAATTTGATACTGGTCACTTCCATCTTTATTCATCACCCAGATTTGAAATGCGCCAGTGCGGTCAGATACAAAGGCAATCTCCTGGGTGATTTCAGTGTGCGGCGTGACCTGAAGTGTTTCATCTGCAATGGGGGCGGCGTTGGTGCTTATGGGAACAGTCTCGGTTTGAATGGCTGCAGCGCTTTGGGTTTCTTCAAATGCGTCTGTGGTATCCAGGGGTGGGTCATTCTCACTCGCGGCATTGGGAATCAGGGAAAAAAGGCCCCATCCAATCGCCAACAGCAGAATAGAAGCAAGGCCGTATTTTAGCCAGCCGGGTAGTTTCTTTTGTGTTGAATTATTAAAATAAACCGGTGTTTTTCTTGAAAGGTTAACCGGGACTTTTTCCAACGGGACAAATTCACCACTGGTGCTTGCCAGGGATGGTACACGCGGCTGTGTTACAGGGCTGATGTCTAATGATGCCAGAAGGGCTTCACCAAATTCGGCGGCAGTTTGAAAGCGGTCGTGCGGTTCAATACTCAGTGATTTTTCAATGACTGCAGCAAGATTGGGATGAATATCAGGCCGCAGGTCGCGGATTGGGGTTAATTTGGCTTTCCTGGTGGCTCGAATCAGGCTGTCTTCCGGGATGATCCCGGTGAGGACTGCGTATAGTGTTGCACCGAGAGAATAAATGTCTGAACGAACATCTGTGTGCGCTGTGCCGTATTGTTCGGGTGGGGAATAGCCAGGAGTCATGGCACGTGCGCCGGTGCGGGTCTCCTGACTGTCAAGCATTACCTTTGCCAGACCAAAATCCACCAGAACCACTTCACCTTCTGGAGAAATTTTGATGTTGCCCGGTTTAATATCCCGATGGATGACTGAGGGTGATCGCGTATGCATGTGATTGAGTGCGTCACAAATCACTGCACCAATTAATACTGTTTCCTGTTCTGGCAGCTTGCCCAGGCGCTCAATTTTTTGACGAAGATCTTCCCCGTCAATGAAATCCATGATCAAATATTGACCCTGGCTTTCCACCTGGAAATAATCACGGACTCTCGGGAGACTGGGATGACGCATGCCAGCCAGAATTTTTGCCTCTTGCAGAAACTGGCGCGTATATTCATCGGATAGGAAGAGATTTTCTTTAACTGCTACAGCAACACTGAGGATACTATCCTCAGCCTGGTAGACAGCTCCCATCCCTCCTTGCCCAAGAACAGAGACGATGCGGTAACGATTGTTGAGCAGTGTGCCTTCTGACAGCGCCATT
>CAZOKH010000125.1:0-6428 GCA_964580315.1 uncultured Anaerolineaceae bacterium | reverse complement strand
CTCTTAGCGCATCCAGTCCAAGATGAAGGGCATCCAGGGTTAATGCGCGGCCAAATTCGAAAACTAATTCGGCCGCCTCAGGGGTTTGCAGCAGTTGATCAACGGATGGTATCGAACGCAGGTTATTCATTGCCCCCATCCCCCGGCGTCCACTGGGTCTTTTCCCGCAGCCGTAAAATTACCTCGATCACCACGAAACCAATGGCCAAAAAAACAATTAATGAAAGGTTGAGAACCCTTCCCAGTTGCAACCATGCCAGCAAATTGCCATAAATTCCAACCCAAATTGCCTGGCGCAAAATGGCGCCTGGCTCAACCGGGGGATGGCTGGGAAAACGTCGATGAAGCAGCGCAATAATCGGTAAAGCCAATCCACTGGCGGCCAACGAAAGGGAAAAAAAGAACAGCCAGCGCGGCCCCAGGGTGGGTAATGTGCTGGTTAATATCACAAACAAGCCGACTACACCCAGCCCCCCCAGGATGAGACCGGAAAAGAAATAAGGCAACAGGGATGAAAGGGAATTCTTCTCGCGTTCAGACACACTTAGATTATATCGTATCCTTAACAAGACGATCCATTTTTATGTTACAATTTTGCCTCAAAATAATATGATGATAATCAACTCATCAAGAGAGGTGGAGGGACCGGCCCTTTGAAACCTCGGCAACCTGCTCTGGAAGTTGGTGCCAAATCCGTCACAGGCTACTTAGTGTAGTCTGTTGGAAGATGAGAGTGCAATCCCTTCTCACGAATCAGCCTCTCATTTTTACCAGGGGCTGCTTTTTTATACAGAGCATGGGATTGTTTACAGGAGTTTAGTTATGATCCGAAAATACACCAATCGAAAATACCTGGATGCACTGGCCTGCCGCGCCCTTATTTTTGACGGCGCCACCGGGACCAATCTCCAGGAAATGAATCTCACCACCGCAGATTATGGCGGTGAACACACAGTCGGTCTTAATGATTATCTGGTAATCACCAAACCTGAAGCCGTCGAAAGAAACCACCGCTCATTTTTGGAAGTGGGGGTGGATGTGATTGAAACAGACACTTTCCGCTCCAATCGCGTCACACTGAAAGATTATCAACTGGAAAACCTGGTTGGCGAAATCAATCAACGTGCAGCCAGGCTGGCGCGGCGAATTGCCGACGAGTTTTCAACAGCCGACCAGCCCCGTTTTGTTGCCGGTTCAATGGGCCCCACCGGTCAACTACCTTCCATGGACGACCCCGAACTCTCCCGGCTTTCATTCGACGACCTGGTTGAAATATTTTGTGAACAGGCCAGCCACTTGCTGATTGGCGGTGTTGATGTATTGCTGCTTGAAACCAGCCAGGATATTTTGGAAGTCAAGGCGGCGGTGCAGGGCAGTCATCTAGCCATGCAATCCACCGGTATTCATGTTCCCTTGCAGGTGCAGGTAACCCTCGATACCACCGGCAGAATGCTGCTGGGCACGGATATAACCGCCGTGCTTTCGGCTTTGGACGGTCTTCCGCTGGATGTACTTGGGCTAAACTGCTCCACCGGTCCTGAACACATGCGCCAATCGGTGGAGTACCTTTGCCAGAACACCAGCATTCCAATTTCCGTCATCCCCAATGCGGGTTTGCCCTACAACAAGAATGGTCGAGCGGTATACCCCCTGACACCCGAATCATTTGCCGAGCAGATGACCGATTTTGTCATCGAAAAAGGTGTTAATGTAGTTGGAGGGTGCTGCGGCACCACGCCTGAACATCTCAGGCAGCTTGTAAAGAAATTGAACTGGCAAGCGCCCGCCGCAAGACCCCGGCAAACGTTTCCAGCGCTTTCTTCTGCCTTCCAGGCTGTGGCGCTTGACCAGCAGCCCAAACCATTTCTAATTGGTGAACGGCTCAACACCCAGGGCAGCCGGCGTTTCAAACGGTTGATCATGGAAAACGACGAAAATGCCATTCTAAGCCTGGCTCGCCAGCAGGTTGATCACGGCGCTCATGCGCTCGACATCTGTGTGGCGCTTACTGAGCGCACAGATGAAGCCGCCAGCATGGAACACATCATTCGTTTGCTGCGCCCGGTTGTTCAAGCCCCCTTTGTCATCGATTCGACTGAACCGGATGTCATTGAAACCGCCCTCAAAACCGCCCCCGGTCGCTGCCTGATTAACTCCATTCACCTGGAAGGCGGCCCCGAGAAAATGCACAAAATCCTGGCCATTGCTCAACGCCACAACGCTGCCCTGGTTGCTCTGACCATTGATGAGCAAGGCATGGCTCGCACCGCTGAACGCAAATTGCAAATCGCCCGGCGCATCCACCAGATCGCTATTGAAGAATACGGCCTGCGCTCTTCGGACTTAATTTTTGATCCCTTAACCTTCACACTGGCCACCGGTGAAGCTGAGTACGTCCAATCAGCCGTGGAAACCCTCAACGGCATCCAACAGATTAAAGCCGCCTTGCCCGGGGTTTACACCTCGCTGGGAATCAGCAATGTTTCATTTGGCCTGGCGCCGGCTGCGCGCACCGTCTTGAACAGCGTCATGCTTTTCCACGCCGTGAAGGCCGGGCTCGACCTGGCAATAGTTGATCCAGCCCAGATTACCCCCTATGCCGACATTGCGCAGCAAGACCGCGAACTGGCTGAAGACCTGATCTTCAACAAGAGGCCCGACGCATTGCAGCGCTTGATTGAACGCTTCAACCAGGCCGCTGAAAGCGGAACGAACGCTGCGGGACAAACAAAAAATCCGCTGGAGGGGCTATCGCCGTCACAAAGATTGCACTGGCGCGTGCTTCACCGCAGCAAGGAAAACCTGGCGCTCGACCTGGAAGCCGCCCTGAATGAAACCGGGCTGCCTTCGCGCCATGAAAGTGCTGTCCACTTGATTAATACTGTTTTATTGCCCGCCATGAAAGAAGTTGGCGACCAATTCGGACGCGGAGAGTTGATTTTACCCTTTGTGCTGCAATCAGCCGAAGTGATGAAAGAATCCGTCACTTACCTGGAGCAATTCCTTGAGCGTGCCGAAGGCATTTCCAAGGGCACCATTGTGCTGGCCACTGTTTACGGCGACGTGCACGATATTGGCAAAAACCTCGTTAAAACCATTCTTTCCAACAATGGCTACCGTGTGGTTGACCTGGGCAAGCAGGTGCCCGTGGAAACCATCATTCAAAACGCGGTCGATCAGAATGCAGATGCCATTGGTTTGAGCGCCCTGCTGGTAAGCACCAGCCGGCAAATGGGCCTGGCGGTGAACGAATTGCAGCGCCGCAACATCAACATACCCGTCCTGATTGGCGGAGCAGCCATTAACCAGGACTTTGCAGAAAACATTCGCCGCACCGAGCATGGAGAGATTTTCAACGCGGGCGTTTTTTATTGCGCCGATGCCTTTGAAGGTCTGACGGTGATGGAAGATATTCAAACTCCCCCCAAGGCAATTTCCCCCGGGCTGGAAAAGCAACCGGCTTTGACCCAACAGGTTGAGGTCAAAGCAGCTCCCTGTCCTGGTCGTTCAATCGCCCCGGCAGCCGTTCCCTCTGCACCCTTCTGGGGTCATCGCCTTGTTCAATCCATCTCCCTCGCAGAAATTTTGCCCTACCTGCCCAAAGCAGCCTTATTCCGCTTATCCTGGGGGGCGGGCAATATCAAAGGCGAAAAATGGGAACAGGTGAAAACAGACTTCAACTTGCGGTTGCATAACATGCTGGAGCAAAATAAGCGGGAAAACTGGCTTCGTCCGCAGGCTTTATTCGGCTTTTTCCCGGCAGCGGCTGACGGCAACCAGGTTGTGGTTTACGATCATGAAACCATCCACCTGGAAACGCCCGTTGAAAAACTGCGCTTCACGTTCCCGCGCCAGGCATCGGGCGACTGTTTATGCCTGGCTGATTATTTCTCCCCTGCAAACAGCCATCAGTTCGATGTGCTGCCCTTGCAACTGGTCACCATTGGGCATGCCGCCACGCAGCGCGTCCAGTCTCTGCAAGATTCTGGAAACTACAGCGAAGCCTATTTCTCGCACGGCCTGGCTGTGCAGCTTGCTGAAGCCACAGCTGAATTCATCCATCAAAAAATTCGGCGTGAGCTGGGCATTCCTTCTCGTCAGGGTAAACGTTATTCCTGGGGATACCCCCCCCTGCCTGATTTGACCGAGCACGGAAACCTGTTCCGCCTGCTGCCCGCCGAGGAAGAAATGAACATGAACCTCACAGCCGCTTTCCAACTGGTGCCAGAACAATCCACTGCCGCCATGGTAATTCACCATCCTCAGGCAAAATACTTTACAATTCACAACGGATGACCACAGCCATAATAAATTTGCTTTGTTGTAGAATGGATACAGGTGATTAATCATGCTGCTTACGATTGATATCGGTAACACCAATGTAACCATGGGCATGTATCAGGGCGAAGAATTGGTAGCCCACTGGCGCATGTCCACCGACCAGGAACGCATGCCCGATGAATACGGCCTTCAAATCTTGGGAATGGTGCAGCAGTGCGGTTATTGCAGCAAACAAATTGACGGCATTTGCCTGGCGTCGGTTGTGCCGCCGCTCACCGGCCGCATCATTCAAGCCTGCCAAGCCTATCTAAACCTATCTCCGCTGGTTGTTACCAATCAATTGAAAACCGGTATTACCATACTCTACGATCCCCCACAATCGGTTGGCGCTGACCGCATCGTTGACGCCATTGCTGTCATGCACCTGTACGGCGGCCCGGCCTGCGTGGTTGATTTTGGCACTGCCACCACTTTTGATGCCATCACCGCCGCAGGTCAGTACCTGGGGGGCGCTATAGCCCCCGGCATAGGCATTGCCGCCCAAGCGCTGTTTCAGCGCACCGCCCAACTGCCGCGGGTTGACCTTCAAAAACCCCCATCTGTCATCGGCAAGAACACGGTCAATGCCATCCAATCGGGTCTGCTGTTTGGCTATGTGGCGCTGGTGGAAGGCATGGTTGCCCGCATGCGCAAAGAACTGGGTGAATCGATGAAAGTAATTGCCACCGGAGGCCTGGCTGAACTGGTGGCGCGTGAAACCACGGTCATTGATGTGATTGCACCCTGGTTAACCCTTGAAGGTCTTCGATTATTCTGGGAGATGAATCCGCCAAATGCCCAACCCAATTAAAGATAAAACCATCGTTCTGGGTGTCACCGGTTCCATTGCTGCCTACAAAGCGGCTGAAATTGCATCCAAACTGCATCAACAGGGCGCCCGGGTACCATCCATTCTCACCGAAGGCGCACTTCATTTTATCTCGCCCCTGACTTTTCAATCGGTCACCGGAGATAAATCCTACACCGAGGCAGATTTATGGGGTGGTGAAGGGCATGTCACACACATTGGCCTGGGGAGAGCCGCCGACCTGTTGTTAGTCGCCCCCGTTTCAGCCAACACCCTGGCGCGCCTGGCTCACGGCCTGGGCGACAACTTGTTATCGGTCACAGCGCTGGCTTCACACTGTCCGCTGGTGTTGGCGCCTGCCATGGATTCGGGTATGTACGATCACCCGGCCACACAGGCAAATGTGGAAATCCTGCGCCAACGCGGGGCAATTTTCATCGGGCCGGAATCCGGTCACCTGGCATCGGGACTGGTTGGTCTGGGACGCATGACTGAGCCGCAGGAAATCGTCAGTGGCGTGCGCTGGGTGCTTGGAAAGACCGGCCCCCTGGCGGGTAAGGAAGTGATTGTGACCGCTGGCGGCACACAGGAACCCATTGACCCGGTGCGCATCATCACCAACCGCTCATCCGGAAAGCAGGGATACGCCGTTGCCCAGGCAGCCCTTGACGCTGGCGCCCATGTGAAGTTGATCACATGCCCCACCAACCTGGCTGCGCCCTACGGCGCACAAGTGATCAGGGTGCAAACAGCCGAGGAAATGTATAAAGCGGTGCTCACTTCTGCCGCTGATGCCGATGTCTTAATCATGGCGGCAGCAGTGGCCGACTTCCGCCCCGCTGATGTCAGCGAACAGAAAATCAAAAAAAATCGCGTCGGCATCAACTCCCTCGCCCTTGAACCAACCACCGACATCCTGGCGGCCGTTGCAGAAACCCGGCAGCATACCGGTTTTCCACATCGCGTGGTCGGCTTTGCTGCTGAAACCCAGTCGCTGCTTGAAAATGCCGCTGAAAAAATGATTAAAAAACAACTGGATATGGTTGTCGCCAACAACGTCAGCGCACCTCAAACTGGTTTTGAATATAATACCAATCAGGCCACATTGCTCTTTCCTTCAAGTCCCGCAGAGGCGCTCCCGCTTATGAGTAAAGCCGATTTGGCTGATCAAATTATTGCCCGGATTATCGAATGGTTCGCAAATTAATTACATCTGTCTTATTTGTATCCATCCTTTTTCTTTCCTCTTGCCAGTCTATTACAGACTCGTTGTTGCAGGCGTCTCAACCGCCGGCAGTTC
>CAZOKH010000124.1:0-6433 GCA_964580315.1 uncultured Anaerolineaceae bacterium | reverse complement strand
ATGATGGTAGTATGCTTGCCGGAGAACAGGTTCGTGTGCCGAAACAATCTGAGAATCCATATATCAACGCGATTATTTTTCCGGGAGCCGAACTGGCGGGTTGGATCGCCATTTCCATCCCCTCAGACATGGATCAGATGCTGATTGTTTTTGATCCTGATCGCTACAATTCTGAGCAAGCTGGTGTAAATATTCGTTACTTGTTGATTGAATGAAAAAAAAATATAAAAGGCAAATGAGGACTGTGTTATACTTTAATCAATGTTCTTTTTTACCCAATTTTGATTAAATCGAACACCTGCGGAAAAACAGGAGTGCAGTATGAAAACCCTTTTACTTATGCGACATGCCAAATCAGATTGGAGCGATGAAAACGAGAAAGATTTCGATCGCCCACTGAAAAAACGCGGCAAAAAGGATGCTCCCAGGATGGCGGAGCTGTTGAAGGAAGAGAAACTGGTTCCTGAAAAGATTTTGTGTTCAGCGGCAAAACGAACCCGCCAGACGGCTGAATTGATGCTGGAAAAACTCGATAAAGATATCCATGCAGATTTCCTGGAATCGTTATATATGGCAGAACCCAAAGCCTATTTCGACGCTTTGCGCGGATTATCAGATGATGTTAAAAAGGTCATGGTAATTGGGCATAACCCGGGTCTGGAAGGATTGCTGCAAATTATGACCAAAAAGGTTGAGACCCTGCCCACAGCAACAATAGCCCAGATTAAACTTCCCATTAAACATTGGAAAGACCTGGAAGGCACGGTGGAAGGTGAACTGGAGTCGGTCTGGCGTCCGCGTGAAGTGAAAGACAAAGATTAGAAATTTGGCGATTGAATGAAGCGTTATCAGTAATTGAAAATGTTTCAAAGCGCAGGAGAAGAATGACCACAACTGTGGAAAACCTCCGGCGCTTTTTTTATAAAGGATGCACTAATGAACATAACTGCAAAAAACAGATTGCCATTTGGGATGTGGAGCAGCCCGCTGACGGCTTCAGCTTTCAGTCAAAAAGTGTCATTGGACGATGTGCAGTGGGATGACAGCAGCGCCACCCTGGTGTGGCTGGAATCGCGCAGCGGTAAGGGGGTGCTTTTATCCAAAGCGATTGGTGAAGCCCGCCGCGAGTTGACCGTGGATCTCAATGTGCACGGCAACCTGGGTTATGGCGGCGGAGAATTTTCACTGCACAACGGCAACCTGTTCTTTAGCGCGCGCGACGGGCGGCTCTACCGGCGCAGCCTGCAAATTGAGCAACCGATTGCGCTCACACCGCCATTTGGAAGCTGCGCTGCGCCGCATGTTTCACCGGATGGCAACTGGCTGGTGTATGCCTACAGCGATGGAGAAACCGACCTGCTGGCGCTGGTTGACAGCCTGGGCAGGCAGTGGCCGCAGCAGCTTGTGCGCGGGGCTGATTTTTACATGCAGCCGGCCTGGTCGCCGGATGGGAAGCGCCTGGCGTGGATCGAATGGGATCACCCGCACATGCCGTGGGACAGCTCGCGCCTGATGCTGGGTGACCTGACCGGGCTGCCGCCGGTGGTGAACAAAACCACCTGCCTGGCTGGCGGCGATGACAGGCCGGTTTTTCAGCCGGAATTCTCGCCGGATGGGCGCTGGTTGAGCTGTATTGTGGCTGCGGGGGAATGGGAAGACCTGGTGTTATTTGACCTGCAAAACGGCGCTCAGCGCGTGCTGGTGCACGGCGAGGGATTCTCCCTGTCGCAGCCGGCCTGGGTGCAGGGCATGCGCACCTACGGCTGGAGCCGAACCGGCCGGGCGGTGTATCATTTGCGCTACCGTGACGGGCGGGCGTCGCTGTGGGTGGTTTCGGTGGATGACGGCAGTTCGCAAGAGATGGATGCGGCGCCTTACACCTGGTTGACGCAGCTATCGGTCTCGCCAGTTGATGACCAGCTCGCGCTGATTGCTTCAGCGCCCGGTTTGCCTGACCGCGTCATACGCTGGGACGGCGCGCGCTGGCACAGCGAAGGCTTCAGCCAGGTGGATGTGCTGGATGAAAGCTGGCTGCCCAACCCGCAACTGCTGGAATGGGCAGCGCCGGACGGCACCCGCGTAACCGGCTGGTATTATTCTCCCTGCAACCCCGGTTATGAAGCCGAAGGGCTGCCGCCGGTGCTGGTGAGCATTCACGGCGGGCCCACTTCACAGCGCCAACTGCGCTTTGAGCCCGAGGTGGTGTACTTCACCACGCGCGGTTACGGCTGGCTGGACGTGAACTACCGCGGCAGCACAGGGTTTGGGCGCAGTTTCCAGAAGGCATTGTTCCAGCGCTGGGGCGAGGTGGACGTGGAAGATGCCGCTGGAGCTGCGCAGGCGTTGATTGACCGCCGCCTGGCTGACCCGGCCCGCCTGGTGATTCGCGGCGGAAGCGCGGGCGGCTATACCGTGCTCAATACTTTGATCCGCCGCCCCGGGTTGTTTAAAGCCGGTGTGTGCCTGTACGGGGTGAGCGACCTGTTCGGCCTGTCGATGGAAAGCCACAAATTTGAAATTCATTACACCGACTGGCTGGTGGGTGAGCTGCCCCGGGCGGCCGAAAAATACCATGCCTGGTCGCCGCTGTTCCACGCTGAAAAAATCAACGACCCGCTGGCAATTTTCCAGGGCGGCAAAGACAGGGTAGTGCCGCCCAACCAGTCGGAGGAAATGGTGAAGCAATTGCAGCGCCGCGGGGTGCCGTTTGTGTACCAGCTTTACCCCGAGGAGGGGCATGGTTTCCGCAGCAGCGAGACTATTGCTGACTATCTCAAGCAGGTTGAGCGATTTTTACAAAAGCATGTTTTGTTTGCCCCCTGAAAAGATGATAGAGAGAGAAAAAAATAAAACCGGGGCGAACTTACAGGTTCGCCCCGGTTTTTTGGGGTATTGATGTGTTAACCAAAAATTGTGATGATAATAACTGGCAGTGGTGCTATTTTGGGATTACCCCTCTAAAATGTGTGCTACTCTTTTTTACGGAAGGCTTTCAAGCCATTTCAATGCTGCATCGGCGTCAGTGAAATATTGAGCCTTCACCCCGGCTTTGCCGTATTGTTCAACGATTTTATCGGTATTCATTTTGGCAATGGCGGCTTCCGGCTGAACGATTGCCCAGTATTTCCAGCCCGCCTCAAGGGTTTGCGGGAACCAGTTGGTTTCACCCCACTTGATGTCTTCTGTGGTTAATACCGGATTCTTCCGGTCGTCAGAAAGCCACTTGTGGGCCCCATATTGTTTCATGGCTGCCGTGCCTTTTAGCAGGAAGTTGTGGAAAATATCTCCTGACATGAATTTCTTGTACATATGATGGACAATTTTTGTATCGGTGTGATACCACAATGTTGCAAACTCATTATCTTCAACGACAATTTTTGGCATACCTTTTCTCCCGACAATTTTTTAAACAGCTTTTGTACCCCTAATTATATACAGGAGAAATCAGATGGGAATAAATATATAATTAATATCAGTAAAAAAGAGCAGAATTTTTGGAAAAAGCACCCATTATTAGGGGATTGAGCGGGGTAATTCATTGAGAAACTGGTTAATTCCTTCAGCTAAAATTCCGGGTTTTTCCAGCAGCACCAGGTGACCGGCATTGGGAATCACCTGGAGGTGGGCATTGGGCAGGCTGGCTGCCAGGTGGCGCGAACCCGCCAGCGGTACAATGCGGTCTTTGTTGCCGCAAATCACCCGGGCGGGTTGTGAGATTTCTTTCACCCGGCCGCAGCGGTCAAAGGAAGCCACAGCCTTCCAGTCGTTGTGCAGCACTTCCTGCCGCACGCTTTCAAGGGCAGTGCTGCTTTTCTTTATCAATGCCGGGCTGCTTTCAGGGCTTAACAGGCGCTCTTGCAGCCAGTGGCGGGCGTTTTTGACCGAGGAGGGTGAAGCCAGGTAATTGAGAAATTCGTTGGGAATGAGCGTGTGGGCGGCGGTTGAGATTAAAACCAGGGCATGCACCTGTGCAGGATGGAGCAGGGCGGTTTCGAGGGCTACGGCGCCCCCCAGTGAATGCCCCACCAGCACAACGCTGAATATTCCCAGGGCATCCAAAAATGCAATCAGGTCGGCGGCATATTCCTGCACCGACTGTCGGCTGACCCCGGACGAGCGGCCGTGCCCGGACAGGTCGGGCGCCAGCACACGAAACCCGTTCAGTCGGCGCAAATTGACCGGCCAGCACAGGTGGTCGCTGCCGGCGCCGTGGATCAGCACCACTGGCGGTAGTGAGCTGTTATTCCCCTGGTATTCGGCATAATATATTCCGTTGGCAATCGGCATAATGCGTGAAGTGTGGTTAAGCGTTGATGGAAGCGTGATGCAGCCGATCAACGGCTTCAGGGTTGAGGGGGATTAAAATGCGCACGCGCGTTCCTTTGCCGGGCAGTGAATCGATTTGTAAGATGCCGTTGAGCCGTTCTGTGCGCTCGCGCAGGTTCACCATGCCCAGGTTTCCGCGCTGGTCATGGGTGTTTTCCATTTCACCGCTGCCTGCTCCGGCGCCGTTGTCCAGAATATCCAGGGCGGCGGTGTCAGCGTTTTCGGGCAAGGGGCGCAGCCTCACAAGAACTTTATCTGCCTTGCCTGTTTTTCGGGCAATGGCAACGGCTTCCTCCACCAGGTAGTAGATGATGGATTGCTGGCTGGAGTCAAGCTGTTGAATTAAACCAGAATCGAGGTCGAGTGTAACTGTTTGTTGATGGGTCTCTTTCAATTTCTGCGCCATATCTTGCAGGACAGATTCAAATCCATCGATTTGAGAATCCAACGGGCGCAGCAGAAACAGGAGATGGCGAACTTCCTGGGTGGTCTGGCGCGCCAGGTCTTCAAGGGCTTGAATTTCACCCTGAACATCCCCGGTGCCGCGTTCCAACATTTTGCGTGCAATGTTGGCGCGCATGGCGATGGAGGACATGGTTTGCGTGGGACCGTCATGCAGTTCGCGGGCCAGTTCGCGGCGTACATCTTCCTGAATTTGCATCAGGCGGTTTTTTTCGTGCTGCGAGTCATCATAACGGCGGGCGTTTTGCAGGGCAACTGCGCCCGGCTGGCTGACAATGGTCAGCATTTCCACGCGGTCTTCGTCAAAAAAATCTTCCAGGGGATGAGCGTACAACAGCGCTCCAAAGAAGTTATCTTGATAAACCAGGGGAACACAGACCGCGCTGTGCATATCATTCATCCACGATATTGGTTTGAGTTCCGGGTCGTTGAACGGCTCGGCGGTTTGCTGAACCGTGCCAGCCTGGACAGCATCAGCCAGGATGCCCTGCTGAGCGGGGAATCCATAAGCTGACATCTCTTCGGATATGCCGCGGGTGGCTTGAATAACCAGGCCGCCCGATTCAACCAACAGCGCGGCGCTTACCATGCGGTCAACGGGTGGTTCGACGCCCCCCAGCAGGTCTGTGCTCATATCCAGCAGGGTTTCCAGAATGCTGCCGGGGTCAAGATCAACACAGAAAGATTCGATGGAACGGGAAAAATCACGAATGCGTTCGCGTTCGCGGCGTGATTGTTCTTTGCGTTGAATCAGGCGGTTTTTGTAGTTATCGCGCAAACGCTGCATAAGCTGGAAACAGATGAAGCCCAGCAGACCGCCGGCTGCCAGGTTGAATACCGAGAACAGCGCCAGGGTTAAGGGGTAGAAAGCAGCGCGGTCGAACAGATAGATTCCGCCGGCTTCCAGCGCTGACAGGATGATGGCGGTAATCAGGCTGCCGCGCCATTCAAAATAAATGGCGGCCGAGAACAACGCCAGCAGGTTGGCCCAGGCCAGCGGGCCGCCCAACCCGCCTGACAGAAAGAACAGCGAGATGCTTACCAGGCTGTCTATCCAAACGTTGAGGATGCGCTGCTGGTTGAGGCGGCGGTTGAGCACAGCCAGGATGGAGGTGTAGGTGTTCCACACAATGGAAACCAGCACCACCGCAGCCAGGCGAATTTGAATGGCTCCCGCGAACGCCAGAGCAGCGATAATTCCCAGCAATCCCAGCCAGCGCAGTGAAATGGCGAACCAGTCTGCCAGATAAGGATAATCGGACCTATGCATGGATATATCATATCTTAAAAAAAGAAAATAAAGCCCACGGCGACTTAAAAAATTTGTTAAGTTTGCCAGCGCAATTCCTGCAACTGCGTATAGATTCCATTTTTCATAGAAACGGGTATAATCCATGCTTACGATGACTTGAGCGCCCGGATTTATATGGTAAGATCAAAGTTATTGTGTGTAAGCCCGAAAAAATGGACAACATTTCAGGATAATCATTCTCATGAAACACTCAACAATCAATCAACGCCGCTCGTTGCCTTTGCTGCTGGGTTTATTGGTACTGGTATTGTTGGCTGCGTGCGGCGGCAAAGCGCCGGAGCCCACTGCCACACCCACCGTCCCGCCGCTGCCCACCGACACACCCGCGCCAAC
>CAZOKH010000123.1:0-6490 GCA_964580315.1 uncultured Anaerolineaceae bacterium | reverse complement strand
TCGCCCAGGTAATAGCTGAGCAAACTGGAACACCAGGGTTCGTTCAAGGTAGTCCACATTTTCACCCGGTCGCCCAGCGCACGGGCTGCCACGGCGGCGTATTCAGCGAAGGCATAAGCCGTGTCGCGATTAACCCAGCCGCCGGGCAGGGCGGTGGGCAGGTCCCAGTGATACAGGGTGATCATGGGGGTGATGTCTGCTGCCAGCAGTTCGTCCACCAGGCGGCTGTAAAAATCGATGCCGGCCTGGTTCACTTTGCCGCGCCCGGTGGGCAGAATGCGCGGCCAGGACAGGGAAAAGCGGTAGGCTTTGAATCCCAGTTCTTTCATCAAATGAACATCTGATTTATGGAGGTGATAATGGTCGCAGGCAATGTCGCCGGTGTCGCCGCCGCGCACCTTGCCCGGTGTGTGAGCGAAGGTATGCCAGATGCACTCGCCGCGGCCGTCTTGTGTTACAGCGCCTTCAATTTGATAAGAAGAGGTGGAAGTACCCCATAAAAAACCGTCAGGAAATTTCAACATGGATTTCATCCTTTATCTTTTGATTGATACCGAGTCGATATTCTCCAATCAACCGACTTCAATTTCAGCCCATGCCGGCATGCTGCGGGCGATTTCCAGGATACATGCCTTCTGGCGGGGATTCAGGGTGAAGAATTCAGAGTTGCTTTCACCGGTATCTCCATTTTCAACCAGCAGGATGTTTGCGTCACGGCTCATGATGATGCCGTGCCAGCAATATTGCCGCACATTGTAAATCTTTTGCGGCTCCATCCAGACAGGTTCGGGAAGCTGGTTCTCATCCTTTACAATCAGCAGAATTGCCTGGCCGTCCAGCAACAGAAAAACCTCATCTGTTTCCAGGTGGCGCTCAAAGCGGTCAATAGCCGGTGGAAAAAGGCTGTCCATATAGCGCAAAGTTGCCACACGCCAACTATTAAAAAATATCAAGGGTTTAAAGCCTTCACATTGCATTCCGACCACTTCAAGCATTTGATTATCCATTTCCTGATCCTTACTCTTTTCTTGATGATTAATGCTGTCAGCACGCATTTAATTGACCCTCACAAAATAACTTGAATTGGTGAAGATGGTTTGATCTCTATGTTGCAGATCCGGTCAATTTTTAGCTTACGAAAACTTGAACCTTAACTTCCTTTGTTCCTTCAACGGGCAGCGGGATGACCGTTCCATCTATTCTAATCCCATCAGCCCAAAGTTCTATTGAATTACCAGCCCCACGGCGTTCCACCTGGATTTGATAGTTTAAGCCGCGATATTTTCGAACCGCCGTGAAACCCTGCCAGTCAGATGGTAGAGCAGGTTCGACGCGCAGGCCGTCCCAGTCAGGCCGAATGCCCAGGATCCATTGTGCAATGGCCACAAAGTTCCATGCAGCCGTGCCGGTGAGCCAGGAATTTTTAGCCTCTCCGTGCGTGGGGGCATCTTTACCCGCGATCATTTGCGCATAGACATACGGTTCGCAGCGGTGCAGGTCGCTTAGTTCCTCACGCGCCGATGGGTTAATACGCAGGTAATAATCCAGGGCGCGGTCAGGGCGGCCAACACGCGTCTCGGCAATCATAATCCAGGGATTGGTGTGGCAGAACACGCCGGCGTTTTCCTTGTAGCCGGGTGGATAACTGGTAATCTCGCCATAGTTGAGATCATAGTGGGTGAAAGCGGGATTCAGCAGCACAATGCCGTGCGGGGTGGCCAGGCGCTCATGCACGGCATCCAGGGCGCTGAGCGCTTTGCCGTCATCGAGACCAATGCCCGCCATGATGCAAATGCCCTGCGGTTCAATGAAGATGGAGCCCTCTTTGCATTCCTGGCTTCCGAGGGGCAGACTGCGGTCATCATAGGCGCGGCGGAACCAGGCGCCGTCCCAACCGCTATCCAGCACGGTTTTTTCCATCAATTGCGCGGCGTTGCGGTAAAAAAGTGAGCGAGACTTGTTGGCGTATTGGGCAGATATGGATGCCATTTCATCGGCAGCCTGCACGAATAAACCGCCAATGAGAACCGATTCGGCCACTTTGCCGTCACGGTTGGTGGTGGTCTGGAAGGACTGGCCGGGCGTGTCAGAAAAACAGTTCAGATTGAGACAGTCGTTCCAGTCGGCGCGGCCGATGAGTGGCAAACCGTGCGGGCCAATACGGTCAAGCGTGTATTGGATGGCACGCTCCAAATGTGTGTAGAAAGTCGCTTCGGTTCCGGATTGATTCTCGAAGGGAACCTGTTCATCCAGGATGGACCAGTCGCCGGTTTCTTTTAAATAGGCGGCGGTTGCCAGCACCAGCCACAATGGGTCGTCATTGAAGCCGCTGCCGATGTCGTTGTTGCCGCGTTTGGTGAGGGTCTGGTACTGGTGGAAAGCGCCGCCGCTGAGCAGTTGGGTGGCAGCCAGGTCCAGCAGGCGGGCGCGGGCTTTTTCTGGAATCATGTGCACAAAACCCAGTAAATCCTGGTTGGAGTCGCGGAAACCCATGCCGCGCCCGATGCCGCTCTCGAACAGCGAGGCAGAACGCGACATATTGAAGGTGATCATGCATTGATAGGCATTCCAGATGTTGACCATGCGGTTGACATGCGGATTGGGAGTGTCTACCTGGAATTTGCCGAGCAGGTCAGCCCAGTAGTCTTTCAACGCAATGAATGCGGCATCGACAGTTTGTGGTTTGAGATAAAGTTGGATGACCGGAAGGACGTTGCGCTTGTTGATGGTTTGTGAATCGGGCGGGTCAAATTTTTCATCGACCGTGTTTTCGGCATATCCCAGCAGGAAGATGATGCGCCGGGATTCGCCGGGCTGCAGCAGCAGGTCAATCTGTTGAGCGCCAATGGGCTGCCAGCCGTGCGCAATGGAATTGGTCAGTTGCCCGCTTTTCACTGCTTGCGGGTTGGGCCAGCCGTTGCCGATGCCCAGGAAGGCATCACGCTGCGTGTCAAAGGCTGCCACCGGTTCGGAGCAGGTGAAATAGGCAAAATGGTTGCGGCGTTCGCGGTATTCGCTCTTGTGGTAGATCACGTTGCCTTCCACTTCCACTTCGCCAATCGAATAATTGCGCTGGAAGTTGGTGGAATCATCCAGGGCATCCCACAGGCAAAATTCAACAGCAGAGAAAAGCTGAACTTTCGCGGCTTTTTCCCGGTGGTTGCGGATGGTCATGTCCCAGATTTCCAGGGTTCCATCAACGGGGACAAAGAAACACACCTCTGTTTCTATGCCCTTTTGGCTGGATTGGATGCAGGTGTAGCCCAGCCCGTGACGGCAGGTGTACTGGTCGAGACCGCTACGCACAGGCGAACCGGTGGGCGACCAGATATCCCCATCGTCATCCCGCATGTAGATGAAGCGGCTGCCCTCATCAAGAGGGGCGTCGTTGTAACGAAAGCGCGTCAGGCGGCGCAGGCGTGCATCACGGTAGAAGGAATAGCCGCCGGCTGTGTTGGAGATCAGGCTGAAAAAGTCTTCACTGCCCAGGTAGTTGATCCACGGCTGGGGGGTGACCGCCTGTGTAATTACATATTCCCGTTGTTTATCATCAAAAAAACCGAATTGCATAAATCCTCACACAATAATCAAGATATGCGCATTAATCAGTATGAATAATGCTGGAGAAAATCAAAAATTTCTGAGATGTACGCGTAAGCCAGGCAAGTGACCGTATCAGCGCCGCCGTAGTATATGGCCATTCTGCCAGTGGGGGCGTCAACCAGCGCCGCGCAGGGGAAAGTGACGTTGGGCACATCGCCCACGTTCTCATAAATCTCACGCGGATGGATCAGGTAGTGCTTCGAGCGGCGAATCACTTTCCAGGGTTGATCCAGGTCTAATAGAGCCGCGCCAAAGCTGTAAACAAAGCCGTTGCAAGATGTGATGACGCCGTGATAGATCAATAACCAGCCTTCAGAGGTTTCGATGGGAATGGGACCGGCACCGATTTTGGTTGATTGCCAGCCGTCGCGCGGTGCCATGACATGCCGGTGGTGCCCCCAGTGGATCATATCGGGGCTCTCACTGTAGAAAATGTCACCAAAGGGGGTGTGACCGGTGTCGCTGGGGCGGCTGAACATGGCGTATTTGTCGCCAATGCGGCGGGGAAACAGCACACCATTGCGGTTGTAAGGCAGGTAGGCGTTTTCCAACTGGTAGAAGGTTTTAAAATCGTAGGTGTAGCCCACCCCAATGGTCGGGCCGTGATAGCCATTGCACCAGGTGACATAATAGCGGTCTTCCAGCCAGCTCACCCGCGGATCGTAGCCGTATTCGAAACGCCCGATTTCTTCATCCTGGCAGACGAATTGAATGCGCTGCGGTTCGATCTTCCAGTGAATGCCGTCGGGGCTGGTTCCGGCGTGAATTTGCATGTCGCGGGCGGTGTTATCACAGCGAAAAACGCCGGCGAATTTTCCTTCAAACGGCACCACAGCACTGTTGAAGATGCTGTTGATGCCCGGCACCACATCGCGCGTGATGATGGGATTTCTGGCTGAACGCCACACCACCTCACTGCAATTCTGCGGGCGATCTTCCCAGGGGATGTTGGGTAAAGGTGAACCTTTAATTTCAGGCTTGGTCATTGCTTGTCCTCTTGATCATTCTTACTGGTACAGGTGACAGGCCACAAAGTGATCTTCTTCCACTTCGACCAGTTCGGGAGCCAGTGAACTACATTTCTCAGGGATTGCGCTTTTACAACGATCATAATAGCTGCATCCCAACTGGATTCCCAGCGACTCGTGAGTACACAAATCGCCGCCGGCGCCTTCTTCCCAGCGTTTGTCCAGGCGCGGAACCGAACTCATCAGCGCCCGCGTGTAGGGGTGGATGGGACTGTTGAAAATCTTATCGGTCTTGCCCATTTCCACCACGCAGCCGCGGTATAGAATGACAGCCCGCTCACTGATGTAATAGCCCAGTGACAGATCGTGGGTGATGAAAAGCACCGAAAAACCTTTTGTCTTTAACTCGGCCAAAAGGTTAAGCACATCAATGCGGGTGGAGGCATCGAGCATGCTGATAATTTCATCAGCAACGATGAAATCGGTTTCCAGCAACAGGGCGCGCGCAATGAGAAAGCGCTGCAACTGACCGCCGCTAAGCTGGTGTGGAAATTTGTTCAACACATGCTCGGGATTTAGACCCACGCAACATAACGAATCGTGTAATTTTGTCTCCCAGGCGCTGCAGCTCATATCCGGGAAGAATTCCTCATGGATAATGTTAAAGATGCGATCTGCTTTGAAGATGGGATTGTACGAACTGAAAGGATCCTGGAAGACTCCCTGCACTTTGCGGTAATAGTCTTTTAATGCCGCCCCCTTGAATGTGGCAATATCCACTCCATTGAAATTGATCTGCCCTGAAGTGATATCGGTCAGGCGCAGAATCATTTTGCCTATGGTGCTTTTGCCGCTGCCGCTCTCACCGATGAGAGAGACAATTTCACCATTCTTCACATTAAAACTGACGTTGCGCACGGCGTGCAGCTCTTTGTTGCCAAAGGTGCCCACCCGGTAGATTTTGGATAAATTTTTGATTTCCAGCATGGCTCAGCGCTCCTTCCAGCATGCCACAAAGTGGCCGGGCTCAACTTCGACAAACGGCGGCGCCTCGCGGCATTTTTCAAATGCCACCGGGCAGCGTGCTCTAAAGCGGCAGCCTTCAGGAGGATTAAGCAGCAAGGGCGGTTTGCCTGGAATTCCTTCCAGGCGGTGCTCTTCATATTTAACGCCCACTTTGGGAAGTGAAGAGATTAACATTTTGGTGTAGGGATGGCGTGGGGCATGGATGATGGTTTTGGTGGGCGCTTTCTCGGCCAGTTGGCCGGCATACATCACCATAATCGTGTCAGCAATTTGATAGAGGATGGAGATGTCATGGGTGATGACCATGATGCTCTTGACAATTTGCCGATCTCGAAATTCCACCAGCAGTTCAGACACAGCTTTCTGGCTGGAAACATCCAATGCAGAAGTCACTTCATCGGCTATTAATAAGGAGGGATCAAGCAAGGTGGAGAGCACCATCACCATGCGCTGTTTCATGCCGCCGGATAATTCGATGGGATATAAATCCAGAACATCTTGCGGAAGTTTGACCATCTTGATTCGCCGCAGAAGTTCTTCCTCCCGCGATTTGTAATCCATTTTGCGTGAGTGCAGCAGTTCTTCAATCATTTTCCCGATTTTGCGGGTCGGATTCATGGCGTTCATGGCATACTGCGGGATGATGGAAACTTTCTTGAAACGATAGTCCACCATTTTATTTTCATCCGCTATGGGCAGCGGCTCGCCATCCAGCAGCACGCTGCCGCCAATGTGTTTCATGGGGGGGGTGAGCATAATCAGGCTGTTGCTGAGGGTGGTTTTTCCACAACCCGACTCGCCGGCCAATCCCATGATTTCTCCGTTGGCAACTTCAAAACTGGCCTGTTCCAGGGCTTGAACGCTGCCCCGCAGAGTCTGGTAATAAACAGTAA
>CAZOKH010000122.1:0-6694 GCA_964580315.1 uncultured Anaerolineaceae bacterium | reverse complement strand
AAAGACAACTGGTTGTTTTTGACCTGGGGGGAGAACATTTTGGTGTGGATATTGTGACTGTGGACGGTATTGTGGATATGATGGAAATAACCCGCGTGCCGCAATCTCCCGAGTTTGTGGAGGGAGTAACAAATTTGCGCGGTTCCATATTGCCGGTAATTGACCTGCGCAAGCGTTTGAGACTTCCTGTTCTGGATAGGACAAAAGAGACTCGCATTGTTGTGGTCAATATGGACGGCTTGAAAGTGGGTATGGTGGTTGATGCGGTTTCAGAAGTCCTTACCATATCGGATGATGTAATTGAACCACCCCCGCCATCCATCACATCTGTCGATACAGCCTTTATTACCGGGATTGCAAAAGTAGCCCCCCGTTTGATTATCTTGCTTGACCTGGTTAAAGTGCTGTCATTGGAAGAAAAAGCAGCCTTAAAAGCAATATAGAAGAGATCAAATGATAACGCCAACAATGCTCCGCGCAGGTGATGCCCGGGGCTTGTTTGGTTCTATGCAAGAACGCTGCAAACCATACCCGTTTTTAAAATTGTGATTGAATATAGATAGAGAAAATATTTATGAACAGAAGGTTGTTGAATATGGAAAACACAGAAAAACAATCGGTAGAATTTTTGCAACAACTGGTAAAAATCCCCAGCCTTTCAGGTGATGAACAGGCTGTGGCGCAGGCTGTTGAAAAGAAGTTAAAAGAACTGAAATTTGATGATGTCTGGCGTGACGATCTGGGCAGCGTTATCGGCACGCGTAAAGGGGCAGAAGCGGGCGCGCATATTGTGTTTGATGCCCACATGGATGTTGTGCAAGTGGGGCAGCGCGATGCATGGCAGCACGAACCATTTGGCGGTGAGTTGTTTGATGGAAAGGTGTGGGGGAGAGGTTCCACCGACACCAAGGGCAGCCTGGCAGGCATGATCATGGCGCTTGGCAGCCTCGAGGCGCGGGATATTCATGGGACAGTGAGCCTGGTGGCGAGTGTGGGAGAGGAGGTGTTTGAGGGCGTTGGATTGAAAAATGCTCTGACACAACTGAAACCTGACGGCGTGGTAATTGGCGAACCGACGCAATGCCGGTTGGGAATTAGCCAAAAAGGGCGCGCGAAATTCTGGTTGAAAGCATTTGGTAAACCCGCGCACAGTTCTACACCCGAACAGGGAGAAAATGCGGTGTATAAGGCCGCAAACCTGATTGAGCGAATCAGGAGCATGCCGCCGCGCCGCAGCGAAATCATGGACAAAGGCGTTGTTGAGTTAGTTGACGTCATATCCGAACCTTACCCCGGCATCTCCATGGTGCCTTACGCCTGTTTGCTGCATTATGACAGGCGGTTGGTGGAAAATGAAACTCCTGAAGGAATCCTGGCGGAATACCAGGAAGCGTTACAAGATATAAAAGGATGGGAGGTGGATTTTGAACTAATTGAATTTCAAACCTACACGGGCATCAAGGTTATTAAGCCTGATTTTCATCCTGCATGGTACTCGTCTGCGGAGACAGATTTGGTGCGCCTGGCGCAGCAGGCGTTGACAGAAAGTGATTTAGATCCTACACCTTTTGTCGCGCCCTATTGCACAAACGGCAGCACCAGCGCCGGTGAAATGGGAATTGCCAGCCTGATTTTTGGTCCGTCAACCATACACCTGGCGCATGTTATTGATGAATATATTGAAGTGGAAGAATACCTGCGTGGTGTGAAAGGCTTCACAAACCTGGCCAAGCAACTGGGCTATTTCCGACAAATCGGATAGTCTAATCCATTGATGACTTTGCGTTTTTAAATTATAATGATAAAAGTGGGGGCAGTGGTTTTTTATCTGCCAACATTACTTTAGAGGAGAGGACTTCTATGACCGTTCATCTGTACCTGTCCATGATACCCGAGGCGCTGGTTGCCTCAATGTTGTCCCCCGAAGAATTTGGCGTTTATTATGCAGTTGGCTCCAAGAAAAAATCCCACGGCCAGGCGATCTTTTTTGAACTTGATCCCGATTTCCGAGGGGATTTTTTCAAAATCGAAGAAGGTATCAAGCGGTGCAAGCCTCATGAAGACGGCTCACCCAAATCATCCATTTATATTTCAGTTTACCGCACATTGGAGCATATTCCAATGTCAGCCATTCAGAAGTTGTACTTGACCACCCAGGATGGCAGAACACTGGAATTGAGCCCATCCAAAGACATCCCGAAATCGAAAGAAAAATTACATCTGTATCAGGAAATTGCTCCGGTTTCACCGCTGGTGGTAAGTGCGCTTGACCCGGTCAAGTTTTATGAATTGATTGTTGAAAAACCGACCATGCTGCTCACCCTGCCCGCAATCTGTTTTGTTGATTTGCGCCTGGATGAACTGGCTGAAGATCCCGAACTCGGATCAGTGCGTGATTTGCCCTATAAAAACATTGATCATTTGCGTGAGTGCCTGCTTGATTTGAAAGGCAAGACGATTTTAACCAAGATGGTTGACCGCGCCAGTTCACCAAATGTGCCCTACCGCACCATTAAAACCGGTGTTTATGTTGGAAACCAGAAAAAATTATTGTACTTCCCGATGCCCGACCGTGAAGAGCTTCGTGAAAATCATTATTTGTGGTGGCGTTCGGCGAACATGTAACAGCAGCAAATGGGGCGGTAAGGCTTGCTGCCCTATAAATCACAAATGAGGTTTGTGTAAAACTCCCGCTTGTTGATGCTGCCTAATGAGGAAACCCTTAGAGCTTCGCAGCGGGATTTTATTGTACCTATACATCATGTTTCAGGAGTGGAGTTATGGACGACATTTGGTTGTGGATCGCGCTTGGCGCCGGTGTCCTGTCGGTAGCTCTGGCTGTGTACCTTTATTTTTGGGTGCAACGTCAAGATGCCGGCTCGGCAAGAGCGCAGGAGGTGGCTTCCTGGATTGAGGAAGGCGCCAATTCGTATCTTAAAAGGCTTTACTTAGCCTTGACCCTGGCTTCAGTTGGTCTGGGAATTATCATTGCCATTGTTTTTAGCTTTGATATTGTTCATTTTGGACTGCAAGAAATTGATGTCAACCCATTGCGTGGCCTGACTATGGCAGCCGCGTTCATCAGCGGCGGTTTATGTTCAGCCCTGGCAGGCTACATGGGAATGCGCGTGGCGGTGCGTGCCAATGTGCGCAGCGCCCAGGCTGCCAGCAAAGATTTGAACACAGCCTTCCGCGTGGCTTTTTATGCTGGCGCAGTGATGGGTTTGGCGATGGTGGGTGTGGCAGTGATAGGAATGACTATCATTTATATGCTCACCCGTGATCCAGAAGTGGTGCTTGGTTTCAGCTTCGGCGCATCTTTGCTGGCGCTGCTGGCAAAAGCCGGTGGCGGCATTTACACCAAAACGGCCGACATCGCTGCTGACCTGGTTGGTAAAGTGGAAGTTGGTATCCCGGAAGATGATCCCCGCAACCCGGCTGTTGTGGCTGACAATGTGGGCGACAATGTGGGTGATGTGGCTGGCATGGGCGCTGATATTTTCGACAGTTATGTAGCCAGCACGGTGGCAGTCATGCTGCTGGGTTCTTCCTACAGCCTGATTGGTAAGGACGCTCCCGAGGTGGCGCGCTATACGGCATTGCCGTTAATCATTTGCACCCTGGGTATTTTTGCTTCCCTGCTGGGCATCCAGTTTGTGCGCGTAGGCAAGAATGGGAAACCCGGTCCGGCGCTTAACCGCGGCACTGTACTTACCTGTGTCTTTTTGAGTTTGATGATTGCAGGACTGGTGCTGGTTGGCGGCTACAACCTGGGCGTTTTGTTCTCAGCCGTGATTGGTATCCTGGTGGGAGCCGTCATTGGCTTCACATCTGATTACTTCACATCAGACGGTCACCGCCCGGTGGATGAAACAGCCAGAATTTCGGGTTCGGGTTCGGCATTGACCATTATTACCGGTTTCAGTTACGGCTTGATCAGCATTGTGCCTTCGGTCATTGGTATTGTGGTGGCGACGCTGGTTTCTTACTTTGTTTCTCAATACTTTGACCTGAACGGCATCTATGGAATTGGCATTTCTGCGGTGGGTATGCTTTCGGTCAGCGGTATGATTGTATCAGCGGATGCTTACGGCCCCATTGTGGACAACGCCCGCGGTATTGCCGAAATGGCTGGAATGCCGAAAGAGGTCATCGAAACAGCAGATATCCTGGATGCTGCCGGTAACACTGCCAAAGCCATTACCAAAGGTTTCTCCATCAGCGCGGCTGCCCTGACGGTGCTGGCATTGTTCGCTGCGTATTCTGAAGTAATGGAAGCGCGCGGGCTTTCACTGGAAATCAGCCTGCGAAACCCGGTTGTGGTGGCCGGTGTGTTCCTGGGGTGTGCTGCTCCGCCACTGTTTAGCGCTTTGACCATGCTGGCAGTGACCAAGAACGCCTTCCTGATGATCGAAGAAGTCCGCCGCCAGTTCCGCGAGATTCCTGGAATTTTGGCTGGCACGACAAAACCCGATTATGCCACCTGTGTGGGTCTGGCTGCCCAGGGCGCGTTGATGTCGCTGGTCATCCCGGCGTTCATTGCGGTGGGTTTGCCTCTGCTGGTTGGCTTTATTCTGGGCCCCGACGGCCTGGGCGGATTCCTGGGCGGTTCCATTTTCACCGGTGTGATTTTTGCGCTGTTAATGTCGAATGCGGGCGGTTTGTGGGACAATGCCAAGAAATTCATTGAAACCGGCCAGTTTGGCGGCCCCGGCTCAGAAGCGCACAAAGCGGCTGTGGTTGGAGACACCGTGGGCGATCCTTTCAAAGACACCGCTGGTCCTTCTTTGAACACCCTCATTACGGTTATGTCGCTGGTTTCTTCACTGTTTGCCCCGGTGATTGCGGCATTCCATCTGTTCTAATAATCTTAACAAACTTGTCCCCTGCCGGGTAACTGGCGGGGGACTTTTTTTAATGTTATGATCTTAACCAGACGAGCACGGAAATAATTATTTTTTTCAATTTATTCGACTTTGGATAATTCAACCCCGCTTTCCCTGAAATTTGTTCGCACAAACCTTCTGTTGATCAGCCTGGAAGGTTTGATTGCCTTTCTTTTTCTTGTTTTCCAGCCATCCATGCAGCGCAATGCCGTCCTGGGCGGCTACTCTGTTGCACGACTGGTGGCAATGGTCGCAATGCTGTGTGCCGTAGGGTTATGGGGGGGGATAACCCTGTGTGCATGGAAGAAACCGGATTGGGTGGAGCGCATGCACGTCAGGTTGTATGGTTTCCTGGCAAAAAAAGACCGGCTGGCATGGCTGGCTGCGCTCCTGGGCGGGGTGTTGGCTGGATTGCTGTTTTTGGTTTTGGTTTTCATTTTACCCGGTGGAAAAAACTGGCTGGAAACCTGCCTGGGGCAGTTTACACCTCAACCCGCGCGGTTGGTGAGCCTGCTTTCAGCGGCCTGGGCGCGGGGATTTCCGCTGCTGGTATGGAGCGCCTTATTCTGCGTGCATGGTCTGATTTATATCAAATGGCATCTTCAGCCGATATGGCAGAAAATGGGAAGAGTCGGTGCCTGGCAGCGGGTTTTCAGCCTGCTCATTTTGTTGGGGTTGACCCTGTTTCACTGGATTGTTCTGATCTTTCACCTGAAAACGTTTTTATTAATCCCGGGTTGGAAATGGTATTTTTATGATAAGGGGTTTTCACTTTTTCAACCCCTGTTCTTTGTCATTTTGATTTTGGCTGCGCTGGTTTGTTGGGGTGTGTTTCATCTGTCCTGGCGCCCTGCATGGAAGATGGTATTGGTTATCCTGCTTGGATACGCCATCCAGGTGGGTTTTGGCTTCCTGGAGGGCGGCGGTTATGAATCGCTGCGTATCAAATATGCCGATTCCGTTTTCAACGGGTATGCCCTGGAAGCAGCACGCCAGCCTGACCTGGCAGATGTTGTGCTGCATTATGAGAAAAACTATGGGGATGATTGGTACCTGGGAACCAAGCCCCCGGGCGTGCTGCTTACCTATGTGGGTTTTGAGAAAATCAGCCATGCCATTTCACCGCTGCCCACGGTTGACCAGCGTTTTGTGTGGCTGACACAACTGGCAGCTTACGTGTTTCCGCTGATTGCCATGGCGGTGGTGGTTGTGCTTTTCTATTTTGAAAAAGAACTAACCGGAAGCGAGCATCCCTGGGCGCCCGGGTTATTATTTGTCACCTTGCCCAGTGTACTTCTGATTCCCCTGTATCTGGACCAGGTGCTGTATCCATTATTTTTTATGAGTATATTGCTTTTATTGTTGCATACCATCCGGCAGCAGTCATGGCAAATGGCAGTTTACTGTGGCATAGGCATCTATTTTGCAGTTTATTTCTCTTTTTCCCTGTTACCCCTGATTCCTTTGAGTGGTCTGTGGGTGATGCTGGACGCCGTGATTCACAGGGAGCAAACCGACTTGAAAAAAACCGCAAAACTGCTGGCAGGTATGGCGCTTGGTTTTGTGGTGACGTATGCGGTATTCCACTTGAAATTGAATTATGACCTGTTGGAGCGATATACAAATGCCATGGCAGCCCACCGCCGGGCGAAAGAATTTACGCCCGGTTTTGAACAGATTTTGAAAGCTGTGTGGCTGAACAATGCCGAATTTGCTTCGTTTGTCGGGTTCCCGGTGATATTTCTTTTCCTCTCAAAGGTGTTTATTTCATTAAAAAGATGGGTCAAACGGCAGCCCAAATCATCTGA
>CAZOKH010000121.1:0-7142 GCA_964580315.1 uncultured Anaerolineaceae bacterium | reverse complement strand
ACCTAACCCCAACCCCTTCCCTGACCCACTTCGTGGGCGCTTCGCGAGGGAAGGGGCTGTTTTTTTGACCCCAGACAATCCTAACCGCATCTCGGTGAGGAGAGGAATGATCAAACCAGGATGCCGATTGATTGTGGGACGGCTCACCGCTGACCGGTGAAATGGCGTTTACACTATTAGATCGGTGATTCTGGGCAGGCGGCGATGATGGTTTTACACTGGTTGAATGTCCATGCCGTTTGGTTCACACACGCCGGTCGGGGAGATTCTGCCAGCATGGCAAGCACCTGCTGCGCCAGAGACTGCGCACGTTGAAGGTCTCCTTCCAACATGGCCGTGCGGGCTAATCCCCCCAGAGGCTCCCAGATCAGAAAATGCTGCCCAAGCGACCGGCGAATATCGCATGCTTCAGAAAACGCTGTCCTGGCTTCCTGCCAGTTTCCCGCTGCCAGGGCAATCTCACCCTGGCAGGTGAGCGAATAGGCCAGGTCGGATGGTGCGCCAATCTTCCGGTTAATTTGAACCGCTTGCCGGGCTGAAATTTGAGAAGCCTGTTTTTCACCTGATTCCCATTGAATCAAAGCCGGGTTGGATAATGCAATTGCCGCACCGCGGTGGTGGTTGTTCTTGCTGCAAAAATGGTAAGTTTTTTGCAGCAAAGCGCGGGCATTGGTACTATCACCCTCCTGCCGGTATAACTTTCCCAAATTCAGATTGCACGGGCTTTCTCCAACACCGCACCCGATTTTTTGGAAAATTGCGAGGGCTTTCTGATAGGCTTCAACTGCCGTTTCCCGGTCACCCATTTCATGCGCCACCAGGCCAAAGTTGTGAATGGCAAAAGCCAATCCCATAAAATCTCCCAATTTTTCAAATGACTGGCGCGACTCAATGAAATGGTTTTTGGCGGTAACATAGTCTCCTTCTTTACGGGCGATGCGACCATACGAATAAGTTAACCAGGCGATTCCGCGCAAATCATTCAGAGCATTGTAATAGGCGGCGCATTGATCGGCATGCTGACGGGCAAGTGCATATTTTCCCATCGGTAAATAAGTTATGCAATAATTGTAATGCGCCCACCCCATGACGCGGGAATTGCCGGTTTTTTGACAGGCGCGCAACGCTTGTTCCAGATAGTTCAAACTTGCCTGGTAATCGCATAACTCCTCGCTGGCATAACTCAGCCCTGCCAGAACCCAATCCTCCAGGTTTTGAAAGCCCCATTTCTGACAGTTCAGTATCGCATTTTCATAAAGTAAACGGCTACTTTCCCAATCGCCGCGGTACATGTTGTTGTTGGCGAGTGAAAAATTGGCAGATGTCTCAATAAAATAATTTTGAGCAGAATGGCTGGTTTCGATGCTTTGTTCCAGATGCGTTTTTGCTGGTTGAAATTGCCCGCACCTGACTTCCAAATCACCAAGATTGAACAGGATGGTTGCCAACTGGTTGGCATCTTCCAGATTCTGGGCGGCTTCCAATGCTCTCTGTAAAAGCTGCAGGCAAACCTGATAAAAACCGCGCGTTTCTAAAAAGCTGTAGAGCGCATTTGCCAGGCGGACGAGATTCTCAAACAGGCTCATCTGATAGGCTGCTTCACAGGCAGATAATAAGTTGACCATTTCCTTGTCAAGTTGTGCGTAGGCAGCCTGGTTTTTTTCAGCGTAATCGGTGAAATAATCAACCAATCGGATGATTGCAGCATGATCGCGAGATTGAAGACGCGCATAGTCGGATATGGTTTGATGCAGGGTATAACGATCTGGAGGAAGGCATTCCATCAGTCCAACATCCACCAGCGTATCCAGGCTGCTTGTTGTGACTGAAGCTACAGCCAGGGCGGCTTCTTCTGAAAAATTATTCGGTTTGGGTGGAAAAATGGATAGGGCGATCAAAGCCTGATGCGCTTCTGTATCTAAAATGGAGACGCTGAGATCAATGGCGGCTTGCAAAGAAAGCGGAGTTGATGCAGATAATTGAGAATTAATTTCCAGGGGGGAAACTTGTTCCGACAAGCTGAGCCGGTATCGGGTTTGTTTTAAAGATAATAGTGCTTCGGATAACCGGCGTGATTGGGCTTTAAAAGTGAATTTGTGCAGATGACGTCCCATTAGGATGATTGCCAATGGCAAATGCCCCACTGATTGAACCAGAGAGTGAATTATTTCAGGATTCTCGAAAAGCAGATTGGGAGAAAAAGCACTTAATAATTCCAGGCATTCCGTTGGTTCCATTTCCCGCACGGTCACAACATGGTTACCGGCAAAATCAATGGCAATATCAGGCAAACGGGTAGTTAACAGGTGGGCGCAATGGGGTCCTCCCAGTTTGAATGCCAGGGCAGCGTCACTCTTCCAGGCATCATCAATGATTAATAACATCTTCCGTTCGTTGATCGTTGCATGCAGCAAAGCAATTCGCTCTTGCAAATTCGAGCAAGCGGCAATCCACTCAGGGGGAATGTTCAGTGCGGTTGCCCAGATGCCCAGCAAAGCCGGAATGTCAGGATTACAGCCCAGCCCCACCCACAGGACTCCATCTGGAAATTGCGAACGCAACTCGTCATCATATGCCATTTCAAGGGCAATACGGGTCTTGCCAATGCCTGGCAATCCATTCAGGGCAATACTGGCGGCTGGATTTGGAGAAAGCAACATCTTCTTTACAGAAGCCAGCAGACTTTCACGCCCAATAAAAGGGTAGGTGGGACGAGGCGGAGCGAGAAATGGAGAAGATGTGTTTCCGTTGGATTTGAGGATTTGAGTCGATGATGCATTAATCTGCTGTTCTTCCTGTTGATTCAGGAAATCGACCAGCAGGTCTAAAGCTCGTTTTTGTTCGGCAAAATAAGTGCCGCGGGCAATGCACAACTGTTCTTGTAGAAATTCAGGGCTGCGACCTTCGATAAACTGCCTGTTAAGAATGAGATAAGGTCGCCAGCGTTTTTCCAACCTGTGTTCAGGCAAATTTTCGGGGCGCAGGCTGTCGATGGCATCTTTCAAAATATCCCGCAGCGCCAGACCGCGCCCGGTGGACGAATCAGTATAACCGGCCGTTTTTCGATGCGATTCAACTAACGCCAAACCTGTAAGTGGATTATCAGCCAGGTCTTTCAATGAATTCCAATTGCGCAAGGCGCAACGGATCACTCGGATATTCAAATGAACGTCAGGATCTGAAAGCATAAGTGCTTCTCGCTTGATTGAGTGGAAAACCGATTGGAATCATCTTGATGGTGTTCACCAGGAACTCACAGGTGACAAATCTACATATTGTGCAGCATTTATAACCGCATACTTTTTTCGGACTTTAATCAGACTTTTGACCACTTCTTTTCGCTATGCTGTAAGTGCAAGATGATTAAGACCCCGGTTGTTCTTGATCTTGTTCTGAACGCCACATTCTCAAGAATGATTATACATGGGAACCGTTAACGATATTTAACAGTCAAAGCTGTTGCTCAAAAATGCTCCGCAGAGCGTTTGATTGATGATGGAGGAAGGAGGGTTTATCGAAATAACCTGAAGTCACACACACCAAACACTATAAAAACTCATTTCATTTGTTATCCCTGGAGGGGAGATATGAAACCTAAAGAGTTGTTGGCTGTTTTCTTTGGAACTTTTCTTCTGATTTTGCTGGGTGATGGTGTGGTTGCCAATTGCGTATTGGCTCCAAGGTTGGGAGGAGCAACCTCTTTTAACTGGAATACCATAACCCTGGGATGGGCATTTGCAGTGATTGTGACCACTTTTGTTTCCGGCGCGCACAATAACCCGGCAATAACCCTGGCAATGGCAATTCGTGGAGAACTGCCCTGGTCAAAATTGGCGCCTTATCTTGTAGCTGAGTTTGCTGGAGCTTTTTTGGGTGCGTTGGGTGTCTATCTGGCATACCGCGACGGTTTGCAATCTCTGGGTATGCCCAATGTATGGACATCAGGGGCTGGCACCATTTACGAACAGACGATGGTGAACGGTGTGGCAACCGTCACTGCGACTGGTTCCTTCTCCATTCTTACCGCCTGCGTAGCAGAATTTTTTGGCACCATGGTTTTGATGTGGGCTGTGTTGTCAACCAGTGACTCGCGGAATGCAATCTTCAATCATCTTGCACCATTCATTGTGGGTGGAGCAATATTGGCAATTGGCCTGTGTCTCGGCGGCCCAAGTGGTTACTCACTCAATCCAGCCCGTGACCTGGGACCCCGCATTTTAGGTCTGGTGGTCGGCACCAAAGGATTATTTGATGGCTGGTACTGGCTGATCCCGCCTGTTTTAATCCCGTTCATTTCAGCGCCGGTTGCAGGCTGGTTATTCGACTCTTTCTTTGCATCGGAAAAAGCTTAAATCTCGCTGTTTCTCCTACTGGCTTCTACGCCAGGTGACCTATGACTCCAGAGGGCATCATGAAAATTATGCCCTCTGGGAATTTTTTAAGAATATGCCATTTATACAAATGTTTTTTTGAATAAATGGAAACTAGATACAACTATTTAAAAACTTGATCTCTGTTTGTTTTTAAACTCAGGATGGTCTGCGGTTATCCACAGACCATCCTGACAGCATCCCGGCGAGGAGAGGAATGATCAAACCAGGATGCTAACTACCCCTGCAATGCCTGCCATACACGCTCGGGGGTGAGCGGCAAATCGCGGATGGCAACCCCGCAGGCTTCATAAACCGCCGCACCAATAGCAGGGCTGATGGCAATCAAACCGCTTTCTGAAACACCTTTGGCGCCGTAAGGACCAGGCCCATCTTGATTCTCGATCAGGTAAGACTCGATATCGAAAGGAATATCCCGTATGGTGGGAATGCGATAATCGAGCGCGCCCAGGTTGAGAATGCGCCCGTGCTGGTCGAGAATTAGATGCTCCATGAAGGTGTGCCCCAACCCCATCACGGTGGCGCCCTCGTCTTGCGTTTCAACCTGTTTGGGGTTGAGCGCCTTGCCCACGTCGCTGCTGTTGACAATTTTCTTCACCGTCACATAGCCGGTTGCGGGGTCAACCTCCACCTCAACTCCCACGGCAATCACTTCCCAGAAGGAAACCTTGCCGCCCAGCGGGTGCGAGGGAATGTACTTGCCGCGCGTTTCGCCGTATCCCAGCACCTCGCCGCGTGTGGGACCGTAATACTCGCGGATGAGGTCGGCAAAGCTCAGGCGCATGCCGGCCACACACACGCAGCCGCCGTCCACCTTCACCTGTTCGGGGGGCAGGTCAAAATGCTCGCAGGCCATGTTCACCAGTTTGGCGCGAATGTCGGCGCAGGCTTTTAAAATGGCGTTACCCATGAACACCGTGGAGCGGCTGGCCGAGGTGGAAACATCGAACGGCACCTGGGCGGTGTCGCCGGAGTAGATGGTGACCTTCTCCAGCGGGATGCTCAATTGCTCGGAGACAATCTGGCTGAAGATGGTGCGCGCTCCCTGGCCCATGTCAGAGGTGCCGCTGAACACCAGGGCGCTGCCGTCGTGCAGCAGGCGCACAAAGGTGTTCGAGTTGGCTGTTGTGGCTGACGGTTTGATGCCCATGGCAATGCCGCGCCCGTGGTTGGGCGGCAGGGGCGCGCCCCAATGGATGGCCGCGGCGGTTTTCTCCAGCGCTTCCACCCAGTTGCCGTCGGCCGGCGTGTCGTTGAGCACAATCACTTCGTCCTTTTTGGGAATGTTGCGCCGGCGCAGTTCCACCGCATCCATGCCCAGCAAACGGGCGGCTTCGTTCATCTGTGATTCAATGGCCCAGTTGAGCTGTGGCACGCCAAAACCGCGAAAAGCTGTGCTGGGCGCGGTGTGCGAGAACAACCCGCGTGCCACAATGCGCACATTGGGAATGGAATAGGCGCCGGTGGCAATGTAGCTGGATTTGCTTACCACCCGTTCGGTGATGTCGGTGTAGGCGCCGATCAGGAAATAGGCTTCCAGGTCTTGAAACAACAGGTAGCCTTCAGGCGTGAAACCGGTGCGCACATGCACCCGGCAGGCAGCCCGTCGTGCCACCTGGAACGATTCTTCCAGGGTTAGCGCCAGGCGCACCGGGCGTCCCATCTGCATGGCCGTCCATGCCAGCAGGGGTTCGTGTTTGGGGTAGCCCTTGCCGCCAAAACCGCCCCCGGGGTCGGGGGCGATGATGCGCACTTTTGCCACCGGCAGACTCAGGGCTTTGGCAATGATGCGCTGCAGGCCAAAGGGATGCTGGATGGCGCTGTAAACCTCCACCCCGTCTTTGAGCGGCGCCGCCAGGAAGGTGAACGGCTCAATGGCGAAATGCGAGATCATGGGGAAGGTGTAGGTGTTTTCAACCACCTGCTGCGGCACAACCTGGTTCACGTTACCCCAGCCAAAATGCCATTCCTTCATGACGTTACTCTGGGCATATTGATTGGCGGCTCGCAGGGCCGGGTCTTGAACCAGCGCTGAAGCCGGGTCAAGCGCGGCATCGATGCTGTAAACGCCGGGCAGTTCTGTGAATTTCACCTTGACCAGTGCGGCGGCTTCCTCGGCGGCATCTTCAACTTCGGCGACTACGATGGCCACCGGCTCGCCGTGAAATTTGGTTTCATCCACCGCCAGCAGGGGCTGGTCGGCTGCGCTGGGGCCAAAACGCGGCATGGGAACCGGCAAGTCGCCAGCGGTGAAAATGGCGCGCACGCCCTTCACGCGGCGCGCGGCGCGTGTATCAATCCGGTCAATGCGGGCGCGGCCCACATCCAGGCGCACCAGGCGGGCGTGCAGCATATTGTCGAGGCGCAGGTCGCCAATGTATTTCTGCGCGCCGGTGGCGCGCTCCACGCCGCCCACACGGTTGACGGGTTTTCCAATCCACTGAGGGCTCATTTATCCTCCGCTTCAGCAGCCGCCAGCACGGCTTCGGCAATGCGGCGGTAGCCGCCGCAGCGGCACAGGTTGCCCTCCAACCCCTTTTGCACCTGCTCGAGGGTGGGGTGCGGGTGCTGCAACAGCACATATTTGGCTGATAGTATCATGCCGGGAGTGCAAAAACCGCATTGAATGGCGCCTTTTTCGACAAATGAGTCAATCAAGGGGTCGAGCTTTTCGGTTCCCGCCAGGCCTTCAATGGTCACCACCTGGCAGCCGTCAGCTTCCACAGCCAGCACCAGGCACGAATTGACCGC
>CAZOKH010000120.1:0-7300 GCA_964580315.1 uncultured Anaerolineaceae bacterium | reverse complement strand
CTCCGAAAATGAATATATGAATTCGATTTCTAGAATGTCCGATAAAGAATAATAGCCAAAAATCTTTGCACAACGAACTTCTTTGTTACTTTTTTATTGAATCTTTATAACACCTTTTCCCTCCAAAAAAGATTGGTATGTTATTACATAAAACGACAGAATTTCTCTGAAAATGTAGAAATATAGCTCTACATTTTGTTATCTATTATCCAACTTGTATTTTATAGTTAATGACGCCCCATTTCCTTTGGGCGGCTGTGTAATAATTTCATCCCCTTCTCGCATCATTTTCCTCATCGCATCACAACATACTGGCATTCTGTGATTTTTGCCTGGATAGCCACCAATTTTCCTGTGTAATTCTCCGGAATTTATTTCAATATATTGCAAATTAGATTTTCGTGCCTGTTTCTGAAGGTTGATTATTTCGGCTTCAAACATTTTTACTGTACACATCGATTCCTCCCTTTAAAACCATTTTGTATTAAACCCCTTGTCTATGTCAATAAGGTTACATCATTTCCACAAATTTTTCAACTTTAGAATTAACATAGTGTTTTACTTCGATACTTTTCATATTATTCACCAATTGCCCCCATCTCAGCGTGTACATCCCTCTTCTGCGCCGGTGCTATAATGATTCCATACCCCAGGAGGATCAACCATGAGCGTACAGGAAAAAGTTTCAGCCGAGCAGTGGAAGGCGCTGTTCAACGCGCCCGGCGCGGCATCCACCTACGTTTCCACCGCCAGCGGCGGGGGCGGGTTCGAAATTCTCAAAGAAGTTATGACCGCCAGCAAATATGCACAGGAATTATCGTCCAAAGCCGGCGGCAGCGGCTACGGTGAAATTGTGGACGAAATTCTGACCGTGATGAAGGGCATGACCCTCAAAGAAGCCCAGGCCAACACCATCGACTACCAGTCCAAAGACCCCGACGCCATTCGCGCCGCGCTAAAAAACGTGGTGGCGCAGGCTGCCGCAGCGGTGGCCGCCCTGCCCGGCGCAGACGGCTTCAAGCGCTGGATTTTGGAAACCGCCCGCCAGGTGGCCGAGACCAAAACCGGCGGCTTTTTGGGCATTGGCGCCAAAGCCGTCATTGATGAAAAAGAGCAAGCCGCCCTCGACGAACTGGCCGCCCTGTTTGGCGGCTGATCAATCCATTTTGGTTCCCGATCTTTCAGCAGCATCACCTGCCTGTGCTGGCGCACGGGGTTTCTTTTGCCCGTCACCGCTGGCGGGCTGGCTGCCCCATTTGCCCCCAACCCCCCTGCGCGTGTACAATAAGGAATAAAGTCAGCGAAAGGATTGCCCTGATGCCCACCGCGCTCTACGGGAAAGATATCCTGCATGTCAAAGACCTGAAGCTGGAAAACGTCAGCCTGATTTTGGAAACCGCCGGGCGCTATGAAAGCGTGCTGGCGCAGGGCGGCAGCCTCACCAACATGACCGGTCAGGTGCTGGCCACCCTGTTCTTCGAGCCCTCCACCCAGACCCGCCTCACCTTTGAAACCGCCATGCTCAAAATGGGCGGGCACGTGGTTTCAGTCACCGACGCCAAAACCTCCAACCTCGATGTGAAAGGCGAAAAGCTGTACGACACCGGGCGCATGATCAGCTCCTTTGCCAGCCTGGCGGTCATCCGTCACCGCGCCGAGGGCAGCGCACAAGAGCTGGCTGAGGGCGCCAGCGTGCCGGTGGTCAACGGCGGCGACGGCGCCGGTCAGCACCCCACCCAGGCCCTCATGGACGTGTTCACCATCCAGAAGGAGCGCGGGCGGCTGAACAACCTCACCATCACCCTGGCCGGTGATTTGAAAAACGGGCGCACCGTGCACTCGCTTTCGTGGTTGTTGGGCAAATACGGACCGCGCTTCTACTTCGTCTCACCCCCAGAGCTGAAGATGCCGGCTGAACTCACCCGCGACCTGCAAGAGGACGGCATCGAGGTTTTCGAAACCGCCGACATTGTCGAAGCCGCCGCTAAAAGCGACGTGCTCTACATGACCCGCGTGCAAAAAGAGCGCTTTACCGACATCCAGGAATATGAGCGCCTCAAAGACGCCTACGTGGTGGATGCCGATTTCATCCGCAAAGCCAAGCACGGCATCACCCTCATGCACCCCCTGCCCCGCCTGGGCGAAATTGCCCGCGAGGTCGATGCCTACGAAGGCGCCGCCTATTTTCGCCAGACCGCCAACGGGCTGCCCGTGCGCATGGCCATCATCGCCCTGCTCACCGGCCGCGAATAGGCGCACACCGCGCCGCGCTCCCGAACAGCCCACCAACCGGCAGGTTGAACCAGGAAGAGGAAAGCATGCTCAAGAATCCCGGCTCCAGTTTTGAACTGCGCGACAATCAAGAAATCCACGCCAAAAAGATTTACCGCAACCTCACCCCGCCGCTGCTGTATGAAGAGGTCATCCGGCGCGGCGAGGCGCTCACCGCCGATCACGGCCCGCTGGTCATCTACACCGGCAAATGTACCGGGCGCTCGCCCAACGACAAATTCTTCGTGCGCGAACCGTCCAGTCAAAGCCAGGTGTGCTGGGGCGATGTGAACCGGCCCTTCGACGCCGACCAGTTTGAACGCCTGAAAGCCCGCTTCCTCGAGTATTTCAGCCGCAAGGAATTGTTCATTCAAGACTGCTACGGCGGCGCCGACCCGGCTTACCGCTTCCCGGCGCGCATCATCACCGACACCGCCTGGCAAAGCCTGTTCGCCTACAACATGTTCCGCCACGCCGATGATCCGCAGTCTGCCGGGGAGTTTGCACCGCAGTTCACCATGATGGTGGCCTGCGACTTTGAAGCCGACCCCGCTGTTGACGGCACCCGTTCGGATGTGGTCATTGCCATTCACCTGGGGCAAAAGCTGGCCCTCGTCGCCGGCACGCGCTACGGCGGCGAGATTAAAAAGACCGTGTTCACCGTGCTCAACTACCTGTTTCCGCTGCAAGGCATTTTGCCCATGCACTGCGCCGCCAACATCGGCGCGGACGGCGACACCGCCCTGTTTTTCGGGCTGAGCGGCACCGGCAAGACCACCCTGTCCACCGACCCGCGCCGCCGGCTGATCGGCGACGACGAGCACGGCTGGAGCGACGCCGGAGTTTTTAACTTCGAGGGCGGCTGCTATGCCAAGGTCATTCGCCTCAGCGACGCCGATGAGCCCGAAATTTTCGCCATGACCCGCCGCTTCGGCACCATCCTCGAAAACGTGGTGATCGATTTTGAGACGCGCCAGATTGACCTGGCGGATGACACCATCACCGAAAACACGCGCGCTTCCTACCTGCTCAGCCAGTTGAGCAACTTTGAACCCAGCGGCATGGGAGGCCACCCCAAAAATGTGATCTTCCTGACCGCCGACGCCTTCGGCGTGCTGCCGCCTATTGCCCGCCTGACCCCCGAGCAAGCCATGTACCATTTCCTGTCGGGCTACACCGCCAAAATTGCCGGAACCGAGAAAAGGGTCAAAGAGCCTCAGGCCACCTTCAGCGCCTGTTTCGGCGGGCCGTTCATGGTGCAGCACCCCATGGTCTATGCCCGCCTGCTGGGCGAGAAGGTGCGCCGGCACGGGTCGTGCTGCTGGCTGGTCAACACAGGCTGGACCGGCGGCCCCTACGGCGTGGGGCGCCGCATGAACATTGCCCACACGCGCGCCATGATTGATGCGCTGTTGAGCGGCGCGTTGCAAGACATGCCCTACCAGCCCGACCCGCTGTTTGGCTTCCTGGTTCCGCAGGCCTGCCCGGGCGTGCCCGCCGCCGCGCTGAACCCGCGCCTCACCTGGCCCGACCCCGCCGCCTATGACGAACAGGCGCGCAAACTGGCTGCATTGTTTGAAGCAAATTTCCAGGCCTACCGCGATGCCGCCCCGCCCGAAGTGGCGCAGGCAGGACCAACCGGTTTCGGCTAATTCACCTCTTCTTCAAACAACACCTTTAACATCCTCTCGCGCTGGGTCAAAAAATCGCGCGTCACGCGGTAGTGATCGGTATCCTCATAAGCCGTTTCATGCAGGCCATCCTCGTCCAGCAGCACAATCTTCGCACCCGGATAAGCCAGCAAAATGGGCGAATGCGTGGGGATGATAAACTGCGAATCCGCCTGCACCAGTTGGTGAATCACCGCCAGGGTGGCAAGCTGGCGCGTGGGCGACAGGGCGGCCTCCGGCTCGTCCAGCAGGTAGATGCCGTTGCCCCTGAAGCGCTGCGTCAGCAGCGCCAGAAACGCCTCGCCGTGCGACTGGGCGTGCAGCGATTTGCCCCCGTAGGAACCCTCCACTTCCACATCGTCGATGTAGCTGGCCACGTTGTAGAACGATTCGGCGCGCAAGAAATAGCCGTCAGTGGGCATTTTGAAACTGCGCACCATCTTCAGGTGGTTGTGCAGGTCGGAGTGGGTGTCGCGCGTGGCGAAGCGCACATTGCGGCTGCCGCCCTCAGCGTTGAAGCGCAGCAGTTGCGCAATGGCTTCCAGCAGGGTCGATTTGCCCGAGCCGTTCTCGCCCACCAAAAAGGTCACATTAGGGTGAAAGGTCAGCGTGTGCAGGCTGCGCACCGCCGGCAATGAGAAGGGATACTGGTCAAAGGAAGGCACCTGTTCGCGCAGCAGCGATATCTCGCGCAGGTAGGGCAGGGCGTCCAGTTTGTTGTGGGCTGCAGGCATGGCGTTCCTCCGGTTGGCAGGCTGGATGGCTGATGCAATTATAGCGCAGCCGCCAGGTTGACGAACAGCATGTTGAGCCTACCATAAATCTACGAATTTCTAACTTTTAACTAACCCAATTTACGGATATCGATATTCGGTGTATAATTTGATTATGCATTCGATTTTCAATGCAGCATACATCAGACTTGCGAATGAACCCTTTTGTTGTTGAAAGGATTGCATCCCTTGCGCGAAGCGTGGAAACTCATTCGCACGGTCATTCCAGCTCCCTATAAAACCGAATTCACCCGCGAAATCCTTAAGGAGAACAGCTTCAGGCTGGCGATTATTGCCAGTATTTTGCTGATTTTTGAATCCTGCCTGCTGCTTTTCTACCGCAACCTGCTGACGGGCTTCAACGTCGAACGGGTAGTGTACTATTTTATTGTGGTCAACCTGGTATTGATGCCCTTCCTGTGGTTCGCGCACAGCCGTTTCGACCGGCTGAATCTTCACTTCATCAAAGCAATTCAGCACCTTTACACCATGATTGTGCTGATTTTTTGCACCCTGTTGGCGCTGTTCGCCCAGAACAAAATCGATTTTGTGCATGTTTACCTGATGGCAGTGCTGGGGGTCGGTGCTGTTCTCTATACAATGCCGGTTGCGCTGGGTTTGCAGCTCGCCGTGGCATATTTTTTCTTTGCCGGCCTGCTGCCCAAATTTCAGCCCGATTTTCCGGCTGCTCAAATCATACGCATCAACACACTAATCTTTAACATTGTTGCCTGGACGTTGGGACGCACCCTGCTGCGCATGAAGCTGGAAACTTTTCTCGACAAAAAACGCCTGCTGGAGTTGAACACCGAATTGAAAGAATTGGTAAAAATCGATTCAATGACCGGTTTATACAATCACGAGACCGTGGTGGGTGTGCTTTACAATGAGACCATGCGCGCCAAACGCATTGGCTATTCGCTCTCCGTCATCCTGGCTGATATTGACAATTTTAAGTCCGTCAACGACCTCCACGGTCACCTCTAGGCGACAGCGTCATCCGCGGCATTGCCCACATTTTGCTGACCACCGCGCGCGGCACCGACACGGTGGGGCGCTACGGCGGCGAAGAGTTCCTGCTGATCATGCCCGACACCGACCTGGCAAATGCCCGCTCCATGTGCGAGCGCATCCAGTCCGCCATTCACGCCGGTTCATTTGAGAACGGATTGAAAGTCACCTTGAGTTACGGCATCAGCCAGTACGACAGCGAAACCATCGATGAGTTTATTGGTAAAGCCGACCGCAAGCTCTATGCCGCCAAAGCCGCCGGTAAGGACCGCTTTGTCGTTTAGACTGCTTTTTCTAACCACAGATGAACACTTCTCACGCCGAGCCGCAGAGACCGCAGAGGTTTTCTGTGTTG
This sequence comes from uncultured Anaerolineaceae bacterium, assembly GCA_964580315.1. Lineage (GTDB taxonomy): Bacteria > Chloroflexota > Anaerolineae > Anaerolineales > Anaerolineaceae > CAZOKH01. The sequence continues at coordinate 1,220 of CAZOKH010000120.1, read as the reverse complement.
ATCTGTCATTCCTTTTTCCTTTTACGTTCTATCCCCCTTCGCGGTATTTTTTCACCGCAAAGCCGCCAAGGACGCCAAGTTTTTTAATCCACTTCGCGTTCTTTGCGACTTAGCGGTTCGACTAATTCTGTGTCCATCTGTGTCCATCTGTGTTGATCTGTGGTTGTTTTTGACTCAGCGCTCTTTCTCCTTCGCGGTATTTTTTCACCGCAAAGCCGCCAAGGGCGTAAAGTTACTTTAATCCTCTTTGCGTTCTTCGCGTCTTAGCGGTTTGATTAATTCTGTGTCCATCTGTATTGATCTGTGTTGATCTGTGGTTGATTTTGACTCAGCGCTCTTTCTCCTTCGTGGTATTTTTTCACCGCAAAGCCGCCAAGGACGCCAAGTTTTTTAATCCTCTTTGCGTTCTTCGCGTCTTAGCGGTTTGATTATTTCTGTGTCCATCTGTGTCCATCTGTGGTTGATTTTGACTCAGCGCCCTTTCTCCTTCGCGGTATTTTTTCGCCGCAAAGACGCCAAGGGCACAAAGTTTTTTAATCCACTTCGCGTTCTTTGCGACTTAGCGGTTCGATTAATTCTGTGTCCATCTGTGTTGATCTGTGGTTAAAGCTCCGTCAGCCGACGGTAAATCTCAACCATGGCGCGCGTGTCCTGCCCGCAGTAGGCCAGCAAATCATCCGCCAGCCTCTGTTTCTCTTCAACCGGTGTTTCGGGCTGCATCAGGCGCGCCCAGTGCGCCATGGCGTCGTTACCGTCCGTCACCGCCAGGCCGGCATAGCCCGAGCCCGGTGACAGCACCGGCAGCACATCCTTCAGCGAATTGCTGCCGTGAAAGTCGGGGTGCACATAGCAGCCGTCGCTGAAAACCGCCATCAAATCAAACAGGCGGCTGTTGATGTCTTGCAGCAAAGCTGCATATTGCGGGTAGCGCTGCGCCATTTCGCGGTTGCGTTCGCCCTCAAATTTCTCATACCACACCACCACCGAACCCTGCGGCGGAAAATGCAGCGCAAGCTGTTCCAGCACCTGCGGCACCGGGTCGCCCGGCTGTGTGCACAAAAACTCAAAATGCTGAAAATCTCCCTGCGGCTGTTCCAACACATCCAGTGAAAACTGAAATACCATCTGGTTGTAGGGATGGTAACCCACGAACCAGGGCAGTGCCGGGTTGAAGGTTTCGTAATCCAAAAAACACAGCGGGAATTGCAGCTTTTTCAGCC
>CAZOKH010000119.1:0-7322 GCA_964580315.1 uncultured Anaerolineaceae bacterium | reverse complement strand
GTTCTCACTCAATATCTTGCCAGGTTAACCAGACAACGCTCGAAACTTTTGAATATCTTCCCGAACAAACGGTTTGACGAGCAGCAAATTGACCGCCTGGTAGCCTGTATGCAATACCTGACCAAACTACCGGCTGAACTTGTGCCGCGCCTGGTGGATGGTTCCGAACCATTTTTCAAAGACAGCATTCTCCTTAATGATTTCATCGAGGGCTTATATAATTATTGGCGCAGCCTGCACCGTATGTTCTTATGTGATTCAATTGGTGACCGGTTTGATAAACGTCCCTATCGGACTTTTAATGACACCGTTGAAAAATTGATGCACGTGGTGCGCAGCACGTATCGTGATATCCAGGAAAATATCACCGGGAATCATCCGCGTGTTTACCGGCAGGTGACGGCAGGCGCTGAAGTGGCGGCCATTGCCCTGCCGCGGGATATCAATTATCCCAGTGATACTTATAAGAAGTTGAATGATATTTCCATCATTCGCCAGGTGTTAATTTACCCGCCGATGATTTTCAACACACCCATCAATAAACGCACCGGCGAGTTCACCCGGGTGATGACTAATCCACTGGACAAGATAAACGTGAATGAAGATGAGTGGATATGTTACCCGGCCAAAGTTGGACCACTGGTTATCCTGATTTACTTTAACCTGCAATACTTTGAGCTGGGTTTTTCAATGAGCAACCTGTTTGATCTGGCCGACGATAAAGACCTCAAGCGCAAACCAGATGCCATTTACCTGTACGGCGTTCCAACGGATGAACCTGTTCAACCGGGCGTTTCAGAAACCATATTCTATGATGATGAAGAGAACGACATCCTGGTCGGCACAATTCCATTCCGCGACCAGTATGCCTATTTTGGCTACCTCAAGAAAATGATTTTGACCTTGCACAACATCAAGATGATGAAACGCCGCCGCCTGCCGTTCCACGGCGCCATGGTCAACCTAAAGCTGCGCGATCATGAACCTTTAACCGTTTTATTAATGGGCGATACAGGTGCGGGGAAATCGGAGACGCTTGAGGCGCTGCGCGTAATTGGGCGGGACGATGTGGAAGACCTGATTATCATTGCCGATGATATGGGCTCCATTGAAATTGATTCGAGAGGCCGGGCAATGGGCTACGGCACCGAAACCGGCGCGTTTGTGCGCCTGGACGATTTGCAGCCGGGGTATGCGTTTGGTCAAATTGACCGCACAATCATCATGAACCCGGCGCAGGTCAATGCGCGCGTGGTGCTGCCGGTTACCAAACAAGCAGAGATCGTCAAAGGTTACCCGATTGATCTAATCCTGTATGCCAATAATTATGATGAGGTTGATGAACAGCATCCCATCATTGAACGCTTCACCAACAGGGACAAAGCCCTGGAGACATTCCGCAATGGTGCGGTGATGAGCAAGGGAACCACCTCAACCACCGGCCTGGTTCATACATATTTTGCAAATATTTTTGGCCCTGTGCAATACAAGGAACTGCATGAAGAATTGGCAAAAGATTATTTTGACGCCTACTTCAAACAAAACCTGTTTGTGGGACAGATGCGGACTCGATTGGGACTTGCCGGGGTAGAACGCGAAGGACCCGAGGCTTCGGCAAAGGCGCTGCTCGAGTTGTTGAAGAATTATCACAAAGATTAATCAGTTGCATTGAGGGCTGTGATATAATTTTTTAGCACTTTAAAAATGGATTGAGGCGACCCGCAGGCCCGGATGCCGGGGTTGAAAGGTGGAAGCTGGTGAAAGTCCAGCGCTGTGCCGCAACTGTAACCGAGTTTTCTCGGAAGTCAGGTAACCTGCCTCGTTCTTTAGTTCTGATAACCTCCTCGCGCAAGGAGAGCAGATTTTTGGCAGCATTCAAAAAGCTCAACTTGTAAATTGGTTGAGCTTTTTTATTTTGCATAATGAAAGCATTGATGAACATGATCACGATCCCAAGTATTTCTCCACTAGATGAAACAGCCATGCAGGCAGCTCGCCAACGGCAAGATCAATTGACCAAGCCGCGCGGCAGCCTGGGAAAGTTGGAACAACTTTCCATACAGATTGCCGGCATTACCGGTTCATTGAATCCAGACCTGTCACAAAAAGCGGTTATTGTTATGGCAGCCGACCACGGCGTGGCGGCTGCGGGCGTCAGTGCCTATCCGCCGGATGTGACCCGCCAGATGGTGCACAATTTCCTGAATGGGGGGGCAGCCATCAATGTTTTATCGCGCCAGGCAGGCGCCCGGGTGGTTGTGGTGGATATCGGCGTAGCCGGTGAACTGCCGCAACATGAGGGATTATTGCACTACAAGATTGCTGCCGGGACTCACAATTTGTTGGAAGGCGCTGCCATGACGCGCGAGCAGGCTGAACAGGCCATTCAGACCGGCATGCGCGTCATGGAAAACCTGGCAAGTGAGGGGGTTCGGCTGGTGGCAACCGGTGAAATGGGCATTGGCAACACCACCGCTTCGGCAGCGTTGATTTCCACCTTCACTGGCAGGCAGCCGGCAAACGTGACCGGGCGCGGCACCGGGCTGGATGACGATGGCTTGCGACGCAAGATTGAGGTGATTGAACGGGCAATTCATGTTAACCAACCCGATTGCGGCGATCCGCTGGATGTGCTGGCAAAACTGGGCGGGCTGGAAATCGCCGGGCTGGTGGGCGTGATGCTGCAAGCCGCCGCCAGGCGCATCCCGGTGGTGTTGGACGGGGTAATTGCCGGCGCGGCTGCATTAACCGCCTGCAAACTGGCGCCGCAGCTCAGACCCTACCTGATAGCCGGGCATCAATCTGTTGAGCCGGGGCATGCTGTGCTGTTGGAATCTCTGAACCTGGAGCCGTTGTTGGGGCTGGATATGCGCCTGGGAGAAGGAACGGGAGCTGTACTGGCTTTTCATCTGATTGAAGCGGCTGTGAGAACGTTGAACGAAATGGCCACTTTTGCGGAAGCTGGTGTGAGTGAAGAGGCTTAAATGAGAGATAACATGGGGAAGCGGATTTTTGATCCGCTGGGCGGGTTGTTCTACGCCACGGCATTTTTAACTCGCCTGCCAATTCGCAAACTCTCCAGCTCGATGGCAGACCTGGCTCATGCGGCTGGCTGGTTCCCTTTTGTGGGGCTGCTGTTGGGCGGCCTGTTGGCGGCATTCCATTTCCTGCTGGTGAGAGTTTTTCCGGCCTGGCTGGCTGCCTCGTTGATAACGGCGGCGTGGGCTGGCTTGACCGGTTTCATGCACCTGGATGGGCTGGCAGATTGTTTCGACGGCCTGTTTGCGCCGGTTTCACGCGAGCGGCGGTTGGAAATTTTGCACGACCCGCGCATTGGTTCATTTGGCGCAGCCGGTTTGTTTTTATTTCTCTTGATTAAAACAGGCGCAATTGCCGCGCTGGGAGTGGAAGCCGGCTGGACGTTGCTGCTGGCGCCGGCGCTGGCGCGCTGGTGGGTGCTGGTGGCAGCACGCGCTCCGCAGGCTTACCCCGGCGGCATGGGCGACCGCATGGCAGCAGCAGTTAAACCCGTTGCGCTGGTCACGGCGGCTATTGTCCCGGCTTTGATTTCGGCATTGTGCGGGCTGCATGCTGTGGCGGCCGTCCTTTTTTCAGGGCTGGTGGCAGGTTTGATTATCCACACAGCTAAAGAGAAACTGGGCGGTGTAACCGGAGATGTGATGGGATTGACCGTGGAATGTGCGGAAGTAGCCGTACTGCTGAGTTTTGCATTGTTGGCGGGTTTGAAATGAAAACACTTTTCCCTTTCCGCCTGGGAACCACATCCTACATCATCCCGGATGATATCTTGCCCAATGTGCGCTGGCTGGCCGGAAAGGTGCGGGATGTGGAACTGGTGTTATTCGAGGTGGATGACGGCGCGAGCAACCTGCCGGATCAGTCCATCGTCTCGGAATTGATCTGCCTGGCGCAGCAGCATGATTTGAGTTACACCGTGCATCTGCCGCTGGATATCCGGCTGGGAGATAACGGCGAGACCGGGCATGTGTCCATGTTGAAAGCCCGGCGGGTCATCGAATGCACGCGCGTTCTCGACCCGTTTGCCTATGTTTTGCACCTGGACGGTTCTCAATTGAAAAACGGTGTGGATACACCGGAATATGACCGCTGGGTGAACCAATCACTGCAGGCATTAAGCCTGCTGGCAGAATGGGCGGGGGGCGCCGAACGGCTGGCAGTGGAAAACCTGGAGCATTATCCATTTTCATTCTGGAATCCTGTTTTTGAGCGTTCGGCGGTCAGCCGCTGCCTGGATGTTGGACACCTGTGGCTGGATGGCGTGGATGCAGGAGCTGTTTTGAAAGAAAATTTGCCACGCACGCGGGTGGTTCACCTGCACGGCATCGATGGGCGTGATCACAAATCACTGGCTGCCATGCCGCTGGAAAAAATTGGGCATGTGCTTGACATTTTATGTGAACATGAATTTTGCGGAGCGGTAACACTGGAAGTGTTTAACCAGGCTGATTTTGAAAGTTCAATGGACGTGCTGCAAAAAGCGCGGGAAAGGCAGGCATGAGATGCCCCGGCATGTAACCCTGATTCTGGGCGGCGCGCGCAGCGGGAAAAGCGCCCATGCTCAAAAACTTGCTGAAGAGAGCCGCAAAGCGGTGCTGTTTGTGGCAACGGCTGAAGCCCTGGACGATGAAATGGCACAACGCATCCGCAGGCATCAACAGGAACGCCCGGCGCACTGGCGGACGCTGGAAGCTCCCCGTGCGGTTGCCGAACAGATTCGCAAGGCTGCCGGAACAGGCGAGCTGATTTTGCTGGACTGTGTCACTTTGCTGGCAAGCAATGTGATTGCGCCGCTGCCGGAGCCTTACAGCAGCGGGGCGGCTGAAGCGGCCCTGAACGCTGAAATTGACGCACTTTTGGCTTTGATGGATGCCACAGATCATGAATGGCTGATTATTTCCAACGAGGTTGGGCTGGGGCTTGTGCCCGATTCACCGCTGGGCAGGGTGTATCGCGATGCGCTGGGGCGAGCCAATCAGCGCCTGGCGGCGGCGGCAGATGAAGTGCTGTTTTTGGCAGCCGGTCTCCCCATGCGTTTGAAAGGGTAACCCGATTTCTTTGCGGGGACGATTGTTTTCTTCCACAAAAAATACCTTTATGGTATCCTGTAAGATCATCGACAAAAAATTCGTTGATGAGGAGAACAAGTATGTCTTGCGAAGAGATCTTCCTCAAGGAATTGAAAAAACACGGTTATCGATTTACGCCGCAGCGTGAATTGGTTTTGGAAATTATGCACCAGGTGGAGAAACCCTCCACTGCGGATGAAATTTTTACCTGTGTCAAGGAACGGGTTACCAGCGTTGATATTTCCACCGTGTATCGCACGCTGGAATTATTGCAAGAATTTGGACTGGTTTCAGCCATTCACGGAGGAGACCGGCAGCTGCGCTTTGAATTGTTATCAAACCATGAGCCGCACGTTCACCTGGTGTGCCGTTCTTGCGGAAAAATATTTAGTGTCGGCATGGATGAAGTTCAGCCCCTGCTCGACCAGTTAAAAATAAATTATGGCTTCGAACCCGAAGTCAATGAAATCACTTTGCCTGGCCTGTGCAAAGATTGCCAGGAAAAAATGTTTGAAGTGCCCATTCATATCAAGCAGCACTGCGATAAAAACTCATAGGGAGGCGGTATGAAAATACTGGTCATTGGAGCGGGAGTGCTGGGAAGTCTTTATGCGGCATACTTAAGCCGCAGCGGCAACGAGGTGAGCTTGCTGGCGCGGGGCGAGCGTTTGAAGCAGCTTCGCGAACACGGCCTTGTAGTTGAGAATTGGAATACGGGCGTGCAATTGCAAGCGCAGGTAAACCTGGTTGAGACACTGGCGGCTGATGATGCCTATGACCTGGTGCTGGTGTTGGTGCGTAAGAACCAGGTGGACGCGCTGCTGCCCATGCTGGCAGCCAACCGCGCCACGCCCAATATCCTGTTCATGGTAAATAATGCTGAAGGGTTTCAGCCCCTGGCCGATGCGCTGGGTGCAGAGCGTGTGCTGTTGGGATTCCCCGGCGCCGGCGGAACACGCAAAGAGCACGTGATTCAATATCACATTGTGGAAGGAAATGCTCAACCCATCACAATGGGGGAGATTGACGGCAGAATCACACCCCGTTTAAAAGCTGCGGCAGCAGTTTTTGAAAGCGCCGGACTTCCAACTTCGCTTTCAACCAACATGGATGCCTGGCTAAAAACGCACGTAGCCCTGGTCAGCCCGATTGCCAACGCGCTGTACCTGGCAGGGGGCGACAATTACCGGCTGTCGCGTACACCCGACGGCATTGTGTTAATGGTACGCGCGGTGAAGGAAGGCCTGGCTGTGTTGAACCAACTGGGCATTCCCGTCACACCGGCAAAATACCGGGTGCTTTCTTACATTCCCGAACCCATTTTGATTGCAGTGATGCGTAAATCGCTCAACACACAGCGGGCTGAATTGTTGATGGCGCGGCATGCCAACCATGCCCGTGATGAGATGGGAAAACTGGCGGATGAATTTCATCAACTGGCGCTGCAAAGCGGCATCTCAACACCCGCTATGGATTATTTGCGCCTGTATATCACCCCCGATGTGCCGCCGCTGCCAGAAAATAATGACCGCCTGGCTGTTGACTGGCGGGGTGTGTGGAAATTAGTGGCCGGGTCGGCGGCGCTGATCACCGGCGGGGTTGTCCTGGCACACCTGTTAAAAAGAAACAGCCGCAACTAAGGCGGCTGAATTCTCATTTTTGAAATAATCATCTTTTCGATAAGCAGAGGATTAATTGCGCTTGATCAACTGGCTGCGTTCCGGGCCTACCGAGATGTAGCGTACTGGAGTCTGGCAGTATTCCTCGATGAACAGAACATAATCGCGGGCTTCGGCGGGCAGTTGTTCCCACTGGCGCACGCCCATCAGGTCGCCGCTCCAGCCTTTGAAGCTGCGGTACTGCGGCTGGATGGCATTATCCAGAATCAGGGGAGATATGCTTGAGCCGCCCTGGTAAGCTGTGCAAATTTTCACCTCGGGCAAATTGGAAAGTACGTCCAGCTTGGTTAGCGCCAGTTCGTTCACACCGTTCATTTGAATCACTTTTTTCAACAGAACAGCATCCAGCCAGCCCACGCGGCGCGGACGCCCGGTGGTGGTGCCGAACTCATCCCACTGCTTGGTGCCGTCGCCGCGCAAGAAATGCGAGGTTTCATCGAAAAGCTCGGTGGGGAAGGGACCTTCACCCACGCGGGTTTGAAAGACCTTGGTGATGCCGGTGGTGTGAACAGAACCCGGAACGCCGATGCCGAGG
>CAZOKH010000118.1:0-7522 GCA_964580315.1 uncultured Anaerolineaceae bacterium | reverse complement strand
CCATCGTACCCACATTCAAGTGCGGTTTGCTTCGGTCAAATTTCTGCTTCGCCATTCTTTCTCTCCTTAAAAACAAAAACAGCGTTTGTTAATTTCTCTTTCGCCAGAGCCCTCAATGGGACTTGAACCCATGACCCCGTTCTTACCAAGAACGTGCTCTACCAACTGAGCTATGAGGGCACTTTCTCCGCATGTTTCCATGCGGAGGACAACACAACAGTGGGCAGTGAAGGATTCGAACCTCCGAAGGCGTCCGCCAGCTGATTTACAGTCAGCCCCCTTTGGCCACTTGGGTAACTGCCCATTTTGAGTTGTTGCCAACTCGAGAGTGAGATCGTTCAGCACGAGCCATCTCACTCGCCAGCTTGCAACCAGAGCCGATGATGGGAATTGAACCCATAACCTACGCATTACAAGTGCGTTGCTCTGCCAATTGAGCTACATCGGCGAATTGTTAAGTTACTGATAAAGCGGGCTAAATTATACCAAAGCCCTCTATTAAAGGCAAGGTTGGTTTTTTGCCTGCGCCAGTTATTTCCAGTTAAAACAGGTTTATGATAAGATGCTTTCGCTCTTGATTCTGCGCGGCAGGAGTCTATCAAAGTTAGCGGTTTGAGTCAAGTGGTTGGTTAAAACAATGTATAATCTTAGATAATCTCGGAGATTAAATGGAAATTACCTGGTACGGTCATTCTTGTTTTCAAATTACAGAGCGCGGCCTGGCAACAGTGGTCACCGATCCTTACGACCACAATGAAGTGGGCTATGCTCCGTTGAAACTGGAGGCTGACATTCTCAGCATCAGTCACAACAAACCCGGGCACAACCACCGGGCAGCCGTGGCAGGCAATCCATACCTGGTCAGCAGTCCGGGAGAATTTGAAGTCAAAGGGGTTTTCATTACCGGCGTACACACCGGCCGCAGCGCATCCCTCGATGAACCGCCCAACACGCTTTATGTTTTTGACTTCAACGGGCTTAGCGTGGCGCACCTGGGCGACCCCGAACGTGTGCCAACCCAGTCTGAGGTGGAAGCCCTGGGAACAGTGCATATTGTCCTGGTGCCCGTGGGCGGTGCCAACAGCCTGAACGCCTCAAAAGCCTCTGAGGTGGTGCGCCTGATTGACCCCTCCATCGTCATTCCCATGCATTATGCCACCCCTGAATCACACCTTTCACTCGATCCTCTGGATAAGTTTTTAAAAGAAATGGGAATCGCTGATTTGAATCCTGTGCCCAGCCTGGTTATTAACAACGTTGAACAGCTTCCCGAAGAAACGCAGGTTGTCGTATTGAACCACAATCATTGACGAGGAGTTCGTTTTGACAGTCAAGTTGATTATGACCTGGGATATCTTCCCCGAACGCGAACAGGAATATTTCGAGTTCGTTGTGCGCGAATTTATGCCGGCAGTGCAGCGGCTGGGATTTGAACTGAGCGACGCCTGGGCAACTTCGTATGGCGACCGCCCGCAAATTCTGGTGGGCGCCATGTTTCCCTCACAGGCGCAGGTTCAAACCATGCTCAAATCGAATGAATGGCTTGAATTACGTGAAAAGCTCGAAAAATACGTTCGCAACTACAATCAAAAATTGGTTGAGGCCAGCGGCGGCTTTCAGTTTTGAACACCGATACAACAAAACTCCCTGAATTTTCACGAGATTTACTGAAATGGTATGATGCGAACCACCGCGAGCTTCCCTGGCGCGGTGAGACTGATTCTTACAAGATATGGGTCTCAGAGATTATGCTGCAGCAGACTCGTATAGAAACCGTCATTCCCTACTACCAGCGCTGGATGCAGCGCTTCCCAGACTTGCCCTCTCTGGCGCAGGCTGACGAACAGGCTGTGTTGCGCGCCTGGGAGGGCCTGGGATACTACAGCCGTGCCCGCAACCTGCACAAAGCCGCCCGGCTGGTGATGCAAAACCACCACGGCAAACTGCCGGCCGATGTGCGCCAGCTTGAGCAATTGCCCGGCATCGGGCGCTACACCGCCGGGGCAATTGCCTCGATGGCGTTTGGCATCGACGCCCCCGCCCTTGACGGCAACATCAAGCGGGTGCTGGCGCGCGTGTTTCATGTGGCACTGCCCATCGATTCACCGCAGGGGCTGCAAGCCCTGTGGAAACTGGCCGCCGAGCACCTGCCCCCGGGCCGGGCTGGCGATCACAACCAGGCGTTGATGGACCTGGGTGCCACCCTGTGCACCCCGCGCAACCCCGCCTGTGCCAGATGCCCGTTGAAGGAAATTTGCCAGGCCGCCAGGCTGGGCTTGCAGCAGCAATTGCCCGTCAAAAAAGCCACGGCAGCCGTTCCACAAATTGAAGTCACCGCAGCCGTGATCTTTGAAGACGGCAAAGTGTTGATCACCCGCCGCCCTTCCAAAGGTCTGCTGGGCGGGTTGTGGGAGTTTCCCGGCGGCAAGCGCGAAGACGGCGAGAGCCTGTCCGACTGCCTGCGCCGTGAACTGCGCGAAGAACTGGCTGTTGAAACCAGCGTGGGCGAAGCGTTTGGCGAATATAAACATGCCTACACTCACTTCCGGGTGCACCTGTTCGCCTTCCAATGCACCATCACGCAGGGTGAACCGCAATTGCTGCACGCCAGCCAACTGCAGTGGGTTGCCCCGCAAGACCTGGGCAACTTTCCCATGGGAAAAATTGACCGTCAAATTGCCCGCCGGCTGGCCGATCTTAATCTCAGGAGCCAGTAAATGAAAGGCGCGCTGCAGTTTCAGGCACAGCGCGAGCAGATGGTGCGCGAGCAGATCCGGCGGCGCGGGTTGCTGGACGAGCGCCTGTTGAGCGTTTTTCGACAGGTGCCGCGCCATTTGTTTGTTTTGCCCGATGACCACGACCATGCCTACGACGACTATCCGCTGCCCATCGGCAGCGGGCAAACCATCTCGCAGCCCTACATTGTGGCACTGATGACCAGTTTACTCAACTTGCAGGGGCATGAAAAAGTGCTGGAAATCGGCACAGGCTCTGGCTATCAGGCAGCCGTGCTGTCACTTCTGGCAAAACAAATCTTCACCATCGAACAAATTCCCTCGCTGGCAAAAGCGGCGCGCCGTCATTTGAAACAACTGGGCATTGAGAATGTGGATGTGCGCTGCGGCGACGGGTCGCTGGGATTGCCGGATGAAGCGCCCTTTGACGGCATTCTCATCACCGCGGCGGCGCCCTCCGTTCCGCAGACGCTTTTAGATCAATTGTGTGAAGGGGGCAAACTGGTGGCTCCAGTGGGAGCCAGGTATTATCAAGACCTGCGCCTTTACCAGCGCACGCTCAACCAGTTCGATTATGATTCCATCATCCCGGTGGCCTTTGTGCCGCTGCGCGGCGCGCACGGTTGGAAACCCGGTGAGTGGGAATAATTAAATCAAAACCACAGATGAACACAAATTTGCACAGATATTTTTTTATCTGCGTTTATCCGTGTCCATCTGTGGTTAATTTGAATTTTCTTAAACCTGGCTGACGGTGACAAACACCGTGGGGGTGCGCCCGGCTTCAGCGCGCAAATATTTGCGCATGGCTTTCACCACGTCCATCTGCAAATTGCCGTTCGCCCGGCTCACGGTTTCTTCAATTTCAATCCGCATCTGTGCAAGCAATTCCTGGGCGTCTTCGTCCATCATAAAACCGCGGCTGATGAATTCAGGCTCTTTTACCAGCAGCCCGGTGTTCTTGTCGAGCACCAGGTGGGTGATGACCATGCCGTCGCGCGCCAGGCTGGCGCGCTGGTTGATCACCTCGGCGTCCACGTCGCCCACACTGGAGCCGTCTACAAACACGCTGGAAAGCGGCAGCGTCTCGCCCAGTTTCATGTGCCCGTTCTGGAAGACGAGCGTTTGCCCATTCTCCAGCACAGCAATGTTCTTGGCCGGAATGCCCATCGAACGTGCCAGCGCCTCGTGCTGTTTCAAATGGCGCAGTTCACCGTGAATGGGGATGATGTAACGCGGCTTGAGCAGGTTGATCATCATCTTCATCTCGTCCTGGTTGGCATGCCCCGAAACATGCACCGGCGCCACTTTATCATAAATCACATGCGCATCCAACTTAAACAACCGGTTGATGGTGGAATAGACCGATTCTTCATTGCCCGGGATGGGATGGGATGACAGCACCACCGTGTCGCCGGGTCGAATGCTCACCTGGTTGTGGCGGCCGTTTGACAGGCGTTCCAGCACCGAGTTGGGCTCGCCCTGCGAACCGGTGCACATGACCGCCACCTGCCTGGCTGGCAGGCTGACCGCCTGTTCAATGCTGATGATCATAGCCTCGTCAATTTGCAGCAGTCCCAGGCGGCGGGCAATTTTCACATTGTCCACCATTGAGGTGCCCATGAAAGCCAGCTTGCGGTTGTATTTGCGCGCCGTATTGGCCACCTGCTGAACACGCGAAATCAATGAAGCAAACGTGGCGATAAAAATGCGCCCGTGCGCTTCACGGAAAATCTGGTCAAACGCTGGAACCACAACCTGTTCGGTGGGCGTCCATCCCGCTTCAACCGCATTGGTCGATTCACCCAGAAAAGCCAGCACGCCGCGCGAGCTAAATTCCGAAAGTTTTGCCAGGTCGGTTGGTCGGTTATCGGCGGGGGTCATGTCCAGCTTGTAGTCGCCCGAATGCACCACCAGCCCGGCCGGGGTTTGAATGCCCAGGCCAAGACTATCGGGAATGGAATGGCACACATGATAGCCTTCCACCTGGAAGGGGCCGATCTGCACCACGTCGCCGGCATCCAGCAGGCGCAGGTCAGCTTTATCCAACAGCCCGGCGCGCTGCAATTTATTTCGCACCAGTTCCAGGGTCAGCGGCGCCCCATACACCGGCACATTCAGCCGTTCAATCACATATTGAATGGCGCCGATATGGTCTTCGTGACCGTGGGTCAACACAATACCGTGCACGGTATGTTTACCGTCCAACAGCACATCAAAGTCAGGAATTAAATAATCAATTCCCGGCATATTTTGCTCGGGGAACATTAAACCTGCATCAACTACCAGCACATCTTTGCCGCCGTATTGATACGCGTACATGTTCCTTCCGATTTCACCCAGTCCGCCGAGCGGAAGGATTCGTAAGGTTTTTGCTTTGTTTTTCATTGTCCTCTACTTTTCAACTACGTTACTAATCAAAAGCCACATAGGGCTTGTAAGGTCGTTTTTTTTAAAATTCGCCCTGGCAAAGACTGCTGCCAGGGCGGTTTACAGCTCATCTCAAATGAATAACTGGCTCCCCCCATACAGCACTGATTCCAATGTAGAGCATTTTAACATATATGACCAATTTTGTCAAAAACAACCGGTGAAATAATCTTTGATGAAAAACAAAACAGAGCGGTTGCATCATTGGCTGCGCGTTTTTGCCTCCCGCGCAGCCAACCGCATCTTTCTACTGGTTATTTTTGCCCGCTGACGATGACGCCGATAGTGTTGGCGGTTACCACCGCATGACGCAATGAGGTTTTTTGGATCATCTCCCGCAATTCACCGGGGGTATAGGCCGCATCAATGGACGAAAACAGGTAAGGGCGCACCGAAGCCGGCTGACAGCCCAGCCACAAAAACCAGCGCAGGAACACCGACATATCTCTGCGCATATCTGAGATGAAGAAGCGCCCACCCGGTTTCACCACCCGGTAGATTTCCTCGAATGTGCCCTGCGGGTTGACCCACTCATGCAGCGAGCCGTTGGTGAACACCGCGTCAAAGGTGTTGTCGGCATAGGGCAGCCGGTCGCCTTCACCTGTATCGTAGGTGGTGCGCTCTTCCACGCCGTATTCACGGGCGTTTTGGGTCACCAGGGCGGTCATGTCGGGGCTGATGTCCAACCCGGTCAGGCGGGTGTCGTGGGTCTTTTTCAACCACTCCAGGCCCAGGTAACCGGGGCCGTGTCCAATCTCCAGGGTATGCCCGTGTGCAATGCCGCTTTTGATAATTTCATCCGTTTCAATCCAACCTTTGTCGCGTAACTGGCGCTGCAACTGGTTGTAGTCGCTGACTTGAACTTCTCCCTGAATACCATGATCTGTTTCTGGAACTCGATTGCGTGTCATTTTTTCCTCCAATTATTATACAATGTTATATATACAAGCTTGTATTTTAGGCCAAAAAAAACTACGATTGTTTTACCAGGCTGTTCAACAAATCCCGCGTCCAATCCAATTCTGCCTGCAAATGCACGCGTGTGTGGCTAAAAATGGCTCTTGCCTGGGGGGGAATTTCCGGGTTGCTCATCTCTGCATCTTCATGCGCTTTCAAATAAGCCAGGTTGCCTTCCAGTTGCGCCAGGCGGTCGTGCAGATATTTCTTGATCTCCACATGCGGCAAGCGGTTTAAGAAAAACAGGCAGATATCCACATCGAAATACTGGCGCTCTATGTTTTGCCAGCTTTCACGCAGCAGCCGCAAAAATTCCTCTTCACCAGCCGGGGTAATCTGGTAGACGATTCGCGAGGGGCGGTTGCCAGCCTGCTCCACTGCCGCTTTCTCTACAAATTTTTCCTCCGACAGTTTATCCAGGGCAAAGTAGATCGAGCCGAAAGCAATGGAAGTCCAATCTCCCATGTGCTCTTCAATAATCTGCTTGATCTCATAGCCGTACAGCGGGCGCTCGTGCAGCAAGCCTAATAAAACCAGTCGGACGCTCATCTTTTTTCCTTTACATTGTATATTCTAGCTTGTATATATGAATTTGTCAAGAGGAAATGCGGCGAGAATTATTCTGGTTTTTCCTTGCTACCACGCCACCTGCTTAAGCGTATATATAGAGAGAACAACACAATCACTGAATGCTTCTCTAGTTTCAGAAAGGAAAGTCATGCAATCAAAAACCATTCAGAAAATTGTCACCTTCCTGGTCATTACCCTGATCCTTTCTTCCATCTTTTATACCTTCATCCTATCCGCGGGCACATTGGAAGCTTCGGGTGGATTATTCGTACTGGGCTTGATGTGGGCTCCGGGCATTGCCGGGATCATCACCCAGTTAATCTTTGAACACACGCTGCGCGGGTTGGGCTGGAAGCCGGGCAAGTTCAAATACCTGGTTGTTGCCTGGCTGCTCCCATTGGCCTATTGCCTGGTGGTTTACGGCATCACCTGGCTCACCGGGCTGGGCGGCTTTCCCGACCCCGAAATGATGGGGTACATTGAGGGACGCTGGGGCGGCCTGACCAGTTCGCCCGCGCTGCAGCTTTTGCTCACCCTGGCATTAACCGCGCTCATTGGCCTGCTCGGGCTGGCTTCTGCGCTGGGAGAAGAAATCGGCTGGCGGGGGCTGCTCGTTCCCGAACTGTTCAAGGTGACCAGCTTCACCAAAACCGCACTGATCAGCGGCGTAGTGTGGACGCTGTGGCACCTCCCCCTGATATTCTTCGCCGATTACAACCTGCCCGGCGCCCCACGCTGGTACGCCGGCATCATGTTCTCGGTGATGGTGATGGGAATCAGCTTTGCGTTTGCCTGGCTGCGGCTCAAATCGGGCAGCCTGTGGACGGCCG
>CAZOKH010000117.1:0-7753 GCA_964580315.1 uncultured Anaerolineaceae bacterium | reverse complement strand
TCGCGCAGGGCAATCACTTCAACCGGTGTGTGCATGTTGCGCAGCGGAATTTCAACCACCATGGTGGGAATGCCCTCGGCGACAATTTGCATGGCGTAGGCGTCGGTGCCCGAATGGCCGGGCATCAAGTCGGTGAAAACCGGTATTTCCAGTTGTTCAGCCAGGGTTTTGATCGACTGGTGAATTGCGGGGTGAATGTTGGGACCCAGACCCAGTGCAACACCCTTGCCCAGCGGAAAACTGCGGTAGTCGTCGGGTGTGCCCGGCCCCTTGCCGAAGGTAACATCAACGGCAATTGCCATGGCAGGGCGCAGGGCAAAGGGACTCGTGGCGCCGCCCGCCAGGGTGACTTCTTCCTGCACGGTGGCAGCCAGCCACACATCCCAGGCGGGCGTCATGTGCTGCAACTCCTGTGCGCACAGCGTCAGCGCCGCCAGCGATGCGCGGTTGTCCAAACCAGGGGCTGCCAGCATATCGCCGTTCAATTCCAACGGCGCGCGGGCAAAAGAAACCAGGCTGCCCACCGGTATTTCTTCTTTAACTTCTTCGGCGGTTAAGCCGGTATCGACCAGAATATCTTCAAGGAACAGGTTTTTGTTGTTGCGGCCCGGCGGCAGCAGTGAAGCGGGCGTGAGCGCCAGGATGCCCGGCAGGTCGCGCTTGCCGTGTACGGTGACCAGTTGCCCTGCCAGCACGCGCGCATCAATGCCGCCCACGCGGGTAACGTGCAAGAATTCCCCTTCAATTTTGGTCACCATCAACCCGATCACATCCATGTGAGCTGCCAGCAAAACGGCAGGGCGCGGCTGGCTGCCGCCGCCGCGGCGCAGGGCGTGCAGGCTGCCCAGCGGGCTCACGCTGATCTCATCAACCAGCGGCTGCCAGAGGCGGGTCAGGTGTTGGCGCACTGCCTGTTCGTGACCTGACAGGCCGGGCAGTGCGGTTAATTCTTTCAGCAATGCAAGAGGTTCAAGCATGGGTTTTTACCTGCCGGCGGGTTTACTGCGGGGTTTCCTGGGGCGATTCTGTCGTTTCAGTCGGAATCACTGTTTCGGTGTCGGTGACGGTCGGGGCCACCGTGTCAGTTGGCGGGATGGGGGTCTCGGTGGGTGGTTCGGGGGTAAATGTGGCAGTGTCTGAAGGAACCGGCGTTTCGGTGCGGGTGGGAGTCTTAAAGGGGGTGAACGTCATGGAAGGCGTCCAGGTGCGGGTGATGGTGGGGGTAAAAGATGCCGTGGGGCTGGCTTTTTGAGGCGCTGCCGTGGCGACCGTTTGAGTGAATGTGGCAGATGAGGTGATGGTGGCAGTGGGGCGGTTGAGCTGTGCTTCATTAATGAACAGCAATCCCACTCCCAGGCAGTAACAGGGAATGGTAGCCAGGATGACCATGAGCAAAGTGGAGCGCAATTTTGCCGTGCGGTTATTGCCGGTGGGTGAGATTAAATCCTGCATGATTTTTCCATCATATCATCAGCCGGAAAAGGATGCAAGGGAGTGGCACAAAGGCTCCCGTGCGCTGATCGGTCTCTCATTATACTGATTCTTGCATGAAACTGATTTCGCGCTGCACGGTGTGCACCAGTTTATCGGCGCGCATATCGGTTATGGAGTAGCAGGGCGCTTCAAGGTGATCAGCCAGCGCCTGTGCCAGACCCTGGTCAAAGGCGGCGTGTTCCATGTTGATGAGTACGCTGTGAATATCTTCCTCGGCAATCAGGTTGGCAAGTGTGTGGGCTTCTTCCTGCGGCGGGCGGCCGGTGAGCGACACATTACCGGCGCCGTCGGTCAACACAATGAGAAGCGGCATCACATCGGGATGCAGGAATTTCTCGCGGTGCAGCACTTCATACGCCATTTGCAGGCCGTGTGAGAGCGGCGTTTTGCCGCCCACGGGGATATCGGCCAGCACGCGGTGCGCCAGTTGGACGGAATTGGTGGGCGGCAGCACCAGGGTGGCGCGGTCTTTTTGAAAGACAATCAGTCCCACCCGGTCGCGGCGCTGATAGGCGTCGGTCAACAGGGAGAGGATGGCGCCCTTGGTGGCTTCCATGCGTTCGGTGACCGCCATTGACCAGGAGGCGTCAACCAGGAAAAGCACCAGGTTGGCGGCGCGGCGCACACGCACCTTGCGCATATAGTCGTTGGGGCGAATGAAGAAAGCTACTTTTGGATCTTTGCCGGCTTTGGAGCGGCGTTGTTTTTGGAAGGGTGCGGCCGCGCGCAGGGTGGCATCAAAAGCCAGGTCATAGGGTTTGCCGTTGGCGGGCCTGGCCTGCACATACCTGCCGCGTTTCTGGTCGGTTTGTGTGTAAGACCGGCGGCCGGTGCTGCGGCGCATCATGTGATCGAGCGGGGTGTCGAGCCGGCGCGGCATAAAAGACTCGCCGGTTTGAATCTGCTGGCCGCCGTCCCACCAGGGGGTGTTCTGGGTTTCAAAAACATTCTGGGCAGAAGGCTGGATGTCTTTTAAGTCAACATCTTGCCTGGCGCCTTCTTCAGCCGCTATTTTTTTTTTGCTCCACAGCCTCACCTTCATCGGCATCGCTGGGTTTGCTGTCTCCACTCAGGCTTTCCTGTCCCTGAAGCTGATCAATGCGTTCGGCAAGTTGATCAAAACTGATATCTTGCTGCTGCAGAGGGCCGTGTTTGAGGCGGTGCGGCAGCGCCAGTTCGGCTGCCAGGGCGATATCCAGATCGGAGATGGCTTTGCGGCCTTCAAAGGCGGCCTGCGTGCGGGCTGCTTTGAGAATGACCAGGTCAGAACGGTGACCTTCAACATTGAGCGAAGCGGTCAGTCTGGCAATGGTCACCAGGTCGCGGCTGGTGTAGGTAACTTTGTTCACCAGGCTGCGGGCTTTTTCAATTTTTGAAGAAAGCTCTTTTTCCATTGGTTCCCATTCATTGCGGAAAGCCTCAGGATTGCTTTCAAAAGCCAGGTTGCGTTCCATGATTTGCACCCGCTCGCGTGCGTTGCGAATGCCGTGAATGTCAACAGAAAGAGCAAAACGGTCGAGAAGCTGCGGGCGCAGGTCGCCCTCTTCGGGGTTCATGGTGCCCACCAGGATGAAGCGCGCCGGATGGCTGAAGGAAATGCCTTCGCGTTCGATGATGTTCATGCCCATGGCGGCTGAATCGAGCAGCACATCCACCACGTGATCATCCAGCAGGTTCACTTCATCAATATAGAGCAAGCCGCGATTGGCGGCAGCCAGCACGCCGGGTTCAAAGCGGCGTTCGCCTTTTTGAATGGCTTTTTCGATGTCGAGGGTGCCCACCACGCGGTCTTCGGTGGCTGAAACCGGCAGGTTGATGAAGGGCGTGGGGCGGCTGGATACGGGAAGTACTTCACCATTTTGTACGCGTTCGCGGCATTCGGTGCACCAGGTGCTGGGTTCATCAGGATCGCAGCCAAAACGGCAGTCTGAAACCACCTTTACATCGGGCAGCAGGGCTGCCAGGGCGCGCGCCGCAGTTGATTTGGCTGTGCCGCGCTCACCGCGGATCAAGACGCCGCCGATGCGCGGATCGACTGCGTTGAGGATGAGGGCGCGGCGCATGCGGTCTTGACCGACAATGGCGGTAAACGGATAAATAACAGGCATGGTGATTTGTATTCCCTTGTTAACCGGACTAAACCGGTGTTATTGGATAGAAATAAATTGCTAGTGTTTGCTTAGTTTACCACAGAATAATCTCGATATAATTCATAATATAATTTCAACCGGAAATAGTGGAGGCAAAATGGATGCTCTTGAGGCTTTATTAACCCGGCGCAGTGTGCGGCATTTTCTACCGGATGCGATTCCCCAGGAAGAACTGGAAGCGATTTTGTGTGCTGCCATGTATGCGCCCTCGGCGGACAATGTGCAGCCGTGGCGTTTTGTGGTTATTACTGATCGTGCAAAGTTGGAGACCATTCCCCGATTTCATCCCTGGTCAAATATGTTGAAAGAGGCCCCGGCAGCCGTGGCGGTTTGCGGTAATACCGAAAAGCAGCCAAAATACTGGGTGCAAGACTGCGCTGCCGCCACCCAGAATTTGCTGCTGGCGGCGCACGCCGGCGGTCTGGGCGGTGTGTGGCTGGCAATTTACCCGAACCAGGAGCGCATGGAGGGGTTGCGCAAACTGCTTAACCTGCCGGAAGAAATCACCCCGCTTTCGCTGGTGGCGCTGGGTTATCCGCGCGGCAAGCAGCCCAAGGTAGACCGTTACCGCGCCGATTTTGTGCATTATAACGAGTGGTAAATCTGCTGAATGAATCTCCCCCGTTTTGAGTTTTTAAAACGGGGGAGTAAAGTTTTAAAAGGGGGTCAGTATCGCAACAGGGCGCCCACGCCGCCGCTGCGCACCAGTTCAGGGTTGGTCATCACCACTTCCACCTCGCCGCCCATGCGCAGGGTTCTGCTGACGGCGGGTTCAATCACATCGTTGGTGGGGTGCAGGGGGTGGTTGCATTTGGGGCAAACATCTGTTTCTTGAACGGTCATGTAATGGCAGACCGGACAAATGCGTCCGGGGCTTTTATAGCCTTCGGCCAGCACCAGGGTTTGAATACGCCCGTCTTGCAGCGCCGAAAGGATGGCTGACACCCCCATCACGGCATTTTGTCCCTTGGCGGCTGAAGTGATCAATTGCGATACCATACGCGCTTCGCGCTCGCGTTCGGCCTGCATGCCAATTTCAAGCGCGTGCTGCAGCACCTCATCATGCGGCGCGCTCATGGCAATCGAAAAGGTTCCGTACACCAGGCTTTGCCAGGCTTTGGGAAGCTGGCTGCGAAATGAGACAATAGTCTCTTCTGTCCCGCCGATTAGAATGCGGCGAGTATGATTTACTTCAAAAAAGTGGGTGGCTGATTCCACAATATCTTTACGGTTGCGGTCGACAAGTTCTTCAGTTTTTTGAGTGCGCCCGGCAACACCGCCTCGTCTGCCGGGGAAGCTGGACGCCCCGCCGCGCTTGACATGTTTTACCGGCTCACCCAGGTAGCCGTCCTGTTCGGTCAATTCTCCCAGGTGAAAGCTGAAGAAACGCGCTCCCTGTTTGTCAACAATCACAACCCCATAACCGCCATAAGTGTCCAATAGGCGGGTTAGTTCTTTTACAAAGGGATAGTCACCGACATAAACCTGGTCATAAACCGGGATTGCCAGTGGATATGCGCGGAAGAATTTTTGTGCTGTGCAGGAGAAAAGCGCAACGCTGCGGCCATTCCAGTCATAGTCTTGATTGAAAAATCGCTCAATGGCGGCAGCGTCTTCAGTGAGAGTGATGTTTTTTAGCATCGTTCGTAAACGCAACCGATAGGCATCGGCGTTTCCTTTGGAGGGTTCAGTGTTCAAATACACGCTCAGGACCTGTTCGGGTGCATTTATCTGGATTAATTCCTGCAGGTCTTTTTCAGAGAACATCTTTCACTCCTTTCTGAAACGGTTGAATAACTGACGTCCCTTTTCAGGGGCGTTTTTCCAGGGTAATTTGTACCTCCTGTTGTTGATTTTCACGGATGACGGTCAGGGTGATGGATTCGCCCGGACTTTTTTGTTTCATCAAGTAAGCCAGCAAATCGGCAAAGACGCGCACCGGCTGACCATCTACGGCAATAATCAGATCGCCCCCCAGGGGCAGACCAGGGATGGATGAATCGGTTGTGCCGCCGCGCAAACCGGCTTTCTGGGCGGGACCGTTGGTGGTGGTTTGAAGCACGTAGGCTCCCACCGGGTAGGTGATGCCCAGCACTTCCTGTTCCAGCAGGGTCAATTCTTCTTTGGCAACCACACCCAGGTAGGGGTAATCATAGCTGCCTTTTTCAATCAACGAAGGCACCACCCTGCGGATGATGTTGGAAGAGATGGTGAAAGCTACGCCGCTGTTGGCGGGGGATTCATACAGGGAAGACTGGGTTTGAATGGCGCGATTGATGCCCACGACTTCTCCAGCAAGGTTCAGCAGCGGCCCGCCTGAATTGCCCGGGTTAATGGCGGCGTCGGTCTGAATGAGATCTCCTGCTGAAAAAACGCCGCCGTCAGGGGCATCGCGGAAGGATTCCAGCGTGCGCCCCTTGGCTGAGACAATCCCCACCGTCATGGTACTGTCGAGGCCGAAGGGGTTGCCAATGGCGATTACGGTTTGACCCACCTGGAGCAGGTCAGAGTCGCCCAGCAGCAGCGGTGAAATGCCGTCGGGCAACTGGTCAACTTTGATCACTGCCAGGTCAGAATCCAGATCGGTGGCAATGACGGCTCCGCGCGTTTTCACGCCGGTTGGGAAATGCACTTCAATATCTGTGGCGCCTTCAATGACATGATAGTTGGTGACAATGTGTCCCTGGCTGTCATAGAGAAAACCGGAACCCGCTCCCTGCCCGTAATCGGTGAGGGTTTGAATAAGCACCACGCTGGGGTTAACTCGTTTGTATAAGGCCACCAATACTTCGTCGCGCGACTCGATCAGTTGGATATCTGACGGGTCAGGCAATTGATCGGGGGAGGTTAGAGTGGCGGTTTTGATGAGGAATTGCGGGGCGGCGGTTGCCTGTGTGGCACGTGCTGAATCATTTGGCAGCGAATAAGAAACCTGACAGGCCAAAGAGAATACCAGTAATGCCAAAAGCAGTATCAGAATATTGGAAAATTTTCTCGTCATTTTAAATGCTCAACAAACCCATTATTTATCATTGTATTCACAGCAGCATACCAAAGTCAAGCATGATTTCGGGTTTTGATGAAAAGTTAACAACCAGTTTGCAAAAAGATGACCCGATAACCACATTTTCAGTCTTCCATGCTATGATTGTTAAGATATGACCGCGCAACGCACAGATTTAATTCTGGTTGTTGAAGACAATCCGGAAATCAGCGATCTTCTGGCCCATCAGGCATTAGAGGCAGTGGGTTACCGCACCGAACTGGCCATGAATGCTGCCACGGCAATTGCGCGCGTGCGCAAGAATCCCCCTGATGTGATTATTGTTGATTTGAGCCTGCCGGGCCTGAGTGGCAAAGACCTGATTGCCGCCTGTTCGGCGCAGGGTGTGCAGGCGCCGGTGATTGTGGTGGCGCGCAGCGGGGCGGAAAAAGATATCATCCAGGCTTTTCGCCTGGGCGCCGCTGATTATCTGCAATATCCCATGCGCGAAGCGGAGATCATTCACGTGGTTGAGCGTGTGCTCGAACAGGTACATGCCCGGCGCGAGCGCGACCGCCTGGCTGCCCAGTTTCAAAAAGCCAACCAGGAACTTCAGCAGCGTGTGTTGGAATTGACCACGCTGTATGACATTGGCAAAATTGTGGTTTCCACCACCGATCAGACGTTGTTGTTTGAAAAAATATTGGACGGCGCTGCTCATGTAACCTGGTCGGATTATGGATGGTTTTTGCTGTGGGATGAATCGAAAAGAAAATTTCTCCTTTCAGCGCAGCGCAATTTACCCGCATCTTATAAAGCCCGTCTCAACAGCCCCTGGGATGATGAGGTGGGAGGACAGGTGGCGGTTTCGGGTAAGCCTCTTTGCCTGAGCGGCGAGGCGGTGAAAAAGTTCAAAATTGCAAACCTGGGTGAATCGGTGATGATTGTGCCGGTGAAAGCTCAAAAACTGGTGATTGGTTTGCTGGCTGTGATGCGCAAAAAGCCCGTGGCTTTTACCCCTGATGAGCAGCGCATGATGGAATTGGTTGCCGATTATGCGTCCATCTCCATCGTGAACGCGCGCCTGTTTCGGGCAGTGGAAGAAAGAGCCTTGTCGCTGCAAACC
>CAZOKH010000116.1:0-7775 GCA_964580315.1 uncultured Anaerolineaceae bacterium | reverse complement strand
ACAACCTCAATGGGAATGCGTATAGATTATCTAACATCCAAAGAAACAGGTATAATCCATTGGAAGGATGAAATTAGCGCCCGGATTAGTATGGTAAGATCAAGATTACTGGCCGTGAGCCCGGATAATAGAACTTCACCACAGGAAAAATATTGATCATGAAACACTCGACAGATAACCAACGCCGGTTTTTACCTTTGCTGCTGGGGTTATTGGTACTGGTATTGTTGGCTGCGTGCGGCGGCAAAGCGCCGGAGCCCACCGCCACACCCACCATGCCGCCGCTGCCCACCGACACACCCGCGCCAACGGTAACACCTTTGCCCAACAAAATTGCGTTGATTGCCCCCCCTGAGATTTCTCCCGCTCAAAGCCAGGCTGTTCAAGCCGTTCTGAATGAACTGGCTGCCCCGGCAGGCTTCGTGGTGGAGACCCTGCCTGAAATTCAACCGGCTGACCTGTCAAACGGCGGTTGGAAGATGGCTTTCTTTTTAACCACGCCGGGCAACCTGACCGATTTATTAAATACCGCGCCGCAGGTGCAATTTGCGGTGGTAAGCCGCACCGAATTGCCTGCTGCCGCCAACCTGACCACCATCCTCATTTCGCCGGAAAATGAAGCCTTTTTGGCGGGTTTCCTGTCAGTGGTGACGGCCACTGACTGGCGCGCTGCCGGTTTGTTCCCGGCAGACGGCGACGGCCCGGCGCGCCAGGCGGCTTACCTGAACGGCGCGCACTACTACTGCGGAATATGTAACCCGTTCTTTGCGCCGGCAGTGCGTTTCCCGCTCAGCTATGCCCTGCCGGTCACAGCCGGCGCAGGTGAATGGCAGGCAGTGGCGGATGAACTGGTGAAGAACGTGGTGTATTTGATGTATGTTTCACCTGAAGCCGCCAGCGCTGAATTGCTGACTTACCTGGCTTCCAAGAACATCATGCTGGTGGGTTCGCAAACCCCGCCTGATGAACTGAAACCCTACTGGGTGGCCACCGTTCACCAGGACCTGGCAGCTTCGATCCGCGAGGTTTTTCCCGCCATGCTGGAAGGCCGGGGCGGGCAGGCGGTGATGGCTGCGTTGGAGTTGATCGATGTGAATGAGGGCTTGATCAGCGCCGGGAAGCAAGACCTGGTGAACCAGACCCAGGAAACGCTGATCAAGGGATTGGTGATGGCGGCCGATCCGCCTATGGAGTAAGGTTCAACCTTCGGGAGGATTCCCGGTGAAATATTCGGTGGTGGCCTGGCCGGGCATGTTGATGCCCTCGCGGCGAATGACTTTCAGTACAGACAGCACCAGGATTTTGATATCCAGCCAGAGTGATACATGATCAACATACCAGACGTCCAGGCGAAAGCGGTCTTGCCACGACAGGGCATTGCGCCCGTTGATTTGCGCCCAGCCGGTTATGCCCGGCAGGACATTGTGGCGGCGGGACTGTTCGGCGCTGTACAGCGGCAGGTATTCAATCAGCAGGGGACGCGGGCCCACCAGGCTCATTTCACCGCGCAGCACGTTG
Source organism: uncultured Anaerolineaceae bacterium (assembly GCA_964580315.1). GTDB lineage: Bacteria > Chloroflexota > Anaerolineae > Anaerolineales > Anaerolineaceae > CAZOKH01. The sequence goes on along the minus strand of CAZOKH010000116.1, from coordinate 6,257 downwards.
AACAGCTCGGGTAATTCATCGAGGCTGCTGGCGCGCAGAAACCTGCCCAGCGGGGTGATGCGCTGACCATCGGGCAGGGGGTTGCCCTGCGCATCGACGGCATTGCGCATGGTGCGAAACTTGTGCAGGGTGAAAATTTCTCCATGCAGGCCGGGGCGGCGCTGGCTGAAAACCACCGGCGCCCCTTCACTGATCCACACGATTAAAGCTATGATCAACATCAGCGGTACAGCGATCACCAGCCCAACCAACGTGACAACCAGGTCAAACAGGCGTTTCCAGAGCGGCACACCGGGCGGTAAAATCTTCATCATGCGGTGATTGTACCAAAATTCAGAACGTTGATATAATCTGAACAATATTCACCGGTTATCTAATCGGGTTTCATTCAGCTCTTGCTCATAAAAAAACAGGAGGAACCGATGATGCAGTCAAAAATAACCATAGAATATTGCGCAGTTTGACACTATGCAGACAAGGCTACCGGTCTGGCAGCCGCATTGTTGAGCAAGTTTGAAGAAAAGATTGAATCGATCATGCTTATTCCATCATCCGGCGGACGATTTGAAGTAACGATAAATAACCAATTAATCTATTCAAAGCTTCAAACAGGACGTTTTGCCCAACCGGGAGAAGTGGAAGAGCTGGTAAAACAAAAACTATAAAAGAAAGTTGACAGAGAGCATGAAGAAAGGCCGCGTTTTTTCAGGCGCCCGCCCCACCGGACGCCAGCATCTGGGAAATTACCTGGGAGCCATTCGCAATTACGTTGCATTGCAGGATGAATATGATTGCGTATATTGCATTGTCGATTTGCATGCGTTAACCACCATGGAATCGACCCTGAACCTGCGTGAGAACACCTATGAAATGACCCTTGACTGGCTGGCAGCCGGCATCCGTCCCGAGGATTCGATTGTGTTTGTGCAGTCGCATGTGCCCCAGGTGACCGAATTGCACACTATTCTTTCCATGGTGACACCGCTGGGAAAACTGACCGACCTGCCCACCTTCAAAGAGAAAGTGCGCCAACAGCCGCACAATGTCAACTACGGACTGGTAGGCTACCCGGTGTTGATGGCAGCCGACATTGTGCTGTATAAAGCCAACGCGGTGCCGGTGGGCATTGACCAGGCGCCCCACATTGAATTTACCCGCGAAGTGGTGCGCTCTTTCAATTACCGCTATAACACCAATGTGTTGATCGAACCGGAGATGAAAGTAACCAACGTTCCCAAGGTGCTGGGGCTGGACGGGCAGCAGAAGATGAGCAAGAGCCTCGATAACCACATTGAACTGGCCGCCACGCCGGAAGAAACCACGCGCCGCGTGATGAGCATGGTCACCGACCCGCAGCGCCAGCGCCGCACCGACCCTGGCAACCCCGACATTTGCAATGTGTTTGCCCTGCACAAGATCTTCTCAGATGCTGAATGGGTGAAGCATGTGGATGTGGAATGCCGCCGCGCCGGCATTGGCTGCGTGGATGACAAACGCAAGCTGGCAGAGAATATGAATGCCTACCTGGCGCCATTCCGCGAGCGCCGCGCCGAGCTGGACAAACACCCTGACGTTATCTGGGATATTCTGCACGACGGCGCCAAACGCGCCCGCGCCATTGCCGAGAAGACCATGGAAGAAGTGCGCCAGGCGATTGGATTGCCGTAAAGAGAACGACCTGAGCTTGATTTTTTATCCAGATAACAGATGCACACCGATTTTTGGATCAGTGTGCATCTGTGTTTATCTGTGGTTTCAAGTTATCTAATTTCAGGGTATGCCTTTAAAGGCTGATTCGGGCGCGTAGGCCATGCCCACCAACGTGGGACCTGCATGCGCCCCCATTACCGGCGACAAGATGGCGTCGGGCAGCCAGTGGCAGCGGTAAATCTGCTGCATTTTCTCGCGCAGCAAGGTCATGCCCTGCGGGTTGTTGGAGTGGCCGGCCTGCACGCGCAGGTCTGATCCCAGGGGGATGCTTCTGGCAACCCAGTCCATCATGCTGTTCAGGGCGCCTTTGAAGGTGCGCGCCAGCCCCAGTTGACTGAGCTTGCCGCTGATGTGATCGAGACACAACAGGGGGCGAATGTTGAGCACCGAGGCAATGAGGCCTTTCAAATGTCCCACCCGTCCGCCGTGAATCAAATAGCGCAGGTCGTCGATGGTTAACAAAATGTCACTCACGAGGTGGATATGTTCGATCATCTCCAGGATGGGCCTGACTGCCCAACCGGCATGGATGGCGCGCGCGGCAGCCGCCACCTGCCAGCCCAACACCACTGAAAGGGAGCGCGAATCGACCAGGGTGACATTGGCTTCAGGCGCCATGTCGGCGGCTATGCGTGCGGTGTTAAAAGTGCCGCTCAGATCGGAACAAACGTGAATGGATAAAATATCGGGGTCTTTGGCTGCCAGGCGGCGGTAGGTGGCAGCAAAATCTGTGACGGAAGGCAGCGATGTGACCGGGTAGCTCTGGGTGGCAGCCAGCAACTGGTAAAGCCGGGCGGAAGAGATATCCACCCCGCTGCGGTAGGTTTTGCCTTCCAGGGTGATTAACTGCGGCACAACGGTAATGGCAACCCCGTTGGTTTGCTCTGCAGGCAAATACAAATCCATGGCGCTGTCGGTGACGATCTGCATGAATCAGACCTCCATCACAAAATGATTCTGTCGGGATTGCCAGAGGCAATGTAAAAAGTTATCCCTTCAATCATAATCCCAAACCGGGCGGATGGCTGGCAAACTTTGACAAATTTGCCCCTGAGGCCGGGAAAATTTTACTTTTCCGCCGCCTGTCAGGGGCAATCACATCTGGTCTGGCGCTAATCCCTTTCGACAGGGACCAGGATATCCAGGCTGACGCAGCCTGGCTTTTTCTTTTGGTTTTTATTTGGCTCCAGAAAACTTGTGCGGGCAAACCTATATTTTAGAGATCAGCGGTATGATGCGTTTGCGGCTATAATCCGCGATCTCTTTCACTTCCAGCAGTACATTTGCCGGGATGAGCACCTCGATTTCATCGGTGAGAAACGCAGCATTTTTCATTCGCTTGATTTGCATGTAAAGGCGGAAAGGTTGATTTTCACTGCGGGTCATCACCAGGTTATCCGCTATGGCTTCAAGTTCTGCAATTTCTTCCGCTTTCGCAGAGGTGCTGGTGGAGAATACGCAGGTATGCTTGTGGTCACTGATCGTGGTCTTTATCTTTTCAAGGATACTTTTTCCATAGGTTGGAGAGAATAACAGCAGGTTGAGAGCCGAAGCAAAGACCATGATACCAGGCCCCTGCGCAGGAACCATTTTACATGCGCGTTCCAGGGCGGTATCCCAAACCTCGGGTTTGACTACGTTGGCCTTGAAGTGATTGCCCACCGCCGGCGCCATACCTTCCAGGCTGGCATCCAGCTCAATAAAAGCAATCTTGTCCTGGTAATCATCCAAATCCAGCTGCGTGACGCTTTTCAAACTACTCGCGATGAAACTTCGATCAGGATATTGCAGAGACATGAACACCACGCTGCCGCCTTGCCGCAGCCAGGCTGCAACCAGCAGGTTTCCAATTAAAGGTTTCCCTGAGCCGCCCGGACCGCTTAAAAGCGTTGTGCTGGGGATCGGTATGCCCTCTGGCAGTAACCGGTCAAACCATTCTTGTTGGGTAAAAATTGCATTTAACATGCTAATTTTCTCCAGTCGAGTTGTTTTTCAGCCCTAATGAGACGAAATGGATTTTCTTGTCTAATTAGATGCATATATCAATAAAATGATACAAAATTACAAATAAAATAACAATATAATGGGTGGGAGATTTACCGCCGAAAGGTTAAAGCCCGGCAATGGATTCAACGCACGTGGTGCGCGACGCCGCTGCCTTGAGAAATCTATTCTTAATAGGACAGAAAGATTTCTCCTCGCTTCATTCATTTAACTTTTCTACCGCATGAGATCATCGCTCGTCGAAAAGAACACATAAATCCAGTCGAGCATCCAGAGATAATCACAACTTCGATAAAAAAACTCAAGCCATGTTCGCTGCAGACACCAGCGGCTTATTCTTCAGCAGGCGCATGCCGTTCAGGGTGACAATCAGCGCCGCGCCAGTGTCGGCGAACACCGCCATCCACATGGTTCCCCAGCCCGCCAGCACCAGCAGCACAAACAGCAGTTTAATAACCAGTGTAAAGGTAACATTTTGCTTGATAATCTTCATGGTGTCATGGCTCAATTTCAAGGCGTAGGGGATCTGGCGGATATCGTCGCCCATCAGGGCAATGTCGGCGGTTTCCATGGCCTGGGCGGTGCCGCCCAGGGCGGCGCCGATGGCAATGCCCACGTCAGCCGCTGCCAGGGCTGGCGCGTCGTTGATGCCGTCGCCCACCATGGCCACCTGACCGTAGCGGGCTTTCAGTTCGTGCACAGCGTTCACTTTGTCTTCTGGCAGCAGTTCGGCTTTCACTACGTCTATGCCCACCTGGAAGCCCACCTGCGCGCCGGCGGCGGCATGGTCTCCGGTCAGCAGCACCACGGCATCTGCGCCGTTTTTGCGAATCAGGCTGACGGTTTCGCAGCTGGTGTTGCGCAGCGTGTCAGACACGGTGATGGTGCCCACATAGCGCCCGCCGTCGCTGATCATCATGGCAGTGCAGCCGTTGGCTGAATCTTGCTGGGCAGCCTGGCAGTGCTGCGGGTCGTGCGGAATATTCTCGTCGAAATATTTATGACTTCCCACCAGCACTTCTTTGCCGTTCACCAGGCCGCTAACGCCGCGCCCCACCAGCGTTGTGACGTTCTCGGCTGCCTCGAACTGGTTTTGCACCCCGCGCCGGGTTGATTCGTTCAGGATGGCGCGCGCCAGGGGGTGCGAGCTGCGCTGCTCGACGGCGCTGGCCAGCGCCACCAGGCGGTCGCTGTGCGGGGTGGGGGTTTCATCCCATGCCAGGGCGCGCACCTGCACCACCGAGGGTTTGCCCTCGGTGAGGGTGCCGGTTTTATCGAGGGCAACCGCTTTCACCCGGCTGAGGGTTTCCAGCGCCGATCCGCCCTTAATCAGCACACCATTGCGCGCCGCGCTGCTGATGGCGCTGATGATGCTAACCGGGGTGCTGATGACCAGCGCACACGGGCAGCCCACCACCAACAATGCCAGGCCGCGGTACAGCCAGCCAAATACTTCGGGAGAAGGATTCCAGAAGGGCTGCCCGAAAAACAGGGGTGGAACGGCTGCCACAGCCAGCGCCAGTGCCATGATGGAAGGCGTGTAAACCGCCGCAAAGCGGTCCACAAAGCGCTGCACGGGGGCGCGTTTTTCCTGCGCCTCTTCCACCATGCGAATCAGGCGGCTGATGGTGTTGTCTTTGGCCAGGTGGGTTACGCGAATTTCGAGCGCGCCTTCGCCGTTGATGCTGCTGGCGAACACCTCGGCGCCGGGCATCTTTTCGATCAGCGCGCTTTCACCGGTGACCGGCGCCTGGTTGACGTTGGAACTACCTGCTGATACCACGCCGTCCATGGGAATACGTTCGCCGGGTTTAACCAGCACCACATCGCCAATCGCCAGTTCTTCCACCGGCACCACCGCCTGGCTCTGACTGCCGTCTGAATGCTGCAAGCGCACGGCGGTTTTGGGCGTCAGGTGCATCAGGCTGCGCAGCGAATCGCGTGAGCGGTCTACTGCAAAACCTTCCAGGGCTTCGCCCACCGCATACAGCACCATCACCATGCCGCCCTCGGTGAAAGCGCCGATGATGACCGCGCCGATGGCTGCCAGGGTCATCAACACGTCAATGTTAATGCGGCGGCTGAAGCGCAGGGCGTTGAAAGCCCCGCGAAAAACCGGGAACCCCGCCAGCAACATGGCTGCCAGCGAAGCCAGGTCAATCCAGGCGGCCTGCATGCCCAGCCATTCTTCCAGCACCATGCCGGGCAAGATCAATATGGCGCCAATTACTGCCAGGCGCGATTCGGACTGGCTCCAGAAAAATTGCAGAAAATTGGGTCTCTTGATGGGAGTGGATTCAGCTTTTGTTGGAGAAGAATCTCCCAATTGATAGCCCAGTTCAGCCACCCGCTGCGTCAGGTCGTCGCGCGTTACTTCGCCTTCGATGCGCAGGCTTTCGGTAGAGAAATTAATGGAACAAGACTTGACGCCCTGCATATTGGCAATGCCCTGCTCCAGGGTTTTGTCTCAGTCGGGGCAGTCCAGCCCTTGAATATGATAGGTCTGAAGTTCATCCATGATGGTTTCCTCGCAAATCGTTCGA
>CAZOKH010000115.1:0-8027 GCA_964580315.1 uncultured Anaerolineaceae bacterium | reverse complement strand
GTTGTGCAGGAAAGCCGCGCTGAAGAAGCCCTGGCGGCGCTGAAGAAAATGGCAGCTCCTGAGTCGCAGGTGCTGCGCGACGGGCGGCGTGTTTCGGTGCCAGCCCGCGAGCTGGTGCCGGGCGATGTGGTTTTCCTGGAAGCCGGCAATTTCATTCCCGCTGACGTGCGCCTGCTGGAAGCCGTCAACATGAAAGTGGACGAAGCCGCGCTGACCGGCGAATCGGTGCCGGTGCAAAAGAATGCCGCCCTGCTGTTGGATGCTGAAGTTCCGCTGGGCGACATGAAAAACACCGCTTTCATGGGCACCACGGTCACCTACGGCCGCGGACGCGCCGTGGTGGTTAGCACCGGCATGCACACGCAACTGGGCATGATTGCCGATATGCTGCAAAGCGTGGAGGAAGAACAAACCCCGCTGCAGGTCAGCCTCGACAACCTGGGAAAACTGCTAGGTTGGGCGGCGCTGGCCATTTGTGGATTGGTTTTCGTGGTGGGTGTGGTGCGCGCAGGCCCCTTTAGCTGGGATGTGGTGCGCGAAATGTTCATGGTTTCGGTAAGCCTGGCAATCGCCGCTGTGCCCGAAGGCCTGGCGGCTGTGGTCACCATCAGCCTGGCGCTGGGCATGCGCGAGATGGTGCAGCGGCATGCGCTCATTCGGCGCCTGGCTTCAGTGGAAACCCTGGGTTCCGCCACGGTGATCTGCACCGATAAAACCGGCACCCTGACCCAGAATGAAATGACTGTCACCAAAATATATGCGGGCGGCGAGTTTTTTGATATTACCGGCACCGGCTACGGCATTAAAGGTGAATTCCACAAAGATGGTCAGAAAGTTGATATTTCCCAGTACCCGGCGGCCATGGACACACTGTGGGTGGGTGTGCTGAATAATGACGCCATGCTGGAACCCCTGCCGTCGGACGGCGGCGAAGCGCAGTACCGCATGATTGGCGACCCCACCGAGGGTTCGCTGCTGGTGGCGGCTGCCAAAGCCGGCGAGCTGGCGCCTCAGTTGAATGAAGCATACCCGCGTGAAGAAGAAATTCCGTTTGATTCAACCCGCAAGCGCATGGTCACTGTGCATCAAATTCGCATGCCGCAAGTGGCTGACACACGTGTGATGCAAGACGACCAGAAACGAACCTGGTATGCCGTGGCGGTTAAAGGCGCACCCGACATGGTGCTCAACCTGTGCAACCGCTATGTTACCCCTGATAATCAATTTGCCCCGCTCGATGACGCCATGCGCCAGAAAATTCTGGCAGCCAACGACGCCATGACCAACGAAGCCCTGCGTGTGTTGGGTTTGGCCTACAGCCTGTCGCCCGTGAAACCCAACGAGATCACCCCTGAGAACCTGGAAAAAGACCTGGTGTTTGCCGGTTTGTCGGGCATGATCGACCCGGCGCGACTTGAGGTGAAACCCGCTCTTGAAAAAGCGCGCGGCGCCGGCATTCGCACCATCATGATCACCGGCGACTATCCCAACACCGCCCAGGCCATTGCCCGCAACATCAGCCTGCTGCGCAGCGATCACCATGTGCTGACCGGCGCGCAGTTGAACGACATGGACGATGAAACGCTCAGGAAAGAAGTGGAAAACACTGACGTGTTTGCCCGCGTTTCACCGGAACATAAAATGCGCATTGTAGATGCATTGCGTGACAACAACGAAGTGGTCGCCATGACCGGTGACGGCGTCAATGACGCGCCTGCCATCAAACGCGCTGACATCGGCGTTTCGATGGGCATCACCGGCACCGATGTAGCCAAAGAAACCGCCGACATGGTGTTGACTGACGATAACTATGCCAGCATTGTGTCTGCCATTGAGCAAGGACGCATCATCTACAGCAACATTCGCAAGTTTGTGTACTTCCTGATCTCTTGCAACCTGGCAGAAATTGCCATCATCTTCATTGCCACCCTGGTGAGCGGTCGATCACCTCTGACCGCCATACAATTGCTGTGGCTCAACCTGCTGACTGACGGCGCTCCTGCGCTGGCGCTTGCCACCGAAAAGGGCGACCCCGACATCATGGATCAGAGTCCCCGCCCGGCCAAAGAGCCGATCATCAACAAACCCATGTGGATTGGCATCATTTTGCAAACCATCGCGATCTCCGCGGTTACCCTGGCGGCGTTCTTCATCGGCATTTCCAGCGACGCATCTCATTATGAATTCGCCGAAACCATGGCTTTTGTTACCCTCAGCACCTCCGAACTTCTGCGCGCTTATACTGCCCGCTCTGAATATTATTCCATACTTAAAATTGGTGTATTCAGCAACAAATGGATGAACATGGCTTTCCTTTCTTCGGTTGCCTTGATCTTGATGGTGGTGTATGTGCCGTTCTTCAATACCATTTTCAACACCCTGCCGTTGGGCTGGCTGCAATGGCTTGAAGTCCTGCCTTTGATTGCCATTCCATCTATTGTGGCTGAAGTGAGCAAAATATTCCTGGGACGTATGCGAAAACAGGTTGGTTAGTTTCAGCTTGAAGCAATAGAAAATCAAACCTCACAGGTTGTGAAAAAAACCTGTGAGGTTTTTATTTGTGGAAGTGAAAATGGAATTTTATCTAAACTGGCAAGTACGGATCCATAACAGGATATGCAGAAATGGGGAAAAGTAACAGGATATTAAAAACTAGCTGGTTGGAAATTTATCCAAAACGTTTCTAATTTGCGTGAAAAGGACTGGTAAATCACTTTTGGCTATCTGCCAGACTATCTCAAGGTTAACACCAAAATAATGGTGAACCAATCGGTCACGTGTTCCTGTGATATCTCGCCAGGGAATTTCAGGATAGCGATTCTGAATGTTATCGGAAATCTTTTTAGTTGCTTCGCCAATCACCTCTAGATTTCGAATGACTGCATCCTGAGTCTTGTGGTCAACTAGAAATTCTTGCCAGGTTATACTCCCGGTATATTCCAATGTGCGTTGAATGGCTTCAAGTACATCTTGAAGATAATCTATGTCACGTCTCGCGCCAGACATCTATCAATGTCCTTTCCACGTCTTTAGCGATATGCTTTTTTTGGGGATTTCCGGCGCTTCGGTGCAAACTGTCAAAAGTTGCAAGATCCACTTTATGTCCCAAAGCTTCTTCAAGCAAAGATGCCATACGAACAAATTCCAAGCCTAGAGGTTGAGACAATTCAACCAGAAGGTCAACATCACTATTTTGGGTTTGTTTACCTGTGCTATATGAGCCGTATAATGCTAACCGACGTACTCCGAACCGCGATTTAAGGATAGGAATAGTCTTTTGTAATTGATGAATGATTGTTTCGGTTGTGAAGGATTTGGAAGATATCATATTCACCCTTCCTGAACACATCAACCCATATTGTAACTATTATAACATCTTGACTGATGAACTATGTTTCAGGGGGGCAAACGAGAAGCGGTGCAGGGGGCAGGCCCCCAGTTGCTGCAGGGCTGAGCTGTGTGCCGCCGTGCCGTAACCCTTGTGGCGGGCAAAACCATAGCCGGGAAACTGATGATCGAATTCCACCATGAGGGCATCTCGCGCAGTTTTGGCCAGCACCGAGGCGGCCGCAATGCTCAACGAGAGGGCGTCGCCGTGCGGCAGGCTGGTTTGCGGCAGCTCAATCTCCGGCAGGCGCAAGGCGTCAATTAATAAATGCTGTGGTGGAACCATGAGAGCCTGCAAGGCGCGCTGCATGGCAAGCCGTGTGGCGCGCACAATACCCAGCGCATCCACCTCTTCATTCGAAGACATTCCCACCCCCCAGCAAATGGCCGTGTCTTGAATGGTTTGTGCGCGTTGAGCGCGCTGCGCAGGCGTCATCTGCTTGGAATCGCGCACGCCTTTTAATGTTTGCAGAATTTCTTTTTCGGGGGGCAAAATCACGGCGGCGGCAGCCACCGGGCCCGCCCAGGCGCCGCGCCCGGCTTCATCCAACCCGGCCAGGCGGCTCACACCTCCCTGCCAGAGTGGAAGTTCAAGGCTCAGATCGGGGTTTTGTCTGGGCATGGTCAGCGGTCATATAGGCCGCGCAGGGCGTTGCGCCGGATGGCGAACAAATCGGCTGCCATGCGCGATGAATCGTGCCACAGGCGCACCCGGCTGTCGGCATTGAAGTACCAGTCAATGGGCACTTCAAGTATTTTATAGCCCCGCCGGCGGGCAGCAAACAACACTTCCACGTCGAACGACATGCCGTTCATGGTTTGCAGTGGAAAAATTTCCTCTGCCACGGCGCCCCGAAAGCATTTGAAACCGCACTGGGTGTCTTGCAGACCGGGCAGCGCCAACAGGCGCACCAGCGTGTTGAACCCCCGCCCGATGAAATGACGGTAAGCCGGTTCGTTGTACCGCACCGCTCCAGGGGCTTCGCGTGATCCAATAGCAACGTCCACCTGCTTTAGGCCGGGGGGAAGAAAGCGGTTGACCTGCTCGATGGGCATGGATAGATCAACATCGCAAATGAAGCGGTATTCACCGTGAGATTCCAGCATGCCGCGTTTTACCGCCAGGCCTTTGCCGCGCTGATCTTCATGGAAAACGGTGAGATTTGGACAGCGCCGGGCATATTCCTGTGCAATCTCCAGGGTGCGGTCCTGGCTGCCATTCTCAACCACCACCACGTCTGCCGTGTAAGGCTGGGTTTTGAAAAACGCAAAAATTTTCTCCAGCGCGTCGGGCAGGCGGCTTTCTTCATTATGTACAGGAATGACAATGGAGAGGAAAGGGGTGGGCATGAGAGGAATGGGCGAAAGTTTTGTTCTTCTTAAGGATACAAACAACCGCCGAGTGATTCTCGGCGGTTGGAGGCTAGTCGGGGTGGGCGGACTTGAACCGCCGACCCCCGCGTCCCAAACGCGGTGCGCTGCCAACTGCGCTACACCCCGGCGCTTAGAGTATAATCCGAATGTTATGCAATCGTCAAGGAAACGGTTTTCAATGTTCAAATTCCGAACCTTTCGGCTCGCCTCTACATCAAGCTGGCTGCCTGTTTGCCTGATGCTGTGCGTCTGCCTGGCGCTGAGTGCCTGCCAGCCGGCAGTGCCGGCGGCGGCTGAACCGGCGCCTGCCGGGAAAAGTGCGTCCCTCGAACAGTCAACCCTGGCTGCTTTCACGCCTACCCCGCAGGAAACCGCCACGCCGGCAGGCTGCCGGGAAACGCGCGGGAAGTTTGAGACGCGCGAAATTCAAAGCGATTTGCTGACCTACCCGGTGAATTTCAAGGTTTATTTGCCGCCGTGCTATGATCCGCAGGCGCAGCCCGGTTACCCGGTGCTTTACCTGCTGCACGGACAGAGCTATAACGAGGATCAGTGGGACCGCCTGGGTGCTGATGAAATTGCCGATGAAATGATAACTGCTGGTGAAGCCCCGCCGTTTCTCATTGTCATGCCGCGCGAACCCTATTACCTGCAAGAACCATCTGAATCGACCTTTGAAACGCTGATTGTGGATGTGCTTATCCCCTGGGTGGATCAGAACTACGCCACTTGCCCCTCACACCTGTGCCGCGCCATTGGCGGCCTTTCACGCGGGGCGGGCTGGGCCATGCGCCTGGCGCTGACCCATTATTACACATTCAGTTCAGTGGCTGCGGTGAGCTTTGCCCCGCTTAGAGGCGATGCGGTTTCAATGATTTATTGGCTGCGTGAAATACCTGAAAATTTCCGCCCGCGTGTCTATATTGACGCAGGCGACCTGGATACCATGCTGAAACCCGCCCGTGAATTCGAGGAAATGATGAATTATCAACGTTTCCCGCATGAGTGGCGCATTGTGCCCGGTATGCACAATGAAGAAACCTGGAAGCAGCACATGGACGATTATATTCACTGGTTTGCTGAAGGCTGGCAATCATTGAATAGTGAAGAATATCAGCGCGAGCCTGCGCTTTAAAAAGAAGGAAGTCTTTGCCATGAAATTAAGCCGAAAAGAAGTCGATCACATTGCCGATCTGGCGCGCCTCGAACTGAGTGACGAAGAAAAAGATCGTTATGCTCACCAGCTCTCCGATATTCTGGATTATGTGGCCCGCCTGCAAACCCTGGATACCGGCTCCATTCCGCCCACTGCCAGCGTGTTTGCAACGGGCAGCGCCCTGCGCGAGGATGTGCCGGCGCAAAGCCTGCAAACGGCTGATATTTTGCGCAATGCCCCTGACGCTGAACAAAATCAATTCCGCGTGCCGCCTGTGTTGGAGTGAATCATGACTGAATTGACTGATCTCACCCTATCCCAGTCGCTGACGGCGCTGCGCAGCGGCGATTGCAGCAGCCGTGCATTGACCGAAGCCTGCCTGGCGCGCATGGATCGTCTTGAACCGTCTATTCAGGCTTTCCTCACCCCGACCCCCGAACTGGCGCTGCAGCAGGCCGATGAAGCTGACCGGCGGTTGTCTGCCTGGCGCAGCGCCGGGCAGCATGAACCGCTGCCGCCCCTGTTGGGGGTTCCCATTGCCGTCAAAGATGTGCTGGCGCAGGCGGATGTGCGCTGCACCTGCGGCTCAAAAATTTTGGAGAACTTCATTCCACCCTACACCGCCACCAGCGTGGACAAACTGCTGCGCGCCGGGGTGGTGACGCTGGGCAAGACCAATACGGACGAATTTGCGATGGGTTCTTCCACCGAGAACTCAGCTTATTTCACCACCCACAACCCGTGGAATCTGGATCACGTGCCGGGAGGGTCCAGCGGCGGCAGCGCGGCAGCTGTGGCGGCGCGCCTGGCGCCGGCTGCCCTGGGAACCGATACCGGCGGCAGCGTGCGTCAGCCGGCTTCCTTCTGCGGTGTGACCGGCATTAAGCCCACCTACGGGCGGGTTTCACGCTTTGGTTTGGTGGCCTACGGCTCGTCTCTGGATGTGGTGGGTGCACTGGCGCGCAGCGCGGAAGACACGGCGCTGCTGTTTTCGATCATGGCAGGCGATGACCCGCGTGACGCCACCACCATTGACCTGCCCGTGCCGTCCATTCAACTGGATGGAAACACTGATCTAAAAGGATTGCGCGTGGGGGTGCCGCGAGAATATTTTATTGAAGGTATTCAACCCGATGTGGAGCGCGCCGTGCGCGCAGCCATCGAGCAATTGGGCGAACTGGGCGCTGAGGTGCGCGAGGTTTCACTACCGCACACATCCTATGCTGTGCCGGTGTATTACCTGATTGCCCCGGCGGAAGCCTCTGCCAACCTGGCGCGTTATGACGGTGTGCGCTTTGGCCCGCGTGAAACCGGTGAAAACATCCTGGATATGTTCCGAAAGACGCGCGGCGGGCGATTTGGCGCCGAGGTGAAGCGCCGCATCATGATCGGCACCTATGCCCTTTCGGCCGGGTATTATGATGCTTATTACGGTCAGGCGCAGAAGGTGCGCACGCTGATCAAACGCGACTTTGAGCAGGCCTTTGAAAATGTGGACGTGATTGCCGCCCCGGTGGCGCCCACCACCGCTTTCCGCATTGGCCAGCACTCCGACTCGCCGCTGGAAATGTACCTGGAAGATGTGTTTACCCTGCCTGCCAACCTGGCGGGTGTGCCGGGCATTTCCTTCCCGGTGGGGTTTGACGCCCAGGGGCTGCCGGTGGGCATACAGTTGATGGGCGCGCACTTCCGCGAAGAGGTGCTGTTCAAGGCCGCGCATGCCTATCAGCAGGTTACCGACTGGCACACGCGCACACCAGTGCTGTAACGCTTTGTTTCACCACAAGGCGCAATCAATGAACGCAAAGATTTGAGTAATTGCATTTCGTAAGAGTGTGCCTGGGCGCGCCATTTTGGAGGCGTTGAAGCACACCGACTGTTCCAACTAATTCTATAAATCAATGGTTGATTCTGTCATTTCGACGAGCTCAGTGGATTGATTGAAGAATGGAAAAATTCGCGCGAGGAGAAATCCTGGTGTAATTCATAAATTGCGCTTTTGAGAAATGGATATTAAGATTTCTCGACCCTTTCTGATATCCAGGATCGATCGAATAGTATAAATCGGGTCTCGAAACAACTGTGATAAAAGTCAAGACAAAGTAACAAA
>CAZOKH010000114.1:0-8418 GCA_964580315.1 uncultured Anaerolineaceae bacterium | reverse complement strand
CGTCCATGTCTCCTGCAACGACATCGCTGCGATGGGCGCCCGGCCGGTGGGCGTCAAAGCCCTGCTGCGCGCCGGCAAGCTGGATGATCCCAGCACCCGCGCCATGGTTGATGAGATTAAACGCGGCGCGGCTGACTATGCCCGCAACTGCGGGCTGCAATTGTTGGGCGTTGAACTGCTGACGCACCCGTCATATGCCACCAATCCACTGGTGAACGTGATTGTGGTGGGAGTGGTGCACCGCAGCCGTCTGATGACCAGCAGCGCCGGCAAGGTGGGCAATTTACTGCTGTATTATGGCATTCCCACCGGCGCATCGGGTGTGGACGGCGCCGCTTTTGCCTCCAAGGGCATGGATGAGAACACTGTGGCGCACCCGCCGTCGGGCGACGCCAACATTGGCAAAGACCTGATGCTGGCAACCCTGGAGTTGATTGAACAAAATGCCATTGTGGGTTTGCAAGACATGGGCGCAGCCGGTCTAACCAGCTCCTCTTTCGAGATGGTGCACCGCGCCGGTCACGGCCTGTGGCTCGACCTGGATGCCGTGCCCAAAGTGTCTGACGGGCTCACCGCGTATGAGTTGATGCTTTCTGAAACCCAGGAACGCATGCTGGCGGCTGTGGATGCAGACAAGCTGGCAGCCGCACAAAAAATCCTGGAAAAATATCCCAGCCTGCAGGTCAAGGTCATCGGCAAAGTGGTCGATGGCGGCACGGCGGTCATTCAACACCGCAACCAAACCGCAGCAACTTTGCCCATGCAACTGGTGGTGGACGGCTTCCCGCGCCTGGCCATCTCCGGCCAGGCTGATGCCGATCAGGTCGCCACCCATCCATTGGAGATGGTTGAGTCGACGAATTATGCTGTGACGGTTACAGGTGACAGCACTTACCCCAGCCAGCTTTCCATCCAGTTGAACGGCGCTCTATCCGGTCAATGTTGCGAAATTCGCTTCCCGCAGATTGGCAAGACGATTATGCTGCGCACCCTGGCCAATGGCACCGATATCCTAAAGGATGCTTACCAGTCTGTTTATAACGTTGTGAAATATGCCTGCCGTGATTTGAAAAATTGCGGCGCCAAACCGCTGGCGTTGAGCGATGGGTTGAACTTCGGCAGCCCCGACAATCCGTTTGTCGCCTGGCAAATCACCGAAGGCATGCGCGGCCTGGCTGAAGCCTGCCGCGACTATTCCGTCCCGGTGATCGGCGGCAACGTCTCGCTGTATAACGAGACGCGCGGCAATCCCATTCTGGGGCAGTTGTTTATCGGCATGGTGGGCGTGAAAAGTGAGGATTAAAAATGGCTGACTTTCGAAAAATCTTTGCAGTGCAAAAACCAATTATCGGCATGATTCATTTGCCGGCGCTGCCGGGCACGGCTGCCGGCAGACAGGCGCGCTTCAGCGAACTGGTGAGCTATGCCCTGGGTGAGCTGGATGCCCTGCAGCGCGGCGGCGTGAACGGCGTGATCGTGGAAAATTTCTGGGATTTGCCGTATTTCCCGGCGGAGACACCTGCTGTGACCATTGCCTCACTGGCAGCGGTGGCTGGCGCTATCATTCAGCGCGCCATAATTCCCGTCGGCGTCAACATTCTTTATAACGACTTCCGCGGCGAGCTGGCGGTGGCGCGCGCCATTGGCGCGGCCTTCATCCGTTCTGAAGTGTTTGTTGATCCGTCCATCTCTGAAACCGGGCTGATCCCTGCCAGTGCGCCTTACCTGGTGCGCGAGCGCGCCGCCCTGGCGGCTGAAGATGTGGCCATCCTTTCGGATGTGCAGGGCAAAAACACCACCCCGCGCTGGCAGCGGCCGGTCATTGAATCAGCCATCGATGCTGAAAAGCGCGGCCTGGCTGATGCCATTGTGGTCACCGGCGCCGGAACGGGAAAATCGGCATCATTGGACGATTTGATCCAGGTGAAATCGGCCATCTCTGCGCCGCTGCTGGCGGGCAGCGGGGTTACCCCGGCAACTTTGACCGACATCCTGTCAGCCTGCGACGGCGCCATTGTGGGCTCTTTCTTCAAGAAAGATGGCAACATTAAAGCTCCAACTGATATGGAGCGTGTGAAAGAGTTGATGGCAATTGCCAAGCGTGCGTGATATAAAAAAGTCAATTCGAGATAAGATCGATCTTAAAGAAACCATTATTGCTTCACCCCGAAAAGTGGGGTGAAGCAATGTCTTTTTTTTCGTTGTTTATATTCACTTTTTGGGGCGATGGTTGCATTGTTTTTTATGCGTGATGATCTCCTGGTGAAGCAGGTTGACTCTGCCGTGTGCCGGATGAAGAAAATGGGGGCAATGCTAGCGGATTTTAATGCGGTAAAATTGCTGTATCCATGAAAAATTCAACTCAACAACCCTTGCAAATTGTGGTCACCAATGACGACGGCGTGCAGGCGCCCGGCATCTGGGCGGCTTCGGTTGCCCTGTCTGAACTGGGTGAAGTGACCATCTCAGCCCCGCGTGCGCAGGCTTCAGGCAGCGGGCGCAGTTTTCCATTTTACAATGACGGCAAAATCAGCGTGCAAACTGTTGAACTGCACGGGCGCACTTGGCAGGCGCATGCCGTGGGCGGCACCCCCGCCCAGGCGGTCTTTCATGCCGTGCAGGACATCCTGGGGCGCAAACCAGACCTGGTGGTGTCGGGCATCAATTTTGGCGAGAACCTGGGAGACAGCCTGGGGTCATCGGGCACCATTGGCGGCGCGCTGGAAGCGGCCGGGCTGGGTATTCCTGCCCTGGCGGTGTCATTGCAGCTCAAGAATCACCGCCTTGAAATGCGCCATCCCTCCGAAGCCGATTTTGCCGCGGCGGCTTATTTCACCCGTTTTTTTGCCAGCCTGGTGCTGCAAAAACCACTGCCGCACGATGTAGATGTGTTGAAAATTGATGTGCCCTATGACGCCACGCCGCAAACACCCTGGCGCATCACCCGTTCGGCAGCACGCTTTCGCTATTATTCCGTCCGTTCGGATGAACGACAAAGCTGGGATGAACCGGCAAAATATGACATCATCCGCAATGACCGCACGCGTGAGGGGCTGCCGCCTGACAGCGATGTGGCCGCCGTGGCGTTTGACCACGTGGTGGCGGTTACCCCGCTGAGCATTGACATGTCGTCGCGCATTCAGTTGGATGATTTGTCTCATGAATTAAAATCAAGGGAGCAATTATGAACAGGGATCACACTCCCCGCATTTTACTGGTGAATGATGATGGACTGGATTCAACCGGCCTGTGGGCAGCCGCCCAGACCCTGAAAGAGCTGGGTGAAGTGACCGTGGCGGCGCCGTCGCGCCAGCAGTCGGGGGTGGGGCGCAGTTGTCCTACCCTTTCGACCGGGCGGATCGAGGAGCGCGAATGTGCCTTTGATCACAGCGTGTGGAAAGGTTATGCGGTGGAAGGCACACCCGCCCAGGTGGTGCAGCATGCCCTGCTGGAGATTATGCCCGAGCCGCCCGACCTGGTGGTTTCGGGTATCAATATTGGTGAAAACATTGGCGACAACATCGGGCTTTCCGGCACGGTTGGGGCAGCGCTGGAAGCCGCTTCGCTGGGTATTCCCGGGTTGGCCATGTCGCTGGAAGTGCAGCACCTGCGCCAGTTGCACGACCCGCATGACCTGGATTTTTCGATTGCCGCACAGTTTGCCCGAAGGTTTGCTGAATTGATGCTTGGCAGGAAGATGCCGGCAGATGTGGATGTGCTGAAAGTGGATGTGCCGTTTGACGCCACGCTGGATACGCCCTGGCAGATTACCCGCCTGGCGGCTCGTTATCATCACTTTGACGCGCCGCTTAAACCGCGCAGCGACTGGAACCAGAAATCAGAGACCATATTCCACCGGCTGGACGCCTCTCAACAGCCCGGCCTGCCGGATGACAGCGATGCTTATGTTTTGCAGGTGCACCGCAAGGTGTCTGTCACGCCGCTGACGCTGGATCTTTCATCCCGGATTGACCCAAACTCATTTGAATCCTTGATGCGCGCTTAAAAAATTTCTAACAGGTTGTTTACCTGTTATTAACCTTTTCATAACTTTATTAGGTTTTGGTTTTGCTAGAATGATATAAGGTTCAAAAGCTCCCTTGCCTGAGCTGCAAGGGTTTTTTCTTAAGTTAGAAAAAGCGAATATTCGGCTTAATTATTGTTACGAGGAAAAATTTCATGAAAGATGGTCGTTTCCAAATTCTATTAACCAATGACGATGGTATTCAATCGCCTGCCCTGTGGGCGGCGGCTGAAGCCCTGGCGCCGTTGGGTTTTGTCACCGTGGCAGCCCCGCGGGAACAATCTTCGGGGGCGGGCCGCAGCCTGCCCAAAACTTCGGATGGGCGCATTGAGCGCCGTATCCTGACCGTTCATGATCAGGATTGGGAAACCTACGCGGTGGGCGGCACCCCGGCGCAGGCAGTGCTGCACGCTCTTCTGGAGATTATGCCCAATCCGCCAGACCTGGTGGTTTCGGGAATTAACTATGGCGAAAATGTCGGCACGGTGATCAGTCTTTCGGGCACGGTGGGAGCGGCGCTGGAAGCGGCTTCCTTTGGCATTCCGGCCATTGCCGCATCACTGGAAATTGCCGATACCCGCAAGAATCATTCTTATTCGCGTGAAATCGATTTTTCAACGGCAGCTTACTTTACCGCATATTTTGCCGAGCTGATGTTGAAAAAGAAGCTGCTGCAAGATGTGGACGTGCTGAAAGTTGATGTGCCCAGTGACGCCACCCGGCACACCCCCTGGCGGATTACCACAACCGCCCGTCATCCTTATTATGAGATGTACGCTGAGCGTAAAGGCTCATGGGATTCACCGGCCAAGCTGCACGGAACACGCGCTGAACTGCGTCCCTCCGAATTGGACCCGCGCAGCGATGTGTATGCCATGCGCTTTGAGAAAAAGGTGTCGGTTACGCCCCTCAGCCTGGATATGACCTCTCGCGTTAACCTGGGCGAATTGGAAAGCCTTTTGCGCCAACCCTGAAAAGGATTTTGACCGTATAATGTGTTTATTCTCAATGATGATTACGGTTTCCATTTGAAACAAAGCAGGGTGCGTGATTGGGTACACCACACCGCCCGGTTTAAGGTACGACGAAAATGGATGGGAGTGAGGAAAACCCTGGAAAAATGAGCGCAAAGAAAGCACAAATCTTGCTGGTGAACGATGACGGTATCAATTCACCCGGGTTGTGGGCGGCGGCTGAAGCGCTGGCTGCGCTGGGATATGTGACCGTGGCAGCCCCGCGCGAGCAAGCGTCGGGAAGCGGGCGCAGTTTTCCATCCTATTCGGATGGAAAAATCAACATTGAAAAATTGACCGTGCACAACCAGGAATGGGAAACCTATGCCGTGGGCGGCACCCCGGCGCAGGTGGTGCAGCACGCCCTGCTGGAAATTATGACCGAACCGCCCGACCTGGTGGTTTCGGGCATCAATTATGGTGAGAATGTGGGCGAAAGCGTGGGCATTTCAGGCACGGTGGGGGCAGCCATGGAAGCGGCTTCGCAGGGCATTCCGGCCATTGCCGCCTCGCTGCAACTGCGCGATGACCGCATGGTGCACAGCTATTCGCGCGAAATTGATTTCTCAACGGCGGCCTATTTCACCGCTTTTTTTGCGCGCCAGATATTGGAAAAACACTTGCCCGAAGATGTGGATGTGCTCAAGCTTGATGTGCCGTACGATGCCACACCGCAAACCGACTGGCGCATCACCCGCCTGGGGCGGCACCGCTATTACATGCCCCGGCTGGTGCGCAGCGGCGATTGGAAAGGTCCCGGTCACATCAGCGGCAAGCGGGCAGACATTCAACCGGGCGATGTGCCCAATGACACCGATATTTATGTGATCAACATTGAGAAGAAAGTGTCGGTGACTCCACTCAGCCTGGACACCACTTCGCGCGTGCGGTTTGATGATTTTGACCAGTTCCTGCGAAAAAAATAAATTGAAAGAGGTTGGAGAAAAAACTCCAACCTCTTTTTTGTTACGCAACCAGGCCTCCCGAGTTTTCCCGGCGTGCCGTCGTTTCTTCTCAGTGAATTCTCAGCGAATCGTCTGAAATTCCTCCAATTTTTATACCGCATTTAAACCACTTCTTGATCATCCATCGCTATGATCGAGATATCTGGATTTAAAACAAATTCAACAACAAATGCGTTAAGGCACATTTTGAGAGGTGAGGCGATGAATGGAACAATCCGCAACATTCTAATTGTCTTGTTCACCGTGGGTATTCTGGTGGGGGTGGCAATTTTAGCGGTGGATGCGTTCACCGCAGACAGCAGCGCCCGGGCAACCAGTGATCTGAACGTGGAAATCGTTCAACCACGGCAGCAGGTTCAAACTGTATCCGAAGATGGAAGCTCCGCAGCCAGTGCGGCAACCAGCCTGGCGTCAAAAATGGGGGTGGTGGCGTTAATCATTTTCCTGGTGTTTTTGGTGCAAATGGGAGTTGCCAGGATGCTGCGCAAACTGGCGCAGGGGATGCGCTGGTGAGAAACATTTGGATTTGAATTAAAAGGGGGTGGGTTGTTTAATTCGTGCTGCCGAAATCGGTGGTGTAATAACCGCCGTAGTAACTGGTGCTGGTATAGGCGTATCCCAGGCCGATGTGCACAAAGTCGGGGCTGAGCATGTTGACGCGGTGGCCGGGGCTGTTCAACCAGGCTTTCACGGCTTTTTCGGGCGAGTTATACACGCCCTGACCGGCATAAATGTTTTCAGCGGCATAAACCATCGGGTAGCCGGCTTCTTCCATGCGGTCGAAGGGCGTCTCACCATCCAGGTTGTTGTGGCTGAAGTAATTGCGGCAAGACATATCGCGGCTGTGCGCCTGGGCTGACTGCATCAGTTCGGGAGTGGTGATCAGCGGGGGGACGCCGGCTTCCATGCGTGCCTGGTTGATCAGATCCAACATGATCTGGATATATTCATCGTTGAGGGTAACTTCGCAGCCGTCGGGAGTGGGCTCAGGCGGCGCGGCAGTGGGAGTGTAGGTGGGGGTGGGGAAAATCTGCGGGGCATCAACCGCTTCTTCGTCATCGGTTTCGGGCGTCACCTGCACAATGGTTTCGGGTTGGTCGGCAACAACATCCTGCGGGGTCTGGGTGGGCAGGACGCTGTCGAGCACCGCCGAACCTTCCCGCAAATTGCCGGAGCCCAGAAATGGTAAACTGAATGCCAGGGTGAATACTGCTGAAAACAGGAAGACGGCGAGAAGGCGGAAAGAAGAAGAACGCATATATCGTTTCGGGCCCGTGTTTTGCGTGCTGTTGATTTAAAATGGCGCCAAAAAATAACAGGCGGATTTTCAGCACTGACGACATTATAATGAACTTGTGGGGATTTAAACCATTTGTCCTACAAAAAAGGACAAAACTTTAACCTGCCATTTACAAGCCTTGCTCTTTTGAGTGTGTAAAAATAAGCAAAGGCGTTTCCTTGACAATCACGCTGGCTTGTGGAATAATTGTGCCGTGCCTTCCTCGATAGCTCAATTCGGCAGAGCGGGCGGCTGTTAACCGCTAGGTTCCAGGTTCGAGTCCTGGTCGAGGAGCTTTTTACTCAAAATTTTGGTGCAACTTTTTTCTAACCGTATTCATCACAGCCAGTATCAGGGTGATGAATACATTTTAAATCGATTATGACAGTACTTCCCACGTTTCTCACAGTCCGTGATGCCGCCCAGAAATACGGGGTGGAAGAGACACGCTTGCGCACGATGATTGAGGCGGGTAAAATTCGCGCAGGCAAGGTCAATGGAGAAGTGATCGTGAGCGAGGAAGAAGTTCAGAAAAAGACGCGCAATTCTAATAATGGGGTGCATAAAGAAGATTTACCCGAATTTAAGAAATTCGAATACTTGAAAGAAGAGGTGATCGGATTGGGCGAAGCGGCTTCCAAGTATTCGATTCCCATCATGACGATATCGGGCTGGGTCAAAAAGGGGATCATTCGCAAATTAGGGGTAAGTGGGCAAAAGTTCAAATTGAATGAACAGGATGTAGCGTATTGTTCCCATATTTATAAACGTTCCGGGAAAAAGGGGAGAATCTTATTCTATTCCGACGGGACGCCTTACAAAACGAAAGCTGAACAGATAAGTAAATAAGAGCGCAACAAGCGCTCTTTTTAATTGAGACGGAGTTTGTAAAACCTTTAAAGTGATTGGATGAAGCTCTCATGAAAAGAGGTTTGTTGGTGACCACTTTGAGCGATGTGCCTTTGAAGCTGATGGGAGAATACGTGATTATGGCCATGCTCACTCTAGTGCACCAGCTTACCAAGATGCGCAGTTATCAAGAGAAAAAGCAATGGCCTGAGAATCGGTTCAATGTGTGTGTTGTCGTGTTTGTCCCGTAATTGGTAGGTTTTGAAAAAAGAGCAAGCTCGACGTAAT
>CAZOKH010000113.1:3094-8593 GCA_964580315.1 uncultured Anaerolineaceae bacterium | reverse complement strand
CCACCCCGAATTTGTTACTTTGTCTTGACTTTTATCACAGTTGTTTCGAGACCCGTTTCTTCCAGAAGGTTTATTTTCAAAAGGGAGGGGCGAGAAATCTTTTTACTTCTGGATTTCTCCTCCCTTCAGCCGTCGAAATGACATTTTTTAAGATACTAATTTCGCAGCGTCGTTGAAGGAGCAGCCATGGAAAAACAATACAAACTATACGGCTACCGCTGGGTTGTACTGGCAGTTTTCATGTTTGTCAATCTCACCATCCAAATGCTGTGGATCACCTACGCCCCCATCAGCGGCCCGGCGGCGGCTTTTTACGGCGTCACCGACCGGCAAATTGGTTTCCTGGCCATGTCCTTCATGATCGCCTTCATCCCGCTTTCCATCCCGGTTTCCTGGGTCATCGACACCTACGGCTTTCGCCTGGCTGTGACCATTGGCTGCGTGTTGATGGGCGTGTTTGGTCTGCTGCGCGGTTTTGCCGGTGCCAACTACACCCTGGTGCTGTGGAGCACGGTGGGCATCGCCACGGCACAGCCCTTCCTGCTCAACGCCTGGACCAAGATGCCCGCCAACTGGTTCGCCTATGAAGAGCGAGCCACCGCGGTGGGCATGATCACCCTGGCCAACCTGGTGGGCACCGCCCTGGGCATGGTGCTGACCCCCATCCTGACCGAAACCATCAGCATTCCCAATGTGCAGTTAATCTTCGGCGGCGCGGCTGCCCTTTCCAGCGTGCTCTTCCTCATCCTGGCGCGCGAAAAACCGGCCACCCCGCCCTGCGAACCCGGCCTGGAGGTGCGCGCCCTGATGTTGGACGGTCTAAAACACGCCTTAAAGGTCAAATCGTTCTGGCTCTACCTGCTGGTGTCCTTCATCGGGCTGGGACTGTTCAACGGCATCACCACCTGGGTTGAAAACATCATCCGCCCGCGCGGCTTCACCCCCACCGACGCCGGAACCCTGGGCGCCCTGATGCTGGCGGGCGGTGTGCTGGGCGCGGTGGCCATCCCGCCCTTCTCTGACAAAAGCCGCAAACGCAAGCCCTTTATTTTCTTCGGATTTTTGCTGGCCATTCCCGGTCTGTTGGGATTGACCTTTGCCACCCAGTTATGGCTGCTGTTCCTCTCGGCTTTTCTGTTCGGCTTCTTCCTGGTCAGCGCCAATCCCATCGGCATGCAATACGCCGCAGAGATCACCCGCCCCACCCCCGAGGGCACCTCCAACGGGTTGATCCAGCTCTTTGGTCAGGCTTCGGTGGTATTTGTGTCCATCATGGAAGCCATCAAGACGCCCGATGGTTCCTTCACCCCCGCCCTGCTGCTGGGCGGCGGACTGCTGCTCATCAGCCTGTTGTGTATTTCCCAGTTCCAGGAGGCGAGCATCTGATATGACCGCTGAAAACCTCTACCTGGCAATTGATCTGGGCACCTCTTGCATGAAAACTGCGCTGATCACCACCAGCGGCAAGGTGGTCGGTTGGGAGTCGCAGCCCATCCAGTTAATCGTCACGCCTGACGGCGGCGCAGAACAAGACCCGCAGGAATGGTGGCAGGCTTTCATCGACTGCACCCGCCGCCTGCTGCACAACCACCCCGGTTCGGCGCAGGCCGTGCGCGCGGTGTGCTGCTCCACCCAGGGCGAGGGCACCATCCCGGTGGACCGCCAGGGCAACGCCCTGTGCAACTGCATTTTGTGGATGGACATGCGCGGCGCAGCGGAACTGAAAAAGCAGTTGGACGGCCCCCTCAAGCTGGCCGGGGCTGACCTGTTCAAGGTGCTGCGCTTCATCCGCCTCACCGGCGGCATGCCCTCCATGACCGGCAAAGACCCCGCCGGGCACATGCTGTTCCTGCGCGACCGCCACCCCGAAATCTATGCGCAAACCTACAAATTCCTCAATGTGCTCGACTTCCTCAACCTGAAGCTGACCGGCGAATTCGCCGCCAGCGTCGATTCCATCACCACCTCATGGGTGACTGACAACCGCAACCCGGCTGACATTCACTATGCCCCCCAATTGATCAACACCCTGGGCATCGACGCCGAAAAGCTGCCCGATGTTCTACCGTGCAGCGCGGTGGTGGGCAATTTGCAGCCCGCAGCCGCTGAAGCGCTGGGGCTTTCCACTGAGGTCAAAGTGGTGGCGGGCGCCATCGACACCACCGCCGCTGCCATCGGCGCCGGCACGGTGGAAGATTACCTGCCGCATCTCTATATCGGCACTTCTTCCTGGATCACCGCGCATGTGCCTTTCAAAAAAACCGATGTTTTCTCCGGCATGGCTTCCATCCCCTGCGCCCTGCCCGACCGCTACCTGCTGATTGCCCTGCAGGCCACCGCCGGGGGCAACCTGATCTTCCTGCGCGACAAAATCCTTTATCACAAAGACGAACTGCTGCAAGAAGCCCGGGTGCCCGACATCTTCAAGGTGCTCGATCAAATAGCCGAGCGCGTGCCGGCCGGTTCCAACGGCGTGCTCTACACCCCCTGGATCTGGGGCGAGCGCGCCCCGGTGGAAGACCGCACCCTGCGCGCCGGGCTGTACAACCTGTCGCTCAATAACAACCGCGAAGACATCATCCGCGCCTTTTTGGAAGGCATCGCTTACAACACCAACTGGCTGATGAAGCCGGTCAAGAACTTTTTGGGGCGCGCGCCGCAGCGCATTCACATCGTGGGCGGCGGGGCGCAGTCCGCCGTGTGGTGCCAGATCTTCGCCGACGTGCTCGACATGCAGGTGTGCCAGGTGAGCGACCCCGTGCAGGCCAACGCGCGCGGCGCCGCCTGGATCGCCGCCGCCGGCATGGGCGACATTCAATTTAGCGACATCCCCGCCCTGGTGAGCTTCCAGCAGGTGTTCAACCCCAACCCGCAAAACCGCCGCCTCTACGCCGAGAAGTTCGAGGTGTTCAAGCAGATTTATGAGAAGATGAGTCCCATTTATCGAAGGTTGAATGGGGGATAGAACCCGAAAAAGTTGAAAAACGATTAGGTCAATTTGAAAAGTTATTCATGCCATGAATAATTTCCTGGCTTTTCGTTATTACAAGGCAGGCGGTCGTTAGCACAGCGAAGCAATCT
Organism: uncultured Anaerolineaceae bacterium; assembly: GCA_964580315.1. Classification (GTDB taxonomy): domain Bacteria; phylum Chloroflexota; class Anaerolineae; order Anaerolineales; family Anaerolineaceae; genus CAZOKH01. Next base: position 5,512 of record CAZOKH010000113.1, on the reverse strand, counting down.
CAACGGCAAAACCGAGATTGTTGCACCCTTTGGGAATCCCAACAGGCAACAAGAACTGTCATTTCGAACCCCCGATTCGCATTATGAGTCTGTCGCAAATACTAAAAAGGGGGTGAGAAATCTTAATGTCATTTTCTCAAAACATAATTTTTAGTTTGCGCCTGGGTTTCTCCTCGTTTTATGGCAAAGTTGACTTTGTGGGTTTTCACTATTATAATAATTTTCAACAAATGTTGAAAAGGTACAATATAATGAAAAACAGCGCTTTTGAAAAGCAGGCCCTAATTGCCTTGAAAAGTTGCCTTGAAAAAGTACCTTTCCTGGAAATTGGAAAAATGCAGCTATATGATCAAGATACTGGAGCGGATATCATCCTGGAAGTACGCATCCAAAACGAGGATCGTTTCTTGATCGTGCAAGTAAAAAACAATGGCCAGCCTCGTATAGCGCGCCTGGCAATCTATCAACTAAAAGATATCCTACAGCAGAAATCGAACGCTTATGGCATTTTTGTGGCTTCATACATTTCACCAGAGACCGGAAAGATTTGCGAAGAAAATGGTATCGGCTATCTCGACCTTGCCGGCAACTGCCTGATCTCCTTTGACACCGTTTATATCCGCCAGAGTGGGGCTAAAAATCCAGACGTACAGAGGCGAGACTTACGTTCTTTATATTCCCCCAAAGGAGAGCGGATCCTGCGTGTTTTACTGGACCAACCAAAGCAGACATGGAAGATGGTGGAGCTGGCTCAGACTGCGCAGGTCAGCCTGGGGCAGGTAGCAAATATTAAAAAGCTGCTGCTAGACCGTGAATGGCTGCACAACTCAGCCAATGGAATAACACTCGTAAATCCATCGGCTCTGTTGGAGGAATGGAGCAAATCATACAAATTTCAACGAAACAAAATCATTGAATGCTATGCCATGGCGGAGATTCCGGAGATTGAAGAGCAAACCAGCACAACCTGCAGAAGACTGTGTATGCGTTATGCCCTGACTGGTTTTTCAAGCGCTGCGCGTATTGCTCCGATGGTGCGTTATCAAAAAGCCAGTATCTATCTAGATGGCGACGCCGGTACACTCCTGGAAGCCTTGGACTGGAAAGTTGTTTCATTTGGCTCGAATATCAGCCTTCTGATTCCTTATGACGAAGGCGTGTTTTTGGGGGAGCGGGAAATTAATTCAATAAAGATAGTTTCGCCGGTACAGACCTATCTTGATCTACAAAGCGTGCGCGGTCGAGGACAGGAAGCTGCTGAGGCCATTCGGAATGCAATGGAGAAAACATGGTAATTAAACGAACGGATTATACGGCAGAAGCGGTCGAAGCTTCGCGCAGTGTTTTGTTAGAATTGACCCACCTACTGGGTGAATACCGGGATAGTATTGTGATCGTCGGTGGATGGGTACCACAATTATTGATTGAGCATGCGCCTCGCCAGCATGTGGGCAGCCTGGATGTCGATGTTGCTTTGAATCACCGGAACCTGCAAGAGGTTGGTTACAAATCGATTCTTCAGCTCTTGCTTTTCAGAGGATATCGCCAATCGGAACAGCCCTTCATCTTCTTCCGGTCAGTTTCCATTGGGAAGCAAACATACGAAGTGGAAATTGATTTCCTGGCCGGCGAATATTCTGGAACAACGCGCGGCCATCGCACGCAAAAAGTTCAAGACCTGCGACCGAGAAAAGCGCGCGGTTGTGATTTGGCTGTCGATCTTGCTACCGAAACAATACTATCCGGGACGCTGCCAGGCGGCGGGAAAGATACAACCTCCATTCGAGTTGCATCCATCGTCTCTTTTCTAGTTATGAAAGCAATGGCATTAGCGGGACGTCTGATGGAAAAGGATGCTTGGGATATCTATTACTGCATCCGCTACTATCCGGGTGGCGTGGATCGACTGGTAAAGGAATTCGAGCCTCATTTAGGAAATGGTTTGGTTCGGGAATCTCTTGGGCATCTGGCAGAAAAATTCACCTCGCCAGATCATATCGGCCCGAAACAAGTTGCTGATTTTGATGAGATCACTGACCCGGAAGAACGAGCATTTGTCCAGCGTGATGCCTTTGAACGGGTCAATACTTTGTTGAATCGATTAAACAAAGGACTTTCAACGAAGATTCCGAGTTTTTAATCTCGGGTTTAATAGATGCATGCCTCATAAACAAAACGGGAAGGATTATGCAGCACACCTTTAGGTGCAGGAAGGTGCCTCGATGGTATTCGAACCCGTATTCAAGCAAAAACGCCTGATCGAAAACAGGCGTTTTTAGGCGGGGAGGGCGGGATTCGAATATTATCCCCTTTCGGGGACGCACGGCTGGAAATGAAAAACCGCTCCAGATGGAACGGTTCTCGAAGGCGGGGAGGGCGGGATTCGAATAACATCCCCCTGTGGGACCCGCGGCTGAG
>CAZOKH010000113.1:0-2994 GCA_964580315.1 uncultured Anaerolineaceae bacterium | reverse complement strand
AACAAAAAAAGACTCATCACAGAGTCTTTTTTAGGCGGGGAGGGCGGGATTCGAATAACATCCCCCTGTGGGACCCGCGGCTGAGAACAAAAAAAGACTCATCACAGAGTCTTTTTTAGGCGGGGAGGGCGGGATTCGAACCCGCGGCTGAGGAACCCCAGCACTCACTTAGCAGGCGAGCCCAATCGGCCACTCTGGCACCTCCCCATATTCATTTGTTAATCGGTTCCCAAAAGGCGGAGGGAGGGGGATTCGAACCCCCGGTGGACGTAAGCCCACACATGTTTTCAAGACATGCACCTTAAGCCGCTCGGTCATCCCTCCAGAGGGAATCCAGTACCCTTCGCGGCTCTCATTTTATCATAAGACCCCGCCCCGGACAAGGAAACCCTGTCAGCGGTTATTCATCCATTTCAGGCAACGGCGCGGGCGTTAGCATTTCATCCACGCCATCCATTTGCAGGGATGGAGGTGTTCCCACCACCACCGGCGTCAGCGTGACTTCAAAGGTGGGCGAGGGCACCGTGGGCAGTTCGGTGGCTTCCAGCAGCAGGCTGACCGTGGGCGTGGCGCTGGGCACCACCTGCTCGCCGAGCCGCTGCACCCAGCGCATCACATAATAGGTTAGCAACCCAGCCACCAGCAGACCCAACACAATCAGCAGTGGAATTTGCCGCAAAAAATGAAAATGCTGCCCGGGTTCCTTTTCGCCTTTCATCTGCGCCGTGATGATGGTGATGTTGTCATGCCCGCCGCGCTGGTTGGCCAGGGCGGTCAATGCCTCGGGCGCATGCGACAGGGGCGTGCGCTGCAAGATTGCCAAAATTTCAGCATCGTTCACCAGGTCGGTCAGTCCGTCGCTGCACAGCAGCAGGCGGTCGCCGGGGCGCAATTGCACACCCTGGTTCGCCACCGCCTGCGAATCAGCCTCGTTGCGCGCCAGGCGCATGCGCAGGTCCACCTCGGGCGGTTCGGGTGAGCCCAGGTAGCGCCGAATGACATGCGCGTTGGGATGCCCGTTCACCTGGTCGGGATGCAGCACGCCCAGTTCCAGGGCCTCTTGCACCCAGGTGTGATCAACACTGAGCTGGCGAATGCTGCCGCTGCGCACCAGGTAGATGCGCGAATCGCCCACTGTGGCTGTATAGAGCTGGTTGCCGTGCACCCAGGCGCAGGCCACCGTGGCGCCCATGCCCTCGCGGGTTTCATCAACCTGCGCCGATTTATAGATCACCTCGCTGGCTTCCTGGATGGCGTTGAACAGGATATCCACCGGAGAACTTCCATCGCTGTCAGCCACACGCTGGGTAATCACGTTCACGGCGATTTCGGCGGCAATTTCGCCCGCCCGGTGCCCGCCAATGCCGTCGCACAGCACCGCCAGCAGCACCGGCGTCGGGTCGCTTTCGCTCACCTGAAACGCTGTAACCGCGAAACGGTCTTCATTATTTTTCCCGCTCATACCGGGATGCGTACTTGCCATGACCGGCAGATGCGCCTGCTCAATCCGAATCATTGCGTTCTACCCCCTTGATAAGGTTCAACCATCGGCTTTTTGATGTGAGTCGGGTTCGAATACTCAAATCGAAAAGACACCCGCCCCAGGTGAAGAATATCGCCGTGCTCAAGTTTTGCGCCGTTTTTCGAAACAGGCGCATAATTGACCCAGGTGCCCGCCACCGAGCCGGCATCTGACACATAGAAACTCCCATCCGAGGTGCGCACAATGCGCGCATGCAGCCCTTCAATGGAACTGGAATCAATGACGCAAATGGCCTGCCCGGGGTCGCATCCCAGCGTGATTTCAGAATGTGTCAGCAAAACCACATTTTCCGTCAGGGCGTGGCCATCTTCGGTCAGGCGCACCAGGCGGGCAGGCGCGTTCATGTTGGCGCGCGGGCGCGGCGTGGTGGGCGCCGGTGCAGCCGCCGAACGGCGTGTGTCGCCGGCATCCTGCGGAATGACCACCGGCTGCGTCACCGGGTCTTGATACAGCTTGCGCTGCTGGAAGCGCTGCAGCAGCGACAGCCCCTTGCCGCGCGCCATCAAGATCACCAGGGCAGCCACCAGGGCGGTCAACCCCAGCACAACCACCAGCACAATGCGCCGCCAGCCGGTCAGCCCTGCCAGGATATTCCCCGGCTGCGGCTCAACCGTCACCTGCACCGTGGTCTCAATGCTGCTCTGGCTCAATCCCAGTTCATCTTCCACTTTTACCTGGATTTGGTGGCTTGCGCTGGATGTATATTCACTTAACGGCCATTCAAAACGATCAAAAGGAGGCTGTGTATTCTCAGCCGCCAAAACGCCGTCAACATACAACTGGCTGCGCACAATGGGGTGCTGATAGCCGTCCGGGAATTCGATCAAGATGGGAATTTCAACCGAAACCGGATCGAGACGGGCTTTGGCGCCCGGCTGTGAAGGCTTGACCCAGGTGCGCGTCACTTCGGCGGGCGGCGAGAGGAAGATGGGATTGGGCGGCAAAATATTCAATTCCAGTTTTTGCGCCTCGCTTACCGCCTGCAAATCACCGCGGTTAATTTGCACCGCCAGGCTGTGTTCGCCACTCTGGTTTATGGATGAACGATAGCTGGCTGTATAAATGTAGCGCAGCGGTTTTAAATAGCCGTCGAGGTTGGGAAGCTGCTCGCTGCCGGTGAAATGAAAGAATTGTCCGCCAGTGCTCAAGGCAGCGTCATACAATGTTTTAGCGGCGGTGGTGTTCAACGCGCTGGCAGGCGCCACCATCCACACAAACAGGCGCGCGCCCTGTTGTTTGGCGCGGCCTGCCAGGTTGGGCAGGGCGCTCACTTCCGTCGTCCCGGGCAGGGGAGTGATATACAAAATCGCCCGCTTCATATTGGGGTCGGGATTCGGGTCAGTAGCCAGGTCCAATGCCTGGTTAATGCTCACCGTTCCCGATTGGGCGGTTGTAAAATCTGCCGTGTAGGCTGCCAGTGAAGCCGCCCATTCCTGCGGGTTTTCCATGCG
>CAZOKH010000112.1:0-8710 GCA_964580315.1 uncultured Anaerolineaceae bacterium | reverse complement strand
TCCACCCCGAATTTGTTACTTTGTCTTGACTTTTATCACAGTTGTTTCGAGCGATGTCGTCATGCGTCCACACATGGGATACAAATACGCGAGAAATCTTAGCTGACCCGCACCAAAAGATTTCTCCTCGCGCATCATGACTTGTTTTGCTGTAATCCATTGCGCTCGTCGAAATGACAGAAGCGATAATTTTTTGCTATGTTCAGGTAGAAACTGGGGGCAAAATCAGGGGATGGCTTTACAACTCGGTGATGGAAATGTTGCCGTCGCCCACCAGGTGGGTGACGCGCTCAATCAGCTCGGGGTTAATGCCAATCGACTCGTTGGGGAATTCAATCACATAGGCTCTGCCGCGTTCGTGCAGTTCAAACACAAAGCGGTCTATGCCGGGGCATGAGCGCAGCAAGCCGTGCGCGCGGTACAGGCGGCGCAGGTCGTGCTCTTTTTTGCCGGAGGAATGCAGGCAAATGCGCACCATGCGCGGCGGGGCGGTGATTTCGCCGGTGGTTTGCGGTGCCAGCGACTGCGGCGGCAGGATGTAGCGCATTTCAGCCGGGTTGGCTTCGGCAATGCGCGGGGCGGCGGTGTTTTCGGCAAGCACGGTTTCGGTCGTTGTGAGGGTTTCCGCATAGGAAATCTCCAGCGCGGTTGAACTGACCTCAAGCGTTTGAACGGGCGAGTGGTCAGCAGCGCTCAATTCGGGCGGAATGCCCGCCGCATTGCCCCTGGCGGCCGGCAGGGTGGGAAATTGATCATCGAACAGGTCGCCAAACGGATCGTCGATGTCATTCGAGCCGTCATCAAGCAGCGTGGCCTCATCGGGCGGGGTCGCGGCGGCGGGGGGCACAAACGCCTCTTCCTCCATCACCGGCTGTGCATCTTGTGCGGTTTCACCGTCTTCCGGCTCACCGAACACCGGGGGGGCGGGATCGGGCGGCTGGTCGGGCAGCAGGGGTTCGCTGTCGGGCACGTCATTGGGATCCACCACTGCCAGTTTATCCACCAGCACCTTGGGGTCGCCGTTGCCGCTGTCCACTTTGCCTTCGGCCAGCAGCACCTGGTCGTTATCCACCAGATTGCTGTACTTCTCCCAGGTGCGCGGGAAGATTACCAGTTCCAGCGGTCCCTGGATGTCTTCGATTGAGACAAACCCCATCGACTTGCCGTCTTTGGTGGTGTGCCGTCTGAAGCGGGTGACCAGCCCCGCCACGGTGACCTTTTGTTTGCCGTCCACTTCACCCAACTGGGCTGAATAGTGACTGATCTTGCGGCTGATGGCGGGCATGTAGGCAGAAAGGGGATGATCAGAGACGTACAGTCCCAGCAGCTCGCGCTCCCATTCCAACTGCTCGCGGGCGTCCAGCCCAAAGCTCATGGGCAGCACAATTTCTTCTTCCACGCCTGCCACCATGCCAAAGAAGCTGAGCTGTCCCATTTCAGCGGCGCGGAAGTGGCTGGTGCTGACCGCCAGGATGCGGTCGAGCGCGTCGAGGATGGATTTGCGCGAACCAAAGCGGTCCAGCGCGCCCACGCGCGTCAGGCTTTCGAGGGCGCGTTTGCCCACATGGCGCAGGTCCACCCGGCGGGCAAAGTCGTTCAGGTCGCTGAAGGGGCCGCCTTCCTGCCGGGAGGCCAGGATGACCTCCACCGGGCCCTGCCCCACATTTTTGACCGCGCCCATGCCAAAGCGGATGGCGGCGCAGCCCTTCTCGCAGTCTTCGATGGTGAAGTCCCAGCCGCTGCTGTTCACGTCGGGCGGCAGCACCTCAATGCCCATGCTGCGGCAGTCGGCCACATACAGCGCCACTTTGTCAGTCTCGTTTTTCGAGGCTGACAGCAGCGCGGTCATATATTCAACGGTGTAGTGATGCTTGAGGTAGGCGGTTTCAACCGCGATGATGCCGTAATCGGCGGCATGGCTCTTGTTGAAACCGTAGCGCGCAAAGTTTTCCCAGTCGTCAAAGATTTGCGAGGCGGTTTCGTTGTCAATGTTGTGCGTCACCGCGCCCTTGATGAATTTTTCGCGGTGTTTCTTCAGGTCGTCGGCTTTCTTCTTGGCAATGGCTTTGCGCAAGCCGTCGGCTTCTGAGGGTTCGTAACCCGCCAGTTGAATGGCGGCGAACATGATCTGTTCCTGGTAGATGGGGATGCCGTAGGTTTCTTTGAAGATGGTTTCCAGCGCCGGGTGGCGGTAGGTGACCGGCTCTTCATTGTGCATGCGTTTGATGTAGGACGGGATGAAGTCGAGCGGGCCGGGGCGGTAGAGCGCCACCATGGCGATGATATGCGACAGGGTGCTGGGCTTCATCTGCACCAGGTAGCGCGTCATGCCGGTGCCTTCCAGTTGGAACACGCCTGCCGTGTGCCCTTCGCCCAAAAAGCGGAAGGTGTCGGCATCGTCCAGTGGAATATTGCTCAGGTTGTAGGCAATGCCGTGGCGTTCTTCAATCAGTTTGCAGGCGCGCTGCATCACGGTCAGGGTCGAAAGACCCAAAAAGTCCACTTTCAACAGCCCCAGCGCGTCGATGACCGACATGGGAAACTGGGTGACGGCCTTAATGGGAGATTCTTCGGCGCTGGCGTTGCCGGTGGGGCGGTAGAGCGGCACATAGTCGGTGATGGGCGCGTCGGTGATGACCACGCCAGCGGCGTGCGTGCCGGCATTGCGCACCACGCCTTCCATCTGCCCGGCGGTGTCAATCAGGTCGCGCAGATAGTCGCTTTCATCATGCATGGCTTTCAGTTCGGGCACCTGCTCCAGCGCCTCGGCAATGCTGGCCGACTTGCCCGGCATGCTGGGGATCAGCTTGGCCACGCGGTCCACTTCGCTCAGGGGAATATCCATCACGCGGCCCACGTCGCGGATGGCGCCGCGCGCCGCCATGGTTCCAAAGGTGATAATCTGTGCCACGTGGTCGTCGCCGTACTTGTGGGCGCAATATTCCATGATGCGCGCGCGCATATCGTCCTGGAAATCCAGGTCAATATCAGGCATGGAGATACGTCCCGGGTTGAGGAAACGCTCAAAGATCAGGCCGTGGTCAATGGGCTCCACCAGGGTGATGTCGAGCACATAAGCCACCAGCGAACCGGCTGCCGAACCGCGCGCGTTGTACCACACGCCCTGCTCGCGCGCATAGCGGCACAGATCCCACACGATCAAGAAATAGGCATCAAAACCCATTTTGTGGATAACGCCCAGCTCGTAGTCCATGCGCTGGCGGATGACCTCGTCAGCGGCGCGTTCGCCGTAGCGGCGGCGCAGCCCGGTTTCGCACAGGGAGCGCAGTTGCGTCTCGGGGGTTTCACCCGGCGGCACCTCGAACAGCGGCAGGTGATAGCCTTTTGAACTGAGGTCCACCTCGCAGCGCTCGGCGATCAGCAGGGTGTTGCTGATGGCTTCGGGTACCTCGCTGAACAGGGCTGCCATCTCCTGCGGCGAACGCAGGTAGTAGGTCTGGTTGCTCATGCGGAAGCGGTTGGGGTCGGTGAGCAGCGCGCCGGTTTGAATGGCCAGTTGAATGTCTTGAAAACGCCAGTCTTCGGGGTCAACATAGTGCACATCGTTGGTGGCGATGTAGCGCGCGTTGTAGCGTTTGCCCAGCTCCAGCAGCCCCTGGTTAACCCTTTCGAGGTCGGGCATGTCGTGGCGCTGCAATTCCAGGAAGAAACGGTCAGCGCCGAAGGTCTCGTAGTACCAGTCGAGCTTTTGCTGCGCTTTTTGCATGTCGCCGTTGTGAATGGCGCGCGGAATTTCGGCGGCAAAACAGCCCGAGGTGGCGATCAGCCCTTCGGAATGCGCTGCAAGGAATTCGCGGTCGATGCGCGGGAAGTAGTAGAACCCTTCAATCTGCGAGGCTGAAGCGATTTTGAGCAGGTTCTGGTAGCCGGTCTGGTTTTCAGCCAGCAGCAGCAGGTGGAATGATTTTTTGTCGTACTGCGGGTCGCGGTCGCTCATGCCGCGCGCCGCCAGGTAGGTCTCCAGCCCGATGATGGGCTTGACCCCGGCTTTTTGGGCGGCTTTGAAAAAGTCGATCACCCCGAACATCGAACCGTGATCGGTGAGGGCAACAGCAGGCATGCCCATTTCCTGGGTGCGCTTCACCAGCTTATCGATGCTGCTGAAGCCATCCAAAAGGGAATATTGCGAATGGACGTGCAAGTGAGCGAATGACATGGTTTCTTTTGAGTTGTCGGGGTGGGCTTCTAAAAATCATTATAGCATGCGCCGCTTGCCGAAGTTTCAATTTTTAACTTAAATTTTCTTTTGGGAGTGTTAAAAGAAGAAAAACGCCGTATATATGGGGGAAGAGAGGAATGGTTACCCGCACCTGTGGCGGGTGGTTGCCGCCGTTCGTCGAAGACCCCCTCCCAACCTCCCCCGAAATCCTAAATGGGATTTCAGGGGAGGAGCATGAGCAGGGCGCGGCGATCTCACACCCCTGGGTGGTGGTGTTTGCCAGCCGTGTTGAGAAATTGGCTTTTGCGCCAGAAGCGAGCCGAGACCCTAAAGGTCTTTGGAGACCTTTAGGGTCTTAAGCGGTATTGATATCAGCCACTATCAGTGCGTGGTGGTGGAGACCCCGACACACCCCAAAAGGAATTCCGCATGGAAACCCAGAAACAGAGGATGATATCCGTTTCTTCAGCTGTCCAAAATTTGGAGAAACCGGTTGAATGCGCTATGATAAGAGCAGATCAATCAATTTCCCTTATACAGGAGGCTTTCGTGAGAACCTTACTGATACAGGAAATGCTGCGAGCCATGGCGATTGGCTACCTGGTGATGATCATCCTGGCGGGTTTCTATCAAAAATGGGGTTGGAATTTGGCTGTGGTGCTGGCGCTGGCAAACATGGCCGGGTTGCTGAGTTTTACCTTTTTCACAGCCTACCGCTGCAAGACCGGCAAAGAACTATTGTTGTGTACCAAACACGGCTGGATACTTACCGGCGCGGTGTTGGCTGCGGGCTTGCTGCTGTATGTCCTGGTCGCCCACCTGGAAGCGGTCCCTATCAGCATTCCTTTCCTGGTCGCGGCACTGCTGATCCTTCTCGCCAGCATCCACTGGGATTTTCACCATCACCAGAAGCATTTATAAGGTGCGACCAGGCTGAGATTGCTTTCCCCTACTTTGTGGGGTTCGCAAAGACGTTTTCTTCGATAACATTCTTATCCCAAATTGACGTTATTAAGAAATAGGGGTGTAATTCTCCGCGACATTGCGTGAGAAAAAACGCTACAATATGTAAAATCCACTTCACCACGAACATACCCATGCCCCTGCTCTGGCTATCCACTGCCTTTTTGCTCGGTTTGCTGCTGGGCGCCGCGGTTCCGCTGCGCGGCGCGTTGTGGCTGCTGCTGGCAGGTGAAGCCTTTGTGCTGGGCTGGCTGGAGGTGCGCTGGCAGGCGCTGGCTGCCTGGCGCGCGCGGCGGCAAAAATTTGCGCCGCTGCCCGCCGGGGTGATTTTGGGCTTTTTGCTGCTGGGGGCGGCGCGTTACCAGGTGGGGCAAACCGCGCCCACCCCGGCTGACCTGGCCTGGTACAACGGGCGCGGCGAGCTGCGTGTGCAGGGCTGGGTGTGCGGCGACCCCCACACCAGCGACCTGGCGGTGCAATTGCGCGTGTGCGCCACCTTTTTGCCCGACGCGCAAACTGCGGTGGACGGCGTTTTGCTGGCGCGCCTGCCGGCCGGGTTTCGTTACCAGTACGGCGACGTGCTGATCCTCACCGGCAAGCCCTTCACCCCGCCCCAGACCGAAGATTTCTCCTACCGCCAATACCTGGCCGGGCGCGGCATTCACAGCATGATGATGCAACCGCGGGCGCAGCTTTTGGGCAGCGGCGCGGGCAATCCGCTGATGGAGGGGCTTTACAGCCTGCGCCGCCTGGCGTATGCGCGCATTCATGAATTTTTGCCGCAGCCCGAAGCCAGCCTGCTGGGGGGCATTCTGCTGGGCATTGAAAGCGACATTCCCCAGGCGGTGGAAGACGCCTTCCGCGACACCGGAACGGCGCACATCATCGCCATTTCAGGTTTTAACATGGCGGTGTTGGCAGCTTTGTTTGCAGCCTTTGCCAACCGCTTGCTGCCGCGGCGCTGGGCGTTCCCGGTTGCACTGTTGGGCATCACGCTCTACACCCTGCTGGTGGGGGCTGAGCCGCCGGTGGTGCGCGCCGCCGTGATGGGCGGCATGGGGCTGCTGGGGGCGCAGTTGGGCCGGCGCCAGGTGGGCGTCAATTCACTCACCTTCACCGCGGCGGCCATGTGCCTGTTCAACCCGCTGCTGCCGTGGGACGCCGGATTTCAGCTCTCTTTTTGCGCCACGCTGGGGCTGGTGTTGTTTGCCGACCCTCTGATGCAATCCTTCACCACCCTGCTGGAGAAACGCTTTTCACCCACCACCGCGCGCAGCCTGGCCGCGCCGGTGGGCGAATATTTCCTGTTCACCCTGGCGGCGCAGGCGGCGGTGCTGCCGGTGACGGCCATGCACTTCCGCCAGTTGTCGTGGACGGCGCTGCTGGCTAACCCGCTGGTGCTGCCGCCGCAGCCGCTGGTGATGATTCTGGGCGGCATGGCCGTGCTGACCGGGTTATTCTTCCCGGCGCTGGGACGCCTGCTGGCCATGCTCACCTATCCGCTGCTGGCCTACACTATTCGCGTGGTTGAAGGGTTGGCGCAACTGCCCGGCGGCGTGATCAGATTGGGGCAGGTGCACCCCGCTGCGGCGTTAATCTATGCCCTGCTGCTGATGCTGCTGGCATTGGCCTGGCGCAAGCGCGAGCAGGTGAAAGGCTGGGTGAAGCCGGCTGCCCTGTTGGTGGGCGGCGGGCTGCTGGCGGCGCTCATCTGGCAGCATGTGCTGACCCTGCCCGACGGCAGGCTGCACCTCACCTGGCTGGCGGTGGACGGCGGACCGGCGCTGTTCATCCAGTCACCCGCCGGGCGGACCCTGCTGATCGACGGCGGCGAGCGTTCCAGCCAGTTGGAAGACGCCCTGGGGCGGCGGCTGCCGCTGGGCGCGCGCCGGCTGGACGCCGTGCTGGTGAGCGGAGCAGCCGACTCGCTGGAGGGATTGGCCGCCGCGCTGGAGCGTTACCCGGCCGGGCTGGCGCTGGTTCACCCGGCAGCATTGGAAAAGAAAGGCGGCAGCCGCCTGGTGGATGTTTGGCGGCAGCAAAATGTGGAGGCGCAGCCGCTGACCGCCGGGCAGGCGCTGGATTTGAACGGGGTGCGGGTGGAGGCGCTGCAAATGGATGAGAAGAGCGCGGCGGTGTGGGTTGAATGGAAGCACCTGCGCGCCCTGCTTCCCAACGGTCAGCCGCCGGCAGCCTTGCGCACCGACTTGCGCACCAGCCAACTTTCATTGCTGCTGCTCAGCCCGCAAGATTTGCAGCAGGCGCCGCTGGATGAATGGCTGGCGTTGCAGCCGCAAACCACGCTGGTGATGGCTGAACTGAGGGGACAGGACGCGCCGGGATTGCTTTATTTGCAACCCGGCGAATGGCTGCATCTAAGCAGCGACGGCGGGCAGTTGTGGGCGGCGCGCAGCCGCTAGCCACAACCATGCGGTCTTTCGACGGCGGTAGTGAATTGTCTGGTTTGTATCCGGGTTTGTCCGTTTAAAATAAAAGAACACAAATAGTATTCTAAACAAACAACAACCCACACTAATTTTTTCTTTTCTGTGCTAAACTGATTATACTTATCTACGTATTTGTACGTAGATTGAAACTTGCGTCAAACTGGAGAGAAGAAACGAGTGGATCAGGGGTGTAATCAAATCAACGCTGACCAGGTTGCATGGGATGAAAACAGCCTTTTTCATCAGTGGCGTGAAAAAGTGTTGGATGTCCTGTTGATAATTTCCATTCTGTTTTGTTTACCATCGCTGATCATTAATTATTCTGAGATTCCTCTCAATCCAGCCCAACGATTGCCCTTTTACCTGCTGCTGGGAATTGCCCTGTTGCAACTGGTTGTGCTGCTGCTGAGAAACATTTCGTTGACAGGCCGGGCTTATACCCTGATCCTGGTGAATATCCTCCTGGCGGCCATTGTGTTGATTCAGGGCAGAACCGCAGGCGCTGGCGAAGAACTGCTGATTATCCTGCCGGTTTGCGCCACCATATTGCTGGGGGTTCCCGCCGGTCTGGGTGCCTGCATCATCAGCCTGGTGGTTTACGTCGTCTATGCGCTGCCTGTTTCGCGGGGTTGGTTTGCAAACCGGGAGATTTCTGTCGAGAATCTCACCCCCGTAATCCGAATTATTTATTATCACGTTGGTACGGTTTTTCTGCTGGTGGCTTTAGCCATGCTGGTTGGATTTTTCTATTCTTACCTGTCGCGCAGCCTGTTGCGGCAGAAAAAAATCACGCTGGAATTGGAAAGCACCCGCCTGCAACTGGAAGAAGCCAACCAGAACCTGGAACAAATCAGCGAATCGTGGTCTTACGAGCTTCGCACGGCGGTGCAACGCCTGGAAAAATATGAGAAGCACCTGGCAGATATCATCAGCTTTTTGCCCGACCCCATGTTTGTGGTTGATGCGGAGGGCAAAGTTCAATTCTGGAATCGGGCAATGGAAGAACTGACCGGTGTGCCGGCCAACGAGATCATTGGCAAGGGGAATTATGAGCACTCCCTGGCTTTATATAATGAACGTCGCCCCATGCTGATTGACATGGTTTTAACGCCCAATCCGA
>CAZOKH010000111.1:4261-8884 GCA_964580315.1 uncultured Anaerolineaceae bacterium | reverse complement strand
TTTCGGAGAGATGCACCAGGCCGTCGGCGCCGCTGATGTTGACAAAAGCGCCAAAGTCAGCCAGGCTGGTCACACGACCGCTGCGGACATCGCCTTCACTCAGTTCGTCAATCACGCGTTCTTTGATCGTTTCGCGTGTTTCAGAGCTGGCGGCGCGTTCCGAGAGGATCAGACGGCGGCGTTCGCGGTCAACTTCGATGACGCAAACGTCAATTTCCTGTCCAACCATTTCCTGCCAGCGCTGTTCGGGGGTGTCGCCCTTCATACCTGCCCGGCGGGAAAGGCTGATCTGCGAAGCAGGAACAAAACCGCGCAAGCCGCCCATGGGCACAATCAGGCCGCCTTTGTTGAAACCGATGATGGATGAATGGAACATTTCTTTGGAGTCACGTAGTTCCTCGGCTTTAATCCAATCCTGCGATTCTCGCGCGCGAACATACGAGAGTACCAGGTTGCCGTTCTGATCTTCCGGGTTGATCACATATACCGGGATTGCCTGACCGACTTTGAGTTCGGCCAATTCCTCACGCGGAATAATTTCCAGCTCTTTTCCGCTGATAATCCCTTCGGATTTGGTTCCAACACTGACCAGAATCTGTCCCGGGCTGATCGAGGCAATGACACCGTCTCGGATTTCACCCTGTTGCGGGAAATCAATTCCCAATCCTTCCTGCTCAAGCAAGGAAGCCATATTGGCGTTATCCACATTGCTCTGGTTCTCGGGCGTCATTTCCTGAGAATTGTCGGGGGCTTCATGAAGGTCCATACGAATTGTGTGCTCCAAAAAAATAGATTAGCGCCCATTATAAGGGGGAAAAGGATTCTTGACAACCCTCACCCCCATTCAAACAGGCGCTCGTTAAGTTGAATGGCAGGCACCTCGCGCCTTTTTGTGTGAACGCGAGTGCCGTTTTGTTGCGATTCGCCTTAACCGCCTGTCAAACGGGCGGATAACACAAAAACTTATTATAACCGAGATTCGTCAAACCTGTAAAACGAATCTACACGAATCAAATCTTATATTCTTAACGTACCAGTCTGGATAAACGCTTAAAACGATCAGTGCCGGCGGTTTCCAGCATCTGAAAGAGGAACATCTCGGTTGATCCCACCACGGCGCCGGCCTGTTCCATCACGCGCAGCCCGGCGCGCCAGTTGGATTTGCCTCGGCTGCTCAGGGCATCTGCTGGAACAAAAACCCGGTAGCCCTGTTCCAGCAAATCGAGGGCGGTTTGCAACAGGCACACGTGCGTTTCCATGCCGGCCAAAATCACGTTTTGAACGCTGGCGGCTTCCAGGGCTTTAACAAAGGTCAGTGTGCGCCAGCAGCTAAAGGTGATCTTTTCAATGGGCTCATAGGATGGCAGAACATCCTGAATTTCTTTGACGGTGACGCCCAATCCTTTGGGGTATTGCTCGGTGGCCAGCACCGGCATGTCAAATTCCTTGGCCGTTTCCACCAGGGTCACAATATTGCGAATCACATCCGCCGCCACATTCGGCGGCATGGCCGCCGCCAGTTTTTCCTGGACGTCAACCACCACCAGCGCTGTGCGCCCGGGCTCTGGCTTGAACTTTTCAAATTGATCCATACTCATCCCTTACAATCTCCAATTGAATAAATGGATTTAAATATTGCTGGTATTGTGAATACTATGCCCCGCCGCCTGCAATGCCTGCACGGCGCGCTGTAGATCGGTCTCTTTCACCAGCACATAGTCGGTATCATAAGTTGAAACGGCAAAAATGCCCACCCCGCTGTCAGCCAGCGGGTTGGCCAGCGACGCCAGGATGCCGGTCAGGGCAAAGTCCAGCGGCCCGGTCACCTTGAAAGCCCGCCAGCCCGGCTCAATCAACGCCTCGCGCGGGGCATGTGCCTCGCTGCACACCAACGACAACTCGTCTGTGGTGCGCGCCAGGGCAAACAGAGAACTACGCGCGGCGGGTTCGTGGAAATCCGTCCCCGGCTGCAACCTGCAAACCGCATAACGTTCAGGAAGAATGGTGAGATTCAGACTCATGCAGGCGTTTAAACTCCTTCCTTTTATTCACAATCGCATAATTGCACTTGTGCTAAAATGATACCATGCAAGTGGATCAGTATTGGCACGAATGGGCACACCTCTTGCAGCGATGGGGATTGCAAGAGTTTACGGCTTCTCTCCTGGAAGCCGCTGCGCCTGCCGGGGTTATCATGGCTCAGTTTGTGTATATGGGGCAGCCGTTCATCCGCGAGCGCACCTCTTCAGGGCAGATGGAAGCGCTGGCAGCCATGCTTGAAAACCGGCAGCAAACCCTTTCATTTGCCCGCTATTTGCGCGAGGAGTCAAAGCTGTGAATCTGGATTCCATAATCGGATTATTCATCACCATTGCAACCGGCGCTGCGCTGCTGTTCTTCTGGCTGCGGCCGCAGGGCAAGCAAGATCGCGGCGCGGTCAGCCTGCGCAACCTGCCGGCGCTGATGCAGCTCCGCCGGGCGGTGGGGTTGGCTGTGGAAGACGGCAAACGCCTGCATGTTTCACTCGGGCAGAGCGGCGGCAGCGCGGTTCCCAGCGCCGCCGGGCTGGTGGGGCTGGCCACACTGCGGCGCATTGCGCAACTCAGCACCCTGGGCGACCGCCCGCCGGTGGCCACTTCGGGCGAACCGCTGGTCTCCCTGCTCAGCCAGGAAGTGCTGCAAACCATTTACAACCAAAGCGGCGTGGGCGCACAGTACCGTTCCACCCAGGCGCGCCTGACAGGCATTACACCTTTCTCGTACGCGGCCGGCGCACTGCCGGTCATCCGGCGCGAACAGGTTTACACCAATATCCTGGTGGGTAGTTATGGGGCTGAAATCGCTCTGTTGTGCGACGCCAGCGATCGAGCCGGCGCTTTCAGCCTGACCGCCAGCGACACCCTCACCGGGCAGGCTGCCGCCTTTGCCTCCGCCCGTCAGCCCCTTATCGGGGAAGAACTGTTCGCCCTGCCGGCCTACATCCAGGCGGGTCCGGTGCACAAAGCCAGCCTGCTGGTGCAAGACCTGCTGCGCTGGGTGTTGATCGGCGCGCTGCTGCTGGGAGCTGTTTTTAAGCTGGTGCAGTGGATACTGGGAGGGACAGGCTTATGAGCAAGATCAAACTGCCCATCGCTGCCGTGGTTGCCGCTGCAGCCGGACTGGTTGTTTTGCTGGGATATTTCCTACCCCTGCCTGTCTTGCAGCCCATTCGCGATTTGTTGCTGAACTGGGCAGCCATTCTGACCGGCGTGGCAGTGCTGGTGGGCATTCTCAACATGGTGGGGGCGCACTGGCAGCGCCTGAACCAGCCCAAAAACCGCGACGCTGCCAGCCTGGTTCTGGTGTTGGCTTTTTGGGTCACGGTTGCGGTGGGCATATGGTTAAGCCCGGCGCATCCCGTTTTCCGCCGCATCATAACGGATATCCAGGTACCCTTCGAGAGCAGCATGATGGCCATCCTGTCAATCACGCTAACCCTGGCAGCAGCAAGGCTGCTGCAGCACCGGCGCGACCTCATGTCAATCCTTTTCCTGGTCAGCGCCATACTGTTCCTGGCATTGGCAGCCGGTTTATTCAACAACCCATTGTTGAGTGTGCTGGCAAACTTTCTACACCAAATTCCTCTCGCCGGAGCGCGTGGCATTTTGCTGGGCATTGCGCTCGGCAGCCTGATCACCGGTATCCGTGTTTTGATGGGCGCTGACCGCCCCTATGGTGAATGATGAGCAACGAAATTCGCTGTCCTGTATGTGGTGAACTGAATCCAGCCGGCGCCAAAGTCTGCCAAAAATGCCATGCCGTCCTGCCAGTTCCACCGGGAGACGATAACGACCTGGCGTGGCTGCTGAATTTGCGCCATAAAGATGAAGAAACTCAACCGCCTGCTGAAGATGCCCCCCCGTCAGCACCTGACCCCGAAGAGCCGCTCGCGGAAGAAGAAATTCCCGAATGGCTGCAGCGAGTGCGTGTGCGCAATCAATACGAACAGTCCATGCAGAATGGC
The DNA here is from genome assembly GCA_964580315.1 of uncultured Anaerolineaceae bacterium. GTDB lineage: Bacteria > Chloroflexota > Anaerolineae > Anaerolineales > Anaerolineaceae > CAZOKH01. Next base: position 4,881 of record CAZOKH010000111.1, on the reverse strand, counting down.
GAACCTTCTGAAGACGAGTTTGCAGCAGAGCCGTTCTCAGAGCCACCTGATCAAAACCTCGCATCCGGCGATTCAGAATCGGATGACTGGTTTGAACAGTTGCGCTTCGCCGGGATAGTTGGCTCAGATCAGCAGTCTGAACCCGAAGCAACGCCAGACAACGCCTCAACCGAATCCCGCCCCAACTGGGAAGATATGTTCAGGGAAGACGATTCTGCTGAAACACCCCCGGTTGAACCCGTCTCCAGCGAAGAACCCTTCCTGCCCGACCTGTCTTCACCCGAAGCCGCCGGTGAACCTGTTCAACCTGCCAACCATGATGGACTGCAAGACTGGTTGAACCAGTTGGATGATGCAGCTTCCCAGGAGGCCCCCCCCGAACAGCCGCTGGAAGAAACCAACATCCCTGACTGGCTGAGCAGCCTGCAGGGTGAAGCGCCCGCCGAAGAAACCCCGGCTGAACCCGCCGCTGAACCCGAACAGCCGCTGGAAGAAGCCAGCATACCCGACTGGCTGAGCAGCCTGGAAAGCCAAACGGCTGCCGAAGAAACCCCGGCTGAACCCGCTGAACCTGAACAGCCGCTGGAAGAAACCAACATCCCTGACTGGCTGAGCAGCCT
>CAZOKH010000111.1:0-4161 GCA_964580315.1 uncultured Anaerolineaceae bacterium | reverse complement strand
TCCCTGACTGGCTGAGCAGCCTGGAAAGCCAAACGGCTGCCGAAGAAACCCCAGCTGAACCCACTGAACCTGAACAGCCGCTGGAAGAAACCAACATCCCTGACTGGCTGAGCAGCCTGGAAAGCCAAACGGCTGCCGAAGAAACCCCAGCCGAACCCGCTGAACCTGAACAGCCGCTGGAAGAAACCAGCATACCCGACTGGCTGAGCAGCCTGGAAAGCCAAACGGCTGCCGAAGAAACCCCGGCTGAACCCGCCGAACCTGAACAGCCGCTGGAAGAAACCAGCATCCCCGACTGGCTGAGCAGCCTTCAGGGTGAAGCGCCCGCCGAAGAAACCCCGGCTGAACCCGCCGAACCCGGTCAGCTGCTGGAAGAAGCCGGTATTCCGGATTGGTTAGACAACCTGGGCGGTGAAGAGGCTGCTGAAGAACAACCGGCCGAATCTGAGCAGCCTTTCAGCGAAGGTGAAATTCCCGACTGGCTGCAAGTTCCGGGCAGTGAAACGCCCGCCCTTGCCCCAACAGACGGCTCCATGCCGCAGCCAGTAACCCCCTTCCGTGAAGATGAATTTAACACTTGGCTGGCATCAACCCTGTCTGAAAAAGAAGAAACACCTCCTGCCGGAGAAGAGCTGGCCCCCTCGCAACTGCCCGGCTGGCTGCAGGCCATGCGCCCGGTTGAAAGCGAACAGCCGCCTGTCAGCACCCCGCCGGCGAGCGTTGAACGTGTCGAATCTGGCGGCCCGCTGGCAGGTGTAAGCGGCGCCCTGCCGGGTGAAAACCTGGTGCTGCACTACCGCAAACCGCCGGTCTATTCCAACCGGGTGCACGTCAGCGAAAAGCAGCAGGTCAACGCTGCACTGTTGGAAGAAGCCCTATCTGCTCCAACCAGGCAAACCGTTGCCGAGTCGCTGCTGTCACCCGCTTCCAACCGGTTGGCACGCTGGTTAATTATCATTTTATTGCTATGCGCGGCATTGCTCCCGCTGATTGGCAACCCGGTTGCCCCGCTTGGCTGGCTGGTTCCATCTGAAACCAGCGCTTTTCTGGCGCAAATTGACCAGCTTCCCGCCGGGTCAACCGCCCTGGTCGTAGTGGAATATGATCCAAACCTGGCAGGAGAAATGCGCCTGGCATCTCACCTGGTGTTCACCCGCCTGCTTCAGCAGCAGGTCAACCTGGCCATCCTTTCAACCTCACCCTCCGGCCTCATTCTCACTGAAAGCTTTATCAACAGCGCACAGGCTGAACTGGGTCTTTCCAATGACGACCAGATCGCCAGCCTGGGTTACCTGGCAGGCGGCATCACCGCCGTGCAGCAGTTCGTCAGCAACCCGCAAACGGCTGCTCCCTACCTGTTCACAACCGGCTGGGAAACACCGCAGCTTGCCTGGGTGCAGCCGGCCCTGAAAAACATCCAGCAATTATCCGATTTTTCAGCCCTCGTTCTTTTGACCGGAAGCGTGGAGAACGGGCGCACCTGGATTGAACAAGCGCAGCCAGCCTTGCAGGAAAAACCTCTCCTGATGATTGCCAGCGCCCAGGCAGCCCCCATGCTGAAACCCTATCTTCACTCCGGTCAGGCGCAGGGCATGACTAGCGGTCTGGTGGGCAGTTTTGCCCTTGAAACGCTCACCGGCATCCCATCAGCGCGCAGCGCCGCCTACCGCGATTCCTACCAGTATGCTCTGAGCGCTGCCATGCTGCTTATCCTGCTCGGCTCACTGGCAGGACTGGCAGCCCCCCTGTTCAAACGCCGCAGCAAACCCAAAGGATAACCGCCATGATCTCGAATGATTTACTTTGGACGCTCGCTGCATTTCTCATCACCATCCTGGTCTTCACTTACCTGATCGGCGATCATTTCCTGTTCCGGCTGGCAAGTTACATTTCCATTGGCGCGGCGGCTGGAACCACGGTTGTGTTCATCATCCACCAAGTAATCATGCCGCGCCTGGTTGATCCGTTGATGCTGGGCTCCCCGGCGCAAAAAGCTCTCACCGCTGTGCCGCTGGTTTTGAGCCTGCTGCTGCTGGCTCGCCTGTCTCCGCGCCTGGCGCGCCTGGGTGTGCTTCCCATGGCGCTGTTGGTGGGTGTGGGCGCGGCTGTGCTGATTGGCGGCGCGGTTATGGGAACACTTTTCCAGCAAAGCCGGGCTGCCCTCAATGACCTTGCACCACAGCCCGCCGCAGCCGGTGCGCCCGGCATGATCACCGGCTGGCTGTTATTCATCGGCGCGGTCAGCACCCTGTTCTATTTCCAATTCACCACCCGCAAAACAGAAGGTGACACAGGAAAACGTTCAGCAGTATTAGAAATACTCTCGCAAATTGGAAAAGTCTTTATCGCCATTACCCTGGGCGCGATCTTTGCCGGCATTCTTGCGGCATCCATCACCGCCCTGGTTGAACGCCTGGAATTTTTACGCACTACAATCTTTCTTTTAATGAACAAGTATTAGGAAACAATGGCAAACTTGGAAGCTGAATCTGTCCTGGTGATTGATATTGGCGCTACACAAACCCGTGTGGCATTATTTGATGTTGTCGAAGGGCAGTACCGCTTCATCGCCAGCGGTGTTGCACCCAGCACCCTGCAGGCTCCTTTTCGCGACATTAGCGAAGGGGTGTATCGCGCCATCGATCACCTGCAAGCGATCACCGGCCGCGTGGTTTTAAGCGGCGACTCGCAACTGCTGCTGCCCACCCAGGAAGACGGCTCGGGGGTGGATCACCTCTTCATGACCTTTTCGGGCGAACCCGAAGCGCGCATCATCACCGCCGGTTTGCTCAACGATGTATCGTTGGAGAGCGCGCAGCGCCTGGCAACCTGTACCTACGGAAAAATTGTCGAATCGATCAGCCTGACCGATCACCGCCGCTCTGAAGTAAAGATTGACGCCATCCTGCGCGCCAGCCCCGACCTGATCATACTCACCGGCGGCACCGAAAAGGGCGCCAACCGCTCGGTGCTGCAACTGGCGCAGATCATCCTGCTGGTTTGCCGCCTGCTGCCCATCGACAAACGCCCCGAAATCCTGTATGCGGGCAACCAGTCTCTGGCTGAAAAAATCAAAGAAGCCGCTGAACGCTGGACACGGGTGCATGTGGCGCCCAATATTCGCCCTTCCATCGATGTGGAAAACCTTTCGGCTGCCGAAGAAGCGCTCAACAGCAGCCTGCTGCGCCTGCGCGCCCGGCAGATTAACGGCTTTGATCACTTCAGCCAGTTATGTTCAGCGCAGCCCATGCCTTCTGCTTCAGCATTCGGGCGCGTCATCCGTTTCCTCAGCCGGGTATACGATCCTGCCAAAGGTGTGCTGGGTGTTGACGTGGGCGCCAGCCACAGCGTGGTGGCGGCCGCCCTGGCAGGCGATCTTTCTTTGCATATCTTTCCCTGGGGATTGGGAAAAAACATCCCCGCTGTGCTCGATTATGCCAGCGAACAGGATATTCAGCGCTGGCTGCCGCTTGAAATTGACCCCAACATCATCCGCGACTACCTGTGGCAAAAACAACTTTATCCAGCCAGCCTGCCGCTCAGCGCAGAAACACTCGCCATTGAAGAGGCAGTGCTGCGCGTGCTGCTGCGCAGTACCATGCGCCAGGCAGCGCGGCATTTGCCCTGGGAAATGCCGCGCTTCGAGCCCATCCTGGCAGCCGGCGCCGTGTTAACCCAAACCGGTCACCCCGGCCGCAGCTTGCTGGCGCTGCTGGACGGTTTGCAACCGGTGGGAGTAACCACCTTTATTTTGGATCCCAACCACCTGGCCACCAGCCTGGGCGCGGTCGCCAACGCCATCCCGCTGCTGCCCGTTCAGGTGATGGAATCGGGCGCATTCCTCAACCTGGGCACGGTCATCAGCCCGGTCAGCGCGGTGCGTTCGGGCAACCCCGCCCTGAAAGTGCGCCTCGAACGTGAAGACGGCGCTGTAAGCGAGGTGGAAGTGCGCAGCGGCAGGCTGGCCATGCTGCCGCTTGCCCCCGGCCAAACCGGACGCATTCACCTGGAACCCCTGCAGCGCACTGAAATTGACCCGCTCCACCGCCGGCAAGCGCGAGATTTCAAGGTGGTGGGCGGTTTGTGCGGCGTGGTGATTGACGCCCGCGGCAGACCCCTGCGCCTGCCTGCCAATGTCAATCAACGCCGCGAATTGCTCAA
>CAZOKH010000110.1:0-9271 GCA_964580315.1 uncultured Anaerolineaceae bacterium | reverse complement strand
AACAGAGACGATGCGGTAACGATTGTTGAGCAGTGTGCCTTCTGACAGCGCCATTAAAATATTCCTATGTAAGCTATTCAATGATTTTAACCAATGTATGATATTTATGCAAACCAAATTTTCAACGAATTTGGTTTTTTTACATGCTATAATCTCGTGAAGGCCGCTGACCAACTATGAATCTCGACATTCGCACGACGGTTGTTACTGCATTTTTTCTGGCAATAATTGGTGCCCTGTTGTCCATCACTCTGGGGATCCGCGCTATTCGTGAAGGGCAAAAATTAATGTTCTTCCGAAAACGCCATGACAAAGTTGCAGGGGGCTGGAGAATGGTTTTTGTCGGGATTATGCTGGCTGGAGCAGCCTATGCATTGAACGATTTTGTTGAGCCGGTGGTTTATCAATATTTTCCGCCATCACCAACCATTACCCTGACACCGACCATAACGCTAACGCCAACCATCACCTTAACTCCAACCATTTCACTGACGCCCACCATTTCCAGCACACCATCCATTACTGACACACCAGAATTGCCGGCTGAAATTGCCACTCAAATCAGCACATTGGAAGTGGGTAACCCGGATGCGGTTTTCAGCCCGCTGCAATTTGCCAGAGTGATTGGTGAGGATTATATGCCCGTTGACCCGGCCTTTGAATTTTCCAACCCTGTGACCGAGTTGTTTGCTCATTTCAGCTATGACAAAATGATAGATGGCTCAACCTGGAGTGTGCTGTGGTACCGCCTGACTGATCAGAAAGTGATTTGTTCGACTGTAACTGCCTGGGAGGGGGGAACAGGTGGGTATGAATATACTGGCTGTAGCCCATCATCGGCAGACTGGCAGCCCGGGGAGTATGAAGTTCGGATATTTGTGGGAACCAGTTGGAAAACATCAGGACGATTCACTGTCACGGGCGAAGCAGTTAAACCCACGTCAACGCAGACGTCAACTCCAACGCTGATGCCGTCCTTAACACCGCTTCCAACCAAAACGCCGGTGCCATCCGTGACACCGACGTTCACACGAACCATAACACCGACCAGGACGATTACACCAACGCCCGGGCCGACCAATACGCGCCGACCAACCAACACCCCCACGCTTACCCTGACACCTCAACCGACCATGACGCGTGTGCCAACCAGAACACCGCGCCCAACTGACACGAGGTGGCCGACGCCTACCCAACGCCCCTGATAAGGTAAGGATATCCCTCAGAATTTATGCTTGAGAAAATTCCGGCTTGCTCAGTTCGCAGGCGATCTGGGCAGCCAGCCGGGCATTGTTGTGCAAAAGCGCCAGGTTTGCGCGCATGCTTTCTCCGCCAGTCATTTCGCTGACCTTGCTCAACAGGAAAGGTGTTACCGCTGCGCCGGTGATGTGTTTGCTTTCGGCTTCTTTGACTGCTTTTTCAATCACTTTCTCCACTTCGCCTCGCGGCATGGCCGATTCAGCAGGAGGGGGTGCGACAACCAGAACAGCGCTTTCCAGTCCCATTTCCCAGTGAGCCCGGGCAATTTCCGCAATTTCCTGCGGGTGCTGCACAGTTTCTGTGACGGGGAGTCCGCTTTCGACTGAATAGAATGCCGGGAACTGTTTTGTTTGATAACCAACTACTGGAACGCCCATCGTTTCCAGGTATTCCACCGTGGCGGGTAAATCTAGGATAGATTTTGCGCCGGCGCAGACAACAACGAGTGGACTGCGAGATAATTCGGGCAAGTCAGCAGACACATCAAACGGGGCATTGCGGTGGATTCCGCCGATGCCGCCGGTTGAAAAGACTTTGATGCCCACCTGGCTGGCTGCGATCAAAGTGCCGCAAACCGTGGTTCCACCGAGCTCTTTGCGGGTGAGAGCAATGGCATAATCACGCCGGCTTATTTTGCGTGTAGGCAATTTACCGTTGCCCAATTCTTCCAAATCTGCTGCTGTCAAACCAACCTGCACCTTGCCGTGCATCACAGCGACCGTAGCGGGAACGGCGCCCTGAGAACGAATTTCATTTTCCAGGCCTGATGCCAAGTTTATATTTTCGGGATAGGGCAATCCGTGTGTGACAACAGCGGTCTCAAGAGCGACAACAGGCTGCTTGCTTTTTAATGCACTGCTGACTTCTTTGGAAATTGAAAACAAATGTTTGTTATATTGTTTCATTTTATATCACCAGATGATCATAGAGTTTTTCAAGCGAAAGATCGGGAACAACGGTTGCCGGGTGTCTTAAGGTGAGTGATGCTGCTGTAACGCCCAACCGCACTGCTTCATCAATGGATATGTCGTTCAATAAACCAAACAGAATAGTGGCGGTAAGAGCATCTCCGGCGCCCGTGGAACCCACAATGGTGGTTTTGATGGCCGGGATATGTCCGCTTGTTTCAGAAGTGGCATAGCATACGCCAAATTCAGCCATGGGAATGAAAGCAAAATTTACACCATTATTTACCAGGTAACGGGCTGCTTGCATTGCGCTCTGGCGGTTTGATACCACGAATTCATGATTTACCAGAACAGTCGATTCATAGGTGTTGGCGGTTAATAAAAACAGGCGCTTGAGATATGGGGTTAAACGGGAAGCTAATTTTACCGAGGTGGCGTCGGCACACACTGGAACGTGTGCTTTGTGAGCCAGTTTAAAAACCGTGCGCATAGTTTTTGGATTCAGGTTGGCATCCATAAACACCAGGTCTGCCTGTTTGAAATGCTCATCGAGTGTGTTGATGAAATCTGGTGTAATTTGATTGAGGATCTGCATATCATCCAGCGCAAAATCCAGTTTACCATCAAGCCCCAAAACAGCCAGATAGGAAGCGGTGTGTCCATTGGGCAGCACGATGCATGAATTGACATCGACACCAGCAGAAGAAGTGTGATCTAATAATTGTTTTCCAAATGGATCATCCCCCACAGCGGAAATTAGTTCAACCGACAAGCCCAGGCGGCCAAGGTTTTCAGCGACGTTGCGTGCAACACCGCCAAATGAAGGTCTAACTTCGGCAGGTATGGACGAGCCGGGTTCGGGGGATGCGTTCAGGCGGCCAACAATATCCAGCCCGGCGGCGCCGATGACCAGAACGCGTCCTTTGCCTTTGTGGTGGATTTCCAGTCCGTTCATCTGCCCAGTATCGTTCCTTTTTCGTTCCTTTGATAGAAATCTCGTTGGTATTTTTGAATGAGTTCGATGGCAACGCGTAATTTCTCTGGTACAGGTTTGCCTGACTCCATGTAGCGATCTCGGGCAGCCCGCATTAGCCCAAAGTAGTCTTCGATCAGGTAATATATGATTTCTGCGGGGTCATCACTGAATTTTTGATGCAAATTTATGAACTGGACCAGAGGTATATATTGCATCCATTTTGCCAGTTCGCGGGCGTGATGATCCTTTTTTAATTTTTCCAGCACCATGCGGTTGCTGCGTATGATGTTTTCATTGGTCAACTGCCAGGCATCCAGATTTTGCGCCAGTGTAATTTCGTCGGGAGTGTGGAAAGTGCCCACATCCATCCACTCCAGGCGAACGCCGCGCTGCCGGGCTCGTTCAGGGAAACTGCGCACGAAATCTTCGTAAATTATAATCTTCTTCGTAAAAATATCCCGCAACTGGTTGCGTGAGACCGATCCAGATTTTTCCTTCAACGAAAGCAATTTCCGGCTGAATTTGTATAAATAGTTTTTACGCCTGATAAATTTTTTCTCCCGATAAGGTAGTGCAGGCCCATGATGTTTTTGCGGTAGATGCAGCTTGCGGTGGATTTTGTGATAGCGCTGGTTTTGCCAGATTTTTTTCTGGATGATCCCTTCCTGTTCAATCTGCCGATAAATTTCGGGGACGCCGGTTGAAGCGAGTAGTTGGCCCAAATTGTGCTCGGCGATGAAATGACCCAACTCACGGCAAACCAATTGCCTGATCGAATCTTGCCAGGTTTGTCTGGGATGGCTGTAAACCAGCCAGTGAACCGCACGGCTGCTGTAAGGATAAGGCCGGGAGAGCGTGCGGGTGGAGGTGTCGCGTTGAATGCTGAAAATTAGCCGTAAATTGTGGATGGATACCGGGATGCCGTCGCGAGTGCGTCCATTGATATGACTAATCAAAATCGTTTGGTCTCGCAAATCGATTATTTGCCTTAAACGCTCAAAACCTTCCACGGTACGCAAGTTTTTCTCATAATCAATGGTGGGCCCAACAATTTCACACGCCCCGGTAATTTTCTCAAAAACAGCTACATTCTCCAGGTTGACTGTGGCATAACCGGGCCCGCCGATTTGAATGACGGTTGAATTTTTATTTTCCGGGCGGATACTGCCTTCTTCAATATGAATAATATCGTATGCAGGAAAAGCAAAGGCGGCCTGCGTGATGAAGCGTTGGGCAACAGGAATATCTTTTTCAAAAATATCTGCAAGATAAACCGCGGCTACTTGAAAGACAATCCACATGGGAAGAATAATGGCTATGAGGTGCGCCAGAACATTGGGATCGAAAAAGCTAAAGATGATTTCTTGGATAACCCGGCTGAGATTCGTTGTCACTAGTGCGCCAGGGGGCAACGGTGCTGCCATGGCATCAAGAATGTAATTTTTCCAACCGCCAATTGATTTCTCAGCCAGGACAAACACTATCCATAAGATAATAACTCCGCCGATTAATAACGTCCGGCGGGTTTGTCCGGCCATGTGCCTGAAAGCCAGGTAGTCATTAATGGAATATTCAACCGTTTCACTTAAATCATGCAGCCAGCCGGGCAGCCGGGACTCGTTTTGCTGGTTTGAAAACCGGGAAGAAGAAGACTTGGTTGTGTTATTCATTGTTTTTCTCAACCCAGGTCATCAATTCACGGAGTTGTTCAATTTCATCCGTAATCAATGGGTGCAGATCAGGATTCGTTTCGTAGACATACTGGCTTCCACGTACCAGATCATGCAGGATTTCGCGCCCTGTGAGGTTTTCCCGATCAGCCTGGCTGCCGAGATAATGTGAGACGCCAAGCACATAGGTGTCCAGGGCTTTGCGTTTACCCTCTTCACTGACATAACTGCGCCGGTTGTCCACCAGTTCTTTTTCTATCCTGGCATTAATTAACCAGGAGCTTTTCCACTGGGCAGTGATTTTCTTTTCAACAGCAGCCGGGATGTGAGGATTGGTGAGTGATATGTTTAATACTTCCAGCCCGCGTTTCTTGATAATTTCGTATTCTGCGCTTTTGTAGTCGGTGTCTGTTAATTTGCCATATTTATCGAGACTGGCTGCAAATGGTTTTTGCAGTCTAAGGCGAATGATTTTTTGAATAATTTCCAGACCGTTGGGTTCATTGGGTTTAGATTCAAACAATTCCAATAATGTGAAACTCGCCAGGCACTCTCGCCAGACATCAGCCGCAAGATAGGCGGGCAGTTTTTTCCATTCTGAAATTCTTTCGGGGGATTCTGGTACTGCCGAAGCATTGATGGGACGTCCAATGATGACCCGTTCCACTGATTCGGCGCGGTAACCAAATTCTGTAAAACCTTCGCCGGGAGTTGATTCGAGTTTAAACTGAACGGTGATTCTGGGAACCACTTCAATGCCATCGCGTGTGAAAGCCTGCGTTTCGCTCCTGCGGCGCTGCCGGTTTTCATAAATTGCAAAATCTTCCCCTTCATCCCTGGAGGCAAAAGGGTCTTCATCGGCAAGCGGGCCAATGGTCTGTTCCTGAATATGCAAATCAATGGTGCCGCCGACATATTCGTCTTCAGAAATGAAGGCAATGCCCGGGCCAACTGCCCGGGTAAAGCGTACAGGTGTTCGCAACAGGGCGGCGCTGGCGGTATCCAGAAGAATGACGCCCGGTCCACGGCGCGCTATTTCACCTTTTCGCTCCAGGATTTCGCCGTTCTCAATAAAGATGGCCTGACCATGTTTTCCAATGGGATATAACAGCAGGCGATAAAACGCCTGCACTCTTTCAAGGATGGTTCGATTCGGGAGCACAAACTGTGAAAAGAACAGGAAACCACCAATCAGGAAAATCATTCCCAAATACAGGTCCTGACCAATTTGTGTGCTGTTTTGCCTGATACCCCCGCTAATGGTTAATAAAATGAGATAGATCAGTGAAAATCCTACTGCAATCAGGATGGTTTTGGAAAACGGAGACCGCAAGAATGCACGTGAAGGTTTTCTTCTCATAAATAGATTTTATACCATAAATCACATTGAGGATTCGTGTATAATCATTTCGCCATGCCTGAAGAGAACCCAATTGTTGAGAAAACCATCGTCCAACGTATGCTGCCGGGCTTGCTGCTCGGTTTTCTGGTTTTAATTGTCCTGTCTTTGTTTGGCGATGTGCACCAGTTAACCGAGGTGATTGGAAAATTTGACTGGCGTGTTTATCCGGCTGCATTAGCTTTGACTTTTTTAAATTATGGTTTAAGGTTTGTAAAATGGAATTTTTATCTTGGCCAATTGCAGGCCGAGAAGATCACAGTCAGAGATAGCCTGCGTATCTTCGTCGCGGGGTTCCCGCTGGCGGTCACTCCGGGCAAGGTGGGTGAGGCCCTGAAAGGTGTGTGGGTGAATCAGGTTAATGGAATGCCGATTGGAAGGGGTATTTCTGCCGTAGTGGCAGAACGCATTAGCGATGGGATTGCAGTTTTGTTGTTGTCAACCCTGGGGGTGATCGCCTATCCGCAATACTGGCTGGCGTTTGTGATCATCCTGGCAGGATTGCTGCTGGTTGTCGTCCTGTCGCAAATTCGCCCGGCAGCGCTTTTTCTTTTATCGCTTCTGGATAAAGTGCCCCTGGTGAACCGCATGACAGCGGGAATCCGAGAATTCTACGAAGGTAGTTTTTCACTTTTTCGCCCCACTGCAACATTGTTGGGGGTAGGATTGGGGTGCATTTCCTGGCTGGGAGAAGGAATTGGCTTTTACTTGATTTTGCGCGGATTGGGTATGGATGCCGGATTCCGGTTGGCGGGCATGGCTGTGTTTATCCTTTCCTTTTCCACAGTGGTGGGGGCAGTTTCAGCGCTTCCAGGCGGCCTGGGGGCGGCTGAAGCATCCATAGCCGGGATGCTGGCGCTGATAGTGGGCGCCTCACCGGCAGTGGCTGCTGCCGCAACGCTATTAATTCGGATGGCAACATTATGGTTTGGGGTGTTGTTGGGATTGATTGTGTGGGCGTTTTCACCCCACATGATTGGATTAAAGGTTAATCATGGCACAGCACATTAAAGTTGAATTTCACTGTCACACCATTTTCTCATCCGACAGCATTATGAAAATTGATGATTTGATGACCGCCTGCCGAAAAAAAGGCATCGACAGGGTGGTTATCACAGACCACAATACCATTCGGGGCGCACTGGAAGCCAAACGGAGATTTCCTGAACTGGTGATCGTTGGTGAAGAAGTGCGCACCTGTGACGGCGGCGAATTTTTGTGTGCTTTTGTTTCGGAAGAAGTTCCCAAAGAATTGCCCTGGAAAACGGCGTTGAAGGCATTGAAGGAGCAGGGCGCTTTCATCGCTGCGGCGCATCCCTTTGACCACGCTCGTCACGGCTGGCAAGAAAATCAATTGTTGGAAATGCGGGAAGATTTGGATGCGTTGGAGGTGTTCAATTCGAGGACGATTAACGGCGCTTTCAATAACAAAGCGGAGCAATTTGCCCGGCAGCATGGTTTTCACCGCCTGGTTGGATCTGACGCACACAGCCTGATTGAGGTTGGAAGGGCAACCGCCGCTTTGCCTGACTTCCAGACACCAGCCGAGTTACGTGCGGCGCTTCCGCAGGCGGTTTTCCAGGTGGAACGCTCTTCCGCGTTGATTCATTTCACTTCAGTGTATGCCAGGTTCCATAAAAAGTTTTTTATGCGGAAATGATTACTTTCCACCATAAGTGATGGTTTTATCAGAGAATCTGAATAAACGAGTACCCTAATTTCAAACCGTAAAAAATTATCACTGCGCCGCAAATCCGGTTAATCCACAAAATGAGCTGATTACTCATCCGGGCATGAAAGAGAAAGGTGATCAGTGCCAGTGATGTGAACCAGGTAAAGGAAGCCAGGCAAACACCGGTAATGAAATAGCCAGACATCGTGGGCGGCAGCGAGGCGCGAAATCCGCCCAGCAGCAATGAACCATCAATAATTGCCTGTGGGTTCAGCCAGGTGCTGGTAAAACAGGCCGCCACCAGTGCGCCGAATGATAAGGGTTGGGTTGATGAATCTGGATTGAGTGCTGTTTCAGAGGCAGCCAGCATCAAGCGAATGCCGATAAACGTGACCACAACAGCACCCACCAGAAGAAAACCAGCGTGTAGCCAGGTGTTTTGGTCAATCAGCAAGCCAATGCCAAAGAAGCAAGCTAAAGCCAGCAGGATATCAAAAAATACGGTAATCCAGGCTACCTGCAAAGCTTTATGAAAACGACTGCGAAGGGCAATATTGATCACAAATAGATTTTGCATCCCGATGGGTGCAACATACGCCAATCCTAAAAGCAATCCCTGAAACAAGTAATTCATCCCAACAGCTCCAATGAAAAAATCAATCAGCGGGAAATTTTACCCTGAAAGGGATGGCCTTTGTACCCAGTTTTAAAGTGCAGGGAGGAGTACACTTGACGGCTGACGCACTTTGGATAAAATAGTATAGTAGCTCTGGGGCGGTGGCGGAATTGGCAGACGCAGTGGACTTAAAATCCACCGAGCTAACACTCTTGTGGGTTCAAGTCCCACCCGCCCCACAGAAAAAATCAAATTCATTAGATTACCCGCCGTGACAGGCGGGTTTTCTTATTCCTGGTTCTTGCTTAACCATTCGAAGCAGTTATAATCCAGTTATTCAAGAAATGGATAATCTATGAACCAGGTCAATCAGCCAAAGCACAGCAAGAGGATATCACGGCAGACTTTACTTCTAATTTTAGGAATTGAAATTGCCATTCTGGTTATGCTTGCATCGCTGACGTTTCTTTCCACTTCCCGGCAAGTTATCGTGGATTGTTTCAATGAAATCAAGAATTTGCGCATAACCAACTTCTTTGGGAGTGATTCGTCTGGTTTGCCTGGCCTGAACCCTGAGGAAATTCAAACCAAGTTGGAAGGTGAGGGATTATCCTGTGAATCGCCGGGGGAAGATGAACAAGGGCGCTATCATTTGAAATGCTCCAAAACGAACGATGGGTTGAATATTGAAACGCTTGTCCTGGGGCAGAGCGAGGAGCGGGTTGATTTGATTGATATTAACATTAATCAATCCGGTGAGCCGTCTGATG
>CAZOKH010000109.1:0-9341 GCA_964580315.1 uncultured Anaerolineaceae bacterium | reverse complement strand
AATTACCGCAGCATGGCGCCAGCCCGTTCCTTTTTTGCGCTTGACCGCCTGGTTGCCAGGCAGCTTTCCGCCTCTTACAACGACGCCTTCCCGCGCGCCCTGCTGGACGGGCAATTGCGCTTCGCATTCCGCTCGCAAAATGTTCCCGAAACTGTTGGAACACAAGATTTTATCGGCGTCAACTACTATACGCGCGACCTGGTTGAATTTGTGCTAAACCCGGGCGCATTGTTTTCCCGCCGCTATTTTCCGCCCAATGCTGAGCTGAGCGAAACCGGTTTCCTGGCCAATGTGCCGCGGGGTTTTTTCGAATCCTTGCGCTGGGCCAGCCAGTTTGGCAAGCCCATCTATGTCACGGAAAACGGCGTTGATGATTCCAGCGACAACCTGCGCCCGCGCTACTTGCTGGAACACCTGCACCAGTTGTGGCAGGCCTGCAATTACAGTTGGGACATTCGCGGCTATTTTCACTGGACGCTGGTGGATAATTTTGAATGGGAACGCGGCTGGACGCAGCGCTTTGGCCTGTGGGAATTGAACACCGCAACCCAGCAGCGCACCCCCCGTCCCTCGGCATTGTTGTACGCCGAAATCTGTAAAGGTGGCGCCATCACGCCCGACCTGGTAAACCAGTACGCCCCGCAAAGTTTTTCCACTCTCTACCCGGTTTAACCCGCATAACCCGGTATAATTGCCAGCATGGAATTTCTACGCGATCTTTTTAGCCCTCCCAACGCCCACCGCATGGTCAACTCGCGCGACGAGCAAGCCCTGATCAACGCCGTCCATCATCTGGATGTAAAAGTTCGGCGCGACGCTATCATTGCACTGGGCGAATTTGGCAGTCCCAATGCCGGTGAAGAACTGATCACAGCCGTATTAAAAGACACCCAGCCCGCCATCCGCAAATTGGCGCTCACATCGCTGCTGCAAATTGCTGACCGCCAGCCCGACACTGATTTGCAAGACTGGCTGCTAATGGCGCTCAACGCCGGTTTATCCAACAAAATGGATTCGGTTCGCCAGAACGCCGCTGAAGCGTTGGCCAATTGCGGGCGCCTGCTGGACGACCCCGACCAGCGCCAGGCAACTGTGGACGCCCTGACCGCATCCTTGCAGAATAAACAACCCGCGGTGCAGGCAGCCGCAGCCGCGGCTTTGCAAATGTTGAATGACTGGTTTAACCGTCCCCCCGAACCCGAAACAGTATATCCTCGCCCCGAAGAGCTAACCACCCCCGCTGCTGAACAAAGCGGCGATGTGCAGTTTTGTCCCTTCTGCGGATCCAGCATTGCAGCACACGCCCTGGTGTGCCGCTACTGCGGGCGCAGCCTGCCGGACTCGGGCGCCCCGCTGCCGGCTGGTTTGCAGCGCTGCCCGCATTGCGCCGAAATTGTGCTGGCCGATGCACACCTTTGCCGCTTCTGCGGCCGTGACCTAAAATAAATTGCGGGTTACTGGATGACGGTCACCGTCTCGGCATGCAAGATTTTTTTGCCCGATGCCCTGTAACCGCACACCCCGATTAATGCCGGCGCAGTGGGCATCTTGGACGGGTCGGCTGCCAGCCACACGCGCGCCCCGCTGCGCACATCCGGCCCGACCATCAATGTCATGGGCGCTTCCAGTTTCTCAAATTCCAAAATGCGGTTGATGGCGCCCACGCTGTGCAGGAACAGCCGGTATCTTCCCTGGTGAACCACAGGCGTCCAATCCAACGCAAACCGGCTTTCGGGAATGATGTTCAGCACAGAACCGCGATACACCTGCACCACTGCAGCCGTTTGCCCATCCGGGCATTCCACAGCAGCAACCTGCGGCGGTTGGGCAAATGACAGCAACAGCACAGCCGCCAGCACCGGCAGCGCCATTAAAGCCGCGCTTAACCCCATGCCTGGCTTCAGCGATTCTTTTCCATCCTTCGACAGGCCAACCCATCGATCCAGATGGAGCATTTTCAAAACATCATGCAAACCAATGGCAGGCATCACCGCCATCAAGATGATGGTGGCTGAAAACAAGCGCAGGCGGTTGGCATCAGTCGGCGGGGCAAACGGCACTGACAGAGCTATGCCGGCGAAGAACGCCAGCACCAGCAGCAGGTGCGCATCTGTGCGGCGGCGCAGCCAGCCCGCCAACCCCACCACGCTCAACCCGATTAATCCCCACTGCACCGCCGGGCTGATCCAGCCTTTTCGGTATGTAATAAAGGAATACAGGCTGTAATAGGTATCTGAAAACAAAGCTGCGTATTGCTTTAAAGAACCGATGATAAAATTTTGCGGCCGCTGGAGAATCTCGTCGATTACCAGCGCCATAACACGCTGCGAGCGTTCAGCCTCACCCAGCTTTATCAATTCGGGATAATCTTCAAGATACTGCGTCCAACCGGTGCCGCCGGTTGCCACGCCATATAACAAATAGGGCATGTTGGAATTGCTTGCTGATCCGGGCGGCGCCAGCAAATGAAACAGCAGGCTGTGCGCTGCAAACCCTGAAGCCAATGCGGCGGCGATCCAAACACCTCGCAACAATAATTTTGACCGTTCTTCCCGCCACTGCCAGATCACCCACAGGCCCGCGAACGGCAACACGAACATCGCCCCGGGGCGCGTTGAAAGGGCAAATGACAGGGTTGCCAGCCCCATTGCGGCAGGTAAAAAACGGCGTTCTTCAATACTGCTCCACAAAAGGGCAAAACCCACCAGGCCTGTGCTGATACTGACGCCTTCGGTGGTTATTGCCCCGCTGTAACGCCGGATGTAGAAAAACAAAACCGTCAACGTCAACGCAGCAGCTGCTGCGCCGTGGCTGCGCTGCACCGCCCGCACCGCCAGCCAGCACGATAAAGCATTCAACGCCGTCTGCAAAGCCAGCGCCGCCATCAAATTGCGCCCGCACATGCCCAGCAGCGTCGCAAACAACACTGGCGCCAGCGGCCGGCGGGCAGAAATGGCATCGAAGCCGCCCCCATCCAGCAATTTCAAAGCATCCACATAATATGAAGTTGAGTCGTTATGCGGCAGCAAACCACTCAGCACCTGGTCATTGCTCTGGCAGCTTGCCCACAACCCTGCCAGGGTCAGCGCCAACAACGCACTCACCCAGGTCAGTGATGCAACCTTGCCCCATTCACCGGGTATGCGAAAAACCAGGTAGCTGCCCAGCGCCACCACGGGCAGAACCAGGGTAAAGCTGAATGTAGCCGCCACCGCAGCCGGGCGCAGCCCGTAAGGAAAGCGTGATATTACAATCAGGGCAAATACTGCCGCAGGCACGCAAAAGAAATAAAGTACCTTTTTCCAGCCTGTAAAATTTATCGCAGAGGGTCGTTTTTCGATCATGAGGCAGTGTGGTTGAGATAGTGATTTTTTAAAAATGGCAGTCCCAATCCTATTTAATGCCAATATTATACAACACTATCCTTTGTTATTTTTTTGCGACCTTACCCTCCCATTTGCAAACCAGATATGGTGAATAAGATCATTGCCCCAAAAATCACCAGCACGGTACCCGCCGCCCGGTTGATCCACTGCATGGCAGCGGTTGTGAAACGGAATCGGATCAGGCTGATCCCGCCGGTCAAAAACAACCACCACATCACCGAGCCGCAAAACACGCCTCCCACCAGGCACAGCGGCGCAATTCCCTGTCCGCTTTCCAATCCCATGCCCGAAAACACCCCTAAAAACGAGAGAATCGTTGCCGGGTTGGACAGGGTTAACAGGAATGTCGAAAAATAGACCGCTGCCAGTCCTCCCGGAGCAGCGGCAGCCCGCCCATCCCAAATTTCAACCGGCTTAAGAAAAAACTTCACACCCAGGTAAAGCAGAAACAATCCACCCCCCAGGCGCAGCCAGAATTGCATGCCGGTCAGCGCCTGCATCACCAGGGTCAACCCAAAAGCAGCCGCGCCGCCGTAAAACGCATCGGCTGTGGCCGCCCCCAGCCCGGCTGCCAGCCCGTGCCGCCGCCCATTTTGCAGCGTCTGACGGATACACAACACCCCAATGGGGCCAACCGGAGCCGCAATACTGAACCCCAACAGCAAACCCTTTAACCAGATTGAAAAAATCATTCGGAATGTTTCCTCGCAGTCTTTTCATAATCCCCCGTATAATAAACACTACCGGGGTTCCATCCAAGGCAATATCAAAAGAACCCGGGCAAGTTTTCTTACAAATGGAAAGAAGAATGGAACTTTGAACAGCAAATCGAAAGCCGATCTCGATCTTACAGATTTCCGTATTTTGCAGGTTATGCAGCAAAATGCGCGCATTTCATATCGAGAGATCGGCGAACAGGTTGGATTGACCGGCCCCGCCGTTGCCGAACGTGTGCGCCGCATGGAACATGCCGGCGTCATTGAGAAATATTCACTTGTGCTGAACACTGATCGTCTGGGATTGTCTATCCAGGCATTCATCCAGCTCACCACCCCGGCAGCCCGTTACCCCCGTGTGTTGGAAGCCCTCAAAGACCTTCCCGGTATCGTGGAATGTCACCACATCACCGGCGGCGCATCTTTTCTCATCCGCGCCCTGGTCAGTTCGACACAGGAACTGGAAAGTTTGATAGCCAAAATCAGTCCCTTTGGCGAAACCGCCACTTCACTGGTTCTTTCCACACCAATTAAAAAAGATCTTCCCATCCATTCACAGGATGGGAAATAAATGTTCTACTTTTCCACACTGAACTCAAACGTCACCGGGCAAAAAAAGATATCCTGGTCCAGGTCAACCATCATCGCCCAGTGCGCCTCGTAGTGGTCCGGCGTGTGCGGCGCAATTAAGTCCACCGAAAACTCCACCTTTTCGCCGTGATCAACTTCTTCTTTCAGCACGGCGGCTTTGCTGCCGCCTGTGACGTCTCCACCAGTGTAGATGAAATAGACTTCTCCTGGTTTCCAGGTTTCTGAACCGGTGTTTTTCACCTGGATATACCCGTCAAAGTGATATTCTGACGGAAAATGACTGTCGGGCTCGGGCTGCACCGCCAGCAGCCGGCACTGATAATCGGTTTGTGCAGGCGTCACCGTGGCAGTCGGCAAGAGGATGGTCGGCGTGCGGGTTGGTTTCTCCGTTGCCGCCGTTGTGTTTTGAGCAACCTGCGTAACGGCATGGGTGGGCGTTGCCTGCACAGTCTTTTTAGCAGCAGCCTGCTCCGTCAGCGCTGCCAGGGCGGTGCCCACCGCCTGGGTGCGGATCAAATCAGCCCCCGGCACAGGAGTATCGCTGGGCAGCGGCAACGGCGCCTTTACTGCAGCACCTGAAGCACAGCCGGTCATCACCACAGCAGCAAAAACACCAATCAATGTGGTTTGTATCAAACTCGTTTTCATGATTACTCCGAACGCAGGGCTTCCACCGGCGCCAGCACGGCTGCCCGGTTGGCCGGGTACATACCGAAGAACAAACCAATCACCAGTGAGAAAATCGTCGCCAGCAAAATGGCATCCATCCCCATCACCGGGTGCAGAGCCATGCCCGAACCAGTGGCGATAATATCCACCACTTTGGCAATAATCCATGCCAGCACAATGCCAATGGCGCCGCCGCTCACGCTCAAGGTCAGCGACTCCAGCATAAACTGGAGCAAAATATCGCGCCGCCGTGCGCCCAGCGCCTTGCGCAAGCCAATCTCGCGCGTGCGCTCGGTCACCGAAACCAGCATAATGTTCATGATGCCAATGCCGCCCACCAGCAGCGAGATGCCGCCGATGCCGCCCAGGAAGATGGTCATAATGCCGGTGACTGAACTGGCCATATCCAGCATGTCTTGCTGCTTGACGATAGAAAAATCATCCTCGCCGATCTTGGTGTTGTGACGCATTTGCAGGATGATGGAAACCTCGTCAGCCGCCTGGTTCACCAGCTCACTGCTGACCGCCTGCACCTGAATCTGATCTACTTGATTGGCATTATCGCGAGAGAACAGGCGCGTCTGCCCGGTGGTGATCGGGATGAAAACCCGGTTATCCATCGACATCATGGCCGAACCGCCCTGGCTTTCCAACACGCCAATTACGCGAAAGGTTAGCCCATTGATACGCACGCTTTCGCCCACAATGTTTTCTGTGCGCCCAAACAATTTCTCCGCCGGTTCCGATCCAATCACCGCCACCGCCGAACGCCCCAGTTCGTGGGTTTCGTCAAAAAACTCACCCTCAGAAAGGTTCATGCTATGGACGTTTATATAATTTGCCGTCACGCCCAGCACAGATGTGGCAGTTGACTCGCGGCTGTAAGTGACCGCAAAAGTATCTGACAAAACTTCCGTCACAGCGCTGACCGAAGGCGCCTGTGAAACATCGGCAATGGCTTCGGCGTCGCGCCGGGTAAGCGGTTTGGGATTCTTCACATCCTCTTCGCCGCCCGACCGGATGAAGATCAGGTTGGAACCAATGCTGTTGATCTGATCATTGATCGAAGCCTGGGCGCCGTTGCCAATTGCCAGCATGGCAATCACAGCCGCCACACCAATGATGATGCCCAGCATGGTGAGGCCGGAGCGCATCTTGTTGGTGGCCAGGCTGCTGAACGCCTCAGTGATCTGCTGCATCAGGCTCATGCCTCAACCTCTTCCAGCATGCCGTCGCGCACGCGGATGACATGTTCGGTGAGCGACGCAATGCGCGGGTCGTGGGTAACGATGATAATGGTGGTGCCGCGCTCTTTGTTTAAGGTAAGGATCAGTTCCATGATCTCCTCACCCGAACGGGTGTCGAGGTTTCCGGTGGGTTCATCCGCCAGGATGATGGCCGGATCGTTGACCAGGGCGCGCGCCACTGCCACACGCTGCTGCTGCCCACCCGACATTTCAGAAGGCAGGTGATACATGCGGTCTCCCAACCCCACGGCTTCCAGAGCGCGTTTGGCACGCTCGGCGCGGTCAGCGGTAACGCCGGCATAGCGCATGGGCAATTCCACATTCGAGAGTGCCGTAATGCGTCCCAGCAAGTTAAAACGCTGAAACACAAAACCAATTTTCTTGTTGCGAATGACCGCCAGTTGATCGTCGTCCAGATTTGAAACATCTTCCCCATCCAGGATATATCTGCCCTCACTCGGCACATCCAGACATCCCAAAATGTTCATCAGGGTCGATTTTCCCGATCCCGAAGGTCCAATAATCGCCACAACCTCGCCGTGGTTGATAGTGAAGGATACGCCGTTCAAAGCATGCACATCCACCTCTCCCATGCGGTATGTTTTCCGTAAATTCGTCGCCTCAATGACTGTTTGTTCCATTTTTTCCTCTACATTTCACCTTGCATTCCTGCTCCAGGACCGGCAGGTATGCTTTGGACAGACGGCGGGTTGAGCACAACCACATCGCCTTCTTTCACCTGTCCATTGGTAATTTCAACAAATGCATCTGCCGAAGCTCCCAATTCTACCACCACCGGTTGAAGTTCGTTTTTCGAGTCCAGCAGGTAAATTACGCGCTGGTTATCTACCGTGCGCACCGCCCGGCTGGGCACTTTCAGCACATTCTCCAGCTTTGCCACCGTGATGGTGACCGCCGCTGTCATGCCCGGTTTCACCAGGTCATCCGCAGCATCCAGGCGCACCGTCACCGGAAAATTCACCACGCCCGCGCTTTCAACCCCGGCTTTACCAACCTCGGTCACTTCACCCTGGTATTCCCGGTCGGGCACAGCATCAAAGGTGAGGATCACGGGTTGTCCCGGCTCCACGCTGTTGATGTCCACCTCGCTGACTTCCATATCGGCGTATAAGGTTGAAAGATCATCAATGCGCAATGCAAACACACCGCTGGCAATCAAATCGCCGGGTTTGGCGTCCAAACGGGTTACCACGCCGTCAAAGGGGGCTGTAATGCGCGTTTTATCCACAGCCGATTGCGCCATATCCACCTTATTCTGCGCCAGGCGCACGTCTTCATCAGGCGCCCCATTTTTCACCCGGTTATGCTCACGCTGGGCATCTTCCAGTTTGGCACGCGCCACCTGCAAATCAGCCTCGCCTTCAGCGATCTCCTGCGCGTCCGGCCGCGCGCGGTAATAATCCAACATCCATTTGATCTGTTCAGCATTGCGTTTGGCCTCAGCCAGGGCGCTGACCGCCTGGGTGCGCGCCGGTGCCTGTTCATCCAACTGCCAGGTGTTGTCCACCGCGCTCTGGGCTTCATCAATCTGGTTCAACGCCATGTTGTACTCCGCTTCGGTTTTCAGGATGGTGTTTTCATCCGCACGGGTATCATTGTTCAGCCAATCGCGCCGGGTCTGGGCGTCATCCAGTTCACCCTGCGCCTGCGCCAGCGCCAGTTCGGCCTGGGCGCGCCTGGTTTCAGCTTCATCATACAGGTCTTGCAGGCTGCGCTGTGCGCTGATCAGGTCGCTTTGCGCCTGGATGAGAGATTGCGGCAGCGAGGAAGCCTCCAGCGTAACCAGCACATCGTCTTTTTGCACCTTCTGCCCCACCGCCACATTAACTGCATCCACCTGGGCGCTCACTTCCCATTTCAAATCAGCCCACTGGTTGGCATGCACATTCCCGGTGGCTGCAATGGTAGCCGTCAGGTCTCCGCGTTCCACCACGGCGGTCTGGTATCCCCCGGTTTCATCGGAGGATGCTTTTGCCACACCCGTTGATCCAAAGCGCATTAAGCCGAATAAAAGGGCAGTCACCAGCGCTCCTCCCAGGCCAATCCACGCCCATTTGGGCATTTTAAGCGGGCTTCTTTGTGTAAACAGGCGGCGGGTTGCCGCCCCCAGGGCTGCCAGCCAATGCAATATCTTTTCCATGCACAAACTCCTTGTCTTCCTGTTGCTGTTTCATCCAATTTTGCGCTCTCATCATACATTCACACTGCCTGGCTTCGCAGTACCCCCGGTCACAACAGAAGATGACCCCGGTCATATTCGCACCTGACCCCGGACAGAAGCGAAAAATCAGCCTCATGCTAAAATTAAGCCATGAGAAGATTCTCTCGTGAAACCGGCATTGCGCCGTTGTTGAGGTTATTCATCCTGCTGCGCCTGCTGTGGACCAGCATGCTGCTGGTGAACCTGTTTATCCGCCCTTCGATTGTTCCCCTGGAGTGGTTTGTGTTCTTGAGCCTGGGAGAATGTCTCTTCCTTTTAATGTATCTATCCGTGCCTCAATTGCAGCTCACGCTTAAAAACTGGTATATACCGGTTGCGCTGTTTATTGCCACGTTTGGGCCGCTTATTGAGAATTTCATCTTGCAGCAGGCATTTCCTTCCATCATGATACAGATGCGCGGTGAAGGTGCAATACTCGACCCCGATTACAGCCGTCTTTTCAACATGGTCAGCCAGCTTCACCTCGTGTTTTCCCTCTTCATCCCGCTCA
>CAZOKH010000108.1:0-9532 GCA_964580315.1 uncultured Anaerolineaceae bacterium | reverse complement strand
AGCCACAGCAGCGGCACGGTGGGTGTCAGCAGCATCATCACCACCATCGAGATCAGAGACAGCACCAGCACATGGTGCCCCGCAAAGCGGTCATAAAAACGGCCGCCGCGGTAAGAACCCAGCAAATATCCCAGGGAACGGGCGGTGAAGAGGATGCTCACCTGTCCCAACTTGCTGCCGGTCTGCTGCGCCAGGCCGGGCAGGGTCGGCCCAAGTGATGATGTAGTTAAACCCAGTGCAATAAATGCAGCATAGTAACCGATGGTGCGGGCGGTTTTAATCGCCCTGGCAGATGTGTCGTGAATGGATGACGCTGAATTCATTGTTATCCTTGTAAAATCCAGATGGAAGGTATAAAAACTCTGCTATTGTATCGCTAATTCGAGGTTTCGATTAAAGGGAAATACCCCGCTATTCGTAATGCAGGGCATCGACAATTTCGATGCCGGATGCCTGGCGGGCGGGCAGCAGCGCAGCCAGCACTCCAAAGCCCAATCCTGTGACAATGGCAGCCATCAAACCCTGAACCGGAAAGACATAAGTAATGGGAAATCCCCCCGCACCCAGCCCCAGCACCATCACATAACCCAGGTATAACCCTGCTGCCAGCCCAAAGGTGGTGCCGATGGCTGCCAGCAGCAGCGATTCGGCCAGCACCATGCGGCGCACCTGTTTTTGACTGGCGCCAATGGCCCGCAGCATGCCAATTTCGCGTGTGCGCTCAATCACACCGATGGACAGGGTGTTGAGCATGGCAATCAGCGAAGGCGCGGCCATCAAAGCCAGCAGCACCCCGTAGAAGACAAAAATAGAATTAAAAATTTCTTTATTTTCTTCAAAATACTTTCTGCCCGAAACCAGGTTGAACTGGGGGTAATCTTCCAGTACCCTGGCTAAACGCGTCTCCACCTGTGCCGGGTCGGCACCGGGGTTGATATTCAACTGGTAAAGAATGTCTTCGCTTTTACGAAAATCTTTCAGCAAATTGTCCTGCGATATATAGGCGGTCATTACCTTGGCGTTGAGATAGTCGCCAGCCACAGCGGCAATGCGGTAAGACTGCATGCCGCGCGGGGTGGCCAGTTGCACAAAATCACCCACATTGAGCTGCAACTGCGAAGCCAGCACACCGTTGGCAATGAGAACGCGTCCGCCTGCCATCTCCTGAAAAGCAATTTGGCTGTCGCCCTCTTGAAAAGTGAGGCTGGCAACCTGCTGGTAGGCCGCCGGGTCAATGCCCAGCAGCGAAACCGTTTTGCTGTTGATGGTGGCAGACGCAAAGCGCATTGAACTAACCACACCCACCCCCGGCACTGAACGCAGCTTGTTGCCCAACTCTTGCTTGGCGCCCACGTTGCTGCCCCACAGGCCCACCGAAGGCGGCATCACCAGATAATCGCTGCCCAGGCTGCGCTGCAAAATGCCCAGGAAACCGCCTGTCATGCTCCACACCATGCCACCCAGCCCCACGATAATCGCCAGGCCGATCATGGTGGCGCTGGCAGTGATGGCTGCCCGGTTGGGATGGCGCACCAGGTTGCTGCCGGCCAGTGTTCCAACGCCTTCCCGCGCATAAGCCCGGTTAATCATTTTGCTAAAGCGCGCTGTCAAAGGCCTGACCAGCGCCGGCGCCACCAGCACCAGCCCGCCCAAAAACAGCAGCCCGCCCAGGGCGGTCAAACCTGCATTTTGTGAAAACAATCCCAGCAAGGCAAGTGCAATCAGCGCCGCGCCGATGATTGTCCCGCGGCGAGATTTGCGCTGCTGCGGCGAATCCACAATCGGACGCAGCGCCTCCAGCGGAGTGACCCGGCTGGCATTGAGCGCCGGAAGCACCCCCGCCGCCAGGGTGACGCCCACTCCCAGGATAATCGTCATCACAACCACCTGCACGGTTACCACAGGCGCGCCAATATTGATGTGTAGAAATTGCGACATCATCGAATCCATAAATACCATAGCCAGCGCACCCAGGGCATAACCAAGCACAATGCCAGCCACGGTGCCCGCCACTCCCTGCAGCAAACCTTCCGCCAGGAATGATCCAATGATGGTCGCGCGGCTGGCGCC
Organism: uncultured Anaerolineaceae bacterium; assembly: GCA_964580315.1. Classification (GTDB taxonomy): domain Bacteria; phylum Chloroflexota; class Anaerolineae; order Anaerolineales; family Anaerolineaceae; genus CAZOKH01. Next base: position 7,462 of record CAZOKH010000108.1, on the reverse strand, counting down.
CAGGGCGCGCAGCATGCCAATGTCATGCCGGCGTTCAGCCACTATGGTGCGGAAGGTGTTGAAAATGATGAACCCCCCCATGAACAGCGCCAGGAAACCAAACAGGTTAAATGCGGTTTGCCCCATTTGAATGCTGGCCAGCATCTCCGATCCGCTTGTCATGGCGCCCAGGGTATAGTCGTTTCCCAGGGTGCTTTCAATGGCCTGGGTCACCATATCGCGTTCGGCTTCATTTGTCGAAACCAGGTTGAGTTCAATGGTGTTGATGCGGTCGGGCAGATCGAGCAGTTTTTGCGCCTCGCTCAATGTCACCAGCACTTCTTCATTGCCCGGCAGGGTGCGCGCCGGCATCAAACCCACAATCTTCAATTCCACGCCGCCCTCGGTGGTGGGAAGATACAGGTCGTCGCCCAACCCCATCCCCAGTGTTTCGGCCAGGCTGGCGCTGATCACCGCGGCGCGGCCGTCGCCGGAGCGCAGGAAACGCCCTTCCTTGATGGGATAATTGCGCAGCAATTCAGCATCATGCGGCTCGATGCCGTTCAACGTCAAAGCATTCACCTGGGCATCGTAATAATTTTGCGGAATGTTGACCACCCGGCTGAGCGAGCCGGCAATGGCGCGAATGCCCGGAATGGCGCGAATGCGATTCAATTTGCTTCGTGAGAACGCCTCACCGGTTTTATGGGTGATGGTCACATCCACCTGGCCGGAGGCAGCCAGCATGTTGGTTTGAAAGGCTTCCATCATGGTGGGCAGCAGCAAATTGGTGCTGAAGATGACCAGCGTGCCGAACACAATAGCCAGCGTGGTTAAAAAAGTACGCAGTTTTCTTCCCCACAGGTATCGAAAAGCCAATGTTAGTTGCAGGCGCCACATTTTTCACTTCCTGCCTGAAAAGCTCGTTCCATCATGTAACCTGCTGCACCAGGCTGGTAACCCACTGCGTGCTGCCCGGCAATTCCGACTCGGGACGGCTCTCATCGAATAAAACCGCGCCGTCTTTCAAAAAGAGAATCCGGTCAGCATACGACGCCACATGCGCATCGTGCGTCACCATCAACACCGCCCGCCCCCATTCATTAGCCACCTGGCGCAGCAGCAAAGCAATTTCATCAGCCGAGCGCGAATCCAGGTTGCCAGTGGGTTCATCAGCCAAAATCAATTCCGGTTCAGCCACCAGGGCGCGCGCCACCGCCACGCGCTGCTGCTGCCCACCCGAAAGCTGGCTGGGCTGGCTGCTCATGCGTCCTCCCAGTCCCACCTTTTGCAGCCATTCGGCGGCTTTCTGGCGGGCCTGTTCTTCGGGCGCGCCGTCCAGGGTCAGCGGCAGGGCAGCGTTTTCAAGCGCCGTCAAAACCGGGATAAGGTTATAGAATTGAAAGATAAATCCAATCTTGCGCCGCCGCATTTCCGCCAGCGCATCATCCGTCAGGTCATCCACCGACTTTCCGGCAAGCACAACCTGCCCTTCACTGGGGCGATCCAGCGCCCCCAGCAGGTTCAGCAAAGTCGATTTTCCGCAGCCGCTGGGACCCATCACCGCGGTAAATTGTCCGGCTTCAATTTTTAAATGCACATGATCCAGCGCCGTCACCGCCGTGTCGCCGCAGCCGTAAATCTTGGTCAGGTTAACCGCTTCAATAAGCGCCATAGAAACACCCACTGAGAAGAAGATTAAAATCAAAAACCATCCAAAAATTTATACTGGTTTGGTGGTTTTGTCAATCAGGTTGCCGTAAAAATCAGCGCAGCAGCCAACACAGGTCGCTATAATGGAATCATCAATGGTTATGTGCAACTCCAGAAAAAGGAGGCTGCCTTGAACGAATTGAAAAAGAAAGACGTTCTGACCAGGATTCTGACCATTGTAGGTACAGTTTTGGTGTGGTTTCCCATTGCCGCGCCCCTCGTGTTCGGACTGCTTCACAGCCTGCGCAGCGGCAGGCTGGTGATCGATTACCTGATGCCGGCGGAATTGCTGCCAGTGGTACTGCTGGGCAGCGGCCTGCTGCTGTGGGCGGCGCTGCGCGTGCGCTCCTATCACCGGCTAATCGGCTGGGCGCTTGGCATTGGCATTGCGGCGCTGGTTATTTCACAATGGATTGCCGAGATCACCGGTCTGGCGTCGGGCGCCATGGAACCCACCGGCTGGCAGTTTGTACTGGTGCTATCCATCTTCAGCCTGTATGACCTGTGCGTCATCATCATCGGCGTCGGCGGAATACTGTTGTGGCGCAAGCTGGTCCGGCAGACAGAAAAATGATCATCGCTCACAGGGATAAAAAAAGCACAGCCGCAAAACGCGGCTGTGCCTGAAATGCCAGGGATTAAAAATCCGGTTGTTTACTTCCAACTCCAGGTGGAGCCTTCTTTGCTGTCCTCGATCAGCACACCCAGTTCGGCCAGGCGGTTGCGCACCTGGTCCGACATGGCATATAGTTTCTGTTTGCGCATTTCCACACGCAGTTCTACCAGCAAATCAATGAACGGTGCGGCGGCCTGGTCGGCGGCTTTTTCTTGCTGCAAGCGCAGCCCCAGCACACCCGCCAGTTTGTGCAGCAGCTCCTGGGCGTCTTTCAGTTCAGCAGCGGCGGCGCCGTCGGCGCGCGTCTGGTTGATGACGCGCACCAGTTCGAACAGGTAGCCCAGCGCGCCGGCAGTGTTGATGTCATCATCCATGCTATCCACATAGCCCTGCTGTGTGGCCTGCATTTGCTGCTGCAAAGCAGCCAGGCTGGCCTGCGGTGCACCGGTTGAGTCGGGCAGCGCCGGTTTGAGGGCACTGCGCAGGCGCTCGAGGGCGCGCTCGGCCTGGCCAATCACTTCATCATTGAAGGTCAGCGGGCTGCGGTAACCAGAGTTGAGCACCATCATGCGCAGGGCGTCGGCGTTGTGCTGCGACAGAAATTCCTCGATGGTCACCAGGTTGCCCAGCGACTTCGACATCTTCTCACCGCTGAGCTGCAGCATGCCGTTGTGTACCCAGTAATTGGCAAAGGGCTTGCCGGTCAGGCTTTCAGTCTGGGCAATCTCGTTTTCATGGTGCGGGAAGATCAAATCGTTGCCGCCGCCGTGAATGTCAATCTGTTCGCCCAGGTGGTGCAAATTCATGGCTGAGCATTCAATGTGCCAGCCGGGGCGGCCGGGGCCCCACGGGCTGTCCCATGCCGGTTCGCCGGGTTTGGCGGCTTTCCACAGGGCAAAATCCATGGGATGCTCTTTGCGCTCATCCACATCAATGCGCGCACCGGCCTGCATATCTTCCAACTTGCGGCCAGATAAACGTCCGTAATCTTTATCTTTCGATACACGAAAATACACGTCGCCGTCCACCGGGTAGGCATAGCCGCGTTCGATCAACCCCTGCACCATGGCAATGATCTGGTCAATCTCGCGCGTGGCATAGGGATTGATGGTGGCCGGAAGGATGTTGAGGTCATTCAAATGTTGGCGGTATTCATCAATGTATTTTTGCGCCAGTTCAAACGGGTCAACACCCAGTTCGTTGCCGCGCCGGATGATTTTGTCATCCACATCGGTAAAGTTCATGGCATATTTAACTTCATAACCGCGGAATTCCAGGTAGCGCCGCAAGATGTCAAACACCAGGGCTGACATGGCGTGCCCTACATGGGCTTTGTTATACACGGTGGGTCCGCACACATACATGCGCACCTTGCCGGGTTCCAAAGGCACAAATTCATCTTTATTGCGGGTAAGCGTATTATAAATATGCAGGGTCATAGCATAATCCCCTAATGATTATTGTTGTGCTGCTCTTTCGGGCGCGCAAAGATCATGCGCCCCGCAGCGGTTTGCAGCACTTTGGTCACTTCCACATTGATCTGCTGGTTCAGGTAATCTTTGCCGTTTTCAATCACCACCATGGTGCCGTCGTCCATGTAACCCACACCCTGGTTGCTCTCTTTGCCTTCTTGCAGCACATGCAGCGACAAGTTTTCGCCGGGCAGCAGCACCGATTTGACGGCATTCGCCAGTTCGTTGACGTTGAGCACGGTCACGCCTTGCAGTTCAGCAATGCGGTTGAGGTTATAGTCGTTGGTCAGAATGGGACAGCGCATCTGGCGCGCCAGGATGACCAGTTTATCATCCACATCGCGCACGCCTTCCACATCAATGTCGCTCATGCGCACCGGAATGCCGGGTTCTTTCTGCAATTGAGACAGCACTTCCATGCCGCGGCGTCCGCGCTGGCGGCGCAAACCATCTGCCGAATCGGCAATATATTGCAGCTCGGCCAGCACAAAACGCGGAATCAAAAGCGACCCGGGCACAAAACCTGTGCGGGCAATATCTGCGATTCGACCGTCAATGATCACGCTGGTGTCGAGCAAAATGGTGCGGTTGCCTGCCAGTTCGCCGCCGCCTTCAGCAACGCCCTTTTCACCCTGTCCGCTCCCACGCTGTGAAACAGCCGAGAACATCGAGAAGATATCACGCCGCCGCATCACAAACACCGACACGCCCAGGTATCCAAACAACAAAACGCCGATGAACGGCATAATATTGCGGAAAGGCGCCGGCAGCAGTGAAAGCGGGAACGCCAGCAAGGCAGCAATAATCAACCCTACGGTCAACCCGACCAGGGCAGCTACCAGGCTTTGCGAATCAAGTCGGCTGAGGATGGAGCGGACCGCGCGATAGGGACGTATGGTTATGAAGGGAGTCAATACCAACCCCACTAATGCTCCCACCATGCCAAAAATGAACGCATATAATTCAATAGAAAATGTACTGGATCCGGGTGCGGCATTTGCCAGTTGCCCAATAGTTGAACCACCATAAACACCCAGGATCGAAAAAACAATCATTCCAATTAATCTTGCAATAAATTCGGGACTCATGAAATAAATCCTCCAGAAAAATGTGGGCAAATTCTATTGTTAAGGTGCCGGAATAAAAAGAATAATTCCTAGTGAAAAGATGATAGCACGCCTGTTGATTGAAGTCAATGTATTTCCAAACAAATGTCATAGCATTTTTGTTAGAAATTTATTAGAAATATTACAAGCACAGCGGTATAATGTTGCTGGCTTGAGGGGAGCCTTTGCTGCACCATTCAGCCAATCAGACTTCATCAATGCCAGGGATGTTTGCCTGGCGTTTCATTTCTGTGGCTGCCCCGAAGCACAACATTTTTCATTTAAGGAGTTCCCATATCATCATGAATTCAAGCGAAAGCAAAGTACAACGCGATGGATTCACCACCGGCCTGGGCGTGTTGTTTGCAACCCTGGGTTCAGCCGTTGGGTTGGGCAACATCTGGAAGTTCCCCTACATGACCGGAGCCAACGGCGGCGCGGCTTTCCTGATCGTTTATTTGTTGAGCACTTTGTTGGTGGGTTTGCCGGTGATGATTTCTGAGCATATGATGGGGCGCAAAGCACGCGCCGACGCCATCACCACCCTGCGCAAATTGGCACCCAAGGGACAACCCTGGTGGCTGGTTGGCGCAGCCGGCGCAATGGCATCATTCTTAATTATGGCGTTTTACACCGAAGTGGCCGGCTGGGTTTTTGCCTACATCTTTAAAGCCGTCAGCGGCACAATCCTCACCACCGATTCCAACCAGACCGCCGCGGCCTTCACCACGCTCATCACCAGCCCGCTGTGGTCATTGGTTTGGCAATGGGTTGTTCTTGCCTGGATCGCCTTCATTATCATCCGGGGTGTTTCTAAAGGTATCGAAGCCACCACCAAACGCCTGATGCCGATTCTGTTTGTGCTGCTCATCATCATTTGCATCCGCAGTTTAACGCTGCCGGGCGCCGTGCAGGGCCTGGAGTTCCTGTTTAAACCCGATTTCACCAAATTGACCAAAGATGCCCTGTTGATTGCCATGGGACTGGCTTTCTTCAAACTGTCCATTGGCATGGGCACCATGATCACCTACGGCAGCTACTTCCGTGATGATCAAAACATCCCCATTACCGCCACGCGGGTCATGCTGGCCGACCTCACCGTCTCCATCCTGGCCGGCATGGCCATCTTCCCGGCTGTGTTCGCCTACGGCTTCAAACCCGATGCAGGGCCGTCTTTGCTGTTTATCACCATCCCCACCGTGTTTGCCTCCATGCCGATGGGACACGTCATGATGGTGTTGTTCTTCATCCTGACCGGCATCGCCGCCACCGGCGCCATGCTTTCACTGTTGGAAGTGCCCGTGGCTTATTTGAACGAACAGTTCAATATGTCGCGCACCAAAGCCACCCTGATCACCGTTGGGCTGCTGGCGCTCATCGGTTCAACTGCCGCGCTTTCCAACAGCACATTGGCCAACTTCAAACTGTTCGATAAAACCATGTTCGACCTGTTTGATTACATTTCATCCAACATCCTGTTGCCGGTCGGCGGCTTTTTCATTTGTGTTTTTGTGGGCTGGGTGTGGGGCGGCAAGCAGGTGAAAGAAGCACTCTCCAACGAAGGCAAGCTCAACAATGAGGGCATCATCCACCTGTTCCTGGGAATCACCAAATTCATCGCCCCCGTGCTGATTTTGATCGTCCTGCTGGACGGCCTGGGCGTTATCTAAATCTTAATCATTGCAAAAATAAACAGAACCCCGCTGAAAATGCGGGGGTTTATTTTTAACAATCCCGGAACGGTCCCGGTTTCTTGTTAAGGTTCCATGCCAATCTGCCGAAAACATTAATGGTTGAAAGACAGTCATTATTATTTATAAATATTTCAGATAATAAGCCGTTACGATTATGCTATGATCTATGTACAGCGATAATCGTATAACCGTTTTAAGATGGAAAGCGCACACGATGAATAAAGACGAAATTATCGACCAGATTGACGACTTGTTTCATCGCAGAAATTCATTGCCGCCCGAAGAGTTCACCCAAAAACTAACGCAGCAAGTCCAAATTCTACACAACCTTTTGCCTGCCGGTGAAGGTAAACAGCCTCATCAATACACTGGCAACGGAGATTATGGCATCTGGGATTGGAATGTCAAAACCGGTGAGGTGTACTGGAATGACCGGGCATACACCATGCTGGGATATGACCCGGACGAGTTTTTTCTCAACATTAAAAAATGGAAAGAACTGATTCACCCCGATGACCGCCAGAGTGTGTGGGAGACCATTCAGCAGCACATGCAACAGGGAGAGCATCAGTTCATTCTGGAATACCGGATTCGCGCCAAAGACGGCGGTTACCGCTGGCGCCAGGATTGCGGCAACGCCATCTTAATAGATTCTGACGGCAGGGTTGATCACGTAACCGGTACGCACTGCGACATCGACGCCCAAAAACTGGCTGAAAAAGCACTGCAACAAAAAACGCTGGAATACCAGTTTCTTGCGCAGGCGGCCCTTTGCCTGCCCACCTTCTCTTCAGAAGACGAAGTGTTCGACTATCTTTGTGAATCCATACCTGTGTTGCTCCCCGGCATCATTGCCATAACCATGCAGACCAATCCTGATGG
>CAZOKH010000107.1:6616-10100 GCA_964580315.1 uncultured Anaerolineaceae bacterium | reverse complement strand
CGAGTTCTGCCGGGGGCACAAAGTGGAGAGAAATCTCCACATTTTTGTTTAAAAACAAGGCTGCCGATCCCCTTACAGGGGACTTTTCGAGTTCTGCCGGGGGCACCACATACAGCCCAAATGGGCTGTTTTTGTTTAACAAACAAACAAGGGTGGGTGAAGGGGCGGCAAGAATGCCTTGCTGAATATGTAATTTGAGCCGCCCCGTAACCCACCGAAACTAAAGTTTGCCGTTTCCTTTGAAGGAGATAATGTCGAGTCTTACTTGAGTATAAAGTTTAATAGAAGTTGAACGACACAAATCATTGTAATTTGCGTAAAAAAGTCGTAAAATTTTATCATTGCAAAAGGGGAAAAAACGAAAAAAATCCCAAAAAATTTTAAAAATAATCTGAAGGGGATCTGATGTACCAGATATAGTTTTCTATGGTTTTTCCATTGCGTCTGTGAAAATTTGTCTTTCCCGGTTAACAGATTATGACCGAATTTTTACTGTATTCATATTCTAACTACAATCTTAACTAATTAGTTCATGAGAGTTGAATAATGAGTGAACAAAACGGGCATGAATAAATGAGTTTGTTAACCAAGAATCAGAAAGGGGATGGCTTATAAGTCTATAGGGGTGAAATGAATGAATTGCTGGTCTGCGGTGTCGTTCGATAGACTACAAATAAGGTCGTTCAGTTTTTATAAAGGAGGATAATCATGAGTGTTTACACTGTCAAACGCAAGTTTGCGGCATGGAGCCTGGCATTGACACTGGCCGTACTTGCATCTTTGTTGATAACCAGCTTTGTATTTGCAGAAAGTGAAGACCTACCTGCTGATCCGGTGGAGAATGAACCGGCAGCGGCAGAGAGCGGGGGAGAAGCGGAAGCGCCATCGGTGGAAACGCCGGGAGAGGCGCAGCCAGCGGAAGAAGCGGCCGAACCGGCGGATGAATCGGGCGATGAGACTGAACCGCCGCAGGACGAAGGCGAAGCGGGCGAGGAGACCGAACCACCGCAGGATGAAGGCGAACCAGGCGGAGAGACCGAACCGCCGCAGGATGAAGGCGAAGCAGGCGGAGAAACCGAACCGCCGCAGGATGAAAGCGAAGCGGTGGATGAAGTTGGGGCAGAGCCGGTTGAAGACACCGAAGCGGCGGTCAGCCCGGCTGATGAACCCTGCCAGGAAAGCAGTGCTCCACAGGTGGAGATGCCCGTTGAGGAGTTGGAAACAAACCTGCTGAAACCTGCTGAAGTGGAAGAAACTGCGGATGGCATCGTCGATGCGGCGCAGTTGACCGGCGGGGGCGATCCCTACTGGTTTGTGGGGGGTAAGAAATATGCAGTGGTAACCGATATATCCTTGTGTCCGGCCGGGGCAGAGGCTTGCTGGATCAGCGCGACGCCCATACAAGAGGCGCTGAATAGAATTGAAGACGAGAACCTGCTACCCAGCGATCGCAAATTGTATGTTGAGGCGGGCACGTACAACGAAGTGGAGATCAGCTTTGAAGGCGAATTGTTGAGCAAGATGAATGGGCTGATCGGGGTGGACGGCTCTGCAGCCACCATTATCAATGGTGATATTTATTTCCCGGAACTTACCAGTGGTTTTACCTTGAGCGGTTTCACCATCAACGGCGGGGTGCAGATGGACAGCCAAGTCGCGGGTAATATAACTTTACAGGATTTGGATATTCAGAATCCTGATGGGCCGGGTATCATGATTGGTGAGCCAGTTTATGATGAAGAAAATGACGGGTGGAGTTATTATGTCAATCGAGGCAATGTAACGCTTACAAATGTAAACTCATCCGGTAATGCCGATGCCGGTGCGGTGATTGCCAGAATTGGTAACATCAAGATAAGTGATTCTACGTTCAACAACAACGACCTATCTGGACTCTCAGAAGAAGACTTCAACCAGGGTGCGTTAGTGGTCCTTGCGTTCATGAAACAGAAAGCTGAACTGGTCAATGTGACTGTCAATGGGAACATAGCAAATCAAGGAATTCATGTCTATGCTGGCGCTGGAGTCATTTTGAATAACGTCACGGCCAACAACAATCAGGCATATGATGGAATTTATGTTAACTCAGGAACGACCGCCAATGTGACCAATGTGACCACTAATGAGAATGTGGGCGGGCCCGGACTGTATGTTTATGCTCGTACCAGCGCCGCGCTGAACCAGGTTATTGCGCAGGGTAATGATGGGGAAGAATTTGGAGAGCCTGGCATTTTGGTTTCTTCCAATTCAGTAACTCTCAAAAATATCCTGGCAAGCGGCACAATTGGTGGTGACGGTATTCATGTTTCTGCCTGGAGCGGTAAAGCTACCCTTGAAAATATTGTATCGAATGATAATGATTTGTCCGGTCTCACTGTTTACGGTTGGGGTGGCACCAAACCGGCGTTGACTTTTAAAAACATTACAGCCAATGGTAATGGCGAGAAGGGACTCTGGATTGACACCGAAGGCGGCGTAAATGTCACCAACAGCCTGACCGATGGTAATGCTGAAGATGGCCTCTATATTGTCACAAGTGGTGTGGTTAAACTGACCACGGTTCGCTCTTCTGCGAATGCGGGCAATGGCTTGATGATTTCAGGACAAGAGATTTGGGAATACGATGAGGAATTGGATGAGGACTTTCTGGTGGATATTCTCAGCCCCCTTGCCATCACCATCAGCAGCCCGGCAGACCCAAATTTTGCCAACATCTTTGATAACAACGGCGTGAAAGGAATCTTTATTCAGAGCAAGAATGCAGTGGCAATTTCAAACTTTTTTGCCCGTGACAACATGGACGATGGAGTTCGCGTCGAAGGCATTTGCATTGATTTGGATTGTATAAAATCAGGTGCTGTGACCATCAAATCTGCCATTACCGGTTTTAGCAATGAGGTTAGCGGCAATGATGGCATCGGTATCGCCGTGGAAGATTCACAGGGTGCCGTGATCATTGAACACACCCTGGTGAATGGCGGCGACAATCTGGGTATCGGGATTATTACCCTGGGCGCCATCACGTTGAAGGATGTGAAATCAAACAGTAACCGCGAAAGCGGCCTGTACCTGGTCAATTCGGATGCGCTCAAAGCTATGCCCATCACACTGACCAATGTTGAGGCCAGCGGCAGCCTGGAATACAACGGCATCTATGCGCGCAGCAAAGGGATTATCATCCTCAATAACGTGATCGCCAACAACAACCATTGGTCCGGCGCTGATCTGGATAACTGCCTGCTGGATGACGGCAGCGGTTTGTGCCTGGGCAGCGGGACTATTACCATAAAAGGGCTTAAGGGTGTATTGAATACATTCAATAATAATGGCCGCTTTGGTGTGTGGGCGCAAAGCAAAGGCGCCATCACCGTGACCAATATCCAGGCGAATAACAACGGCTCCGACGGCGCTGCTTTCTACAACAATGTACCCGGATCAAGCGCGAACATTACCATCGGCGTGAGCGGTATTTTGCGCAATGAAT
>CAZOKH010000107.1:0-6516 GCA_964580315.1 uncultured Anaerolineaceae bacterium | reverse complement strand
CCCGGATCAAGCGCGAACATTACCATCGGCGTGAGCGGTATTTTGCGCAATGAATTCAACGGAAACGGCACAAACGGGTCCTATGACCCCGGCGTAGACAGTGAAGATGAGCATGATGTGCGATTCAACGGATTGAGTATGCGGTCATTCGGTAATATCAGTATTAAGAATAGTGAAGCTAAAGATAATCAGAATCAGGGAGGAGGCATCGTATTTGGGAATTATGAGTCTGCCACTCCCAAAACTGTGCTGGTCAGTGATTGCGAAGTTTCTGGAAACGATTGGCACGGATTGTTTGTGTATTCCAAGGGAAATATTACCCTTACCAATATCAGCGCAGACACCAATCATCTCAGCGGCGTGTTTGCCGACAACTGCCTGTATGATGATGGCACTGGCATATGCGGTGGAACTGGAAAGGTTACCCTGACCAATATCATGTCCAATGACAACTGGTCGCGCGGCATTGAGGTTTATTCGAAAGGCGTCATCAGTTTGACCAATGGCACTGCTCTGGATAATACTGGCAATGAGGGTGTTTTCCTGGAAAATAATTACAACGGTTCAACTGCCAGTGTTACCCTGAAAACTGTCACGGCCAACGGGAACAACAACTCGGGTGTGCTCATCCTGACCAATGGATCGGTCACCCTGAGCAACATCACAGCCAACAATAATCACTGCAAGCAGGGCTGGCTGGAGGACGGGCAAACGGCACAGGACTGGTACAATACCGAACAGGGCGATGACCGCTGGTCGTTTTACCTGGAAGCCGGAACGGCTTACACCATCAATATGCTGGGAAGTGGGGTCAACGTTTCCCCTAATATCTCTACCTTTGTGCCGATGATGAACCTTTACGCCGAGAGCGACCCGGAAACGCGGATCGATTTCGGTCAACCCATCAATTTCACGCCAGGAACCAGCGGCTGGTATTATGTGCTGGTGAACAACAATGACGGCACCGACGGCATGTACCGCATATCCCTGGAGGGAGAAAACACTCCCAATCCGGACAGCCCGGATATGATGTTCTGGGTGGATGGCGTGGCTGTGGTTGCCGGAGGAAATGTAACCTTCAAGAGCGGCACGTTTGATGATAACTCGTTGAGCGGATTGTATGTATCAACCAATGGAAATATCATTGTTAGTAATGTTGACGGCAGCCTGAATGGAACGGATGGGTTTGACCTGTATAACAACGGATCCATTACCCTGTCAGGAAATAACCTGGCGAATGACAACGGATGGCATGGTTTACATGTGGAAACCAACGGCATCCTCAGCCTGACTAACCTGGAAGCATCCAATAACGGTCAGTTCGGCATTGATATCATTGCGCAGGGCGCCGGCAAAGCGGTGACGCTTAAGGGCATCACGGTGATGGAAAACCTGCTGGATGGTTTGAACATCAACACGCAGGGCAAATTGACCCTGAACGGCGTTCGCGCCTGGCTCAACGGCGGCAGCGGGGCGGCGCTGGACACCAACGGCAATGCCCTGCTGGTGCAGTCCAGTGTGTTCATGTGCAACGGCGATTATGGGTTGGAATATGAGGAGGATGCCCTGCCGGTCATCTTTACCGATAAAGGCAATGTATATTGGGGCAATACCTCAGGAGGGTTTCATAAAAACTAAATTGGGATCAGCGGTGTGAGTAACACCGCAAGAAACAACAACGGGAGCGGTGATATCCGCTCCCGTTGTTGTTGAAACGGCTGACGCCGTTACTACGATTTTCGATTCTTTGTAGTCGCGACATCAGTCGCGTATTTTTATTTACCCGTTCTTGCGCTGGAACTCGACCATGAAGTCGGCCAGGGCTTTGGCTGATTCAACCGGCAGGGCGTTGTAGAGCGAGGCGCGCAGGCCGCCCACCGAGCGGTGGCCTTTCAGGCCAATCATGTCGGCTTTCTTCGACTCGGAGACAAACTGGGCTTCCAATTCCTCGTTTGGCATGCGGAAGGGCACGTTCATAATGGAACGGGACTCTTTGACGGCGTGTCCGCGGTAGAAGCCGCCGCTGTTATCAATGGCATCGTAAACCAGGCTGGCTTTTTGCTGGTTGATCTTGTGAATGGCCGGCAGACCGCCCAGGTCTTTGAGCCATTTCAACACCAGGCCCACCATATAGATGCCGTAGCAGGGCGGGGTGTTGTGCAGTGATCCGCTTTCGGCCAGCAGCTTATAATCCAACATCACGGGCATTTTTTCGGGCACGCGCGCCAGCATGTCTTCGCGCACGATGACCACAGTCACACCCGCCGGGCCGGCGTTCTTTTGCGCACCGGCATAAATGAAGGCGTATTTGGACACGTCAATGGGCTGGCTGAGGAAGTCGGACGACACGTCGCACACCAGTTCAACGCCCTGCGGCGGTACCGGTTCGCTCTTGAACTCGACGCCGTGAATGGTCTCATTGTGGCAAAAATGCAAATAGGCGGCTTTGGGGTCAAAATCATAGTCGCTGGCGGTGGGCAGGCGGCTGTAGTTGTCAGCTTCTCCGTTGAACGCCAGGTGGGTGGGGCCCAGTTTGGCGGCTTCTTTCGAGGCAATCTTGCTCCACGAGCCGGTGACGATGTAATCAGCCGAGGCGCCGGCGGGGCGCAGGTTCATGGGCAGCATGGCAAATTGCAGGCTGGCGCCGCCTTGCAGGAACATCACCTTGTAATTGGCGGGAATCCCCATCAACTCACGAAGGTCCGCTTCGGCAGTCTGGATGATGGCTTCAAATTCTTTGGAGCGGTGGCTGATCTCCATCACCGACATGCCGCATCCCTGGTAATCGAGCAGTTCAGCCTGGGCTTTCTCCAGCACGGCAAGCGGCAAAATGGACGGACCGGCATTGAAGTTGTGGACACGTTTTACAGGACTCATTTTTACTGGCTCCCTTCAAAATTGAGGTAATCGGTTTAAAGCCGGCATTGAACAGGCCGGTTCCCCCAGAAAAATTGTTTTTGGAAAGCGTATCCTTATTATAGTCCGTTGTTAGTTGTCAGACAATATGCAACTTTTATTCTTTGGGGCGCAGGGGCAGGTTGGCGCCGCAGAAGGGGCAATCGGCTGAATTTGGGCCGGTCCATTTCACCTCGTTGCCGCGCACGGGGCCGCCGCATTTGGGGCAGGTGATGGGCAGACGGTCGTAGGGGTGCCCGTCCACAGCGGGTGCGGCGGCGGGTGCAGCCGCTGGCGCCGGGGCAGAGCGTGAAACAACTTTCTCTCTGTCTTCATCCTCATCGGCTTCCGATTCTTCGTTTTGATAGGCGCCGGGAACCACGGCCATGAGGACGGCTTCTAGCACCATGCTGATTGCCACCAGCACCAGGATACCCGGGAACCACCAGCCTTTCCAGGCCAGGATGGCCAGTCCAATCAACCACACGGCGCCGTGAATGTTGCGCCAGGGCCCGGTCAATTCTTTCTCTTTGTTGTGTTTGTTTTTGCCCATGAATTTTGCATCCTTTAGAAATGATTTGAATGACATCTATTATAGTGGATTGTAAAAAGGATGCGATCAGGATTTTTTGTTAACCAAAATAGACCTGTCTGGTAGTAACATAAATACATCGGAAATCTTATATTTCTTACGGAGGTGGATGATGAATTCGACGGTTGCTGCTCTTGGCCCGGGTAACGGCGGATTGTTGAAGGCGAATCTAAAAGCTGCCGATGGCGCGCAGGCTGATATTTACCTGCACGGCGGGCATGTCACTTCCTGGATTCCGGCCGGGGGTGACGAGCGCCTGTTTCTCAGCCGCATGTCAGAATTCAGTTCCACTTCATCCATCCGCGGGGGTGTGCCGGTGATTTTTCCCCAGTTTGCTGCCGAAGGGCCTCTGCCGCGGCACGGGTTTGCGCGCCGCATGAACTGGGAGGTGGTGCGCGCGGAAGACAATTGCGCTGAATTGTGTTTGCATGATAACGAAGCCACGCGCGCCATCTGGCCGGTGAATTTTTCAGCCAGCCTGATGGTGACCATCGGCGGAGCTGTGTTGAAAATGGAATTGAGTGTGACCAACACCGGAAACCAGCCGTTCAGCTTTACCGGGGCGCTGCACACTTATTTGCGGGTTATGAATATTGACCGGGCTACCCTGGAAGGCCTGGCGGATATGACTTACCAGGATAATGTGCTGGGACGGCAAAAGTTTGTGCAAATGGAACGCGATTTGCGAATTCAGGGCGAGATGGAACGCCTGTATTTTGATGTAAAACAACCCCTGATCTTATGTGAACCTC
Organism: uncultured Anaerolineaceae bacterium; assembly: GCA_964580315.1. Taxonomy (GTDB): domain Bacteria; phylum Chloroflexota; class Anaerolineae; order Anaerolineales; family Anaerolineaceae; genus CAZOKH01. Next base: position 2,277 of record CAZOKH010000107.1, on the reverse strand, counting down.
CTCATGCGCTGTCCATCAAGATGAAAGGGTTCAAAGATGTGATGGTTTGGAACCCCGGCGCAGAACGCAGCGCCGCGCTGCCAGATATGCTGCCGGACGACTACCGGCACATGCTTTGCGTGGAGGCTGCCCAGGTGAGCAAACCGGCGGAACTGGCGCCCGGTGAAACCTGGCGCGGGGCGCAAATCCTGGAAGCCTGATTTCCATCGAATTTTCTAACCTTCATAAATCACTTTGCCGCCGACCATGGTCATTTTCACCTGTTCGGTCTGGGCCAATTCTCCCACCCTAAGGGAAGAAGGATCTTCTTTCCAGATGACCAGGTCGGCAAATTTGCCGGGTTCGAGTGATCCCAGGTTGTGTTCATCGTGCGCGGCGTAGGCGGCTTCAATGGTGTGGGCGCGCAGGGTTTCGGCAAAGGTCAGGCACTGGTCGGGGTTGAGAATTTGTTTGGACAGGGTGTAGCGTCCAATGCCGCCCGCCATGGTGGCTTGCGGATGGTGAAAGGGCACACTGGGCGCATCAGAGCCGATGGTCAAATGGACACCGGCGTCCAGCCATTCGCGGGTGACGATGATTCGGTTACTGCGGTCTTCGCCAAAAATATTCTTATAGCTGTCGCCTGCCACGTAAAGAAAATGAGGATTGACGCTAGCGATGACCCCCAGGTCTTTCATGCGATGGGTGGCGTCAGGAGTGGTTAAAATGAGATGCTCCAGGCGGTGGCGTGGATCGGAGCGCGGGTTTGCGTTCTGTGCAGCTTCATAGGCGTCCAGCGCCAGGTCAGCGGCGGCGTCGCCCACGCAGTGGGTGCTAATTTGCAGACCCATGTCGTGCAGGGTGCGCACCGTGTCTTTGAACATTTGCGGTTCCCAGGTGGGCATATCCCATCGAGTGCCGCCGTGGGGCTGGTGGCAATAGGCGGTGGGCGTCTGCCCGTCAATCAGAAATTTATTCCCTGCAAAACGTGAAAAATCATCTCGATACTGTTCCACTTGCGCCACTTTATCCATGTCCTGCGGCCATTCCAGGGTCAGGTAAAGGGTGTGGCGCAGGGTGATTTTGCCTTCTTTAGCCAGTTGTTGATAGGCTTGAATGTGGTCAAGCCCGCGCAGATTGTTATCGTGATAACTGGTTATGCCGCAGGCAGCCATTAGCTGTTGGGTGTTGAGAATGGATTGAATGACCAGGTCTTGCGTGACGGGCGGGGCGTCTTTACGCAGCACGTCCATGGCGCGGTGATTGTAAAAAACCCCGGTGGGCTGACCGCTGGAGTCTTCTTCAATCACACCTCCCACCGGGCTGGGCGTGCCAGATGTGACCCCGGCAATTTTCATGGCAGCGCTGTTGGCGGTGCCCCAGTGACCGCCGATGTGCATCAGAAATACCGGGTTATCCGGCGAGACCGCATCCAACACCGATTTATCGGGGATCATCTGGTCAGTAAGCACCAGGTAATAGGCGATGACCCATTCGCCGGGCTTTTTGGAGCGCACCACTTCCTTAAGTGCACTTTGCAGGCTGGCAACATCTTTCACCTCCGGCGGCATGAAGGGTGTGTAGTACACATAGTCCAGCCCGATGAGACGGAAATGGACGTGCGGGTCGATCATGCCGGGGGTGATCACCCTGCCTCCGGCGTCGATGATATTCGCCGTGGAACTGGCCAGGGGACGAATGGCATCCTCGGCACCCACTGCCAGAATGCGCCCCTGCTTGATGGCCAGCGCCCGGCATTTACTGCCTGCCGAATCCATGCTCCAGATGTCCCCATTGATAATTACGGCGTCGGCAGTGCCGGCTGCCTGTGCGGCTGGTTCGGTGGAGAGAATCTGGATGGTTTCACCAGTTGGTGCAGGATTCGTCGAAGATTGGGTTGCAAGTGAATCAATCAGGCGGCGCCGGCGCGTGCAGGCGCTGAGAATGCCCAGTAAGACTCCGCTGCTGGTGGCGAGGAATTGTCGGCGGCTCATCTTGCGGGAAAACAGGGACCGTTTCATGTGTACCCTCCGAAAAGAAACCAGAACCGAACTAGTTTTTCACCCCTGCTTAACATTATAGAGAGACCTGAACAAAACTTCAATCAGAATCTTTTCACAGGTTTTTTGGGGAAACGATTGCGGTCGATTTTTGGGGAGAATGGCGGGATCAGCAGGATTTTCGCCTGCGTTTTTCCTCATACATACGTTTATCCGCCAGGTTCAACAATTCCATCATGGTGCAGCCTTCCCATTCGGTGGCAACACCTATCGATAGCCGAATGGGCGGGTTTTCTTT
>CAZOKH010000106.1:0-10195 GCA_964580315.1 uncultured Anaerolineaceae bacterium | reverse complement strand
GAAGGTCAACTGGACGCGAACTTTTTCCAACATCAGCCCTATCTCGATGATTTCAACCAGGAACACAATTTGAATCTTGTAACTGTCGCAGCCGTGCATATTGAACCGCTGGGGCTGTACTCCAAAAAAGTCGCATCAGTTGGTGAAATCCCCGACAAAGCTGTAATAGCCATCCCCAATGATGCCACCAATGCCGGCCGTGCGCTTAAGTTGCTTCAAGATAACGGCTTGCTCACCCTCAAAGAGGGTGTTGGCGCCGCTGCAACAGTCTTGGACATCACTGAAAACCCCATGAATTTGGACATCAAAGAGCTTGAAGCGGCTCAATTGGTGCGGGCATTGGACGATGTCTCGGCAGCAGTGATCAATGGAAATTATGCCATTGAGGCCAACTTAAAACCCAATCAGGACGCGCTTGTTCTTGAAAAAGGAGAAGACAATCCTTACGCCAATATCCTGGTCGTTGATAAAGGGCACGAGAATGATGAAGGCATTCAAATATTGGCAACACTATTAACCTCGCCGGAAGTTAAAAAATTCATCGAAGAGAAGTATGAGGGTTCGGTTATACCGGCATTTAAATAATTTAACTGCCTTACGAAAAGCCGCTTGAGGTTTTATATCCACAAGTCACAATCAGGAGAGGCTGTTATCCTCTCCTGATAAGACTTTGGATCATTTTCTCTCGAACAGTGGCAAAAAGAGGATCAAGTTGAAATGATTGAAATCAGAGACCTGCATAAAGAATATCAACTGGGTGAACAGATAATACCCGCCCTTGACGGCGTTAGCCTTTCGGTTGCACAGGGAGAAATTTTTGGTGTCATAGGTCCCAGTGGAGCAGGCAAAAGCACTCTAATCCGCTGCGTCAATCTACTGGAAAAGCCCTCGTCAGGCGCCATCATCGTGAACGGTCAGGAGATTACTGCACTTTCACCATCTGAGCTGCGTGTTGCCCGGCAACAAATTGGCATGATTTTTCAACATTTCAATTTATTAAGTTCGCGCACAGTATCCGGGAATATCGCTTTTCCACTTGAGATTACAGGATACCCGAAGGTTCAAATAGACAGGCGAGTCAGAGAGATGTTATCGCTGGTTGGATTGCTGGATAAAGCAGACGCTTATCCCTCACAACTATCAGGCGGGCAAAAACAAAGGGTTGGCATCGCCCGCGCACTCGCCTCAGAGCCAAAAGTCTTGCTATCTGATGAAGCAACCTCTGCGCTCGATCCACAAAACACCACCGCCACGCTGGAATTACTGAAAAAATTGAACGAAACACTTGGGTTGACAATCCTGCTCATTACCCATGAGATGAATGTCATCAGCCAGATATGTGACCGTGTTGCAGTTTTGCAAGATGGGATCATTGTTGAACAGGGAAAAGTGGAAGAATTAGTCAAAATTCCCGATTCCTTCATTTCAGATGCGCTCATCCCAAAAATTGAATACCAGGTCATTTCACCAGATGCCACTTCCTTGACCATCACATTTTTGGGTGATGTCGCCGACCAACCCATTTTGGCCAACCTGGTTCGGAAATTTGATATCAGTGTAAATATTATTGCCGGCAATATTCAAAAAATTGGCACAAGCCGGGTTGGAAAACTGCACATTGAAATGAGCGGCAACCAGGTAACAAACGCCTTAGCCTATCTTAGGGAACTTGGCTTGAAAGTAGAGGTGAATTAATGGACTGGTCAATCTGGCTGCCCACAATAATCAGTGGAACACTTGAGACACTTTACATGGTGTCGGTTGCCACTTTCTTTACCGTCCTGTTGGGCTTACCCCTTGGGATATTGTTGATCATAACCGACAAAGATGGATTATTCCCTCTGCAAGTCCTTAATGAAATTCTCGGCGCAACCGTTAACGCTGCGCGATCATTACCTTTCATAATCCTTTTGGTGCTGGTCATTCCCTTCACACGCCTTGTGGTCGGAACAACCATTGGTTCCACTGCCGCCATTGTCCCACTGGCGCTCGCCGCCATTCCCTTCTTTGCACGTGTATCAGAAACCGCTCTCAGAGAAGTGGATGACGGCCTGGTTGAAGCTGCCCAGGCGATGGGCTGTTCAACCTGGCAAATCATCACCAAAGTACTAATCCCAGAATCACTGCCTGCGTTGATTCTTGGCGTCGCCCTAACCATCATCAGCCTGATCGGCTATTCAGCCATGGCAGGCGCCATTGGCGGAGGCGGTCTTGGTGACCTGGCCATCCGATACGGCTATCAAAGATACGAAACCACCATTATGATCGTCACAGTGGTGATTCTAATTTTCCTGGTTCAACTCGTTCAATTTGTTGGGAACACGCTGGCTCGAAAAATATCAAAATAGCTTTTAACACCTCAACGCCGGTGTGATGCCGCCATGCGGTGCCAGGTGTGCCGCCGGCCTCGAATTGCCAGCGAATAAGCATAAATGTTTTCGGGCGGTGCTATGCCAAACATACCCGAATCTCCAATGTGATGCACATCTGCACCGCTCATTTTGCTCATCAACGCAATCTGCTCAATAACCTTTTCTTGCGCCCCTTCTTGCGAGGTCCCAATTCCATTCCACGCCAACATTCCAGCCTGGTGAACAGCATTCACCAGGGAACAACTAATATCCAGCGTGATGCCGGGTATTGTCCCGGGAGCGGGCAGAATCACTCCATCCGCGCCAGCATCAGCAAGCGATTGAATATCTTCCTCCGCCACAACAGGTTCTCTCGTGCCAGCCGCATGAATCCGGCCGGCAAAGTAAACTACACTGTCTCCAGTTGCAGCCTTCATATCTTTCAGAGCCCGGCAAATTCCCGCCATGGTTACACCGCTTCCAGGATTACCGGTAACCAGTATCAAATCGGCGCCTTGATCAGCTGCTTTTTCAGCATTGCGGACTGTTGCCAGCCTGCCTTCAGACGTACCCGCATGGGAATATTCCACCGGTTCCAAATTTATAGCGACCAGGCGCCCCGTCCATTCCTTTACATCGTGCAGTGTTCTTCCTCGCCCGTCAAAAACCTTTCCAAATGATAGATTTGATTCTTGGCTGCCATCCCTCGGTAACATGCCATTGATTTGCGGTTCATTGACATCGTAGATATTCAATACAAGAATATCGGCGCCAAACGCAGCCGCCAGCTCAACATTGGAAACCTTATCGACCAGCGGTTGCGCTGTAACAATGATCTCGGATGCAATTACCCGTCCCTCCGAAAGCCTGATGGCCTGCAAAAGGCTGTCAGCATCCATTTTTTGAAAATCATTGAAATTGCAATCAATCAGACGTTTCATAATGGCAATCACCTCGGGAAATAATATGGGCGCAGCCAAATTTGACTGCGCCCATATTCTCAATACAGTATCGCTAACCGGCAGCCGATGCTTCCAGATAATGAGCTACACCTAGCTTTTTTCCATTATTGCGGTGCGATTCAATGGCGGTCTCAAGCACAGCCTGATTGATCAATCCCTCGGAGAAGGAAAGCATGGATGGTTTCTTTTCAACCAGATTCAAGAAAAAGTCATAAAGTGAAGCCATGTGCGCATTGACCATCATACCCTGAGAAAACTTGCCGCCTGGCCAAATTTTCTCCAATGTGCGCCCATTAACTGTCACCGGACTGCAAATTTGTCCTTGAACCCACTGCTTTTTATTTTGATCATAAATACTGGCTGTTTCGGGCTTCGATACATCAAATCGAAGAGCACCTTTACTTCCATAAACTTCGAGCTTGGTATCCTCACCGGTACCGGCTGCAACACGCGAAACTTCCAATGATCCACTTGCGCCATTCAACATTTCCAACTGGCAAAGACACCAATCATCAACATCAACATCAGCCATTTCAGTGCTTCCAGCTTTTGTTGGACGGCGTGGAATAAAAGTCTGCATCGTTGCCTGAACCGTATTAACCTCACCCAGCAGATAACGGCACAAATCCACCATGTGCGCCCCCAAATCCAGCCAGACGCCGCCGCCCGAATCGATCAGGCGCAACCTCCAGCTCATGGGGCGATTGGCATCCAGGTAGCTTCCGTGATACATCACTCCCCGGAAATGGAACGGATCACCAATCACTCCCGCCTCAATCAGGTTTTTCATTTGAACTATGGCGGGCAAATAACGCAGCACAAACGCACTGTGGGTTTGAACACCGGCTTTTTCTACAGCCCGCGCCATTCTCTGCACCTCTGTCAGGTTTCGTCCCAGGGGCTTTTCACAATAGATATGTTTACCGGCTTCCGCAGCTTCCAACACCTGTTCTTCATGCAGATGGTTAGGCGAACAAATATCCACCACATCAATTGACTGGTTTAAAAATTCCCCCATCTTCGTGGTGATGAATGGATTTCCCAGGCTCGTAATCAATGATTCGTCGCCATCTTGGTGCGAACGCAGCACAGCACGAATTTCGCCCAATGCCTGCGGGTTTGCAAAGCACAAAGGGATACTGCGGCAAGCCTGGGCGTGTATTTTTCCAATATACCCCAGACCGATAATTCCCATACCAAATGTTGGTGGCCTATTCAACGATGCACCTCTTTCTTTAGAGATTGTTGTAAACGATCTCTCCGGCAACTATGGTCAAACACACCTGCCCGGCATCGTTCATCACAGTGACGTCCCCACGTTTACCCTCCATCAAGCTGCCGCGTTCATCAGCAACCCCAATCATGCGGGCGGGGTTCAAAGAGGCCATCTGGGCTGCTTCGTGGAAGGGCACGTCCATTGCCTCGGCTGAATTGAAGACACACAGGTTCAATTTTGCCGTGCTGCCTGCCAGGGTTCCGTCTGGCAGTGTGACCTTGCCGTTTACCACCTTAACTGAGTACGTCATCAGATTGTATTCACCATCCGGTAAGCCCGTTCCCGCAATGGCATCGGTGATTAATACAATACGGTCCACACCAACACAGCGTTTAAGCATTTTCATTGAGGCGGGATGAACATGGATGTTATCTGCAATCAATTCTGCCGTCGGCAGATCAGATGACAAGATCGCCCCAAAAACGCCCGGCGCGCGGTGATCAAAACTTCGTTGAGCATTGTAAGTATGGGTGATATGGTTAAACGAACCTTTCAAGGCATTAGATGCAGTTTCATAATCTGCATTGGTGTGCCCCATCGCCACAACAACACCCGCCTGCCGAAACAGTGTTGCAACCTCATCAGCATGGGGTAACTCTGGTGCTATGGTGATTTGCTTAATCCATTTCTTGCCTGCCTCCAAATATCGTTTTGCCTCATCCACATTCGGCAAACGCAGCCAACTCGTTGTAAAGGCGCCCTTTTTCTCTGGATTCAAGAATGGCCCTTCCAAATGCAAACCAATGGGTTGTGCACCAACAATTTTTTCATTTTCAAGGATTTTTACGTATTCCTTGATCATGGCAACCAGTCCATCGGGGGTTTCAGCAAAAATGGAAGGCAGGAATGCTGTGACACCAGTCTGGACAATTTCTTTGGAGTAATGACGCATATCTTTGAGCAAATCGCCAGTGCCAAAGTTGGCTCCATAACCGCCGTGCACATGAACATCAATTAAACCGGGTAATACGCGCTTTCCAGTCAATCGCAAACGGATTGTGTCCTGGGGAACCTCTGGAAAATCTTCCAATAAGCCTACCGATTTAATCTTTCCATTCTCATCAATCAACACGGCGCCGTGCTCAATTGATTCATACGGAGTGATAAGCTCCGCATCATATAATAATACGTTGGACATTTTTTCTCCTTTTCTTGTGTGCCGGGAAATCAATTCCCGTGGTTGATATTTGTTGTGTTTCCATTTTTATCTTTATTTTTTCAGCTATAATGATAAAAATTCCACCGAATAAAAGGACTATAAACATAGATATGACATCGCAGAATAAATTGAACCAGGGAAAAGAACTTGCCAGTGCGTTGTTCGACTATAAATTGATACAGCTTCAATCGCTCTCTGATGACGAGAAAACACGCCTTCACCAAACCTGCCCCGGTCTCAACCAGGCTGAATTTGATGATATTCTTCACCAGGTGATTGAAGCCAAAACCAGCCAGCAAGAAAGCGTGGGGTGGCAAATCATTCCGCATGACCTTGCTGTTATCCTGGTAACCGCACTGGCCTGGATCAGTAACGATCTGCGAATCGCAGTCATTGCCGGTGTTGCTGTGCTGGTATTGCTCGAAAACCTTTTTCAACGCTATTTCAACTCCCGTCTTTATCGTCCTTTAAGTATCCTCGTCTGGTTAACCTATCCGTCTTATCTCGCTTTTGCCTATTACCTCTACCGCATTCACCTTCCCTGGTATGGCATTGTTCTGGGGGTGATTTGCCTGTGGGGCGGTGCTTTGCTGCTGGGTATTTTGAGCCGCATTCCCATGCAGTTATTTCTTCAGGCACGTCAGGACTCAGCCTCAAAGGGTCACGAAAAACAATCCCCAAAATAAAAGCATATTCCCGGTTTTCATCTCCCCTGCCAGCATACATGCGGGGGATCATTTTTCCATTTTCCAACCAGGTCAGCAAACGATTCGAAATGCTGTGCTTCGATTCGCTTTTTCAGGCAATATTCAAAAAGCGGATTTTTGGCATAGATACGTTCAGCTTCCCAGACCGCATCTTGATCTGAGCTGCCATTACCGATAAAAATCGTGTGATACCCCGTCTGATGATAATGCTCGATTATGGCAGGTTTATGCAGCGCACGTTTTGGGTTGGAGTGATTGAACCAGGGAAATTCAAATTGAAAACTGCCGTCTGCATTGAACACAATCTGATTGGCAAAAACTTCCACATCAAAAATGGCGTATCGCTCCAAAATATAGCGGATATACCATTCCAACCCATCACTCACAATGGCAAATTCAAATCCCAATAGCTTACAGTAAGACAAAAAATCATGGACGCCCTCGTCAATGGTAATTTCATCCAAAACCGATTCCAGTTGGGCGCGGTCAGCATGAATGCAATTGAAGGTTTCAATCATCTCTTCTCGCGTACCAATTTCTCCCAGGTGCCACAATTCTGCAAAATAGGTGCCGCAGGAAGCAAATCGCGAATAAATTGGTTCTAAAACATCTGCATGAGTAATTGTGCCGTCAAAATCACATAAAACAATAATTTTTTGCTTCAAAAGCTATCTCCACTACTTTTATGGACATCAGTCATTTTTTTAATTGTTTTGCCCATTTTTGTAATGATTCACGTGAATTAACAAACTCCATCCATTCATCATCTTCATTGGCGTGGTTGCGCATGGCTTTTTGCGTTGCCGCCGGCAGTTCTTCAATCCAAAGAATCCAGGCTGGTTTAATCCATTTGGGTGGTCTAAGCGATAAATACACAACCATGATCGCCAACACCACATACGCTGCGATCAGCATAAAATTGTTCACATATTGAACCACTTTGCTCTCAAAAGCATAAAGCAGAAATAGTACGCCCAAGGGAACATAACCATATGCGCCTCCACGTGTTCGCCAGTACCATTTCTTCCACCAGCCAGTTCGAACTGAAATTCCCAGCACAATAAAAACAATTCCGATGATCGAGATAATTAATTGAGGGTTAAGATTCACGCGCCAATCCCTTTTCTAAAAGTTTTAATGCTGAATCGCGCAAAATTTCGGCAGCGCCAGGCTTGAACGGACTCACCAGGGCTTCATATGTGCCTGCTTTTACCGATTCCTCATCAGGAAAATATCCAAGATAGTCATTCCCATAACTGACAACACTGGTTAACTCAAATGGGCTTTGTTCCTTAATATCCAATACTGTTCGGGTAAAAGGTTCGCCCGGCAATGTGATGAGTGCCAAATTACCCAGTTGAATCAATTGAATTTCACTACTGATGGATTTTTTATTTCCAAAACCCTGTGACATCAACAATTGAGCCTGGGCGCCTTCAACACGTGTTTGGGCTATACGCAGTTCGCTGGCCGGGGCGTTGCCGCCTTTCAATTTTTCCCATGCCTCCGTCAATGTTTTTAGTTCCAACTCCGCCCTTTCACGGGGTGGAAAATCACGCACAGGAATTGATACAGGCTCAACCATGCTTCGCAGGTAGTTGACCGATAAGGGTTCAGACAACTGCATTGCGCGCAAAACGCTTCCTGCCAAAAGATATCCAAACCGCCTGACTTCTTCAAAACCCTGTCCCCTTCGGGTGAAACGCGTACTGATATCGCCAGATGCGCCGTTTGCAAACAACCAGACCATTTCAGGATAGATTCTTTTCAAAGCCTGACGAGCCGCACCTGGAAAATCTGCCGAAACAAACAAGTTATCTGAACCGAGAATCGTTGGGTGACATCCATAATTTGCCCAAATTGCAATGACTTCACCCTGCAAATTCTCAACAGTCAAAACCGTCAACTGGCTGTCCAGCGGGTTGTCAGGAGAATTCCGATTTTTTCCCAATTCTTCCAACGAATCATGCCCAACACGCATTACAGCTGGTTGCATTGAAGCAAATGCCCAGCTTGCCGCTCCGGCCAATTTTCGCACCAGCAAATTTTCCAAACAGTCATCTTTTTCACTATCAAACAAGGGATTATCGTGCGGCAATCCTGCCGGTCCCGAATGTGTATGAGTACATGCCACCAGGATATTGTTGGCGGGAATGTGAAGGTTTGAACTTATTGCCTCACGAATGTTATGCACAACCGCAGCATTGATCACCAGGAAATCCAGGCTTATCAACACTATGGTTTGATCACCATACTGGATGATTAAAACCGCCCCCATCAATGGATCGTGAATTCCACGACTTTTTTCCTTGCGGGCAATATACCCCTCCAGTTTCGTGCCCACTGGAGGGGTAATGTCGACTTCTTTTGCTGCTGCCAGTAAATGTTGCTTCGTCATTGGTTTACCAAATTTTTATTCTTCCCTGATATCTCTTCATCAATGCACGGTTAATTTCATCGGAGCCGTCAAGATTGCCGCTGCGAAATAACGGTGGTTCAATTCCGCGTTGAATTAAATTCTCAACCGTTTGAACCATGATCATCTGCATGATGAACAACCCGCTCACCCCTGAACCGGCTCCGGTGGGCTGTGGCGCGCCGGGCAAGTTGAGCAAGGCATCTCCCCTGGGGCAGGCGTTATCGATAACCACATCAGCAAAATCATAGAGCTTTTTCCCGCTGGAATGCCGGGAAGTTGTTTCTCTGGAATGGCTCAAGGATGTAACAGCAATGACAGGACAGCCTCGTTCCTGTGCGCCTTTGGCCATTTCAATGGGAGCGGCATTTCTTCCCGAATTGGATATGATCATCAAACAATCACGGAAAGAAATGCCGTAGTATTGCAAAATGACATCCGCCACACCTTCAACGCGCTCCATCGTTTCACTCTTGTGCACTTGCTGGTGGCCTGTCAAACTGGGTTCGAGGATGGCGTCAATCGGAACCAGGCCACCTGCGCGATAGGTAACGTCTTCAGCAATAATATGCGAATGCCCGGTTCCAAAAGTATAGATAATCCCATTTGAAGCTACGACATCGGTGAGTATGGATGAAGCCTTTTGGATGGCATCCATCTGGGTATTCAATACCTGATCCAGAACCTTTTTGATTGCTTCGGCATATTCTTGTGACGCATTCATCTTGCAATCCTTATTAATTTACCCATTCCGGAAAAGTCTTCACGATATTTCCCCAGAAATCATTATCCGGTTCGGCTGGCATCATGCGGCAGGTGATGGTCACACCTTTATCGTGAAGCTGCCTGATTGCTTTTACCCCTGATTCATTTAGATACACTGCATTGGTTAGTTTTTTTGCGCCGCGCATAAACGCCTGGTTGCCAAGATTCAGAGTCGTCAGTGGCAATCCTTTTTCATAAGCCGCCAGGGCGTCTTCGGGGTATTTCACGATCACAAAGATGCGTTCACCCTCTCCTTCAGGGCTCTTACAATGAGCAACGCAATCTTCAATGGAAAAAACAGAAACATTTGAACCTACTGGCGCAACGGATTTCAACAAAGTAACCTGCAAGGGGTCTTTGGCGACAGCATCATTGGCAACAATGATGCGATTGCATTTAAATGAAGCATTCCATGCAACCAGAACTTGTCCATGAATCAGTCGGTAATCCATTCTCACATGTATGACAGTCATCCTCTTATCTCCTTTTTAATAATTCTACATCAGGTGTTGATCAGGGGAGGCTTATCAAAATGGAGCACTCCATTTTTCCCATTTTC
>CAZOKH010000105.1:0-10217 GCA_964580315.1 uncultured Anaerolineaceae bacterium | reverse complement strand
GCGGCAGACCCCTGCGCCTGCCTGCCAATGTCAATCAACGCCGCGAATTGCTCAATCAATGGAATGAATCATTGAACGGATAGAGTCTGGTACATTCCTTGCAACTTGTTGTTTGAGGTTTTTATGCTGGCTGCAAACACCCACATCCTTCCCCTGACCCACCTCCGGCGGGCGCGCATGCTCCCCTCGGCTGGTTCTGTGCTGGTAAAGGTTGGACAATCGGTAACCGCCGTAGATGTGATAGCCGAAGCGCCTCAATCGCAGCGGCATATCTTCATCAACCTGCGAAATGCACTTCGCCCGCCTGCCGGTTCCAATTTGCTCAAATTGCTGGCCAGAGAACCGGGTGAAACCGTTTCAGCAGGAGATGTGATTGCTGAGTCTCGCGGCATGTTCCAACGGGTGTTGCGCGCTCCAGCCGACTGTAAAATCATCGGCATTTCAGGCGAAAGCCTTTTGCTCGAAATGCCCGGCGATCTCTTCCAGCTTCAGGCAGGTTTCAACGGCCAGGTGGTTGAAATTATTCCTGAGCGCGGCGCCATCCTGGAAAATGACGGCCTGCTCATTCAGGGTGTGTGGGGCAACGGGCACACCGGCCTGGGTCTTTTACATGTGATGGCCAAAACTCCCGATGAAGCCTTCACTGCCAGCCAGATTGACCCCACGCTGCGCGGCGCGGTTCTGTTTGCCGCCGTCTGTACCGAAGAAAGCGCCCTGCAGGCTGCTGAAGAAGCTGCCCTGCACGGGCTGATCCTGGGCAGCATGCCGTCTGACCTCATCCCGTTTGCCCAGAACCTTTCAGTTCCCATCATGCTGCTGGAAGGATTTGGCAGCATCCCGGTCAATCACAAAGCCTTCCGCCTTTTGACCAGCAGCGCCGAACGGGAAATTTCAGTGCATGCCGTGGCCTGGGATGCAGCCAACGGCGAACGCCCCGAATTGTTCATCCCCCTGCCGGCCAGCGGCGAAACCGCATCCGAGGTGGCCGAATTCACCCCCGGACAAACGGTTCGCATCCTGGGGTCGCCGTATGCCGGTCAGATTGCCACCATTGAAGAACTGCTGCCAGGTTCAACCCAGCTTGCCAACGGTCTGCGCGCTCCATCGGCCAGCCTGCTGCTGGAAAACAGGCAGGAAGTGATCGTACCACTCAATAATTTGGATGTGCTAGAATAATCAAGGATATTTAAAACATTGTGAGGAGAGGCACCTATGAGCGACTTTAATAACGATTTGTTTGATGACAGCGAAGAAACCAGCGAGTCTTCAGAAACTACATCAACACGCACATCGTCCAACGGCAATAACTTCAAAATTATCATCGGAATTTTGGGTGCGGTATTTGTGGTAGCCCTGGTTGCAATCATCATCTATGCCCTGCTGGTGCTCCCCAAGCAAAGCGCCGCCCGCCTTGAACAGGCAGCGCAGATCAACGCCCAGAACACCGCCACATCAATGGCTGCCACCAGCGAAGCCCTGTTGATGCTGCAGGCGCTCACACCCAGCGCCACCCTCTACGTTGAGCCAACCGCTGCCAACACGCCCACCCCGGTGGTTGTGTTCCCCACCGCCACCGAAGAACCGCGTCTGGCTGAAGCCCAGCCCGCCATCGCAGCAGACAGCATGGCGCGCACCGCCACGGTGGCCGCCCTGCTCACCATGGCTGCCGGCGGAGCCAATGCCACCGCCACCCGCGCCGCCACCATCACCGCCCTGCCCACCACCGGTTTTGCCGATGAAGTGGGGCTGCCCATGCTGCTGGTTGCCGGTGTTGTGCTGCTGGGAGTGCTCTTCCTCGCCAGGCGCCTGAGACTGATGGGCAATCAAAACTAAACAGACTTTCCTTCAACTCCTTTCAACGGTGTCTCTCCCCGCGGGCGTCTGTCTGCGCCTCTGTCGCTGAGAGCGCAGCCAGACACTTGTCAGCAAAATCAAAACCTTCCGGCGCAATCAAAAGCCGGAAGGTTTCTATTTAAGAGTTATGAACTTGGTCGTCAGGCAACACTGGCGGCAATCTGTTCGCCGTAACCCAGCAGCGCTTTCACCATTTCGGGCGTGCGCCCTTCAGCATATACGCGCAGGCTGGGCTCAGTGCCCGAGGGGCGAATGAGCAGCCACGAATCATCTGCCATGTTGTACTTCACACCGTCAATGTTGCCGACTTCCTTAATGCGTTCGCCGCCAATTTCAGCCGGAGCTTCATCCACCAGGCGCTGGGTCATGGCCGATTTCGACACCGGGTGGCTCAAGCGCAGATCGCGGCGTTCATAATAGGCCGGTCCCACTTCTTCCAACAGGTCTTGCACCAGTTCATACAAGGTCTTGCCGCTGGTGGCAACAATTTCGGTCAGCAGCAGCCCCATTAGCACACCGTCGCCTTCAGGAATGTGTCCTAGGAAGGAAATGCCGCCCGATTCCTCTCCGCCGATCAGCACCTGTTCTTTCATCATGTAATCGGCAATGTGATTGAAGCCCACCGGGGTTTCATGCAAAGTCAAACCATACTTCACAGCCAGGCGGTCGATCATCTTGGTGGTCGAAACCGTGCGCACCACTGAGCCGGTCAGTCCGCGTTTTTCCACCAGGTGCTTCAACGATAACGCCATGATCTTGTGCGGATCGACAAAGTTGCCACGCTCATCCATAGCGCCAATGCGGTCGGCGTCGCCGTCGGTGGCCAGGCCAAAGTCGCCCAACCCGGTGCTGATGGCTCCCGCCAGGGCGCCCAGGTAGCGCGCAATGGGTTCGGGGTGAACCCCGCCAAAGCCGGGGTTCAACATGCCGCGAATCTCGCTCACCTCGCAGCCGGTGCCCTGCAAAATGCCGCGGATCACACCGCGCCCCGAGCCGTACATCGAATCGACCACAATGCGCAGCTTGGCATTGGCTATGGCATCCATGTTGATCAGCCGGCGCATGTGTTCGCTGTAAGCCACGATCGGGTTAAAGCGATTGATCAGCTTCATTTCTTTGGCGCGTTCAAAATCCATCAGGTTTGGCCCGCGCGCGCGCTGTTCATTGTCGTTCAGGTAAACTTCCACCCGGCGGCACTGTTCGGGCAGCGCCGAACAACCTGAACCGGCTTTCACTTTAACGCCGTTGTAGCGCGGCGCATTGTGCGAGGCAGTGATCATCACGCCTGCGGCAGCTTTCAATTCCTTCACAGCATAGGAAATAGCCGGCGTCGGGGCGTCGGACTGGCTGAGATAGACCGTGAACCCGTTGCCAGCCAGCACACGAGCGGTCTCGGTCGCATATCGGTCGGACAGAAAACGGGTGTCGTATCCCACCACCATCACGTTGGGGTTAATTTCTGAATCGCGCTTGCAGTCAGTCCCCCAGTCGCCCGATGCCACGGCGTCGGCGATTGCCTGCGTCACCATGTGCAAATTATGAAACGTAAATGTGTCTGAAATAACGGCTCTCCAGCCGTCGGTGCCAAAATGTACACCCATAAATATTAGTCTCCTTAAGAGCGTTTATTTGTTCCTTTTCAAACCCTGTATGACCGCAAAAACACACTTCACAGGCAATCTTGCTGTGAAGTGTGAAAAGGAATCGAGGTTAATTGGCGCTGGCAGTGACGGTATTGGTTGCCATCACTGGCGAGCCTGACGGTGCGCCGGGAGTGGCTGTTACCAGCAAACCGCGCACAATCCAGCCTTCAACGTTGTTGTTGGTGCGAATCTTCACCCAGGTGGTGCCCTGCACCATGGTCGATTCGGGCAAAATTTCCACCAGGGAGCCGTTCAATAAACTGGTGACATACAGCGCGTTGTAATCTGGTTCAGCCCGCACCACCGCGCCGTTTCCGTCGCTGGCGCGAATTTTTCCCCACACAGGGGTCGGCGCCGGGCTGACCGTGGTGGTGGGTGTGTTGGTGGGCACCAGGGTGTTGGTGGGTGTTTGTGATGGGCCCGGTGTGCCGGGTGAAGCCAGAACAGTGCGTGTGGAAAGCAACGGCGCAGCCTGCGGCGTCTTGCTGGCTGCAACAGTCTTACCAGCAGGCAGCACGCCCGAAACCGTGGCTGTTTGCAGCTTATCAGCCGCAACGGAAGGCGTTCCCGGTTTAAACAGGCGCAGCCCGGTGACAGCAATCAGGGCGGCAATACTCAACAAAATCAATCCCACTCCCAGGGCATAGGCAACATTGTTCATCGGTCGAATGCCAAGCGCCACCAACACCAGGGCAGCAACCAGCGCCGCCCAGCTCAGATGCGTCACAAACACCACCAGCGCATCCGGGAACAGGCTTTCCAGGCCGCCGGTTAAGCCAAAACCGGCAATACCCGCCGGCAGCAGCAAACCGTACGATAACGCCACACCCGCCACGCGCGGACGTTCATCGGGCGACCGCAGCAGCAGCAAAGTGACAGCGACCGCGCCTGCGCCCAGCAGCACAAAATCAGTCCAGGAAAAATGTGCATGCAGCAGCGCCTGGTCGTAGGGCAAATCCTTCCAGAAGCGGGCTGTCCAACCCACCAATGCGGCGCCAATGAACGTCAGCAGGCTGCCCACGCCCGTTGCGCCCAGGTACTGAGAGAAAGAGCGCCACGAACCGATCAAGACGGACAACGCCAGGCCGATCACCGGGGTTAAAAACGGAGCCACCAGTGCCGCCAGCACAAACAGCGCCGGCGAGTTGAGCAGCGCCGCCACGCCGATGGCCAAACCGGCCAGAAACGCCAGGAAGAAATATTCCAGCGTGGGAGTAAGCTGCTGGGTTAATTCGTTCAGTTCTTCGGCATGTTCGCCGCTAAAATCGGGCAGCAGCGACTGGCGTTTGCGCCGTCGCCTGCGCGCCGGGGGCAGCGCCTGAAGATCATCAGGAGGAAGTGGTTCACTGGCAGGTAAACTCATTTTCTTAAACTGGCAACGATTCGTTTTGGATTTATCAACAGATCCAGGGCGGTCAAAATATCAGGTGTGAGCAGATCGGCTGATAACAAAGCGCTGGTTGCCGTCCCTTCTTTGGAAAGTACACAAATCCCCAGGGCTGCTTCTTTCAACATCAAGGAATCATTGGCGCCCTGGCCAATTGCCGCGGTGCGATCTGATCCCAGGTTGCGCACCAGCTCTGCTTTTTGTTCGGCTTCGTTTCCCCCGGGATGCAAGCGCACAGCGCGCAAGCCCAGTTGCCTGTCAATCACATCCTGCCGGCCGTGTGTGTCAGCCGTGGCCAGGTGAATTTGCAATTGACCACCCAGTTGCTTAAACGCCATCGCCACGCCGTCCAGCAATTGGCCGTCCAGCGCCAGAGTACCGTTCACATCGCAAACCAGGTGTTCCAGTTGCAGCAACCCCATTCCCGGGATTTCGACAGGGATCATGAGGTTATTATAATACAGAGTGAGCAAGCGGCAAAATTGCCCCCCCAAAGCGCACTGCTCAGCGGTGCAAAATCTCGCGTTCGGCCTGCTCAATTTCCTCGTTCACCTGCGCTGCCTCGCCTTTCAAATCTGCTGACGCGCCGGCTGAATAGCCAATCAGCTTGATCAGGTCGCGCGCCTGGCGCAGCACGTCTCGCACCTGCGCCACATAGGAGAAGTCGCTCCAGCCAGTGGTGGGCGGCACGGGAATTTGCCTGGCCTGTTGAATAAGATCGCGCGCCCGGCTGATGCGCTCGGCGGCAGGAATGAGACGGGTCATGGTTGGCTCCTTGGATTTTTGAGTGTTTCCTTATATACAACAAGAAATCAGACGATCTCTTCAGGATTATTTTAACCATTCCTTCCGCAGCCAGGCAATGGCATCTCCCGGCGTTCCTATCCGCAAACCGCTGAGTCGGGATACTTCAGGGTCATCCATAAAATGCCTGGTATTGAGCGTTACCAGAAAATCAACCTGTGCATTCATTGCAGCAACCAGGATGGGAATATCCACAGTATGTTTCATCCAATCTTTGTGTAGACCCACCTGGCCCAGGGTTGGATTGCGTACAATATGAACTTTGCTTGCCCGGATCATTTCGCGTGCATCGCTTAGTACAGCGGGAATCTTACGCGCAATATTGCGTTCCACTTCAACGATAACCTGTTCGGAAACGACAAGTTGAATCTTATCATCTTCTGCCAGCAGAAGAAGCGCCCTGGCTCCACCCCGGGAAGATAGTATTCCCGAAAATAAAACGCTGCTGTCCAGGAATAATTCAGGTTGATTCATGCCCGCTGCTGCCTGATTCATAGTGATCGCGGTAATATTGCTCACGTTCATCATCCAGCGCTTGCAGTAACGTGTCCATATTCACATCATAACCACTCATTTTTTCAGCAATACGATCACCCAGGCGATTTACCTGCAACACGCGCGGCGTCAATAAAAATGATCCATCACCCAGATCGATCAGGGTGTAAACATCGCCTTCCCCCACACCATACTTATCGCGCAAGTCCACGGGCAGGGTCAAGGCGCCTTTCTTGCGAACCTGAATGATATTGGCAGCCATTTCTGCATTTCTCCTTTTCGGAATTTCCGATTTTCTCTATTCATTGTACAACAAAAATACGAAGCAACAACATACCATTTTGCACATTTCATAATTTTTCGTGTATTTCGTGTCTTATGATGTAATCTTTTTTCTAACTTTCGTGGATAATATTACTTAGATACGATTAACAAAAACCATTAAGTCAATATAGGAGCAGCCATGTCTCTAAAAGGAAAGAAAATTCTCTATTTGATCGGCCCCGGTTTTGAAGAACTGGAATTTTTTGTGCCCATGATGCGCCTGCAGGAAGAATTTGCCGAGGTGGTGGTGGCGGGTGAGAAACCCGGCAAGGTGTACACCGGCAAGCACGGCGCCTGCATTGAGGGCAAAGCCGACATCGGTTTCGAGCAGGTGGACACCACGCAGTTTGACGCGCTGATCATCCCCGGCGGCTGGGCGCCCGACCAGATTCGCCGTGACGCGCACGTCAAGCGCATCGTGCAGGAAATGTACCGCGATCAGAAAATCATCGGCATGATTTGCCATGCCGGGCTGGTGGGCATCAGCGCGGGCATCGTCAAAGGCCACGACGCCATCGGCAGCGAAGGCATCAAAGACGACCTGGTCAACGCCGGCGCCACCTGGCGCAATGAGGCCGCCTTCCGCAGCGGCAACCTGGTGTGGGGGCGCGTCGTTCCCGACATCCCCGCCTTCTGCCGCGAGTTAATGGCTGCGTTGAAGTAAGCGTTTAACCTGTTTGAAAATAAATACCGAAACCTGTCTCTGATTCAAAACAGACAAATCCTCTCCCCTTTCAGGGGAGAGATAGAGGGAGGTTTTTTAATTACTCCCCTTCAAATGGTCGCAGCGTCAACTGGTTGAGCGTCATCACCAGCATGGCACGCAGGTTATACTGCTCCAGCACAGTGTGTGAGATTTGCCCCATCAACATCAGTGAAATGATGCCGTGCACCTGTCCCCACACCATCACCGCCGCCAGCTCCGGCGCCAGCGGGCGCAGCACCCCGGCCGCCTGGCAGGCGTGCACGGTTTGTACCACCAGTTGAAAAGTCTTTTGTGAAATTTCCACAAATTCAGGGTAGTCTTTTTCGTGTTCCAGCACGCCTGAGAACATGACCTTGAAAGTATCCACATCCGCCATGGCAAACTGTACGTACGCCCAGGCGCTTTCGATCAACTGGCGGTGCGGGTCGGCGGCTTGCGCTTGCAGCACTTCCTCCATTTGCACGTACAACCGTTTGTACCCCTCGGTGGAAATGGCTGCAATGAGAGCCTGTTTGTCGGCAAAGTGAGCATAGGGCGCCGCATGGCTGACACCCGCCTGTTTGGCGACTTTACGCAAGCTAAGACCGTGCAAGCCTTCCTCCGCCAGCACTTCCACACCCGCCTGGATCAAGGCGTTCTTCAAATCTCCGTGATGATATTTCTTTTCTTCCATATCTCAATCGTAAATCACTATCTTGACACTGTCAAGATTTAACTGTACAATCTTGACAGTGTCAAGATAACTCCGGAGGTTTCTATGGGAAATTACGATCAGCAAAAACAGCTCATTGTCGACACCGCCCAACTGCTCACCCACAAAGGATATCTGATGGCCACTGGGGGAAACATCTCCGTGCGCATTGCCGGCCAAAACCTGCTGGCAGTCACCCCTTCCAACACCGATTACCTCACCATGACCGCTGACGACATCTGCATCCTGGACTTTAACCTGAATGTGCTGGAAGGGACGCTCAAACCCTCGGTTGAATCGGGCATGCACGCCGCCATTTACGCCGTGCGCCCCGATGTGAACGCCATTGTGCACACCCACCAGGTGTATGCCAGCGCACTGACGCTGATGAAAGCACCCATCCCGGCCCTGTTCGATGAGCAGGTGCGCTTCCTGGGGCGCAGCGTTGAGATCATCCCCTACGCCCCCTCCGGCACCGGCATGTTAAAAAACACGGTTGCCAAGCACGTCAAGAATCACAATAATGCCTACATGATGCAAAATCACGGCGCGTTGTTGTTTGGTCACGACATGGAACGCGCCGTACACAACGTTGAAATTCTGGAAAAATGTTCGCTGGCTTACCTGCTGGCACTGTGCAGCGAACGCCAGGTTTCAAAAATCCCGCTGGCGGTGCGTGAGATCGCCTTCAACAAGCTGCGCAGTGACCAGAAGAAAGCCGCCGCCTGGCAATTGCCCAAAGCGGGCGAATAAAAATCCCTCTCACAGGAATAAAATCAAGCCATGACCTCACAAGCTTACGCCATCTCCACTTATCCCGATGTTGATGATGTTTACCGCCGGCTGAACGCGCTCATCAGCCAGCCCATGCGCCCGGTCAAGCCAGAAGTGATGCAAACCTACCTGGAATATTTTGAAAAACGCTGCCAGAAATCCAAAGAGCTTACCGACGCCGCCAAGCAGTTCATCCCCGGCGGTGTGCAGCACAACCTGGCGTTCAATTACCCCTTCCCCATCGCCATCGAGAAAGCCGAAGGTGCTCACATGACCGATGTGGACGGCAACCGCTACATTGACTTCCTGCAAGCCGGCGGTCCCACCATCCTGGGCAGCAACTATGCCCCCGTACGCGAGAAGGTGACGGAAATGCTGCAATCCTGCGGTCCCATCACCGGCCTGTTCCACGAATATGAACTCAAACTGGCCGAACTGGTCAACCGCCTGATGCCAAACATTGAAATGTTCCGCATGCTCGGCACCGGCACCGAGTCGGTCATGGCTGCCATTCGCGCGGCGCGCGCCTTTACCAAAAAGAAATATGTCATCAAAGTGGGCGGCGCCTACCACGGCTGGAGCGACCAGATGGTGTACGGCTTGCATGTGCCCGGCACCGGCCGCCTGGAAGCCGCCGGCATTCCGCGCGGCGCCAGCAGCTGCACCGAAGAATTCTTCCCCAACTCGCTGAGCGCCCTGCGCCGCCACCTAATGTTCAACCGCCTGCGCGGCGGCACCGCAGCCGTCATCGTCGAACCCATTGGACCCGAAAGCGGCACCCGCCCGGTGCCTTACGACTTCAACCAGAAGGTGCGCGAGTTGTGCGACGAATTCGGCGCGCTGTTGATCTTCGATGAAGTGGTTACCGGCTTTCGCCTGGGGCTGGGCAGCGCGCAGGGTTACTTCAACGTCAAACCCGACCTGACCGTGTTCGGCAAGTGCATCACCGGCGGTTATCCCATGGCCGGTGGAGTGGGCGGCCGCCGCGAAGTGATCAGCACCTTTGCCGCCGGCATCGGCGGCACCGGCGAGCGTGCTTATGTGGGCGGCACGCTGTCAGCCAATCCGCTCTCCTGCGTGGCGGGTTATTACGCCCTGTCTGAAATGGAACGCACCAACGCCCCGGTGATTGCCGGGCAGGCCGGCGACCGCCTGACTCGCGGACTGCAAGCCATCTTGGATAAATACAGCCTGCCTTTTGTGGTCTTCAACCAGGGTTCCATCGTGCACCTGGAAACCTCCGGCGTGATGCTGCTCGACCTGCGCAACCCCTTGCGCCTGGCCAAAGAGTTAAAACCGCGCAAGCACATGATGGAAGCCATGGGCGCTGCTTATATGGCAAACGGGCTGATCACCCTGGCCGGCAGCCGCATGTACACCTCCATGGCGGATACCGATGAGGTGATCGACGACGCCCTGGCGCGCTTCGAGCTGGTCTTTAGCAATATTTCGGGTTAAGCAACTTAACAACAACATTAGCATATTGTCATTAGTATGATCAACCCAAAGGTATAAAATGATAAATGGGGACACGGCAGA
>CAZOKH010000104.1:0-10442 GCA_964580315.1 uncultured Anaerolineaceae bacterium | reverse complement strand
TTTTCGGAGATCGTTCTGTCAGCTAAAGAGAGTAAAAAAACTTTATAGTAAATAATAATTTTCTATTCTAAAATATCTCAAAGGTCAAACGAATGAATAAGAATAAAAATGTAAAGGGAATTGATATTGATGATGAAGACAAAAAGAAAATTCGTTTTATTGGCAAATTTAAGAAAATAGTAAATAAATTTGATAAAGATACCAAATTCTTTATAATAAATTTGTTTTTTACATTAGTGATTGGAATATACTCCACAATTATTGTGAATAAACAAGATCAAAAATTTCAAATTGAACTTGCTCAGTATCAAGAAAAATTAGCGATAGATAATTCCTTCACAGAGTTGGGAATTAATGTAAATTATGGTACATCTTTTATTTATACGTGTTTCCCGTTTATTTCAATCCAAAATAACGGAAATATTAATGCAAATAATGTAAAAATATTTGTTGAATTGAAATCAATAAATCCAGATTGGGATACTTATGTAGATGATGTATCTCAATTTCGTGTAGTAGCTTTTAACAATCCGTTATTTCAAATAGAGAAATCAAAAAAGGATTATTACTCAAATTTGAATTCTGATATTGATAATTTGCTTATTATTAGCATTGACCATTTAAAACCGAATGAAAAATTTCTATTTTATATTATTCCTAAATTTGATGACTCAATGGAGACAGGTGAAAGATCTGAAGATTTGGAAATAATCTTAAAAACCGACTATCAAAAATTTGGGGAATTCTTGCATGATTTTTTTTGGCTCGCAAATTTTTCAATCGATATGTCTTGTGATAATTGTAGGGTAAAAGATAATTTCGAAAGCCTTGACATAAAAGTTTCAAATCTCAATGGATGCAATTTTTCAGTAAAAGAGAGAGAAGAATATACTGATGGAAGTGAACGGATTGTTGGAAATTTATTTTATTACTATTTTATTCCAGATGGAAATTTTTTAAATTACTCTGAACTTCCAGAAATGATCGAAATAAATAATTGATCTTTCCACATAATGTAGTGGTTTATTAAAAAACCAGGGTCAAGCCTCATCGACTTGACCCTGTCTCATTCTCAGCACTCACTATATCCGCACACATAACACTTGCGGCAGCCCTCTTCATTGACCAGGGCGGCCTGGCCGCATTCGGGGCACAGGTCGCCGATGCGCTCGCCAAAGGGGGCGGCGGCTGCGGCTCTGGGTGGAGCCAGCTCAATCAGGGCGGGCTGCAGGTCGTCCAGGTCTTCCAGGTCTTCTTCGCCGCGGTGGTTGCCGTTGAGGCGCTCGCCGCGCTGCTGCAAATAGTCTTCCAGCACCTGGGCCACGCCGTCGGGCAGTGAGCGCACGCGGTTGGCGCCAAAGCCCAGCGAGCGGCCGCCGCCAATGCCGGCCAGTTGGTTCTGCACGGCGGTCAGGCGCTGGGTGGGCTCAATTTTGGCAGCCAGGCGCAGCACGTAGGAGATGAGGCGGCCGATGGCTTCGGACACGGCGGCGGTTTCAGAGCCGGCTTTGGC
This sequence comes from uncultured Anaerolineaceae bacterium, assembly GCA_964580315.1. Lineage (GTDB taxonomy): Bacteria > Chloroflexota > Anaerolineae > Anaerolineales > Anaerolineaceae > CAZOKH01. The sequence continues at coordinate 8,929 of CAZOKH010000104.1, read as the reverse complement.
GGTGTTGATGAACACCTCGAAGGGCTGGTGGTTGCCGTTTTCGTTGATGGTGACAAAGGCTTTGCCCAGGGGGGTCTCGATGGAATAGGTGAAGCCGGGCAGGGCGTGCGGGCGGGGCTTCTTGGCGTCCACCCACAGGCCGGGCTGGGCGGGTGTTTCAGGCGCTTCCAGCTTCTTGGCGGTTGAGCGCGTCTCCAGCACCACCTTCTCGCGCGAGCCGGTGATATAGACCGTGATGCCCTTGCAGCCCAGCTTCCAGGCCAGGCGGTAGGCGGTGGCTACGTCTTCTTCGCTGGCGCCGGGCGGGAAGTTGACCGTTTTGGACAGGCTGTTGTCGACAAAGGCTTGCATGGCAGCCTGCATGCGCACATGCTCTTCAGCGGTGATGTCTTGCGACACCACAAACACGTTGCGCACAGCCTGCGGCACATCTTCGATGTTCTGGCAGGTGCCTTCTTCCATCACGCGCTCGATGATCTGGTCGCGCATGTCGGCGTCGAGGCCGATGTGCTCCAGCGCCTGCTCGAAGGCCGGGCTGGCATAGGTGAGCTGCAAGTCGTTGCCGTTGTCGTTCACATGGCGGATGTAAGCCAGGGCGAACACCGGCTCGCAGCCGTAGCCTTCGCAGCCGGCCACGGTGGCGATGGTGCCGGTGGGGGCGATGGTGGTTTGCGCGGCGTTGCGAATGCCGTGCTGGCGAATGCCCTGCACCAGGGCGTCCCAGTCGAGGGCGGGGCGCTTCCAGTCGTGAGTGTGCTCGAGGATGGGGGTGGGGGGCGTCCAGGTGAGGTTTGCGGGGTCGTAGATGCTGCCCTTGATGGCGGGGAAGGCGCCGCGCTGCTGCGCCAGCTCGATGCTGGTGCGCACGGAGTGATAGCGCACAAATTCCATCACCTGCGAGGCAAATTCCTGCCCGTCAGCCGAACCGTAGCGGATGCGGGCGTGGTACATCAGGTCGGCCAGGCCCATGATGCCCAATCCGATGCGGCGGGCGCGCAGGGCAGATTCTTTGAGCTGCGGCACAGAGGGCACGTATTTGTTGGCGTCCACCACGTCATCGAGGAAGCGGGTGGCCAGCACGGTGGCGCGCTCCAGGGCGTCCCAGTCGACGCCGCCGGCGGGGTGGTGGAACTGCGACAGGTTGATGGAGCCCAGGCAGCAGTTCTCGTAGGGTCCCAGCCACTGCTCGCCGCACGGGTTGGTCGATTCGAGGGCGTAGAGGTGCGGCACGGGGTTGTGGCGGTTGGCGCTGTCGAGGAACAGCACGCCCGGCTCGCCGTTGTGGTGCGCCTGCCGGACGATCTGGTAGAAAATGTCGCGCGCTTTGACGGTTTTGTAGGTGACCAGCGGGATGCCGGCGGCTTCAGCCTGGTCGATGGAACCGTTGAAGTCGCGGTAGCCGGGGTCGAAGGTGTCGGGGAACTGCAAATCCCAGTCGGCGTCGTCTTCCACGGCCTGCATGAAGGCGTCGGTGATGCCCACCGAGATGTTGAAATTGGTGATGGAATTTTCGTTGGTCTTGCAGGCAATGAAATCTTCAATGTCGGGATGCTTGACATGCAGCACAGCCATGTTGGCGCCGCGGCGCGAGCCGCCCTGCGCCACCTCGCCAAAGGCGTGGTCATACACGCGCAAGAAGCCCACCGGCCCGGTGGCCTGCCCGGCAGACGATTTGACCACGCAGCCCTTGGGGCGCAGGCGGCTGAAGGAGAAGCCGTTGCCGCCGCCGGTTTGCTGGATGAGGGCGGCGTTGCGCAGGGTTTGGAAAATGCCGTCGGAGGCGCGCCCCATGTCGTCGGCGATGGGCAGCACAAAGCAGGCTGCCAGTTGCCCCAGGGGGGTGCCCGCGCCGGTGAAGGTGGGTGAGTTGGGGAAGAACTTCTTGGAAGTGAGCAGGGCGTAGTAATCGCGCGACAGCGCCAGCACGTCGCCGCCGTACACGCTCTCGACAGCCGCCACGTGATAGGCCACGCGCCAGAACATCTCCTCGACGCTTTCAGCGGGGGTTCCGTCCTTGCAGCGGCGCACATAACGGCGCACCAGCACCTCGCGGGCATTATCGGTCAATTCCACGGGCGGCAGGTCAGCAGGCAGGGGTGGAGTGGGTATGATACCGCTATTGTGAGAAGACGATTCTTTTTTCATGAATAATCCCTATCCTTCCAGTAATCGGTTTATTTCATTGCGGATCTGGGTCAGGTCATCCAACTGTAAATAGACAATGGCGAAGCGAATGTAGGCCACCAGGTCCAGCTCTCTCAATCCGTTGATTGCCATATCGCCGATGATGCGCGAAGACACCTCGGCCTTGCCCAGGCGCTGCAGGTGTGATTCGATTTCGCCCACCAGGCGTTCAATTTCAGCAGCCGACACGGGGCGCTTGGCGCAGGCAATTTGCAGCCCGCGGGTTAGCTTGTCGCGGTCAAACTGCTCGCGCGTGCCGTCGGCTTTAATTACCAGCGGGGTGGCTAAAATGGGGCGTTCGTAGGTGCTGAATCGCTGGCCGCACTTTTCACACTCGCGGCGTCGGCGCACCCCGCCGTGAGAATCATGGGTGGTGTCGATGACTTTCGATTCAGTATGCTGGCAATATGGACATTGCATCACAGCCCTCCGGTGTCTTTCTGAAAAACAAAAGCAATGAGGGGCGCCTGGTTATTACGAAAAGCGTACCCCCATATATGGGGGTGTTTTAACATTCAACCCTTGTATTTGCCGGTACAAATTTCATTCTAGCACATCCACATCCTGCTGGCAAGAGACTCGTTGTGAATTTTGCCTTAAAATATCGCCGGGCGTTTTGGGTGAAATGTTAAGAAATTAAAAGTGTGTGAAAAACCGGCGTTCCATTAATCCTGGATAAAAAAACTCAACAGAAGGTTTTTTTCGAGTGTATAATCAGAGCAATGAATCGCAAACATCCTCCTTTACAACGCAAAATTTCATTATTCATTGTCGTGGGTCTGGCCGCGGCGCTGCTGCTGGCAGGCTGCCAGGGGCTGTCGGGGCCGGCAAGCACACCCACGTCATCGCTGCCCACCGAAACGCCGCTGCCGCCCACACCCACGCCCGAACCCATGGCGGCGCGAGTCAACGGCGAGGTGATCTTGCTGGAAGATTTTGACGCCGAAATTTTACGCTACCGTAGTGCGTTGCAAGAACTGGGCAAGGAAATGAGCAACGAAGAAATTCAACAGGCCGTGCTGACCGACCTGGTGGATAAAACCCTGCTGGCGAAGGCTGCCCGTGAAGGCGGCCACACACTGGACGCCGCCGCCCTGCAGCAGCAGCTTGCCGACCTGACGGCTGAAGTGGGCGAGGCCCAGTTTGCCGAATGGAAGCAAACCAATGGTTACAGCGACGCGGGCTTGCAGCGCGCCCTGAAACGCGAAGGTGAAGCCGCCTGGCAGCGCGACCAGGTGCTGGCGGCCATGCCCAGAACGGCTGAAATGGTGCACACGCGCCAGATTCAGCTCTTCACTGAAGAGGCAGCCAACGAAGCCTATGCGCTGCTGGAACGCGGCGACAACTTTGCCACGCTGGCCAGCCTGTATGATCCGCAGACCAACGGTGAGATGGGCTGGTACCCGCGCGGATACCTGTTTCACCCGGAGTTGGAACAGGCCGCCTTTGCGTTGACCGTGGGTGAATTCAGCAGTGTGATCCGCACCGATGTGGGCTACCACATTCTCTACCTGGTGGAGAAGGGCGAGCATGATCTCAGCGGTGAAGCACTGCGCCTGTTTCAACAGCAGGCGATAAAACAATGGCTTGATGAGCAGCGCAAGTCAGCCAGCGTTGAGACTTTTGTAAATTAACTCAAGCAGCTACACAGGCGTCATCGCGAGCCCCGACGTTATTTCGGGAACGCGGCAATCTCCATTATCGGTTTTGAGACTGGCGCGTTGGGCTTCCGCCCTCTTTGCAGCGACAGTCATACAGGTTCAACGTGGCAGCTTGAGGTAAATGAATACAGGTGATGAAAAACGGATGAAAAACTGGTTGAATGTATTTCTCAATTTATTGACCGTGCTGCTGCTGGGTGCAACCGTGCTGCTGGTGGGGTTGTTTGCCTTCACTTATTATGCCCCCAACAATATGTTCAACCCCTATCCACCTTATGAATTGCCGCCCACCCTGGCGCTGCCCACCTCAACCGCCACCATGCCCAGCCTGCCAGCCACCTGGACGCCCGAAACCCCGCAGGCGCCCAGCGCTACCCCGGCGCCTGCCACACCCACGGCTGTGGCGGCCACTCCCTTCAGTGAAGAAGAAGAAATCTACACCCAGCCCACGCCCACCGAGAAAGCCGGGTGGACTTATCCTTTCACCTTGAAGAGCGCGCCTTCGGCGATTGACGCAGCGGTGCTCAACCCCGAGCGCGGGTGCAACTGGATGGGTGTGGGCGGACAGGTGCTCGATTTGCAGGGGCGCCCGCTGACCGGTGTGACCGTGCAGTTGGGCGGCACGCTGGACGGCAGAAGCATCACGCTCAACAGCCTGACCGGCACCGCCCGCCAGTACGGCGAGGCGGGGTTTGAGTTCACCCTGAGTGAACTGCCCATTGCCAGCAGCGGCACACTGTGGGTGCGCCTGGCTGACCAGGCCAGCCTGCCGCTTTCAGGGCGCCAATTCTTTGACACTTACGTTGAGTGCGAGAAAAACCTGATCATCATCAACTTCAAGCAAATTCGTTAAGGTTTTGCTTTAACCGGCAAATCTTAAAGAAAACAAACAGACGCCCACTGGATTTTCCAGTGGGCGAATTGCTTATCTTCGACGCGCAAACAGGCGGCGGTGTGGCGACAGGGGAATGCCGTCAGCGGCAGCAATGGGAGCCGCCAGCGGTTCGGCGTTCAGCGCCAGCACACCGCCGTTGGCAAAGTAGGCAAAATCAAAGTCGGTGGGGTCGCCGGCGGCTTTGCCGGGAATGGGCATCAGGCGGGCGGTGAGCGGCTTATTCAAGCGTAAAGAGAGCGCAGCCACATCCAGCATCACAGCGCTCAACTGGGCGGCTGTGGCGCTGCCGGGCAGGGGCACCGTGTCGAGCCCGGTGCCGCACACGGCTGAATAGAGCAGCAAATCCTGGATGGAAAGCACACCCTGGCTGGAGCGCTGCGCCAGCACGGCGTCTTCCAGCACGGGCAGCATCATGCCGTTGAAACCGGCTTTCTTCCACTTGCCTTCATCCAACACCTGGGTCAACAGTGCGGCAGCAGCCACGGCGCCGCTTTTGCCAATCGATACACCGGCGGCTTCCATGCCGCCCGCCAGCGAGCAGCCCGGCGACGGGAAAGGTGCGGGTGAGAAATCGAGCCCTCGATATGAGATGTGCTGATTGGCGGTCAATTCAGCAGCCACACGTTCCAAAACGGCGGCGTGTTCATTCAGGCTGGTGCGCAAATATTCCAGCGCCGGCAGCAGCTCACCTTCGGCTTTAAAAGCGGCTTCCACCAGGTCGGCGGCTTCCAGCGCCAGGGCAAAAGCCGGCCGGCCGCCTTTGTGGTATGAGGCGGGGAAGAACGGCACCCCCGAGGGCACATTGGCCAGGGCTGTGAAGCGCAGGTTGGCAAATCCGTCTGGTTCCAGCGAGGCTGAGTCGGCAATCACCCGGCCGCAGGCATGAATGGCGGGCATGGAAATGCCGCCGTGCGGGGCGGCAATGATGCCGCTGAAGAAAGTGTTTTTTGTGGCCGCCAGCATGGCTGGGATCAATTCGTAACTGGCAGGCGCAAGCGGCATGGCTGGCCCCAGCGACAGGTAGGTGAAGTTGCATGCAGCAGCCTGTTCTTCCATCGATTGCGCCAACTCTACAGCGGCCGGTTTTTCCATGCTTTTCAATTGCAGCGGGAAGGGCGTGGTTGCCAGGCGGACGGTTTCCACTTCGTAGCCGGCCTGTTGATAGCGGGTGGAAGCAGTTTGGACAAATTCAGCCAGGCGGGCGGGTTGCTGCGCCCCGGCGGGAGCGGAGGGGTCATAGAAACAGGTTATCGAGCGTACTTTCATGTGGTTTTCCTTTGTCTCACGATTTCAAACATTAAGATGGCGGCGGCAATTGCGGCGTTCAGCGATTCGCTTTTGCCGGGCATGGGAATGGTGATGGTGTGCGGGCATGCCTGGCGCGCCTCGGGGCTGGCGCCGTCGGCTTCTCCGCCGATGACCAGCGCCAGGGGGGGCAGCAGGTTGGCCTGCCAGCAGGGGGTTCCCCGGCCGGCTTCAGCCAGCCAGAATTGCAAGGCGGGAGCATAGAGCGATTGGATATCGGCAAAATCCATGCGGTGCACGGGCAGTCGAAACTGGGCGCCCATGCCGGAGCGCAGCACTTTTGGCGAGAAGGCATTAACACTACCCGGCGTGAGCAGCACAGCCTGCACTCCGGCTGCGGCAGCGGTGCGCAGCAGTGTGCCCAGGTTGCCAGGGTCGCGCACCTGGTCGAGAATTAGCAAGAATTGCATGTGAGTGGGGGGCGGCAGCGGGGTGGGCGTGATGGGGAAAACTCCCAGGATTCCCTGCGGGTTTTCCGTATCAGCCAGTGATTTCATCAAACGCGAGTCAATTTCTTCAACTTCAGCGCCCTGGGCGGCAAATGCATGCAGCAGGCTGCGCCCGCGCGGCGAGAGCTGCTGGCTAAACAGCATAAAATCGGGCTTCCAACCGGCCGAAAGGGCTTCTTCAATCAGGCGCACGCCTTCAATGATGCACAGGGCGCGCTCTTTGCGCTCTTGCCGCTGGTGCAGCAAAGCGCGCACTTGCTTGATGCGCGGGTTTTGCACCGAGGTAATCATGCGTCCTCCGCTTGATTTTTGTTGTGCCAGGCTTCAAAACCATTCAGGAAGGCTTGCAGGGTGGGAGCATCATAGAGGGTGATGCGCACCAATTTAACCGGCGAGGAAGGGTGCTGTAGGAAAAATTCGTCGACGGCATTGAAGAAGATCGCTGCGGCGCGTTCTTTGGGAAAGCCAAAGATGCCGGTGGAGATGGCCGGGAAAGCGATGGAGGCAAGGTGCAGTTCTTCGGCGCGCTGCAGGCTGCCCAAAATGGCCTGGTGCAGTTTGTGGTCTTCATCACCCGAGCCCCACACCGGTCCCATGGCATGGATGACATAGCGGCAGGGCAGTTTGCCGCCGCTGGTGTAGGCGGGTTGGTGATGGGGCACTGCGCCGTGCGCGCGCACCCAGGCATCACTCTCCTGCTGAATGACAGGCCCGCCGCGCCGTGAAATGGCAGCCGCCACACCGCCGCCGTGCATCAAATGAGCATTGGCGGCATTCACAATAGCGTCGACCTGTTCAGTGGTCAGGTCGCCGCGGGCAATTTCCAGCTTTTGTCCTGATGTATAGGATTGAGAGACCAGTATTTCACTCATCGGTATGAATTCTTGATAGGAGTAAATTTATTGTACCTTGATAGGCCGGAAAAACAAAACAGGATGGCTTATTGTGCCATCCTGTTTAGGAGTTTTGCCAGATAATCAGGCTGATTTTGCCTGGGCAACCACTGCTGCAAAGGCTTGCGGGTCGCGCACAGCGAGATCGGCTAACATTTTCCGGTTGAGGTCGATGTTGGCGACTTTCATCAAGTGGATGAACTGGCTGTACGTGACGCCATTCAGGCGTGCAGCGGCGTTGACGCGGGCAATCCACAGCTTGCGCAGGTCGCGTTTGCGAACGCGGCGATCACGTGTAGCATACCAAAGACCTTTGAGCAAAGACTCGTTAGCACGACGGAACAGAAGGTGCTTTGAACCTCGCTGACCTTTGGTTAATTTCAAAATTTTCTTGTGGCGCAAATGTCCTTGCGGACCGCCTTTTACTCTCATGTTTTACTCCTTTGCGAACCCCTGGGCGCCGGTGTTTTCTCACCTGTTGCGAACACCCAACAGCCGCACTAAAAAAGAAAGAAACCGATACGAGAACTATTGTTCCTTCATGTTGGGGGCAAGGCGACGCACGCGTTTAATGATGCCTTTGCCTTCCACAGGAACCATCTCAGTGAACAGGGCGGTTGTGCGCTTTGAGGTGCGGCGGCGCAGATGGCTTTTGCCGCCTTTTGTGCGCATCAGAACGCCCGACCCGCTCAGGCGGAACCGTTTGGAGGTTGCCTTGTGGGTCTTAAGCTTGAATTTTCCTGCTTTTAGCTTACGTGGCACAGCTTAACTCCTGTTAAATAAGTAAGTATGCTGTCAGTTATGACAGCGGAGGCTATTATACCATGAATTATACGAGATGGTCGAAAGAATCAGGAGCCCGGTGGGTTTATTCCTCTTCAACCGGTTCGGGAATATCAGTTTCCTCACCCTCGGTTTTCTTGACGACCTTTTTCTTTGCCTGGCGCTGCGGAGAGAGCAGCATGGTCATCACACGCCCCTCCATATTGGGGGTTTGCTCGATGATGGAAATGTCGGAAAGCTCTTCGGCAATCTCTTTCAGGTCTTCCAGCGCCAGTTCGGGATAGCTGATTTCACGGCCGCGAAAACGAACAGTAACTTTCACTTTCATCCCGTCCAGCAACCAGCGGCGCGCATCACGGGTTTTGAATGACCGGTGATGTTCATTGGTTTTGGGACGAAGGCGAATCTCTTTAATCTCGATTTTAACCTGAGCTTTGCGCGCTTCCCGTTCTTTTTTGGTGCGTTCGTAAAGGAATTTGCCAAAATCCATAATCCGGCAAACAGGTGGGTCGGCGTTGGGGGCAACTTCTACAAGATCCAGTTCAGATTCTTGTGCAATGCGCAGCGCATCGCGAATGGCCAAATCTCCCAGATTATCGCCTTTTGGTCCAATAACACGAACCTTGGGTGTCCGGATCAATTCATTTACTCGAAAGTCTGTTGTACTGATAGTTCTCTCCTCTTATGAATATGGCTGAAAAAATGGAAATATTAAAATGATTGAAGAAAATATACCATATCTTCAATCACTCTGCAACC
>CAZOKH010000103.1:0-10770 GCA_964580315.1 uncultured Anaerolineaceae bacterium | reverse complement strand
AGGAGCGGGTTGATTTGATTGATATTAACATTAATCAATCCGGTGAGCCGTCTGTTGATGTTGCGGCATTGTATCTGTGTGAAATTTCTTCGCTGATGTCTGGTGATGCCGGGAAGGATTCAGTGTGCAGTTGGATTCGCCAGACGCTTCCTGCAATTGAAAATGCAAGTGATGTTCATAAGAATACGTTTATTGGAATCCGCCATATTTTGTACGGCACACCAGAATCGCGTTCGCTTGAAATTGGACGGCTGCCTTGAAATATCCCATTTTTCAGGCTTGCTTTTCGTTCTAATATGGTCAATAATCATATTTACGGATAGTTAAAAACCATTTTTGAAAGGAGCAATTCCGCATGACTGCTGTAAAAGCTTCAGGATGGGAAAAATTTGTTCCGATTAAACTAAAAAGACAGGTTCCCGTTCCTTCTGATATTGATATTGCCCAAGAATCGGATATTAAACCAATCGCAACGGTGGCTGAGGAACTGGGCTTGCTGCCCGAAGAAATTGAATTTTTCGGTCCGTATAAAGCCAAAGTGAAGTTGGAAGTATTGGACCGGTTGAAAGATGTCCCTGATGGAAAATATATTGATGTAACCGCCATTACGCCCACCCCCCTGGGTGAAGGGAAAACTACCACAACGGTTGGCTTAAGTCAGGCGTTGGGCGCTCAACTGGGAAAGCGGGTGATGACCTGCATTCGACAGCCCAGCCAGGGGCCAACCTTTGGCATTAAAGGCGGCGCCGCCGGCGGGGGTTACAGCCAGGTTATTCCCATGGAGGATTTTAACCTGCATTTGACCGGCGACATTCATGCCATCACAGCAGCCAATAACCTGATGGCGGCAGCCATTGATGTGCGCATGTTCCACGAAAGCGGCGCTGATGATGCGGCATTGTTCAACCGGTTTTGCCCGCCCGACAAGCAGGGCAAGCGCCATTTTTCGCGCGAAATGTATCCACGGTTGAAAAAGCTGGGCATTGACAAAACGGATCCTGATGAGTTAATCCCAGAAGAACGCCGCCGCATGTTCAGGTTGGATATTGACCCGGCTATGATTACCTGGCGGAGGACAATTGATACCAGCGACCGTTTCCTGCGCGAAATCACAGTAGGGCAAGGCCCCAATGAAAAAGGCGCTGAACGGCGAACCGGCTTTGACATCACCGTTGCAAGTGAAATCATGGCTATCCTGGCTTTGACCACTGACCTGCGGGATATGCGCGAACGCTTTGGACGTATTGTGATTGGATTGAGCCGCAGCGGTGAGGCGATTACAGCCGATGACCTGGGGGTGGCGGGCGCGTTAACTGTGCTGATGCGCGACGCAATCAAACCCAACCTGATGCAAACCCTGGAAGGGACACCGGTGTTTGTTCACGCAGGCCCCTTTGCCAATATCGCACACGGCAACAGTTCCATCATCGCGGACAAAATTGGGCTAAAACTGGCGGAATACGTGGTTACTGAATCGGGCTTCGGCGCCGATATGGGCATGGAGAAGTTTTTTGATATCAAGTGCCGCTATTCAGGCCTGGTTCCCAATGTGGTGGTTGTGGTGGCCACTGTGCGAGCTTTGAAAATGCACGGCGGCGGACCTAAGGTGGTGGCTGGCAAACCACTTAGCCCGGCTTACACCGATGAGAACCTGGAATTGTTACGAGCTGGTTTGCCCAACCTGATTCATCACATTCAAACCGCGCGAAAATACGGCATCCCGGTGGTGGTGGCGGTTAACAAGTTTTTCACAGACACACCGGCAGAACTGGAATTAATTCGCAAGATAGCCGTGGAAGAAGGCGGAGCTGAGGCGGCCGTGGTGTGCGAGCACTGGGAAAAAGGCGGTGAGGGTGCCCTGGAACTGGCTAAAGAAGTGGTAAAAGCCTGTGAGAAACCTTCTGATTTCCATTTCTTATACCCTTTGGAAAACACGATCAAGCAGAAAATTGATACCATTGCCCGTGAAGTGTACGGCGCGGATGGTGTCGATTATTTACCCGAAGCTGAGAAGAAAATCGAAGAATACACCCGCCTGGGCTTTGGCGGTTTGCCCATTTGCATGGCAAAAACACACCTAAGCCTGAGTCATGACCCGGAATTGAAGGGTGTCCCCAAAGGCTACCGCATTCCAATCCGGGATATTCGTGCGTCGGTGGGCGCTGGTTTTCTTTACCCGCTGCTGGGCACCATGAGCACCATGCCTGGTTTGCCAACCCGGCCGGCATTCTATGATGTGGATATCGATTTGGAAACAGGCAAGGTGGTTGGCTTGTTCTAAATGATGCGGAAACAATTGCTCCCGGCAGGTTCATCAAACTGCCGGGAGTTTTTTTACATATTTAACCATTGGCTTGCAGTTTTACCCAGGTCTGCCAGGAAGCCCTGCCTCAATGTGCACTGCGGCAGCGATTCGATAAACATTTTTCCATAGCGTTTGGTGAGGATGCGCTTATCCAACAGCACCACCATACCGCGGTCTGACTGGGTGCGGATCAGGCGGCCAAAACCCTGGCGAAAACGAAGGATGGCTTCGGGCAGGTTGTATTCATTAAACGGATCGTCAAACAATTCGGAACGAGCGGCGATGATGGGTTCTGAGGGTACATCAAAGGGCAGCTTGGTGATGACCAGCACGGAAAGCGCTTCGCCGGGGATATCAACACCTTCCCAGAAGGCACGTGTGCCCAGCAAAACAGCTTTATCTGCTTCCCGAAAATTTTCCAGTAACGTGTTTTCAGAGGCGCCTTCGCCCTGCTCATAAACCTGGATGCCTTGTTCAGCCAGGGGGCCGCTGATGGCCTGTGATGTGCGTTTGAGTTGGGCGTATGACGTGAACAGCACCAGCATTCGTCCGCCCGTGGCGCGGCTGAGGCGGATGAGGGCATTGTCAACAGCGCGTTGATAATTGTTGGCATCGTTGGGTTCGGGAACGTCTTTGGCGATGAAGAGAAGCGTTGAGGTTTCATAATCGAAAGGTGAGCCGAGGGTGAGTTCATCGGCTTCATCAGCATTCAAGCGGCTGCGAATGTAGTCAAAATCGCCCTGTGTGGTTAATGTGGCCGAGGTGAGTATGACGCTCTGTTTTTCATGCCACAGATGTTTTTCCATCAATGGACCAATTTCAAGCGGAGCGATATTGACGGCCAGCCCGTTGTTCTGCGGGTTAAATTCGAACCAGTAAATCTGATTGACCTGCGGTTGATGCACCAGGGCGTCCAATTGACCTGAGACTTCAGTGAAACGGCGAAAAATATCTGCCAGGCTCTCGCGGCCATCCAAAAGAGTTTCATCCAGTTCTTCGCTTTTTTCGGTGATGGCTTTGTGAATCTGTCCCAGCAGATTTAGGAGCAGCTTGAGAGTATCACCGGCGTTTTGCCATGACATTTCAATCGTTTCCCATGATGGAGCAGTGCGGGTGGCTGGAACGATTCTTACTTGCTGTCGATAGGGACCAACAGGACGACCGTCGCGTTGATTTTCCAAGAATTCCTGGATGCTGACGAAGAAGGTTTTAAAGTCGTGTTCCAGGCGGAAGGCAAGATCGGTGGCGCGCTGGGTCATTTGATGATAAGCCGCCATTTCGGCAGGCATCAGTATATTTTTTATCTGTCGGAGCAAATGCCCCAGGATTCCACTGGAGGCGCCGCCCAGTTCGCGCAACAGGCGCGCCAGATCCATCTGGGTGATGCGGTAGCTCAATGCGCTGGTGGAGGCGGCTTCGAGATGGTGGGCTTCGTCCACAATCAGATATTGATAATCGGGCAGCACGCGGCTGCCGGTGACCACATCAGCCAAAAGCAGGGCATGGTTAACGACAATCATGTGGGCGTTTTGCGCTGCCTGACGCGCTCTGTAAAACGGGCAGTTGCCATCCAAACGATCCTGGCACACGTCAGCACGGCAGCCTTCATCGGCGGCGGAGAGGCGGGTCCAAATATCGCGTTCTGCGGGGCCGTTCAAATTGATCTCGTTGCGGTCACCCTGACCGCCCTGGCTCAGCCACACCAAAATTTTTGCCAGGACGCGAATTTCATCCACATTCTCAGGCATGCGCTGGCGCAAGATTTCCAGTCGGCGCGGGCAAAGGTAATTCGCCCGGCCTTTTAGAACACAGGCGCGCAGGTCGAGCCCCAGTGCTTCGCGCAAATCGGGCACATCTTTATTGATGAGTTGATCTTGCAGGTTGATGGTATTGGTGGAAATGACCACCCGCTGTTCATTTTTCAGCGCCCACAGGGCTGCCGGAACCAGATAGGCAAATGACTTGCCGGTGCCGGTGCCCGCTTCAACCATCAAGTGCTGGCTGTGCGATAATGCCTTTGTAACCGCACGCACCATTTCAATTTGCTGCGGACGCTGCTCAAATTCATTGAAAAATTTGGAGAAGGGCCCACTGTGCTCCAAAAGGGCTGTCACCTCATCCACATCAAGCGGGTTGGGCGGGTCAACCGGCGCCAGGGCGGCTTGCCTGGTGTCGTCTTCAGGGAAAAGAGGTCCCCATTGGCGGCTGCCGGTTTGATCGGGAACAGCCTGATATGCTTTGTCGCGCAGAACCTGTTGAAAATACCAGCTGCCGCCCCATTCCAAAGGCTCAGAAAGCCGCACCAGTTCCTGAATCAGGTGGAGAGGAAGCAGTTTTGCTTTTTCGTTCAATTCCTGAAAAACCGCATGCGTTAGCAGTGCATCGTCTAATGCGCGGTGCGTGCCCTGCAAAAGAATGCCCAGTTGCTGTCCCAGTGAACCCAGGTTGTAGCGGCTGGCAGTGGGCATCAGCACCGAGGCCAGGTCGTAGGTGTCAATCACTTCATTGTAGAGAAGAATATTGTGTTTTTGCAGGAAGGAAAGGTCAAAGGAGATGTTGTGTCCAAGGATGGGGCTGTCGCCAACAAACTCAGCCAGTTTGTAGGTGGCTGACTGAACCGGAGGCGCATTGCGTACCATATCGTTGGTAATGCCGGTGAGCTGTGTAATGAGAGGTGGGATGGGTTGACCGGGATTAACCAGACTGGACCAGGTGTCTTCAACCCTTTTTCCGTTGAAACGGACCGCACCGATTTCGGTGATGGCGTTGAGTTGAGAATCCAAACCGGTGGTTTCTATGTCAAGGGCAACGAATGAAGGCATGTGAAAATTATACCACTCGCAGGGGAGAGACTTTTAAGATTTGAAAAAGTTTGAATTTTATTGAATTTTCACAGGTTTCTGGCATGTTTTTTCGTTATACTGCTCATATAACATGATTCAAAAAGGTAAACCCGTCTTCCGATGGGGGGGGACTGTTCCTGCTGCTCACGCTGACAGCGGGGATTATCCTACGGGTGCGCGCTGATTCGACTTCAACCCTGTATTTTCCAATTATGGAATATAAGGCGCCCACAGCCACTCCCACACCCACAGCCACTCGAACTCCCACTGCCACACCCACACCCACTCCAACCAGAACGCCCACCCCGACCAAAGATCCCGGCACTCCACCGCTTTATTCCACCAGTCTTTACATGAAAACGATCAATCCCCTGACTCTGTACAGCCTGGGTTGCGTGCATGGCGTAAGGGATATGAACCTGGCGGGCGCACAGGATAGTGTTGTGGTGCTGGCATTTGGCAAGCCCACCATGAGCGATGAAGGAATTTACGGCGCCAGCCTGTTTGGGTTTGGACCGGCCAGCACCACTGAAATTGCCGAGGCTGTTGAGCAGTTTGGCGCCGGGTATGTGGCCTGCTCACTCGAAGATACCGAATCGCGGCTGCGGATTGGCGCGGGCACCAGCAACTATGGCGATCCCGATGCCGTAAGCTGGTGGGATCACGGGCGCAAATGGGCGCGCATGGTTAACGATATCAACACCTGGTTTTCCAACCAGGGATTGCGCACCCGTGTGGACGCGGTTGGGGCGAATGACATTGAATTGGCGTGGAACAATCCCACTGTCACCCGTGCCTGGGTGGATGGTTATGATTACGCCAATAAATATGCTTACTACGATTTTGGCGCGGCGGAGAGCTGTCCGACCCGGCTGGCTCCTCAATGGAACTGTACTTCGCCGTGGACACAGCATGATGTGTGGTACGTTTCCTACGGCGTCGGGCCGGCTTATCCACTCCCATTAATTTATGCCACAACGGGTGTGAATGCCCGCCAGTGGGCCTGGATGAGTGTGTATGCGTATGAGGAAGAAGGCGCGCGCATGGAATTTGTGGGGGCTTTTACCCAGTATCAAGCCTGCCAGCAGCGCGGCGGCTGCACAGGGTTGGACAATGAACCAGACGAGGGTTGGCAGCAACTCTATAATGAATTGAAGTATGACTCGCGCACAGCCCAGACTCTGCGCTGGTCAACCGATATCAAGTGGTGGGGCGAATGAGAACTATCATAAAGAAATTCCATCCTGGTTTTTCCATCTTGTTTGTTGTGCTTATCCTTGCTGCTGTATGGCTGCTGTTGCGAACAGACATTGTGTTGGGTTCCATCCTTGCCCAGACCGCATCTGAGGCGGATCAATGGGAAGAGGTGGAAGCAGAGCGGCTGCGAGAGCAATTGGAATCGAAGACGCTGGATGCCCAGACGAGAAAAAGCCTGGAAGAAAAATTGGGCATGGCTGAACTTGCCCTTGAAGAACGCGAACTGGTTGGCGAGACTGTTTATGCGCAGGGTATGCCCGTGCCCACTCCGCCGGCGAGTCGGGCTGAAATTGCCTTTCAAACCGGCGTCCTTGAAGGCGGCGAAGATATTCTTCCACCATCTGAAGCCGTGTTGGTAAATCGCTGGCAGGGCATGGTTGGACAAGAATACTGGCAAGTGTTTGCGGGCGCCAATGGAAGCGACAGTTCGCAGGGACTTGTGGTTCGGGTAATCACATCGCCAGACCGCCTCAATTCTAAATTTGACAAAGTGAAAGCACCGCCGGGAGACGGCGCGTTTACGATAATCAACGGCGATCAGACTCAATTGTTGTTGCAGGCGGAATCGGGCAGGCAGTATGTATTCAATCCTTCCAGTATGGAATTAATGGTGGTTAATACTGACTGAAAAATCCAGTTACCGAGAGTTACTGAGGGTGTTTAAAAAGACCCTAAAGGTTTTCAAAACAAGGAATTTTCTTGCAAATATTTACTGCAATCAGCGGTTTTTTAGGATTATTAACTTTATAAACCTTGAGGATCTAAACGTTTAATAATTATTCAATGCCCTCTAATGGCTTGTTTTGGCTGATTTCCTGTTTATAATATAGTTATCGATTTTTTTTACCCCGGTGAAGGAGGTTGGCTGCATGATTTCGAAAAACAAAATCTTGTTTATCGTGCTTCTTATCCTGATTGGTGTAACCACTGTACTTCTGGTTGGGTGCGGTGGCCAAACAACCGAAGCGGAACCTCAGGTTGAACAACAGGAGGCGCCACAGGAACCGGCCGGGCAGCAAGAACCCGCTGAACCAGAAGCGGTTCAAGAGAGTGCTGTTGACGGTAAAACCCTTCTGGAAGAACGCTGCACCGGTTGTCACAGCCTTGAAAAGGCGCAAAGCGGAGAACGCGACCTGGCAGGCTGGCAGGAGGTTATCGATGAAATGATTGATAAGGGGGCGAAGTTGAACGAAGATGAGGCAAAGGTACTGGCTGAATATTTAGCCAATATGGAATAAGACAAAAAAGAGCCGCATTTTTTGGGAATGCGGCTCTTTTTATTATTCTTCTTACTTATCTTTGTTTTCTTCTACTGCGGTTGGCGGTTCAACCCGGGATGATTTGTTTTGATTGCGTTTCCGAACTGTACGAACGATGGCGCGGATGATCAACCAGGCGGGAATGGTAATGACCAGGAATACCGGCAGGAAGAAGATCAAAATCCAGATGAGAGCATTTACCAGGAATTTGAGGGCGTTGATGAGCGCCTGAACCGCATCGCGGGCAACTCCCACCGGCTGCCAGCGGCCAATGGTCAGGGGGTCAACCGATTCTTTGGCCTGAATGTTCACCGAAATGGACGACAGGCGGGATGCTTCTTTGTAGTAGTTGATTTGTCCCTGCAGGACTTCGATTTCTTCTCGAACCTGTTTGAGCTGATTGAATACAGCCAGCACATCTTCGGTCTTTGTAGCTGAAGCGAGAATCTCTTGCAACTGGGCTTCGGCGCGTTTCAAATTATCCAGGCGTGAATTCAGGTCGGTGTATTCCTGGGTCACATCTTGCCCACTGACATTTTCGCTCAAAACATCTTCGATGGGATTATCCACCAGCTTCTTAATGTCTTCCATTGCCTGGTCAAGCTGCTCAGCCGGTACCCGCACGGTGACATTGGCAACTGGAACTTCAATGCCCTGTGAAGTGGTGGTTTTGTACAGATCAGACGCAACCACAAAACCGCCCATTTCATCGGCCATTTGCGAAATCGTTTTCATGGCTGATGCCGGGTCTTGCACGATAATGGACATATTGGCGTTTTTAATGACCACCCGTTCCACTGAATTTGGACTGTCTTGAGCGAAATCTGCGGATGCCTCTCTGGGGGCGGGAGCCATTTCTTGTTCAACAGCTTCATCATACATCATCATTGGAGCAGCCGGCGCCATGCCCATTTCTTCAGTGAACGATTTTGCCTCGGAATTTCTTTGGGATGCGCAACCGGCCAATGCCACGCAAAACGTAAGCAAAATAATTGAAAACTTCTTCATGATATTCTCCTCTCTCAATCAGATAGAGTTGATGATTATTGCCATTCCTTCAACGGCGTTTGATCCATAGACGTTTGTCGGAGCAAGTTTGTTCCAGAATTACCAGCCGTCTTCCAGGCGAACGGCATGTCTGCGTGGTAACCCGGTCATTGTGATGCGCTGTTGCACAGCGGGAATGTTGTAATCCACCCGGTGCGGTTCCCAGGTAAGTGCTTCCGTATCATAAATGGCATAGGCTGCCAGGGGATTATGGTCGCGGGGTTGCCCGACTGAGCCGGGATTGAGAATTGCTCGATCTCCCAGCCTCCCCTTGTAAGATATTTTCCATTCCAGTTCACTAACACCATTTTGTGACAGAAAGGCAACGGGCAAGTGGGTGTGACCTACAAAGCAATAACGTGTATCAAAGTATTTGAAATTTTCCAAGGCGGTGTACGAATCCAGCAGGTATTCCCAGACAGGGTTGCGAGGGCTTCCGTGGGCCAGTGTCACATTGGGATCCACCTGGATTTTTTCAGGCAAGTTGCCCAGGAAAGCTAAATTCTCCAGGGTAAGGTTGTCCTGCGTCCATTCAACTGCCAGTCTTGCGTCGCGGTTGAATGATTCCAGATCCAGTTGTCCCAGCACGGCGGCGTCGTGGTTTCCGATCACACAGGCAAGATTGGGGAGTTTGCGCACAGCCTCAATACATTCATTGGGATCTGGTCCGTATCCAACCAGATCACCCAGGCACCAGGCTGCATCAAACTGGCCTGCGTCTTGAAGGACGCTTTCCAGTGCAGTTAAGTTGGAATGGATGTCTGAAATCACCAGAACGCGCATATATGGTTTACCTGTTCAATTAGTTATTTTAAAAATATCATACCATAACAGGCAATCACTAATTTAATCAGGACTGTTCAGGGAAGCGCAAAGCGCATTTCCCATATACCGGACGACACTTCTTCAAAGGATGAACTCATCCCGGCGATAACAATCCAGGTGTTTCCGGGTTTTAAACCGAGTGGTATTCCCCTCATATCTGTAAAGTGAATGGGTTCTTGCGGAGAAACGGTGCGCCATTTGCCCTCAATCATTAAGCCGTCGCGGAACAGGATTGCGCGCTGTCCCTCGGTGTTGTTGAGGATTTCAATTTCATGCAAAGTTGGGGCGTATTCAATGTAATTGGCAAAGATGAGGACGACATTGGAGAATGTGATTTGTTCATTGTTCAGGCGGTCAACCAGGGGGATCATGTAATACTGGTCTTTATAACCCGGTTTTTCCGCTTCGATCCAACGGAGATACTGGCCAGTTTCGGGATCATAATGCCATTCTCCGCGGTCGCGCCGGCTGTATTGCACGGCAACCTGGATGCCGAATTGATCACTGGCCCAGGGTTTTTCGTTAAAAATCATGCCGTTCAGGTTTTGGCGAATATTATCGACGCCTTCTTCTACGGAAAACTTGGACATTTCAGCAGTATCAACAAAAACACCGGTGACGCTGTGCGTGTCGTGACCGCAGACAGGCGGGCAGGGAGAATCGTTGAAAGAAATGGCGCGCTTACCCAGTTTTTCAACCAGCACTTCATCCACCTGCGGATCGGCATTGCCGTAAGCCAACACGCCCTGGTACATGAATACCAGTTGGGCATCGACCAGCCTGCCTGAACGCATGGGTCCCACCTTGGGAGCATCCTGTCCGTAGTAAACCGCCAGAAAACGGTTGCACTCTTCTCCGATGTAGTATTCAAAGACCACATCGGCATACGAAAGCCCGGCATGCGGCCTGCCGGAGCGGGGATAATTGGACACCTTGACCATGACAGGCCGTCGATCTAAAAGCATTGGATCGGCAACCGCCAGCCCGGTGAGTGGATTGATGCCGGGCGGGAACCCGGTCAGCCCGAGCACCAACGGGGTGGGAGTGGATGTGGGCAGTGATGGATCGGTGGTTGCCGTGATTGCCGGGGTGGGAGGGACGGTGGCGGTTTCAGTTGGAATCACCACGGTAAATGTGGGAGGAAGTTGAAGGGGAGTTTCCGGGATGGTATATATTTCTTCAGGCGTGAGCGTGGGAACTGAAAAGCGAAGGGATTCCCCTGCTCCGCCGTCTT
>CAZOKH010000102.1:0-10804 GCA_964580315.1 uncultured Anaerolineaceae bacterium | reverse complement strand
TAATCACCAATGAAGAACATACTTTTCTTTCGTCTTCAACAGTTCGAGAAATTGCTGCCCTGGGTGGTGATATCAGCAGCATGGTTCCCCCAATAGTTGCCCAGGTTTTACGCAACCGTTTCCGCGAGCTTGGCGATGAACAACAAATCGTTCCACTCAATTCATTGCGGGACTAAGTTGGCGTATTTATTGCAACTGCATTGATGCGAGATACATTCATAAGCGGAGGATGGCATGGATATATTACATCTAGTTGATCGGCTAGAGGAGCTTTTTAATGAAAGCAAATCCATCCCATTTACCCATAATGTGGTGGTTGATGAAGATCTGATGCTGGATATTATCGATCAGATGCGTGTTTCGATTCCAGAAGAAATTAAAAAAGCGCAACAGTTGCTGGCTCAGCGAGACCGCATTCTGGCGCAAACCCAGGAAGAGGCTAACCGAACGCTTGCCCTGGCGCGAGAAAAAGGCGAGCAAATTGTCGAGCATGACGCCATTACAGAAGCAGCCCGCACCCGCGCCGAACAAATCATCGAACAGGCCAAAATTGAAGCTGAAACCACCAAACGGGAAGCCGATCAGTATGTTATGGAAACACTTTCAAAATTGGAGCTGGAGATGGATCAGGCATTAAACCAAATCCGCAACGGCATCCGCACGCTGCGCCGGGACGGCCCTCCCGAAGAAGAATAATTACCAGATAGCCATTAACAAAAATCCCGGCTGGGTTTCAGCCGGGTTTTTTCTACCTTAATCTGCTTTACCGTTTTTTTCTTTTTTCTTAATCTCTTGAAAACGGCTGGGAGTCGCGCCCGGGTTGTGTAGGGCCACTTCCAGAACCTGATCCAAATGTGATACTGGCACAATCTTAAGCCCTTTAAGCACTTTTTCAGGTACATCGATCAAATCTTTTTGATTCTTCTCCGGCAAGATGATAATCTTCAAGCCAGAACGGTGTGCCGCCAGAATTTTCTCTCGGACTCCGCCCACCGGCAGCACTCTGCCGCGCAGGGTGATCTCCCCGGTCATTCCCACTTCTTTAAATATTTTTCGTTCAGTAAAAGCTGAAATCAACGCCGTAGCCATTGTAATTCCAGCGCTCGGTCCATCTTTGGGAATTGCGCCTTCGGGAATATGGATATGGATATCCAGGTTTTCAAAGATTTCAGGATCCAGCCCAAAATCCCTTGATCGGGCTTTCAGGTATGAAAGCGCTGCCTGAGCCGATTCCTGCATCACCTCGCCAATCTGGCCGGTGATCTGCATGCTGCCTTTCCCTTCCAGGATAAGCACCTCAACCGGCATAATTTCACCACCGTTGGCCGTCCAGGCTATGGCAGTGGCCACACCCACTTCATCACGACGTTCAGCTTCGGTCATAAAAAATTGGGGCGGTCCAAGCAGCGTTTCGACAGTGTTTACATCGATTTTGGGTTCGTATTCTTTCTTCTCACTCTTCATGCGGGCAATTTTGCGGCAAATTCTACCCAACTCTCTCTCCAGGTTGCGCACACCCGCCTCGTAGGTATACTCGCGGATAACTCTTCTGATTGCCGGATCTAAAATTTTGATTTCCTTGCTTTCCAGTCCGCTTTCTTCCAGTTGGCGTGGAATGAGGAATTTTTTTGAGATTTCGACTTTTTCTTCTTCCAGGTATCCCGGAAACTCAATTAATTCCATGCGGTCCAACAACGCCGGCGGAATACTATCCAGGGTATTGGCAGTGGTTACAAACATAACCTTGGATAAATCATAAGACAATTCCAGGTAATGATCAGAGAAAGAGTTGTTTTGCTCCAGATCAAGCACTTCCAACAGCGCTGCCGAGGGATCGCCTCGGAAATCTGCGCCCAGCTTGTCAATTTCATCCAGCATGAACAACGGGTTAATGCTTCCCGCCTTGCGCATGGTTTGCAAAATTCGCCCTGGAAGTGCGCCGATGTAGGTTCGACGGTGACCGCGAATTTCCGCCTCATCTCGCACACCACCCAGTGATTGGCGTACAAATTTTCTGCCCAGCGCTTCAGCAATCGATCTTCCCAGCGATGTTTTCCCGGTGCCGGGAGGACCAACAAAACACAAGATGGGTTGACGGTCTCGCTTGGGTTTCAGGCTGCGCACCGCAATATATTCAAGAATGCGGTCTTTGGCTTTTCCCAATCCATAATGGTTTTTATCCAGCACTTTTCCGGCATGTTTCACATTCAGATTGTCTTGAGTGGTTTCAAACCAGGGAAGGTCAAGAATCCAGTCCAGGTAGGTTCGGATGATACCGACTTCGGGTGCCATGGAAGTCATTTGAGCCAGCCGTTCAATCTCTTTTAAGGCAGTGGTTTTTGCTTCTTCAGGCAGCTTTTTATCTTCCACTTTCTGCTTCAGCTCATTTAATTCCCGAGTCCAGATATCACCTTCTCCCAGCTCGTTTTGAATGGCTTTCATTTGTTCACGCAGGTAATACTCACGCTGGCTGCGGTCTACTTCGCTTTGCACACGTGTCTGAATTTCATCTTCCAGTTCCAGCACATCCAGCTCCTGTGCCAGCAGCCAGTTGATTCGCTTCAGCCGGTCTTGCGGAGAAGGCAGCATCAGCAATGCCTGGCGTTCTTCCAATGGAAGTGAAATACCGGTTGCGATTAAGTCAGCCAGCCATCCCGGTTCAGAAATATTCATCGAGAATAGGTTCGCTTCATCGGGTATGCTGCGATCCAATTGAACACAACGGGCGAACAGGTCACGCGCTGTGCGCATCAAAGCGTCAGTGTTGCGGTTTACCGCGGTCGGTTCATCAATGGGTTTTGCCCGCACACGCGGGAACGGATCCATCTGGGTCATTTCCACAATTTCCAGCCGGCGCCTGCCCTGAACCAGGGCTGAACTGTTGCCGTCTGGCAAACTTAATAACCTGCCCACTGCCACCTCAGCGCCAATCGGTAAAAAGTCTTCCGGTTGGGGTGATTCCACATCCGGATCACGTTGTATTAACGCAATGACCGTTTGCGAATTGAACTGCGCATCTTGAATTGCCAGCAAATTGGAGCCCGGTGTGATAAACACCGGGGAGATCATGTGCGGAAAAACAACGATATCCCGCAAAATGATCGCAGGCCCTTCAATATACCCGTCTTCATCTGGCTCGAGTTCTGGAATCCCATAGAGTTCCTCTGTCCTCTGATGCAGGACGGAGGTTAAATCATCGCTATCACGTTTTGAAAACCAATCATCTGATTTCATCTAATCATAACCCTTCATTTCTGGAGGAAAATTTATCGTTATCCATTATCTGCCTTACAGCGGCTGCCAGGAAAAGGCTCCCCGCGACAACCACCACGCTATCCCGTTTTCCGGCCCATTGTATTGCCTCTTGTAGCGCATTTTCCACAGGCAGTACGGCTCTGGCTGGCTTGCCAAAGCGGTGAACCAATTCTACCAGTTTATTGGCATCTGCCGCTCTTGGATGTATGGATTGCGTTGCAATTACCTGCTGCACACGCGGTAAAAGCGCTTCAAACATTTCTTCGATATTCTTGTCTTCTGACGCGCCAAAAACCAACAGAACAGGTTTTCCCGGGAAATAATCATCAATTGTCAGGCGCAGCTTTAAGGCCGAGTCAGGGTTATGCGCTGAATCGATCACAACCACAGGTGAACGCCGCATCACTTCAAACCTGCCCGGCCACACCACATCCTGAAAACCTTTTTGGATGGATGCGTCGCTGATCTCCAACCCTTCCGTCCGCGCACTTTTCAGGGCGGCATAAGCTGTTGCTGCGTTTTGAACCTGGTGATACCCTAGCAGAGGAATTTTCAACCACAGCGGTTCCCACGCATGTTTCCCATCCGATTCGATATAGGCATCAAGCAGCGCTTGTTCATTTTGATTCCAAACATAAAACGTCTGTCCATCCAGCGTATGCGAGGTTTCTGTGTAAAGCAAATCGTCTCCCACCTGGCAAAGCGGTGCTTTTCGTTCAGCCGCAATCGACAACAAAACCTGCCTGGCTTCTGACCGCTGCGGCGCAACAATCACCGGGCGGCTTGTTTTGATTATGCCGCCTTTCTCGGCAGCAATCTGAGCCAGTGTGTTTCCCAACACCGCCGTGTGATCCATCGAGATGGACGTGATCACGGTTACCAACGGAGAAACCAGATTGGTGGCATCCAACCTCCCGCCCATGCCCACTTCAATGACCGCCGCATCAATTTTCTGCCTGCTGAAATAAAGAAAGCCCAGCGCCGTGGTAATCTCGAAAGTGGTCAACTGCTCAACTTTTTGCACTTCAGGCTTAATCTCATTCACCAGTTGCACAAAATCAGCAGCGGGTATCGATTCGCCATTGATCTGAATGCGCTCCGTAAAATCCAGCAAGTGAGGTGAAGTATAAAGACCAGTCTTATAGCCCGCCGCACGCAGCGCACTGGCTATCAGCGCCGAGGTGGAACCCTTGCCTTTTGTTCCTGCCACATGAATCACCGGGTACATAAGGTGCGGATTGCCCAGGCGTTCCAAAAAAGCGGCCATGCGTGAAAGGTCAAATTTTTCTGGAGAGTAACGGAATGCGCGTGTTAAGCTGTAATCCACGAAACTGTACAAATAATCTAAAGCCTGCTGATATTGAGTCGCGATAGTTTCGTCCATAGTTGTGGTCAAATGATTCCTTTTGGGATGAGGCATTTTACTCCCCTCAATACGAAATCACAAGTAGAGTAGAATAATTCTGAAATTGTATCGTATAATGAAGGGCTTTTATGTGTCCAATAGGTTTACTCACCCTAATTCTTGAATTGCCAGGCTGCACATCATTAAAAGAGAAACGCAGCCGCATCAAACCAATCTTGGCGCGTCTCCACCGCGAATTCAATGTGAGCGCCGCTGAAGTTGGATTGCAAGATCACCATCATGAAACAAAAATCGCCGTGGCAGTGGTCACAAATGACCCTGTTTTTGCGCGGCAATTCTTGCAAAAAGTGGTGGAATTTGTTGAAAATCAATGGCGTGATACACCAGTGCAGGATCAAAAAATCGAAATAATCTGAGACAAAGGAGGAACAATATGGATCTGCAATTAAAAGGAAAAAATGTTGTGATCGCTGGCGCCAGCAGTGGACTAGGGTTTGCCTGTGCGCGTCAATTGGCGATGGAAGGCGCACGGGTAATCATCAACGGGCGCAATTTAGACAAACTTTCCCGGGCGGTTTCCCTCCTTTCGTCTGAAACCGGTGGTGAAATTTTCGCCATTGCCGGCGACGTATCTGACCCTGAATTTGCCCCCCGTCTAATCAACCAGGCAGTTGAAAAACTTGGCGGTCTGGATATTCTCATCACCAATGCCGGCGGCCCTCCGGTTGGCACAATTGAAAACCTGGATGAGACTGCCTGGCAGCAAGCCATCAACCTCAATTTGATGAGCCATGTGCGCTTGATCAAAGCTGCTATCCCGCATCTGCGCAAGTCGCAAACCGCCAGCGTCTTAACCATCACTTCGTACTCTGTAAAACAGCCCATTGTCAATATGATCCTTTCCAACAGCATCCGCGCCGCCACCGTGGGATTGACCAAGACATTGGCGCTGGAACTGGGCAAAGATCATATCCGCTTTAATTCCATATTACCCGGTTGGACTCAGACTGAAAGGGTTATATCCCTGATGCAAGCCCGCGTAGACGCCAATGGAACCAGCATTGAACAGGAATTGGAAAAACAGGTTAAAGACATTCCGCTGGGAAGAATGGCTTCACCGCAAGAATTTGCCAATGCAGCCACTTTCCTGGTCTCCCCGGCTGCTTCGTATATTACCGGTGTGATGCTGAATGTGGACGGTGGAGCCTATAAAGGCACTTTGTAATCTTTTAGGATGAATGCAGGTAACTTATCAATGGTATTAACAAGCAGCGAAATCGACGCCAGGCTCGAACGAATTTTATACAATGTTGAAAAGCCCGGCAGGTATGTTGGCGGTGAATTTAACCAGGTAGTAAAACCCTGGGACCAGGTGGATACCCATGTGGCGCTCGTTTTTCCAGACATTTATGATGTGGGGTCATCCAATCTCGGAATTACGATCCTCTACCAGGAATTAAACAACCGGTCAGACACGCTGGCAGAACGCGCCTATGCCCCCTGGCTGGACCTGGAAGCTGCCATGCGCAGCAATGACATTCCTCTCTTTTCACTGGAAACCAGGCATCCGCTGGCTGACTTTGATATTGTTGGCTTCACCTTACCCTACGAAACGCTTTATACCAACGTCTTAAACCTGCTGGATCTTTCAGGTATCCCGCTGCGGTCAATGGATAGAAAAGAAAATCATCCTCTGGTCATTGCCGGCGGTCACGGCGCATTTAACCCTGAGCCCATGGCAGAATTCATTGATGCTTTTGCCATTGGCGAAGGTGAAGAAGTGGTGCATGATATTGTGGATGCGTACCGGCAATCGAAAAATGATCACCTGTCACGTTCACAACTGCTGGAAAAACTCTCAACCATCCCGGGGGTTTATGTCCCGTCACTGTATCAAGTGGAATACCGGGAAGATGGCTGTATCCAATCCATAGAACCCATTCTGCCCCAGGCTCCTCGCACCGTTCGCAAACGCATCGTAGCCAAGCTGCCGCCGCCGCCTACGCATTTCCTAGTCCCCTCAATCAACATCGTGCATAACCGCGTTGCTGTAGAAATCATGCGCGGGTGCAGCCGGGGCTGCCGTTTTTGCCACGCCGGCATGGTCAATCGTCCGGTTCGTGAACGCCCGGTGGATGAAATCATCCACGCCATCGATGAAGCCCTGGAGATGACCGGCTTCGAAGAAGTCGCCTTCCTCTCCCTATCCTCTTCTGACTATACGCATATTCTGGAGCTGGTGGAACGGGTAAGTTCGCGATACAGCGGCAAACACCTCACCATCTCTTTGCCCTCACTGCGCATTGAATCGTTTTCCATCGATCTGCTTGAAAAACTGAAAGAAGATGCCCGCCAGGGCGGATTTACCCTGGCGCCTGAAGCCGCCACCGATCATATGCGCAACATCATCAACAAGCCCATTCCAACCGAACAACTCCTCGACATGGTCAAAGCCATCTATTCACGCGGTTGGACCACCATCAAGCTGTATTTTATGATCGGGCATCCTTCCGAAACCATGGAAGACGTGAAGGCCATTGCTGAATTGTGCAAAACGGTGATAGCCATTGGCACAAAAATCATCGGTCGACGCGCCAAATTAAATGTGGGCGTCAGCACCTTTGTTCCCAAACCGCACACACCCTTCCAATGGGTCGCCTGCGATCCGCCGGAAATTATTGAAGCCAAACAGCAACTGCTCCGGCAGGAAATGCGTGCACCCGGCATGAAATTCAACTGGACTGATCCCAAAGAGACCCTGATGGAAGCGTGGCTTTCGCGCGGCGACCGGCGCATGGCGCAGGTGATTGAAACCGCCTGGCGCAACGGCGCAAAATTTGACGCCTGGCAGGAACATGAAAACTCGGCTTTCTGGCTGGCGGCTTTTGAAAAGCATCAACTTGAACCAGCCTTCTATGTTCACCGCCAGCGTTCATTGGACGAAATCCTTCCCTGGGATCACATTGACACCGGTGTTAGAAAATCGTTTCTGATGCGCGACTATCAGGCCAGCCTGTCAGGGAAACTAACCCCCGATTGCAGCCAGCAGTGTCACGCCTGCGGCATCCTGCCTGCTTTCAGCGATATACAAATCCAACAACGCACTGGTTGGAAATGCCCGCTGCCTGGTGAGAACCTGGCAAACTAATCGACACTGGAATAATTTATGCAGCGCTTTCGTATTACTTACGCAAAAAAACAAGGTCTCCGTTACACCGGCAACCTCGATTTACACAAAATCTGGGAGCGTGCCATTCGCCGCGCCGGACTATCTTTAGCTTACAGCCAGGGGTTTCATCCGCAGCCTCGTTTGCACCAGGCCAGCCCGCTGCCGCTGGGAATGACCAGCCGTTGCGAAATGGTAGATTTCTGGCTGACCGATGAGTCGGCAATTCTTTCCCCTTCACAAATTCAACAGGCGCTTGGTGAAAAAGTTCCTTCTGGATTGGAATTGCTAACCGTTGAGGCTATTGCGCTTGATGCGCCTGCTCTACAAACCCAAATAGCCGCCGCTGAATACATTGTGACTTTTTTGGACGATTTGAACAATCCCGCATTGCACGATTCGGTCAAAGTGATAATGGCGCAGTCAACCATACTGCGTGAACGCCGCGGCAAACACTATGACCTGCGCCCCCTGATCCTTGATTTGCAAGTGCAACAGACAGACCCGCCGGTTCTCACCATGCTGCTTTCAGCATGCGAAAATGCCACCGGCCGCGCAGACGAGGTTTTGTTAGCCCTGAATATCGAACCTGCCGTAACGAGAATCGAAAGAACCAATTTGAT
Source organism: uncultured Anaerolineaceae bacterium (assembly GCA_964580315.1). Taxonomy (GTDB): domain Bacteria; phylum Chloroflexota; class Anaerolineae; order Anaerolineales; family Anaerolineaceae; genus CAZOKH01. Next base: position 2,394 of record CAZOKH010000102.1, on the reverse strand, counting down.
ATTTAAAACCGGGTAATCAAAAAACTCGATTCCAATTGGCTTTTTGAAAAACAACAGGTTTATTCAAACACCCAGTTTAATGGTTTGCATTTTTCACTATCCATGATGCCGCTTCCAAAAGCAATCCAAATTTCCTCATCCTGTTTGTCTAAATCGGTCATCAAAGTGATTTCACTTTGACAATCATCATATTCAAGTTTCCAGATATCGATAGCAATTGGATGTTTTGCGGAGCTTTGGCCCGATGCCCAAATCGCTTTCTCCAGGCTTGGGTCATAACCGCAGAAAATATTCGCATTGCAAGTAACATCCAGATACCCATAAGCATTCAACCTAAAATCCCTGGAAACAGGATCATAGTCGAAATAGTCAATATCTGTAATTACACCGGAAAATGAACATTGAGCTGTTTCAGTGCCATATTCCCCACTGTAAAACCCCTCGGTACCAAATTTCGATTTTCCATTAATCTTGATTTCCGTTTTGTTTTCTTTCAGGTCAATATCAACCTGCATGGACAAATCATCCAGTATCAGGCTTCCGATTCCTTGATTATTACATAGAGGTTCATGGAGAGTAATAATATCTGCCAATCCCTGCCAACTCATTCCAAATTGTTGAACAAATGTATCAGTTCCCGCAGTTAAATGAATTTTCTTGGGGGGCGGGATTGTGGCGGTTGGTTCAATATCCTCTTCGGTTTCCTCTTCATCGTCATCCTCTGATTCAACCAGGTCTTCCCCTGTAACTTCACTGGCGATTTTGTTAAATAATTCTTCAATTTTCTTGTCTGTGCGATTTTTCGGATTGACTTTGGTAATTGCCTCAATCATTTGAGCGCGTATTTTCCCATAATTACCATCAGTCGGTTCCAGCCCAAGTTCGGCCAGCTTTTGCGCAATTCCTGAACCAAATTCTTCATATAACTCCGCGGTTTGCAGCACCTTGTCCAACTCGGTCAGTTTTTCCACGTCACGTATTGCCTGCAATTGACTGGATAATTCGGCCGCCTTCCCTTTTCCTCCTGCTGGTATGCGAATGGTTCCCTGCTCTTTCCATTGATTCACCCCGTCATTCATCTGTTTCTGAATCTTCCCCAGTTGATCGGCCGCTTCTTTTACCTCGGCGCTCATCTGCTTCACTTCTGCCGGCGTCAAGGCTTCTGGTACATCATTTTCCAGTCTCTTTAACTCTCCCGCCACTCGCTGCAACTTGCCGTATAGTTCGTCCGCAATTCCCCCGCGTATCCCTTTTTCATCCATCTTCTTCATCACCTCCTCCAGCTTTTCCCGCCCGTTACGCATGAATTCTGGATACATTTTCGCTTTCAATTCTTCCAGCGCATTCAATCCGTCTTTCATCACTCGCTGTGTGGTGGTAAATGTTTCGTTTACCTCCCGAATCGTCTCGGTAAATCTTGCGCTATTCAATATCCTTGGCGCTATATGATCCACAAAAACCTGCATGAAGTCTTTGCCAAATTTATCATGCGCAATCCCTTTCATGCTGGATTGCGCTTCTTTGTATTGATCGTCCATTAGCAGGGTCAGAGTTTTATATTTTATATAGGTGTGTGCATCAATCTCATGATTCTTGTACAGGGTCACCAGTGTTTTCTGACGTTCGCTCAGTTGCGCCCGTTTATCATTCAACCAGCGGTCTGCCGATCGATAAGCATTCTGGCGGTCGATGAATGGCTTGGCCACCTTTCCCGCCGGCGTCAGATTCAGCGCCGCCCAGCGGATCGCCCGCCACGGGCGAATGCGCAACCTGGCTGCATAGACCGTGCTGGTATTCCCTGGAATAATCGAGAACAATAAGGTAAGAATAATGAATAGGATTATTACCCGATGGCTTTTTGAAATCATTCTGGGCTCCCTTCCGAAGGAGTTTCAATAAGAAATGTCTCTACATATTCCAGGTATCCATTCGCAAATCCCACCAGGATCTGGTCACCCGCATACAGCATGACATCCTCCCCAAATTCTGAGGGTGTTTCCATCTCGCTCAAATCATTTCCAAGCATCTTCTGAATATCATCAATGGATGTCGTATCAGTAAATTGAAAGGGATCATACCAGTAAGGCGCTGCCACCAATCCGACCGGGTAATCCATCGTCTCACTCCCCATAAATACGCCTTCAACAAAGAAAAAGATTGTCTGCTGATCGATATAGCTCCATTCTTCGTATCGGCTGATGGAACCATCTTCATTTTCTTCAAAAGAGATGAAAAAGCTGTCCGGTTTCCCCAATCGCGCTATCACATTCGGCCTTTCATCCACCGGCGATTCGAAGATTTCCTCAACGCGCAAATCGCGATATTGAATTTTGGCAGATGAATTTTTTTCCCGGGTCGCACCAATCAGTCCCCAGAACATGCCTTCCCCCTGGT
>CAZOKH010000101.1:0-10838 GCA_964580315.1 uncultured Anaerolineaceae bacterium | reverse complement strand
CCGTGTCCCCATTTATCATTTTATACCTTTGGGTTGATCATACTAATGACAGAAATGGTTGGCTATTCTTTAATCCTGGCATACAGAAACATATCGGTCATCTGACCGTCCTTAATCGCGGCGCAGCGCATGCGCCCTTCCAGGCTAAAACCCGCCTTCTCCAGCACGCGGCAAGAGGCGGCATTGTGCGCATAAGGCTCGGCAAAAATGCGCACCAGCCCAAAGCGTTCAAAAGCAAAATCGGTGAAGGCGCGCACCGCCTCGCTCATGATGCCGCGCCCCCAGCAGGGCTCCGCCAGCCAGTAGCCCAGCTCGGCGGTCAGACGGTGCACATCGCTCAAAATGGTGATGCCAATGGAGCCAATGGCTTCTTCGGGTGTGGCAATGGCATAAAAGGTGTCGGGGTGCTGGGTGATGGCCATATTCAAAAAATTGCGCGCATCTTCAATCCCGTATGGGTGCGGAAAACCATCGCGCAGGTTGAGCCAAATGGCGCGGTTGTTGGCATGTTTGGCGACGGCTGCATCATCCTCCATGCGCCAGGGGCGCAGGCAGCCAAAAGATGTGATGATTTCGTCCATTGCGTTCACCTCTGGAAAATTGGTGCTATAAATAGAATGCTGTGTATTATCTCACAAACACGGCTGGATAAATCGGGTGAAGATCGAAACCATCCTGTACCTGCTGCCGCTGGTTTTTATGCTGCACGACTTTGAAGAGATCGTGATGATGAAAACTTGGGTGGCAAACAACGCCGCCGAATTGCAGCGGCGCTTCCCGCGCCTGTCAAACAAACTGCTGGGACATTTCAGCGCTCTGTCCACATCTGCATTTGCGCTGGCAGTGGCTGAAGAGTTTGTGTTGATCAGCGCCTTCAGCGTGGCGGCGGTTGAGCAAGGCTGGTATGCCTGGTGGGCGGGTCTGCTGCTGGCATTCTTCCTTCACCTGCTTGTGCATGTGGGACAGTTTCTGGTTTACCGCAAGTTCATCCCGGCCGTGATTACCAGCCTGCCAGCCGGCCTGTACTGCATGCTGGCATTGCAGGCGGTGATGGCGCGCACCGGCCTGAACTGGGAGCAAATGGCACTGCCCTTTGGGGTGATGACCGCCGCCATGCTGGCAAACCTGTGGGTGGTGCACCGCCTGGCAGCCTGGTTTGAAGCCCAACATGGTGAACATTTGCACAAAAAATTGATGGCAGATCGATCTTGACAAAATCAAATCTATGATATACTTTCCTTGTAATTAGGTTAGTGTGCCTGAACCGCCGTTCCTGATTATGGACGGTGGTTCCTTTATTCCCGGCTAAAAGGACCGGGGGTTAGGGAACTTGATAGAGATGGAAACCAAACTGTTTGTTGGAAACCTTGCATTTACAACCACAAGTGAAGAATTGGGGACACTGTTTGCACAGGCTGGTACTGTGGCCTCGGCTGAAGTGATCATGGATCGCGCCACCGGGAGATCACGCGGTTTTGCCTTTGTGCAAATGAGTAATGATGCAGAGGCAGAAAAAGCCATCAGCATGTTCAACGGCTATAGCCTGAACAACCGAGAAATTAAGGTAAATCTCGCCCGACCGCGCGAAGATTCTGGTCGAGGCGGTGGATTTGGCGGTCCGCGCCGCAACAGCGGCGGTTATGGAGACCGTGGTGGGCGTGGCGGCAATTACGGCAATCGTGGCGGTGGAGATCGCCGCGGCGGCTCAAGTCGCTACTAAAAAATCTATTCAACTGTTTCATATAAAAATTGGAGAAAGTAAGATGTCAGATCGTGTAGTAGGTACTGTAAAGTGGTTCAATAACAGCAAAGGTTATGGTTTCTTGTCTCAGGAAAACGGCGACGATGTGTTTGTTCACTATTCCGCCATTCAGAGCGATGGTTTCCGCACCCTCGAAGAAGGACAAAAAGTGGAATTCACCATCGAAAAAGGCCAGAAAGGCCTGCAGGCTTCCAAAGTAACTCTTCTTTAATACCAGCCTAATTCATTTTTCAAAATAACCAAATCGGCGCCCATCTTCGCGGGGCGCCGATTTTTTTTATTTCTCCTCAAAAATTCGCCGAAAGGTTTTCTCCACTACCGGCGTCAGGGCGGCATAGAAGGCTTCCATCTTTTCCAGGTATTCCAGCGCGGCGGGCGAGAGCTGCGCGCCGCCGCCCTGCACACCGCCAATGCGCGTCTCCAGCAGCTTCACCCCCAGGCGTTCTTCCATCTCATGAATCTTCTGCCAGGTGGTGTGATAGGGAATATCCATCTCGCGCGCGGCGGCATTGATCGAACCGGTGGCGGCGATGGTCTTAAGCAATTTCACCCGCCAACCCGAAAGCGCCACCTGGCCGTCTATTTCAATCCACAGATTAAATCCGGGCTGCATACCAATCTCCTGATCTCAGCTCTCAGGCTGCACCGCATCCCCCCTGAGAGCTAGTCGCAGGTAAAGACAACCAACAGGTTTCAATTCTTGTGTCCTTACTTGCAAGATTTTCTTTTCTGCGCTACTATATATCATACATCGTTAATACGGTTTAAAAGACTAATAGTGCTCTTACCTTCCTTTTGCGCCACGTTCGTTGTGAGCGCCAGGCGACCAAAGCCTGCCTGGTTTAGGAAGCAGAAAAGAGCGCTATTTTCTTTTAACATAACGCTCAGGAAAACCAACTAACAAAGGAGAAAGAGGTATGGCAAAACAAATTCTACGCATCAACATGACCGATCAAACTTTCAAGTACGAGCCTGTTCCCCAAAAATGGGCGCGCTGGGGAGGACGTGCGCTGACTTCAGCCATTGTGGCTGAAGAAGTTGATCCGACCTGCCACCCCCTGGGACCCAACAACAAGCTGGTAATTGCCCCCGGCTGGGTAACCGGTTCGCCGGCTGCTCCCTCCAGCGGACGAACTTCCTTTGGGGCAAAAAGCCCGCTGACCGGCGGCATCAAAGAATCGAATTCGGGCGGTCTTTCCGGGCAAAAAATTGCCAAACTGGGACTGGCTGCCATCATCATTGAAGGCGCTCCCCAGGATAGAAAATGGCGCTTGCTGGTATTAACCAAAGACGGCGTGGCTTTCCACGATGCCGCGCATCTGGCCGGCAAAGGTATGTATGATGTGGACAACATGCTGTGGGAAAAATATCCCGACACGGCCGTGGTGGGCATTGGACCGGCGGGTGAACAATTGATGTCCAACGCCGGCATTTCGGTCAACGATACCGAAAATGGCCCCGGACGCTATGCCGGGCGCGGCGGTCTGGGCGCAGTGATGGGCGCACGCCGCATTAAAGCCATGGTCATTGACGACAAGGGCGGCCCCGGTGTTGAAATTGCCAACAAAGAACTGTTTGAAACCGGCCGCAAGAAACTGACCCAGTCCATCATGGAACACCCCCTCACCAAACGCGGCGGCGGCTTGCCTTCCTACGGCACAGCCATCCTGGTGAACATCCTCAATGAAGCCGGCGGTTTGCCAACCCGCAATTTCAGCAGCGGCCATTTTGACGGCGCAGCCAAAATTTCGGGCGAGCGCATGGCCGAATTGGTGAAAGAACGCTGCGGAGACAAAGGCCCCGGCACCATGGGACACGGCTGCCACCCCGGCTGCATCATCAAATGCTCCAACATCTTCCCCGACGAGTCGGGCAATGTCTTGGTCTCCTGCATTGAATATGAAACCGCCTGGTCGCTGGGCGCCAACTGCGGCATCGACGATATTGATTATGTGGCGAAAATGACGCGCGAATGCAACGACATTGGTCTCGACACCATCGAAGCCGGTAACACCATTGCGGTTGCCATGGACGGCGGTTTGCTGCCCTTTGGCGACAAAAAAGGCGCATTGAAATTGTTTGATGAAATTCGCAAAGCCACCCCGCTGGGACGCATCCTCGGCCAGGGCTGCGCAAACACGGCGCGCGCATTTGGCGTGCACCGCGTGCCTGTGGTCAAAGGGCAATCCATGCCGGCTTACGAGCCGCGCGCGGTTAAGGGCATCGGCGTCACCTATGCCACCACCCCCATGGGGGCTGATCACACCGCCGGCTACACCATTGCGCCTGAAATCGCCGGTGTGGGCGGCAAGGTTGACCCGCTTTCTGACGAGGGCAAGGGCGATCTCTCGCTGACCTTCCAGGCAGCCACCGCTTTCATTGACAGCACCGGTTACTGCCTGTTCATTGCCTTCCCCATTCTGGATTTCCCGGATGGTTGGGCTGGCATGGCCGAATCGGTCGCAGGCGTCACCGGTCTGAATATCACCGGCGCAGATGTCATCCCGATTGGTAAAGAAATTTTGAAGATCGAGCGCCTGTTCAACGAGCGCGCCGGCTTCACATCGGCTGATGACCGCCCGCCCGAGTTCATGCGCGATGAAATATTGCCGCCGCACAATGTAAAGTGGTCCATCACCGACGAAGAACTGGATAAAGTGTTCGCCTGGGTGCATGAGAGCTAAGCCCTCATGAGAGTTGAAGTCGTAGCCATGGCCACACTGCGCCCGTATCTGCCGGATGTGCCGCTGGGCGGCGCCCGTATCATGGAAGTGGAGCCGGGCATCACCATGCTGGAGCTGCGCGACCTGCTGGGCCTGCCCGCTGACGAGGTGCGCGTGATCATCCGCAATCATCGCCAGGCTGAATTGAGCGATGTGGTGCAGGAAGGCGACCGGGTGGCCTTCATCCCGGCTGTGGCTGGAGGCTAAAGCAGAAAACAGCACAATAGAGCAGGGCGCAGTTGAGGGAATTACTCGCTCAACTGCGCCTTTTTTGATATAATTTATCCTGTTACAAGAGGTGCGAGTCACGATGGCAATTTTTCAGCATATTTTGTGGGGGTACGAACTAACCTATCCAGACAATTGGATTCACCAGACCCTGGGCGACGTGGAAGGTTTTGCGCCCAGTCCCGAAGCGCTGGAAGATGACTACCAGGGCGAACAAAACGGGCATTTGCTGGTGCGGGCTGAATGGAACGGCCAGTTGAAAGACCTGCAGCCGCTGTGGAACCAGCACATCGGCCTGACCGCCGGGATGCTGGGAGCCAAAAATGTGGGCGGTGCCCCCTGGACGATGGGCGGCGCACAGGGCATGGAGGCCGAAATTGTCCTGCCCAAAAGCAGCAACCGGCGCCTGTGGGCGGGCATTTTAGGGCGCGGCGCGCTGGTGCTGCACTTCATGGTATCGCACAACATGCACGAACGCGCCTGGTTTGAGCCGTTGTTCACCCGCCTGATCTCCAGCCTGCGCTTTCCGGCCAGCCTGGCAGAAGGGTTGGCGTGCGATGCCAGCGGGCTGCCGCTGCCGCCCGCTTATACCCCCGCCGCCCCCACCGAACTGGTTGACGACATTGCCGATCCGCAGCACTGGCAGGCTTACCGCGGGGCAAGCTCCATTGGCTCACTGCAGGCGTTTTACCTGCGCGAGGCGCAGTATAACGGCTGGGAGATTGATTCCTTCGAGCCTTTTCCCGGTGTCACCGACGCGGGCTTTGCCCGCTTTGAATTGCGGCACAACGCAACAGCGCTCACCCTGGGGCTGCTGCCCTATGGCGGCGAGCGCGTCAACAGTGCCAGCCCGGCCAACCTGGTGCTGAAATTTAAAAATAGCGAGTCATGATTATGGGTATGAAACCAGACAAAATTACAAAAATTGACGCTGATGGGCGATTGATTATCCCGCCCGAGGTGGCAGAGCAGTTTGGCCTGCTGCCCAATTCGCCTGTGCAGCTCATCATGGGCGAAAATGAAATTCGCATCTCGCGCTCCATTCACCACCTGGCGCGGGTATATGTGGAACCCACCAACACCTGCAACCTCAACTGCGTCACCTGCATGCGCAACGTATGGAAGGAACCTTCTGGCTTCATGTCTGAAAAGACCTATGACCGCATTTTGGAAGGGGTTGAAAAATTGACGCCGCGTCCCACGGTGTTCTTCGGCGGCTTTGGCGAGCCGTTGATGCACCCGCGCATCATCGAGATGATCCGCCAGGCAAAGGCGCTGGGCGCACCGGTCGAATTGATCAGCAACGGCGTGCTGCTTTCAGAAAAGATGATTGTGCGCCTGCTGGAAGCGGAACTGGACATGCTGTGGGTTTCACTGGACGGCGCTTCGCCGGAGAGCTATGAAGATGTGCGTTTGGGCGCCACGCTGCCGCAGGTGATTGCCAACCTGGAACGACTGCCCTACCTGCGCTACCGCGGTTCGCGGTTGAAAACCAGCCTGCAACTGGGCATTGCATTTGTCGCAATGAAGCGCAACATTGCCGACCTGCCCAAAGTGCTGGCGCTGGGCGCGCGCCTGGGAGCTAAAAAATTTTCCGTCTCCAATGTAATGGCTCACACTGATGAGCTGCGCCAGGAAGTGTTGTACCGCGGCGCCATGTATAACGGGCCCTATCAATTCAGCGACGGGCATCCGCGTGTCAACCTGCCGCGCATTGACGTGAATGAGTACACCCAGGGACCCCTGGCTGAGGTGCAGCGCGGTAACTATTCCATCCAGGTTAACAGCGGGATGATGGGACAGGGGGTTTACACCTGCCCGTTCGTTGAAAAGGGCAGCCTGGCGGTGCGCTGGGACGGCGCGGTCAGCCCGTGCCTGCCGCTGATGCATACCTTTAACAGTTTTTTGGATAACCGCCCGCGCCGCTCATACGCCTATGATGTGGGCAGCGTGCTGGAACGTGATTTGTTGGGCCTCTGGGAAGATCCGCAATACGTGGCGCTGCGCCAGCGCCTGCAATCCTTTGAATTTTCGCCCTGCACTGACTGCAATTGCTGCGAACTACCCGAAGAAAACCGCGAAGACTGCCTGGGAAACACCTTCCCGGCCTGCAGCGGCTGCCTGTGGGCAGCGGGATTAATTCAATGTCCTTAAAGATTCTGGTAGGTGTTGCGCATGGCCCCTGTTTCAGCCAGGGCGGCTTTCAGGCTGTCTGACATACGCACGCCGTCGCGATACTGATAGGGCCACATGTGGCGCATTGAGAAAATGCCGAGGTGGTCTTTGTGTTTCAACAGCTCGCTGCGTGAAACGTTCAATCCCGGCACATCAAATAACACCGAATTAACAAACAGGTAGCCGCGGTCGGCATCGGCAATATCCAGCAGGTCGAGCAAATCACCAATGGTGGCGCCGGCTGGCAATTCCATTTCCTTTTGAGCAACAAAAGAACCGCCTGCTTTGGGCGCAATATCGCCGTACAGAGCGAAATCGATCTGGATGGTGGGGTTTAAATCAGATGTCATAGCTGCGTCTCCTGGGCTTATTTTACCCGATTATCCCTTCACCAGGCGGGTGCCGCACGCCTGGCAAAACAGGGCGTCAGAAGTATGGGCGCGGCCGCATTTGGGGCATATGCGCGGCAGATCCACCGGCAGGGCGGCGCCGCAAGCCTGGCACTGCTCAGTTCCCGGCGGGTTGGGCGTGGCGCAATAGGGGCAGATGATGGGATTGCCGGGAGCGTTCTTTTCGCCAGCCAGGGCGCGCGTCAGGCCGCACAGGTCGTTGATGGCATCCCAAATTTCAGGGACGGGATTGGACTTGGTCAGCTCGCCGAACACCTCTGGCGCCATGGCCAGCAGCGAAAGCGGGTTGCCGTTGGCGGCGCGCTCGATCATTTCACCAGCGTCAGACACGCGGTCCAGCCAGTCTTGCCCGCGGCTCATGGTCACCAGCACGCCGCCGGTGGTGTCGGCAATGTGCACCGAAACGGGCGTGCCGTGCTTGCTGCCAATTTGCACCAGGGCCGTGCCGCTGCCGGGCTTCACGCTCACGCGTTGGTGGCGTTCGCTGAAACGGGCTGCCAGTTGGTCAGCCAGGGCGGCAGCGGTGATGTTGCCGTGAAACATGCGCTGGTTGTTCATGCCGGTTTTCCTCTTACCAGATATTTAGAAACGTTTCAATGCCTGAACTCTCAAGTATAGTTTAATCATACTAAAAATATACAATCCAAACAGGATGATATTCAACCCCATCAATACAGATGCCGTTTTGGAAGCGATGCGAGACATATTGAGGATGTTGATCATTAAGATGGGAAAGAAAATCACCAGGAAGCCCATCAATCGCCTGTATTTCTGCACCTTTGATTCATTATCGGTATAAATCTCGGGCGCTTCACCGCCAAGCGCCTCTTTGCGGAAATATTGCCAAGCGTTCATCTCGCCCACGTATTCCCAACCGGCGTCGCGGAACAGGGAATAGTAATCGTCGTTTTTCTTCATGGTGCTGGTGTAATCCAGGCGGTAAACGTAGTCGCGCGGCTCACCTTTTTCAAAAGTGTAGAGCAGCGACGCCTTTTTGAGATGCCAGCCTTGCTGCGACATTTCGCGCAGCCAGGCCTCTTCACGCTCATCTTCCCAGGCCCAGAACAGACGAAATTTCTTTAGGATTGTGTCACTCATTTTTTCTCTCACTCTCATCCAACAGCGGGCGCACCTGCCGTCCATTGCGCGCCATCAGCTCCAAACGGTCAATTTGCGCGGCCAGCACCTGCTTGCCCCTGGGGGTCAGGGCATAGCATTTGCGGCGTTCCTCTTCCTTCACCATCCAGATCAAGCCCTCTTTTTCCAGCGTGCCAAAGGCGCCGTACAGCGTGCCGGGGCCAATGCGCACCTCGCCGCCGCTGATGGCTTCCACTTTTTGCATCACACCGTAGCCGTGCAGCGGCTCGCTCAATGCCAGCAGAATGTAGTAGGTCGATTCAGATAAAGGAATATATTTTTGCAGGTTTTTTTCCATATTTGCCCGATCTTTGTGTCGTGTTACGATATATCGAATAACGCTATATTATTACGCGATATATCGGGCGTCAAGATATTAACACCTCTAAAGAAAGCCACCCTAAAGTTTTGATAAACCTTTAGGGTGGCTACGAAACCATTCCAATTTTATTTTACGATTTGATAAATGTGCCGTTGCGGACCTCTTCAAAGGCTGTGCGCAGTTCCTGTTCGCTATTCATCACAATCGGTCCGCGCCAGAAAACCGGCTCGCGGATGGGGTTACCGGAGATGAGCAGGAAGCGCCCGCCTTGCTCTCCAGCCGTCACGGATAGCTGGTCGCCGTCGCCCAGCAGCACCAGGTCGCGGTTGGCGGCAAATTGGCTGCCTTCCAGGCCAAAGCGCACCTGCCCTTCAATTACATAGGCAAAAACCGTGTGCCCGGCAGACGTGGCGAGCCGCCACTGCGCCCCGGCCGGCAGGCTGACGTCGAGATAGCGCGGCTCGGTGACAATGTCCTGTACCGGTCCACGCACGCCATCCACCTCGCCGCAAATGACGCGAACTGCCCCGCCGCCCGGCAGGCTCAACTGCGGAATCTGGCTGCTTTTCACTTCCTGGTAGCGCGGCGGCATCATCTTGTGCGAAGCGGGCAGGTTTGCCCACAGTTGAAAACCGCCCATGCGCCCGCCATTTCCCTCCTGGGGCATTTCCTGGTGGATGATGCCGCTTCCGGCGGTCATCCACTGCACATCACCAGCGCCGATCACGCCCTGATTGCCCAGGCTGTCGCCGTGCTCCACCGCGCCTTCCAGCATGTAGGTGATGGTTTCAATGCCGCGGTGCGGGTGCCAGGGGAAACCGCTCAGGTAATCTGCCGGAGTGTGCGAACGAAAATCATCCAGCAGCAAGAAAGGATCAAAAGCCATTTGACCGCCAAAACCCAGCGCGCGGTTCAACTTAACCCCGGCGCCTTCCATCACCGGCTGGGCATGGGTGATCTGTTTGACTTCACGTGTTTTAATCATTCTTTGCCTCCTGGGCGGGTTTTATAAGAACGGTCTATCTTCTTTCAGGTTATCGTCGCGATTTCTAATGCATTTGTCTGTAACAAATAAATTCGTCACCACAACACAGGGTGAAATTTTTTCCCACAGTCTAAATCAGCAATATTGAACACCGGTTAATTCATGCCGTATAATTCAAACAATAATATATGAAAAAAAGGTGTTAAAGGTACTATGTCCAGGCAATTAATCAAATCCTCCACAAAGGCATTCATCCGTGAAGCGCGCCAGGTAAAAGATTTTTCACTCTTCGACCTGATTCATGGATATGTTTACGCGCGTTTCCCTTACCTGTACATCGCCATGGGCACCGGTCAGCACCCCCTGGCCAAGCGCCTGGCGCCGCTGGTGGCGTGGATTGGAAAATTCCTGGTTAAGAACGCGGGACATTCCGGTTCCTCCTCGGTCAAGTTTGAAGACACCTATCACGGCAAGGTGGTGCCGCTGCAGGCTGCCCGGCAGCTCGTATCGATTCACGAGCCGGTTGAACTGCCCGATCTGGAGCATATTGTTCCCTACGCCAAGGCGCGCGACATTATCTTGAAGAATCCCGACCATATTGCCGTAATGGATTGCCCCTGCCGCACGGCGCGTGAACATCCCTGCCTGCCTTTGGATGTATGTTTGGTGGTGGGAGAACCGTTTGCCAGTTTTGTGGTGGAGCATAACCCACAAAAGGCGCGCATGATTTCTTCAGAAGAGGCCCAGGCCATACTCAAAGCCGAGGACGAGCGCGGGCATGTGCACCACGCCTTCTTCAAAGATGCCATGCTGGGACGCTTTTACGCCATTTGCAACTGCTGCACCTGCTGCTGCGGGGCATTACAGGCCCAGCGGAGCGGCACACCCATGCTGGCCTCTTCGGGATATGTCTGTCAGGTCGCGACGGAAGCCTGCGTGGGCTGCGGGCGCTGTGAGAAGCTGTGCCCCTTCGATGCAATTGCAGTGGAGGCAGAACCTCATGTAGCTCGTGTGGATCCGGCACGGTGTATGGGCTGTGGGCTCTGCGTCACGCACTGTCCCAAAGAGGCCCTCTCATTGGAGCGGGATCCGAAAA
>CAZOKH010000100.1:0-11141 GCA_964580315.1 uncultured Anaerolineaceae bacterium | reverse complement strand
TGGGTGAAGCCAATGAGCCCTACCTGGAAAATTCCATCCGCTTTGGCGAGGCGCTTGCCCGCAAGATTGATCAACCGTTGGAACTGATGGTGGTGGGGGAAGCGCCGTTGGAACTGCAGGAACGCTGGAGGCAAAAAACAGACCTGTGGATTACCTGGCGGGGCGTGGTGCAGCGCGAAGAGGTGCCGGCCATTGACCGCTCGGCCCACCTGTTATTTTCGGCAGAATTGAATGCGGGCTGTCCCAATTCTGTCATTGAAGCCCTGGCGTGCGGACTGCCCGTGGTGGGCTTTGCCACCGGTGCGCTGCCCGAGATTTTGCAAGGCGACAGCGGCTGCATGACGGATTACGGTGCTGATCACTGGAACCTGGAGAATCCGGATGTGGAGTCGCTGGCAGATGCCGCCAGCCGAATGTTGAAAGATTTGCCGCGTTACCGCGAAGGTGCACGCAAGCGCGCCCAACAGGCATTTGATCTGCAAACCATGCTGGATGGTTATCTTGAGGTGCTGCTGGGGGATTGATCAGGTGTTGGGATAGTCGCCCAGCAGGAACGGCTGGGGGCCGCGGTGGGCTTCCCACGGATAGACAATAAAGGCATCGGTGATGGCGGCATAGAAATCGGGTTTGACTGTGCCAAACATGTTGCGGTAGGGGTTGAAATGCAGCACGCAGGTATAGGGATTGCCGTCGGCGGCAGTGATGCGGTTTTTGACGGCGGTGATGGTTTTGCCCGATCCCCACACATCATCCACCACCAGGATATTCCTGCGCCTCAATAACTCACTTTCGGGAAATTGAATAAATTTCGGCCATGCCATCATCAGGGAGCGTTCTTTTTTCTCCTGTTTGTCAAGCTCGGCCGGAAAATCGACAGCAGCGGTTAGAATGCTGCTAACCCCCAGGGCTTCAGCCAGCATGCCGCCAGGCACGATGCCGCCGCGGGTGATCATGACCATGGCATCGAACTCGGTTTCAAATTGTGGAATGAGGTGGTCGATTAATTTCTCCACATCATTCCATGTTAAGATTTCTCGCCGCATTGGAATTCCTGCAAGTAAGTAAAGTGATTAAAAAATATTATAACAGGTTCTTTGGAGTGGTGATTCATTCGACTTACAAGTTTTCTCCGAAGAAAATCCTTTTTCTTTCAAAGAAAGCTGCGACAAGATTTTAATTATAACAAAAAACATCCTATTTATTGTTAATATTTATAAAAACCGAAGAACCGATTGTCACAGCCCTTTTCCGTTAGAGAAGACAATTACCCAATCTTATAACGACAGTATCATATTTTGCAATGAAAACCAAGAAAAATCCTGTAAATAATTTGGGCAGCCCCAACAAAAAAATTGCTGTACACTAAAATAACACAGAAAAAATAAAAGGATTGCAATACCACCTGGCATTTAATCGGATATGGAAATTTGAGGTTATAGAATGGTTTTTCCTGAATATTCTGGCGGGTCAATAGTTAATTTACCGTCGTCCATTTGCCGCTGGCTGGGCGTTCCACCCCAGGCGGGCTTGCCGCTGGATGAGGGCAAATTTGTCAGCGGCGGGCAGTATCAAAAAGTGGTGCTGATTTTGGTGGACAGCCTGGGTTGGAACTGGCTGCAGCGCCTGCCGTCACTTGATCTAATGGCTGCTGATGCCTGGCGGCGGCTGCAAGCCGGGGGGCAACTGGCGGCCATCACCAGCGTGGTTCCCAGCACCACCGCGGCGGCGCTCACCAGCCTGTGGACCGGCTGCACACCCTTTGAACACGGCGTGGTGGGCTACGAGGTGTTCCTCAAGGAATATGGCCTGATCGCCAACATGATCACCCAGGGGGCGGCGGCTTATCCCAAAGATTTCAACGGCCTGGCGCGCGCCGGTTTTCAACCGGAGACATTCCTGCCGGTGCAAACGCTGGGGCAGCACCTGTTTGCACAGCAGGTAGCGGTCAATGTTTTGCAGCAGCAGGCCATTGCCCATTCGGGTTTGACGCGCATGTTAATGCAGGGGGCGCGGGTAATTCCCTATCGCACGTTGAGCGACCTGTGGGTGACTTTGGAAGAAACGCTGGCGCAGGAACCCAACCGGCGCAGTTTCACTTTTGCTTACTGGGGAGACCTGGACGATCTGTCGCATAAATTTGGTCCCCACGACCCGCGGGTTGCGCTGGAGTTTGCCAGTTTTTGTCAGGGAATGGCGCGCTTTGTTGAGTGTCTTCGCCAGCGCTCACAGGGCGACACCCTGGTTGTGCTGACTGCTGATCACGGGCAGATACCCACCCCTCAAAACGCATTATTCGAAGTGCGCAGGTATCTGCGCTTTACGGAGTGTTTGAGCATGCTGCCCAGCGGAGAAAACCGCTTTGCCTACCTTTTTGTGCGACCCGGCTGCGAGCAACAGCTTGACCAGGTGGTACGGGAAACCTGGCAGGATCGGTTTGCCTTGATTTCTGTGCAGCAGTTGCTTGAGAAAGGCTGGCTGGGCAGTGGAAGCATGCACCCGCAATTGCTGGATCGCATTGGCGATCGGGTATTGGTCCCACGGGACGATGCCTATTTGTGGTGGGCCAACCAGGCGAACACCCTGCGCGGGCGTCACGGCGGTTTGACCGAGGACGAGATGCTGACACCGCTGCTGCACATGGTGGTTTAAAAACAACGGGATGGAGTTCGATCTCCATCCCGTTGCTTTTTGCTATGCGTAAGATTTGCTAGACGGCTGCGGGAATTTCAGGCGCAGGAGCAGCTTCGGCGGGTTTGCGCCAATTTTGGTACAGCAGCACCATGGCGCCCAGACCGATCAGGGTGACCACCAGGCCGATCAGCCAGCCCAGGATGGGAATGCTGCGCAAGAGCACGTAGATCACGATGCCGATTAACAGCGCCCACACTTTCTTTTCAGCATACTGCGGCGCCAGTTTGCGCATCACCCAGTCACCCACCAGGAACGCCACCACCAGCTTGCTGCCGTAGCTGACCAGCAGGGTGAAGGCGGTGAAAGCCAGCGTGAGGCCTGAGAAACCAACCCCGAACACCGCGCTGCCCAGGCCGCCAAAGGTAATCAGACCGGTGAGGATGCCCAGCAGTACGATGACAATGGCAGCCAGGATGGCGCCGGCATAACCGGCCAGGATGGCCAGCAGACCAACACCGGCGGCGGGCAGGGTTTTCTCGCGCGCCTGGTCAGATGATTTTTGCAGCAGGTTGGGCAGTTTCCAGATCACCAGGGCGCCCAGGACAATCAGGGTGGCCAGGTTTTTCAACTGCTTCCACATCCAATTAAAGAAACTGGCCAGGAATGATTCGCGCGTGCCGGGCTGCGGCTTTGCCGGTTGGCCTTCTGCAGGAACCGGTGTCTGGAACACAATGCCGCCGGCGGGTTTGGACTGGATGGCTTCACTTTGTTCAGCCGGGCTGGTGTAGGTGAGTTTGCCGCCAATTTTGGCGTCATCAGCCACGCGCACACCGCTTTTCAAAGCGGCCGGTGAGCCGGGGGGCAGGAACATCATGGGGGCGCCCGTAGGGCCCATATCTGCACCGGGGCTTTCCACGTCCAGGTTAACATTGCGTCCCACTTCGCCGTTCAATTCAACGGCTGCTGCGGCCACATTTACATCGCGTCCTACTTCACCGTCCAATTGCGCCTGGTAGCCGCCGTTGAACAGGTCAATGGCCACGCTGGATGCGGGTTTGGTCTCCAGGCTGTAACCGCCGTAGAACAAATTGCGCCCGATGTTGGCGTTCTTTTCCAGGGTGATGTAGGAACTGCCGCCAAACAGGCTGCCTTTGACCTCGCCGTCCACGCTGATGGACTGCCCCATGACAAACAGGTTGCCTTCAACCACGGCGGTGTCTGAAACGATGATTTTCTGCCCCATCAGCAGGGCATCTCCCTGCACCAGGCCGTTGAGGATGACGGTTTCGCCGGTGGCGAGCAGGTTGCCCTGCACGGTGCCGTCCATCATCACATTGGTGCCTTCCAGCAGCAAGTCATCACTGATGATTTCATCTTCACCGATTTTGCCGTCTTCATCAATGCCGGCTGCCTGCGCCACACCGCTGGTGCCCATCAACAGGGCTGCAACCAGCGCCAGGGCAAACACAGGCATCAGCTTATTCTTCCAATTACTTTGTTTCATTTGTGCCTCCAGATTTCCTGAATAAAAATTTAATGATTGATTCTTGCATGATTGAATCACATGCCTTGGATTGATTTTCAATTTATATACGCTTTCCCTTTTGAAAAGTTGCAATTCCATGCTTTTGTGAGTTTAAGGGCATGAAAATACTCATCCTATATTAATAGTAATATGACTATAATACGCATATATAAAAAAATCAACTCTTTAGGAAGGAGCATAACGGTTGAACGGAAAAAAGTGGCCGTGGGTCTTTATTGGTTTCTTCGCTGCCCTGACGGGCGCGAAGTTGATCTGGTTGAATGCTGCACTGAAGGAGAATACGGACATGCAACAGGACACTGTCCAGTGTGTTGAATCAAAAACCATTCCATCCATCGACGCGGCTGCGCCTGAAAAGTTTGAAACCGCCGCGTTTGCGATGGGGTGATTCTGGGGACCTGACTCCCAGTTTGGGAGCATGCCCGGGGTCATTCGCACGCGGGTGGGTTATGCCGGCGGCACAACCCCCAGCCCCACCTATCACAACCTGGCTGACCATTCAGAAACCATCCAGTTGGATTACGATCCTGAGAAATTGAGTTACCAGGATTTGCTGGACGTGTTCTGGGAGAGTCAAAGCCCGCCCACATCTCCGCCCATTTCACGCCAGTACATGTCGATCATTTTTTATCACGATGAAACCCAGCAGCGGCTGGCGGAAGCATCGTTGAAAAAACAGGAAGAGAAGCTGGGCAAGCAGTTGTATGTTGAAATTCTGCCGGATGATACGTTTCACCTGGCGGAGGATTACCACCAGAAATACCGCTTGCGCTCAACCAAATTGATCAAAGATGAGCTGCTGATGGTGTATGACGAGCAGGGCTTTGTCAATTCCACGGCTGCAGCGCGCATCAATGGTTACCTGGGCGGGTATGGAAGCCGTGAGCAGTATCAACGCGAAGCGGGCAGCTTTGGTCTTTCAGACGCGGCGCGTAAAGAATTGGACCGGCTGGTTGACATGTGGATAAAATAGTCATTTCAGCATTTGCCATCCATGCTACAATCAGTTTGTGATGAATTCTCCGTTGGATTGGCTGCATGTATTGCGCAATACCATCGACTACCCTCTGCGCCAGTTGTTTCACTGGCGGCGCAGGGGGTATGTGATTCAGAATGAAAACAAAGAAAATTTGTTTTCCGACCTGCCTGCTGAACAGCGCCTGGCGGCCTGGCAGCAGGTGCAAAAAATGGTGACCCGCTACCATCTGGAACCCTTGTACCTGAACAGCAGTGTGGAACTCTTCCTGAAGAATCTTTACTACCTGGATATGCTGGAAAAGGGACTGGCAGATCACGCTGCGCGGTGGGATCAGGTGCTGCATGCGGTAGATATCGGTGCGTCGGACTGGTTTTATGCCCCGGCGCTGGCCGCCTTTTTGCGCCAGGCCGGGAGTATAACCAGGTCAAGACAGGTGCAGTTGGAAGGTTATGAAACCGACGCCTACCGGGTGTACGCCGATTTTTATTCGCGTTATGATCACACCATGGCTCATATCAACGGGTTGGAAGATGTAACCTATATTCCACGGGCATTTCAAGAGAAGCCGCATGTCTATCAAGTGGCAACCCAGTTCTTTCCCTTTGTGTTTGCACACGACCACCTGGAGTGGGGGCTGCCCGGAAGGCTTTTTCATCCCGAAGCGGTTTTGCAGTCTGCCTGGAACAGCCTTGTCCCGGGCGGGATGCTGTTGATTGTCAACCAGGGAGAAGACGAGCACCAGGCGCAGCGCCGCATGATGCAGGCGGCGGGTATGGTTGTGGAAAAGGCAGTCAGGATTGAGTCGATTTTCTACCGGTATGAGATTCCCCATTTTTTGATAACGGCGCAAAAACCATGAGCTTCTACACTGAACTGAGCGAACATGCGGTTGATCACATTCGCCACCTGGCGGAGACGATTGGGGCGCGCCCGGCCGGTAGCGAAGAAGAACGACTGGCGTTTGACTATGTGGCGCAAAAGATGGAGGAGATGGAATATCATTTGCACTGGTCTGATGTGCCTTACGCCGCCCCCATGTCCTTTTTCCCGCTCAATGCCCTGGCAGCCATGCTGCTGGCTGCACTTTGCTGGTTCACGCCCGGCCTGCCGTGGCTGGGTTTCCTGGCGCCGTTAATGTTGTTTGCGCTGCCGCAGGCATCGCGCTGGCTGGTGCGCAGCCGCAAGTGCACAGCGGTGAGCCGCAATTTGCTGGCGCTGCGCGGTGAAAGCGCCCTGCCCGAAATTTTGTTTTGCGCGCATGTTGACAGCCCGCGCGCCAGTTTTTTCACCGGTTCATTCCTGCTCAGTTTCTTCAGCCGCATGTTGTTTTATGCCCAGCGGGTGGCGTTGGCGGCGGCGGTGCTGGGTGCGCTGCACCTGACCCGTTTTTCCATCCCAATTGTGCTGGACCGCATTGTGATGCTGGCGGGCGTAGTTGTGGGCGGAACCTGGCTGCTGCTGGAAGGCATCCATCAACTGGGCAGGCCGGTGCGTTTGAGCCCGGGTGCAGTGGACAATGCTTCGGGGGTGGGGGCGGCGCTGGCGCTGGCGGAATATTTTGCCCTGCAAACAGGTGAGGTGAATGTGGGTTTTCTGTTCACTGGCGCTGAAGAAACCGGGCTGCACGGCGCCCGGGCGTTTGCAGAAGCGCTGCCGGCGGGCATTGACCTGCATGTGATTAACCTGGATATGGTTGGCGCCGGTGATGAACTGTACTATGTTACCCGCGACGGTACTCTGTCGCCTTTGAATACAGACCGCTATCTTAACCAGTTGATCCAGCGCGCCGACAGCGGCGCCAAAGAGCTGTGGTACACCGTGAAGAGCGGGGACTTTGCTGAATTCCTGCGAAAGGGAATACCGGCGGCTTCCATTCAAACCGGCGGATCGTACCAGGCGGAACTGGCTTACCATACCACGCTGGATACACCTGTGCTGATCGAAAGCGAGGCTTTGGAACGCGTCATTCGCACCTGTGCGCTGGCGGTGCGGATGTTTGACAGAAATGCGGGGGCGGATTCGGGTTAGGTAGGGCGGCGGATGCCGCTGTAGGTTCCAATGACCACGATCATCACCAATAATACACCCACCAGGACAATGCCGTTGGTCTGTTCGCCGCTGTCATCCCAGTTGGGGGGTAAATCCAACGTGGGGGTGGGGGTGATTTTGATTGCCTGCGTCAGGGTGGACTGGGGTGACGGGGGAAGCGGTTTCCCGGGAGTGGGGCGGCGCGATGAGGTGCAGCCGCCAATCAATACCAGCATCAATAAGCTGATGATGATGATCCGTATGACCAGACCGGCATCAATTTGAAAGGGAAGCGAATACTTTTTCATATTCTGTATTGTACTATTGCCGGATGCTGTTGAGAATATCGACGGCCGCCTGGGCAGTTTGATCTGTATCCCGGCGGTTGGCGATGACATCCACGCAGGCGTCGCGCAATAGGGGGCCTAATCCTGAGATGATGTGATTTTCGGGACGCGGCAGGGCGTTGAGCGCAACCTGTTCGACCAGTGAGCCAATGGTTTTGTTGGGAATAGCTTCCACGGTGGAGGGCCGCACAGGCAAGTAATCGGATGAAGCGCCCCAATCTTGCAGGAACTCGGCTGAAACCAGCACGGCAATCAGTTCACTGCACAGGGGTTGCAAACTGGGGTCGGGTTCAGAGATGGCCCACAACCAGCCTGTGGCAGTGGATGGGGGAATGTCGCCCAGGGCAGGCAGCGGCGCTGCAATGGTATCCACCGGCAATTGATTGAGATAATTGGAACTCCAGGTTACCGCCCAGTTGGCGCGCTGCTCCTGGTAGGCTTTCCAGACCTGTTCATCGGTTTGATAAAGTGCGACCCAGGAAGGGAAAACACCCTGCTGCCCGCCCAGTGCATAGAAATCGAGCACGGCTTTTAACGCAGATTGCTCAAGCAGGGGGCGGTTTTGCTCATCAACCATCTTTCCACCCAGCGATTGATACATGGCCAGGCTTAGCAGCCCCTGTTGGTCGGCGGCGGCAAAGAGCAGCGGCTGACCGCGGCGCAGGATGGTATCCCAATTGGAGGGAGGAATGCCAATGCTCGCGGGGCGGTACACCAGCAGCGGAACGTCGCCGGCAAAGGGCGCTCCATAAAGCACCCCTTGCACTCGCCCCAGCTCATGGGCATAGGGGTACCAATCCTGTTCATCATCCAGGGTGGGGATGTTGTTCAGGGGAACAACCAGGTTTTTCAGGGCGGCGGTTTCCAGGTCGGGACGGTTGAGGATGATGATGGACGGCAGCGCGGCGGGCGCAGCGGCGCTGGCGGCGTTGAGGGATGACAGCAGCCCTGATGCGCCCGCGGGGGCTTTAATGCGCACTTTGATTTGCACGCCGGGGTGTTCTTCAGCAAAAGACTGCAAGGCGGTTTGCAACAGCGCACCGGCTGATGATGATTCATCGGGGGCAAATTGCGGCGGCAGCCACAGGGTGATGACCTGCGCAGAAACGTCAGCATTGGCGGCGCTGGTGACGGTTGGATTGATGATGATTTCGGGCTGACTGGTCGATTGCGCGATATTCTCTGCTGCGGGCGAAACAAGCGGTTGAAACGCACCGCCCTGGCAGCCTGCCAGGCTGGCGGCGGTTGCCAGCAGCAGGCACACCATTGCCCAACCGGCAGCCTGAGCGAACCGCGGTTTGACCGATTTTTTTCGGCTGGAAAGCCTTATCACAAAATTATCCTTCCTGCTCCAATGCTGCCGGGCGGCTGAGCAGCGCCAGCAGCAAGGCTGAGGCGTGCTGCACATCTTCCCAATCGACCATCTCTGAAGGCGAGTGGACATAGCGGCAGGGAATGGAGAGAGAACCCACCGGGACGCCCGCGCGTGAGACCTGGATGGAACGCGCATCGGTGGATCCGCCTTCCAAAATTTCTCGCTGGGTGGGGATATTCTCGCGGGCGGCTGTGTCGCTCATCCAGCGGATGATGCGCGGGTCGGAGAGCATGCCGGAGTCGCGGATTTTGATGGCAGGGCCCTTTCCCAGTTCCACTTCCATTTTATTACCCCTGGGGGTGTCGCCGGTCAGGGTTACATCCACCGAGAGGCCAATCTCCGGTTCCAGGTGATAGGCAGCGGCGATGGCTCCGCGCGTGCCCACTTCTTCCTGCACGGTGAAAACAAACAGCACCTCGTGGGGAGTATCTTTCAATTTGGATAAAACATCCAGCATCACTGCTACGCCGACGCGGTCATCGAGGGCTTTGGCCACCAGGCGTTTGCCCAGGTCTAGGAAGGGACGCTCAAACACCGCCACATCGCCGGTTTTAACCGGGCAGTCGTCACGGCTGGTTGCGCCCACATCGATGAAAAGCTGCTCAAAGGTGGGCGCCGTATTAGGATTATCCAGTTTTTCGGATCCGATGACGCCCTGCACGCCGTTGAGAAAGCGCACACGACCACCCAGGCAGTTGGCTGCACGCACCCCGCCGTTGCGGGTGAAGCGGATGAATCCCTTTTCGTCAATGTGCGAAGCCAGGATGCCAATCTCATCCAGGTGGGCGGCCACCATGATGCGCAGGCCGTCGGCGCGGCGGCTGCCTTTGCGCACAACCAGGTTCCCCAGGGAGTCCACTTCAATGGAATCGGCATAGGGAGCGGCCAGGCTGCGTACCAGTTCACGCATGGCGGTTTCGTAACCTGATGGCGCAGCGGTTTCCACCAGTTGTTGGATGATTGCTTTCATGTTCTAACTCCAGGGGCCGGGACGGATGGGATGAATGGCTTCAACGCTGTCCCTCAAATACGGCTGGAGATAATTCCTCCAGCACGGCATAGACCAATTTTAGCGCATTTTCCCAGTCTGCACGGCGCGCCAGCGAGAGGGGTGAATGCGCATAGCGAATGGGAATGGATAGTGAAATGCTGGGAATACCTCCGCGGCGCAGGTGAATGGCGCCGGCGTCGGTTCCTCCTCCGCCCGGCTGGCGGATTTGAACCGGGAGGGCGAATTTTTCAGCCGTCTTTAAAAAGAGACTGACCAGGCGCGGATCGGAAAGCGTGGCGCTGTCGGCTACATAAAGGGCGGGACCTTCACCCAGGCGGGTGTTGTAAAGCGTGTTCTCGTTGTCATCCCACACGGGCAGGTCGTTGGCGGGGGTGGCATCCAGCACAATGGCCAGGTCGGGCTGCAAAGCGTGGGCGGCCACACCGGCGCCGCGCAATCCCACCTCTTCCTGCACGGTGAAAGCCGCCAGCAGTTCAAGATGCGCCGGGGCGCAGGTCAGCAGGGTCAGCAGCGAAGCCACGCCCAGGCGGTCATCCAGTGCCTTGCCCATCAGGCTGGGCCCGGTTTGCTGGAATTTGGATGCAAAAACGGCATAGTCGCCGGGTTTGACTCGTTTGGCGCCTTCCGAGCCCATGTCGATGCGCAGCTTGTTGGCGGTGAAGGGGCGGCTGCGTTCGTCGGGTTCAGTCAGGTGAATGGGGGTGGCGCCGATCACGCCGGGCAGCAGGTCGTTTCCAACCAGCACAGCCTGCCCGGGCAGGCGGCGTTCATCAATGCCGCCCACGGTTTCAAACTGCAAGTACCCACCCTCCTGCTGATCAACAATCATCAGGCCAATTTCGTCCATGTGAGCAGCCAGCATCACCCGCAGCGGGTTGGGCTGGTTGGCCGGGCGGGTTGCCAGCACATTGCCCAGCGCGTCAACCTCAAATTGCGGGCAAATGGTGCGCAGTTGTTCCAGCACAATTTCGCGCACGGCGGTTTCATTGCCCGAAACCGCGCAAGCGTTTGACAATTGCTCCAGCAGAGCAATGCGTTCGTCATTAACGGTAAGTTGAGAAGGAAAAACGGTCTGGTTCATGCCGGTTTATACCATTTTATCGAATCGATGAAATCGGGCGACAGGCGGGCTATGAACTCAGCCAGCAGGCGCGCGGTGCGCGACACGTCGCGCAGGGCAATCACTTCAACCGGTGTGTGCATGTTGCGCAGCGGAATTTCAA
>CAZOKH010000099.1:0-11315 GCA_964580315.1 uncultured Anaerolineaceae bacterium | reverse complement strand
AAATTCAGTGCCCTTAAAAAATTTTTGGTAAGACAAATATGCCAACCTGGAATTTGCGATGGCTGCTTTGCCGAGATAGTTGCTCAATTCACTTTTTCTAGCCGGTTGATCGGAGATCATTTGTGAAATCTGCCTGTCAACAGCAGTATCCAGTCGTGACACAAATATGGAGGCTACAGACGAAACCCGGCTGACATCGTTACCTTTGGCGAGCCCTTCTTCCAACCCTTTCAGGTAGGCTTCCATAACTTCCCGATGGCGTTGAACAGAGAAAATCAATGTAACATTGACGTTGATACCTTCTGCGATGCAGGTACGAATCGCGTCCAAACCGGGTTTTGTGGCAGGGATTTTTATCATCAGATTGGATCGGTTAACCAGATTCCATATTTGTCTGGCTTCATTGATCGTAGCTTCAACATCATAGGCAAAATGGGGGTTGACCTCCAGGCTGACAAAACCATCCTGATAGTGGCTTTCTTCATAAACAGGACGGAGAATATCAGCCACTGTGCGAATATCTTCAACTACCAGGTTCTGGTAAATTTCGCTGGATGATAAACCTGCCCACGCCATGCTGTTAATATCTGCGTCATAGTCGCTGGACCCAGAAATGGCACGGTTTAAAATGGTTGGGTTTGAAGTAACACCTCGAATTCCTTTGTTCTCTACCCAGTCCCCAAATGTACCATCCTCCAATTCGGCGCGTTGAATACTGTCATACCAGGTGGACTGTCCCAGGGAAAAAAGCTTTTGAATAGCATTCATGGAGAACCCTCTTTCTGCCACTTCTATCTTATTATTTTCTTTCTCTTGTTTCTATGGCGCGAATTTTACTCACTCGCCGAACGTGGTTTTCTTGATTTGAATGGGAGGCGGCTAAAAATGTCTTGACAATTTCTCTGGCAAGTTCTGTTCCAATTACTCTACCGCCCATGCACAACGCGTTCATCTGGTCGTGTTCGACGCCCTGGTGTGCTGAGTAGGTGTCGTGACATACAGACGCCAACACACCATTCATCTTGTTTGCAGCCATGCTGATACCGATACCTGACCCACAAATCAGTATGGCGCGATCAGCCTCGCCTTTTTGCAAAGCAAGGCCGGCCTTCTCGGCGTAATCCGGAAAGTCAACTCTTTCATATTCGGTAATACCACAGTCGATGATTTCATGACCGCATTCTTGAATTGTTTCCAGAACATCCTGGCGCAACGGGAAACCACCGTGATCACATGCAAATGCAACACGCATATCTAATGTTCTCCTTTTTCTTTAGGAATTATTCAAGCCCCAATAAACTTTTTGCCTTTGCGATGACATTTTCAGGAGTAAACCCAAACTCTTTTTGTAGAGTTTTGTAGGGGGCTGAAGCGCCATAGCGGTCCATGGCGATGATTTGTCCTTTTGATCCAACCCACTGTTCCCATCCCATCGAGATTCCTGCTTCAACTGCAACGCGAGCGCCAATGGACGGCGGCAGAACACTATCTTTGTAACTTTGGGGTTGGGCTTTGAACAATTCCCAGCTTGGGAATGAAACCAGGCGAACATTGATGCCTTCTGCAGAAAGAAGCGAACCCGCCTGGACGATGATTTCGACTTCAGAGCCAGATGCCATCAAAATAACCTGTGGTTTATCTCCACCCAGGTCTGCCAGCACATAGGCGCCTTTTGCCAGATTGGATGCTGGTTTATAGACCGACCGATCGAGGGTGACCAGGTTTTGGCGGGAGAGCGCCAGGGCGGTTGGGCCGTGCCGCCGTGAAATGGCAACCTTCCAGGCTTCACGAGTCTCATTGGCGTCTGATGGGCGAATGACCACCAGGTTTGGAATGGCGCGCAGGGATGTGACCTGTTCGACCGGTTGGTGGGTTGGGCCGTCTTCACCCAGGCAAAAACTGTCGTGGGTGAGAACCCAGACAACCTGTAATTCAGAAAGGGCGGACATGCGAATAGTGGGGCGCATATAGTCTGAAAAAATCAGGAAAGTGGCGCCGTATGGTATGAATCCATCGTGCAATGCCATTCCGTTTAGAATGGCGCCCATACCGTGTTCGCGAACGCCGAAATGAATGTTTCGGCCGGCATAATTTCCAGCCTCAACAGCCGTAGATTTTTCAAGCCAGGTGTTATTGGAAGGAGCGAGATCGGCTGAGCCGCCCATCAGAGCAGAGATTCTATCTGCCAGCGCATTGAGCACAATACCAGAGGCTTTACGGCTGGCCATGCCTTTGGGGTCGGCTGGGAATTCGGGCAAGTCTTTATCCCATCCCACCGGAAGAATGCCATTAACCAGGTTGTTGAATGCAACAGCCTCTGTTGGATAGGCTGTTTTGTACTTAGAGAACAGATTTTGCCAATCCGACTCGAGTTTTTGTCCATGTTCAACCGCTTCTCGGAAAAACGCCAACACATCATCCGGAACGTAGAATTTGGGTTCGGTTTTCCACCCCAGGTTTTCTTTGGCAGCAATCAACTCTGCTTCGCCCGCCGGTTCTCCGTGGGCTTTTTCAGTGCCCTGTTTGTTGGGCAGGCCAAAACCGATGGTCGTGCGGCAGATGATGAGCGATGGACGCGGATCGAGCTTTGCCTGATGGATGGCCTGGTCAATTTCTTCTACGTTGTTGCCGTCAGCAACATGCAGAACCTGCCAACCGTATGCCTCAAAGCGAGCGCCGCGGTCTTCTGTAAAGGCAATGTCGGTGGAGCCTTCAATGGAAATCCGGTTGTCGTCATAGAGGTAAATGATCTTTCCCAGTTTTAGGTGGCCGGCAAGTGAGGCGGCCTCTGATGCCACGCCTTCCATCAGGTCGCCGTCGGTAACAATGGCATAGGTAAAATGATCCACAACTGGATAGGCATCTTTGTTGTAAACAGACGCCAGGTGCGCTTCAGCCAGCGCCATGCCGACGCCCGAGGAAAAGCCTTGTCCGAGAGGGCCAGTGGTCATTTCAACACCGGGTGTGAGACCATGTTCGGGATGACCGGGGGTGAGACTGCCCCATTGGCGAAATTTTTTCAATTCGTCGAGCGGGAGGTCAAATCCAGTGAGATATAGCAAACTGTACAACAGCATGGAGCCATGCCCGCCGGAAAGGATGAATCGGTCGCGATTGCACCATTTAGGGTTGCGGGGATTGAATCTAAGATGGCGGGTGAAAATGGTGTAGGCCATGGCGGCAGTTCCCATGGGAAGACCGGGATGGCCAGATTTAGCCTGTTCAACACCGTCAGCCGAAAGAAAGCGAATGGCATTTATTGCCTGCTTTTGAAATTGATCAGATGTCATGGTTGTTCTCCAGTAAAATGAGGGGTAGGTGAATCTATTTTACCATGCAGCTTGACATGCGAAACAGCCGGCAGGCATAATACATTTGATCAATGTGAAATCATTCGGTCGTAAAAAGGCAAGGAGGGTGATCCTATGAATTCTAAAAAAAGAATTGCTGTCATCACTGGCGGGGTGCGTCGAATTGGTCAATTGTTGGCGTTTACGCTGGCTGAGCAGGGTTTTAACCTGGTTTTGCATTATTCCAGGCACTCCGCAGAAACAGACAAAACCATTGAGGTGTGTGAAAACCTGGGGGCAAAGGTAATACCCGTGCAGGCTGATTTCCAATTTCCCGATGAAGCCAAAAAAGTCTTTAAGGCAAGTCAATTGCTGGAAGAACCGGCAGAGGTTTTAATTAATAACGCTGCTATTTTTGAACCTGTGAAATTTTTGGAAACCAGCCTGGAGGTCTGGCAGTCGCACCAGAATATCAATTTGACTGCACCGTTTTTATTGTCTCAACTCTTTGCCCGGCAGCTTCCTGCTGATCGGGAAGGGCGAATAATCAATATCTTAGACTGGCGCGCACTTCGTCCTGGAAAGGATCATTTTCCCTACACAATCAGCAAGGCAGGTTTGAGTGCCTTGACTAAAGCAACCGCGCTGGCGTTAGCCCCCAGAATCAGCGTAAACGGAATTGCTTTTGGCGCCATATTGCCGCCATCTGATAACCCTGAACAATCTGACAGCCTGTTGAAAAATGTACCGGCTGGCAGGTGGGCAGACCTGGATGAAGTGAGTCGGATTGTGATGTTTTTGATCAATGGGCCAAGCTACATTACGGGCGAAATTGTTCACCTGGACGGCGGAAGGCACCTGGTTTAACTTTTTTCAGAATCGGCCGATTTTTCTTTTCTTCTCTGATAAGCCCAACCGCCTATGGCGATGACTCCGCAGAGCAAGAAGAAGAAATGTAGCGGTTTTGGAAACTGTACATCGAAGAGGATTGATGCGAACATGGTGCCAATGTTGATGAGGGCTGGAATTAACCACCAGGATCGGGACAGGTTTTCTTTCATTTTTACCTGGAATTCGTGAATTAAATAAATAGAGCGGGTGATGGGATTCGAACCCACGAATGGTAGCTTGGGAAGCTACTGCCTTACCACTTGGCTACACCCGCAATCGTTATGCGATTATAGTTTTTTCACGACTAAGTGTCAAGAACTTGATTAGCCAAACTTAAAATTTTTGATCAATTCAATAACGGTTCTCTGATCTTCTTCGGACAAATCGTAGAAAATTGGCAGGCGCAGCAAGCGGTCGCTAACGTCCTCTGTTACCGGGCAGTCACCTGGTTTCCCGCCCAGTCTCCTTCCCATGCTCGATAAATGGAGGGGTTGGTAATGGAAGACGCAGATGACGTCATTCTGTTTAAGATAATCCATCATGGATTGACGAGCGCTGAGCGAGGGAAGCAGCATATAAAAAATATGCGCGGGATGTTCGCAGCCATCCGGGACAAGGGGAAGCCTTACACCTGTTGCTGATGCCCACTCGTGTAATTCAGCAAAATACCGATTCCAGATAGCGATTCGTTTCTGTTGGATTTCCTTTCTGTGTTCCAGGTGGGCATAAAGAACAGCGGCTAGTATTTCAGAGAGGATATAACTGGAGCCAACATCGACCCAGGTGTATTTATCGACCATACCGCGGAAAAAGCGGCTGCGATCGGTGCCTTTTTCACGAAGGATTTCTGCTCTTTCGGTCAACCCGGGGTCATTGATGACCAGTGCACCACCTTCACCGCAGGAGATATTTTTGGTCTCGTGAAAAGATTGCGTTGCCATGCAGCCAAAGGAGCCGAGCGGTTTGCCCTGATATTTTCCAAACAGGCCGTGTGCGTTGTCTTCGATGACAGGAATTTGATGCCTGGCTGCAATTTCGAGGATGCGATTCATTTCACAGGCAACCCCACCGTAATGCATTGCAACGATTGCGCGGGTTCTGGGGCTAATTTTTGACTCGAGAAGAGTTTCGTCTAAATTCAATGTATCTGGTCGGCAATCAATGAAAACCGGTGTGGCGCCTCTTAAGACGAAAGCGTTCACTGTCGAGACAAAAGTGAAACTGGGTATGATGACTTCGTCGCCTGGTTTTAGGTCAAGCAAGAGCGCCGACATCTCCAGGGCGTGGGTGCAGGAGGTGGCTAAGGCAACTTTTAATGATCCAGTTTCCTGTTCGAGAATCGCCTGGCATTTTTTTGAAAAGGAACCATCTCCTGAAATTTTGCCATTTTGGTATGCTTGATTGATATATTTTTGTTCCTCGTCAAATTGATGAGGGTGATTAAAGTCAATGATTTTTTGCTGTGACATTTTTACTCAATCTTTCCTGATGATCAAGGTAAAGTCAAATACGTTATAGTCATGCAACAGGGCTACATTTTTGGAAAAATTCTTTTTGCAATAGTCGAACAGGTAACAGGGGTCTGCGTAGTACAAGTCGGGGCGCATTTTGTCTGCGTCGGAATATTTGGTTAGAAAGTTAACCGAGAAACCTTTTATTGAGAGCGAATCCATTTCTTTGAGGCACTTGACTACATAGTCTGTCCATTCATCATTTGTGGCATCCAGTTTCATGTTGAAAACGCCGCAGGCGGTGGCGTAGTCAGCGGGTTCTAGTTCCGACAGGTCGCTGGTGAAATAAAAACGATTGGTGTCTGAATGGATTTCCCTGGCTTTTACAATCATGCTTTCCAGGATATCAAAACCAATGTAGCGGGAAAAAGCCAGGTGCTGCGTTTCAAGATAATCGGCGTAAGCGGCATATCCGCAGCCATAATCTAACATTGAAAAAGGCTGGTCTCCAGTGATCACCCGGGAGAGCTGTTCAAAGCGAACTTCGCGGGCTCCTTCCGAATTCCAATCTACTCCCCTGGGCGTCGCACCGTGTTTTTTTAAAGTGTTGTCAAAATAGTCTTTGACATTTTTCATTTTGGGGTCAATGCTCATGCTTGGGTGTTTCCCTTCATCCGGTAATCAGTTTTATTGAATTATTGCCCTGCATAAACATCAAGTCCAGAATGGAAACCTGGGGTTCGTAGGGCGGGTATAGTTGATTATATTCAGGATAATTGTATTGCATGAATTCCAAAGTTATGCCGGCTTTTTTAAAAGCAGCCCTGTCCAGATAGTCCTGGGCTGAAGGTCCGGAAATGTAGTGGGTTGCTTTTAATGCATCCAAAATCATCATTAACCGATCTGTCTTGGCGCCTTCAATACCAGGGATTTCCGAAGAACGAATAAATTGTGTGTTTTTTATTCCCAGTTCTCTGGCAATGGCAACGGTGGTTTTAATCGTGAAATCGGCAAGCAGTGAAGGTTGTTCTTGGTAAAAAGATGACAACAAGGTTTCATATTGATCAAAAAATGGAGCGCGTTTGTATGATGTGGTCAATGCGTTCCAGTGTTTTCGATTCCAGTTTGTTTTCCAGTCAATGCCAATCTGGTTGATGGGGGTGTGATGGGTTTCAACTCCCTTGTGAAAAACGGGGATGGTCAACCATTGAAGGCCTCCGGGCGTTTTGATACGGTTGCGATTGCGCCAGCCGTTTTTGTCATATTTAACATCATCGTAAAAAACAAAAATATCTGCTCTGGCAATTTGATGAAAAAATCCCCGCCAGGGGATGTAGGATGGTTGAAGGATTACAACGTTCATGACGGGGTTTCCCCGTTCGGATTTATTTGTGTTGTTTCTCCAATTACGTAGGCTGGATGTCCCATGCTGCGGTCGAATATGCGGGCAAGGTATTCTCCAAAAATTCCCAGGGCAAAAAGCTGTGTGCCGCTGAAAATGGAGATGATTGATGCCAGGAATGGAAAACCAGGAATGCTGCCGGCTGTGAAATAGGACGCAACAACAAAAATGAAGATAGCCAGACCAAAAAGTGTGAGTATGAAGCCCATCCAACTGGCAAAATGCAAAGGGAAGGTGCTGAAACCAGTCAAAACAAAAATTGCCTGGCTGATGAGCTGGCCGAAATTGTAGTTCGATTGCCCGTGTTGTCTTGGTACTTCATCGACCAGCACGCTTGTAAACCTCGTGGTGCCCCACGATAGCAGGGCGTCAATGATAACACCAGGGCTGCGATAGAATTCAAAGGCGCGGCGTAAATCAGTGCGGAAAGCGCGAAAGGCGCTGATCTCTCGTACGGTTTTTATGCCCATTACCGTGGCAAGGGTTTTTTTGGTCAATCGCGAGAAAAAGTTGCGTATAGGCGAGTGCGGCAGCTTGCGGGGAAATCCGTAAACCACATCATAGCCATTTTCCAGGGGCGCCAGCAGTAAAGGGATTTCTTCGGGCGGGTGCTGTAAATCGTCGTCCATTGTGACGCAAATTTCCCCGGCTGCCAGGCGAACACCACAAAGCAGTGCATTGTGCTGCCCATAATTCCGCATCAGATTGATACCTTGCACATAGGCATATTGCGTAGAAAGGCTTTTGACAACCTGCCAACTATCGTCACGGCTGCCGTCGTTAACCAGCAGAATCTCAAATTTTTGGGAGATGTTGGGCAGGATCTCGGAAAGCCGGGCAACTAATTCGTGAAGGGTAGCCTGGCTGTTGTAGACTGGCACAATGACTGAAAGCGAATTCACTTTTTCCATATCCCGATTTTACCCGATGCAGACTTCCGTTCAGAACTTAGTATATCGCTGTTTGGTTATTTTGATGGACATTGGACTTTGCCCCGAGCTTTTTTAATATATTGGTCGGCTTCGCTATCGTGTGGGATTTGTTTTTCCAACGAGTCGATCGTGGTGCAGATTTTCTTCTGGAGATCATTAGACATCGAGTAAGTTAGTGATGCAATTTGCATGGAGCGATGCCAATCACCGGTGTGAGCATTGGCTTCCATGAATACCAGCCACTCAGAGGCTTCCTGTGGCAAATAGCGTTGATCTAACGCCTCTTTTTCGAGTTCGACAACTGTTTCCCAATCTTCAACCTGGCGCGCCAGTTCAGCTTTTTGATAGTAGTAACACCACTGATGGGCGGGCTCTTCTCCGAAGACCTCTGCGGGAGGCACAGAGGGGGTGTTGGGAGATGTGATGATCTGGGAGAGGTGGGAGATTGATTTTGCCTCTTTCACATCGGCTGGATAAGCGTTTACATCTCTCGACTGGTCAGGGTCGAGAACTTTCAGACAGCCCGGAGGAGAGTAGAAAACAACCAGGCTTTGCGAGGTTGTACTTTCAAATAATGCGCTGCGGTAATGCTGGCGAATAGTTACATCATTCTCATATTCCTCAAGATTGGCGCCCAGGCGCACATCTGTAAAGCCAAACAGGTAAGGGATTGATGTGGAATGATTGTCAGGCGCATATGTCCAGTTCAAGGGGGCGGTCAGGGAGTTGTCCGAATAATATGCGAGAGGAAAATATTTTGTGAATACTGATGTGCCGTCTTTTAAGCCTGGAGCACGCCAGGTAAGCTGCCAGAAGAAATCTTTTAACGATAACCACTCGCGACGGTAGGAATTCGCATTTTCAATATTGGCGCCAATTGCCATTGAAATAAACAATGCCAAAACCAACGCTTTTTGCCAGTGATCACGAATGACCCAATCAATCAACCCAACAATCAAGAAGCAACTGCCGACCATGAATGCCAGCGTAAAACGATCATAAGGAAAGTGGAGTTGCACGGGAAGGTTGGTTATCCAAAAAGGCCAGCCGCAAGATACAAGAGCAATTATGCCCAGAACAACCGCTTGTTTTCCCCACGAGTCCTTCTGATTTTCCTGCCGATTTTCACCGGGTAAAAATCGATAAAAGAAGTACCAGATTGCCGGGATGGAAATGATAATGATTCCCCAGACAAGCATTGTGCTGCGTGCTTCGAAATCAGATAGGATGGGGAATCGGAATGTTGATATCCAGGCGAGCCAGCCCGAATCAAAGACCGACTGAAGAATGTTGTTGGCTAGCACTAAAATCTCAAGGGGCGGGTTTTTTGCGGTTTCTGCAATCAAAGTCGGTTGATAGGTGGGGAATTTAAAGATCAAGACGCGCCAGATTAGGAATGCGATCATCACTATTCCATACGGAAGATAGGATTTGATTGCCACGAAAATTCTCTGTCTCTGAGTGTCTTGTTTGTTGGTCAGGAGCCATAAAAAGGTCAAACGAACTGCCTCAAGCCCCACATAATATTCAGTTGAAAAAGTGCAAATAGCTGAACTGAGCATGGCGGCCAAAGTGTATTTCCAGTAATTTTTTGGGTTGCGGTGCGCCAAAATCATTAGCCCCCAGGACAGGAAATAAAACGCCAATAGCAAGAAACCGTTGCTGTAGATTACTGATATGGGTTGCTGCTTAAAACCCGGATATACCGCAAAGAGAAAAGCTACCCAGGCTGTTTGACGCTGTTTTTGAGGCCACAAATTTTTTAATGACCACCACAATATTACCGCGGTGATCCAACGGCTGACAATTCCCAATATCTGCCACTGTAGCGGCGAAGAATTTAGCAAGGAAGTGGTGATGAAATAAATACCAGCCAGAAAGGGACGGTCCGAGGAAAGTGTTTCCAGGTAACCTGTTGGGCCAAGTAAATGCCCAAACCAGATCATTGGAAAATCATCCCAATAGAATCCCAGGGATGGGATTAGTAGACCAAAAGATATGAAACTAATAACGAACAAAGCTAAGGGAGTGGAGTATTTTTTGACAATGCTTTGCAACTTTAAAACCATTCTGAGATTTTCCGTTTTCTTTGCAGGTTTATTCTTTGATCAGGGTTTTCAATTCGCCAATTCTATTGAGCGAAGAAAATTTTACCACGCCATGAATAAAGAGCAAAATATTCTGTTTTTTAGGAAAGAAGGGAATTAATGGTTGACATTCATTTCGTTTAGCGAGCTTAGAAATGCTTCAACCACAACGGGATCAAATTGTTTGCCGGCACACCGTTTTAATTCGATGATAGCATCTTCAACTGACCTGCCTTTGCGGTAAATTCGATTGTCTATCATGGCTGAAAAAGAATCTACAACAGTCAGAATACGTGCTGGTAATGGAATTTGGTCACCTTTTAACCCAAAAGGATAACCATTACCGTCATACCATTCATGGTGAGAACGGATGATTGGGGCAACATTTGCAAGTTTTTTTACCGGTTGAACAATATTCGCCCCGATCAGGGGGTGTTTTTTCATTTCTTCCCATTCTTTTTTGGTCAATGGGCCTGGCTTGCGCAAAATTTCATCAGGAACGCCAATTTTGCCGATGTCGTGCAGCAATGCACCCCAACGCATGGTTTGCAATGTCTCATTATCCAAATTTAATTTCATACCTGTGGCAATTGCCAGGTCGGCAATGCTGTGACAATGGCCGCTGGTATAGGTATCTCTGGCGTCCATGGTGTTTGCCAACGCCAGAACCGTCTGAACAAAGTTGTCTTCCATCTGTTCATGCAATTGCGCTCTCTGTAGCGCGCTGGCTGTTTGATTGGTTATGGTGTTTATCAGGCGGATCTTTTCATTTGAAAATGGTTCTCTTGCCACATTGCGATTTTCACCCAAAACCATGATTCCCATACAGATATCCCCTGCGATCAATGGGGCAATGCATACGGTTGATGCCCCATCAAAGAACAAGTTTTGAACATCATTGGAATTGAAATTTTTTGAATCTCTGAGGCAAATTCGAGGGGTTGCCTGTCGTACCACTTTTTGATAAATTGATTGGATTGAAAAGGGTTCAGGAATATCTGAACATAATTCTGGATGTGAGCCTCTGATGTGATGGGCGGCGCGGCAGATGAATGTGCCAACTTCTTCGTAAGTGAGCATGCGAATATAGGTTACATTGACAATTTCAAGGGTTTTAAGCGCCGTTCTGTTGAGAATTTCATTGGTGTCGTTTGCATTCACCAGTTGAACAGTCAAATTGTAAAGCTCGTCAAGTTCTTTGCGCTGCGTCTGTTCCAAGTCATACAATCGAGCATTTTCAATTTCCACCGCGGTTTGATTTG
>CAZOKH010000098.1:0-11515 GCA_964580315.1 uncultured Anaerolineaceae bacterium | reverse complement strand
CTGAAACCTCCATCTTTGCCCGCAAAAATTACTTCTATCCCGATCTGCCCAAGGGGTACCAGATTTCGCAGTACGAATATCCACTGGCGCAAAACGGTTGGCTGGATATTCACACCAGCCAGGGCGAAAAGCACGTCCGCATTTTGCGCGCCCACCTGGAAGAAGATGCCGGCAAGTTGACCCATGTGAATGGCAACGGCAACGGCGAAGGCTATTCGCTGGTGGACCTCAACCGCGCCGGTGTGGCGCTGCTGGAAATTGTGACCATGCCCGACATGCACAGCGCCGAAGAAGCCTGCGCCTATGCGCGCGCCCTGCACGCCATCATTCGCTGCCTGGGCGTCAACAGCGGCGACATGTCGAAAGGCGTGATGCGACTGGAAGCCAATGTTTCGGTGCGCCCGGTGGGCAGCGATGTGCTCAACAACCGCGTCGAGATCAAGAACTTGAACAGCTTCCGCGCCATGGAGCGTGCCATTAATTACCAGATTGAACAGCAAAGCAAAGCCATGGATCGCGGCGAAACCGTGCAGCAGGAAACCATGGGTTGGGACGATGTGCGCGGCGTGACCTACTCGATGCGCAGCAAGGAAGAAGCCCATGATTACCGCTACTTCCCGGAACCCGACCTGCCGCCCCTGGTGGTGGAGCCTGAATGGGTGGAGCGTGTGCGCGCTGCTCTGCCCGAACTGCCGCAGGCCAAAGCAGCACGTTTTCAGCAGACCTACGCTCTGTCATCACAGGACGCGGAAGCCCTGGTGGACGACCCCGCCGTGGCCGATTATTTTGAAGCCGTGGTGGCAGGCGGCATCTCCGCGCGCAGCGCCGCAAACTGGATCATTGGCGAAATCTTTGCCTGGTTCAACCAGAGCGGTGAGAGCATCGATCAAATTAAGGTCAGCCCGGCGGGGCTGGTTGAGGTGATGAAAACTGTGGAAAGCGGCAAGGTGAATCTGAACACCGGCAAAAGCGTGCTGGCTGAAATGCTCAAGCGCGGCAAATCGGCGGCAGCAATTATCGCTGAGAAGGGATTGGAACAAATCTCTGATGCGGATGCAATTGCCGGCATGATTCGCCAGGTGCTGGAAGCCAACCCCAAAGAGGTGACCAGCTACCTGGAAGGCAAGGAAACCCTGGCGCAGTGGTTCTTTGGGCAGGTGATGCGCACCACGCGCGGCAAAGCCAACCCGCAGGTTATTCAAGAGGAGTTGAACCGCCAGCTTGCGGCGTTGAAAGAGAAAAAGTGAGTTTCTTAACAGACCCTAAGGGTTCCTGGGAACCCTTAGGGTCTGTCTTTTTCTTTGATTATTTAAAAGGGGAAAAATGACCAGTCCATCACCACTGCTTTTTGATACTTATTATCACGTCTATAACCGGGGAAACAACCGTGAAAATATTTTTCTTCAAGAAAAGAATTATGAACATTTCTTCCAACTTTATACCCGTTATATTGAACCAGTAGCTGAAACTTTTGCATACTGCCTTTTACGCAATCATTTTCATCTTCTAATTCGAACCAGGACAGAGGAAGAATGCCATGGCCGGTGTGATACCCTAAAGGTTTCCGAAACCTTTAGGGTATCACACCTGATCTCGAACCAGTTTTCCAAATTTTTTAATGCTTATGCTAAAGCTATAAACAGCGAATACGGTCGAACAGGAAGTCTTTTCCAACATCCATTTGGACGTGTGTTGATCTCCAATGATTGCCAATTTTGGAGCGTAATTGCTTATATCCATCAAAATCCTCAGAAGCACAAATTTGTTGATGACTTTCGAGAATGGAAATGGTCATCATATTCCAGCATGCTTTCGGATAAGCCCACTCAATTGCAGCGGCGACAAGTGTTGGAATGGTTTGGCGATACACAACATTATGAAGATTTGCACTCAGATTGGGTGAATGATGCAAAATGCAAATGGTTTGTTGAGGAAGATGACGATTAACCAGAATCTTGTCCAACTTTAAAGGAGGTGTTTAAATGGTCAAAACCGGAATGTGGTTGATCGCTGCACTTTCCATTGCCGGTTTGATTTTTTCTCCCCTTATTGGAACCGGCCTCAATGCACCCATGCCGCCCGAAGTGGCGGTGAACCACCAGACCAAACAGTGCGCCATCGTGATGCGCGGCGATGAATGTGTTGTTTGTGAAGTGCCGGAAGGCTGGGAGATCATTGGCCGCACGCCCGAGGCGCAGTGCCCGGCGGGCTATGAAGAAATTGATCTGGAATTGGAATGTAAAGGTGTGCGCGAGCTGCGCTGCTGCCTTCCGGGGCACAGCGGTGGGCAGGGCGATTGCATTGGGTGGGCGCTGGAAGGCTTGTTGTACTGCTCGCCTTGTCTGGTGTTTTGGATTGTGGTTGCGGCAATTGTGCTATGGTTGGACCGCCGCCGGAAAAAGAAAGTCGAATAATTTCTTCCGTTAATTACCCGCCACCGGATAGGCGATCACGATCACACGGTGGGTGTTGTTGGTGGGGGGATAGCAGGAAAGAATGGTGAGACGCGGGGCAAGGCTGGGTTTTAAATACTCGGCGTAAGCCTGTTGATCGTCGTCTTCTTCCAACACGGGCAAAATTTGCACCTGATCCACCTGGTATTGCCAGGTGCGTTCACCCGTTGTCAGTTCCACCATATCCCCCGTTTCCAATTGATACAGGTTCATAAAGACGGACGAATCGATGTTGTTGTGCCCGTACAGGATGATGTTGCCGATCTGGTTGGGCAGGGCGCTGGTGACCACCCAGCCCACCTGTGCTTCGGGAGAATCCCATTCGGGTTCGCCTTTGCGCAGCAAATCGCCGCTGGTTGACCAGCCCACCGGCGTCACCGGCGCCAGCACTCCAATTTTTTCAAT
The DNA here is from genome assembly GCA_964580315.1 of uncultured Anaerolineaceae bacterium. Taxonomy (GTDB): domain Bacteria; phylum Chloroflexota; class Anaerolineae; order Anaerolineales; family Anaerolineaceae; genus CAZOKH01. The sequence goes on along the minus strand of CAZOKH010000098.1, from coordinate 8,657 downwards.
TTTGATCCATTCAATCAATCGTTTGCCAAACTGGGTGCGTGCTGCGCCTTCCAGCGAATCGGGGAAAGGGGTGGCGCCTGGTTCAACTTCGGGCAGGGGGGAAGCTGACGGGATGACTGGAATTTCGGTGACATGCTGCACCGGCGGCGGCAGGGTGGCTGTGCTGGCCGGGCTGCTGACGGCGGGGGTGCTTGCGCGGCAGCCGGTCAATAAGAAAAAGATAAACAGGTTGAGAATAAACAATATGACGCGATGCGTCATATTGCTATTTTTCGTTGACATAACCACATCACACCTATCAGAAGAACGCCAACCGAAAGGGCAGCCCCGACAGTTTTTTGTGACTGTGAGGCGCCGGTTACCGGCAGGCTGGAAGGCGCGCCGCCCACTTCGCCGCGGCTGGGCATGAACACACCAAAAATTCCCAGGTAAGTCACACTGGCCGACAGGCGCTGATTCACCGTATCGACCACAGTCGGTAGGCGCGTCCACTGCCTGGTTGTGGGGTTATACACCGCCAGGAACAGGTTTTGCGGACGCCCGCCGGCAGCCAGCAAGTCAGCCGCGCTGTAAGAATATTGCACGGTGGGCTGCGGTGAAAGCGGTGTTTTCGGCGCGGGGTCAAGCGAAATTTCAGCGTACTGGTTCAGGCTGCTGTAAGAGGACAGACCGGGTGAAAAGCGAATAAATGGTGAAATGCGTACTGTCGATTCACCATCCAGCAAACCGGCTGGCACGCTTAGCGACCAGGGGTGATAATCGACCAATCCGCCGGTGGAAGTCATTTCATCAGCATACAGGCAGCTTAAGGGCTCGCGTGTATCACCGGCAGCCTGGCGGAAGAAGTAAATGGCCTGTCCTTCACCCACGGCGCCGCTGCGGTTGTACGACACCAGCGTGCCGCTGTAGCCGTCGTTGTATTCCAGTCCGATGGTGGCAGATGAACCGTCGCTGCCTGTGCCCCGCAATGTCTGATATTGGAACAGGATGTCGCCGGTGCTTTCAAACAAAACCACCTGGAAGGTGACAGAAGAACTAACACCGCTGGCGCGGATGGGAAACTGGCGCCATTCAACCACAAACTCGCGGTTGGGTGAAGAACCAAAGGTGTGCGCCAGAAGGATTTCAGTGGAATCGGGCAGAGATGGGTCCAGGTCGTCCCAGAAGGGGGCGATAAACCAGTCCGGGCGGTCAAACGAGCCGCCGTCATTGGGGTCTGAAAGAGGGATAATATAATTTTCGGCTGCACTGAAACTGGAGGGAACAGAGTCGAACACGCCATCGAAACTCAAATATCCATTGGCGGTGACGGTGGCAGAGGTGAAAGGTGCGGCTGCCCCGCCAAATTCAAAGGAAAAACCGGCAGGAAAAGAAAAGGTCTGAAAGAAATGCCGTTCAGGCATGAAGAAATGGCCGCTGCCTGTGGTTGAACTGTAAGCATCGGTAATCGCACTGGAGGGCATTTGACGCCATTGATAGGTTACATTGGTGCAGCGGGTGGAAAGCAGCGCGTCGTATTCCACATCGGTGGTGGGGTGCGGCGCGGGTTCAGAAGGTGCGAATGCCAGGGCGGCATCGATATCAACAATGCCGTAACCGAATTCATTGGTGCGGGTGGGGTATTCTGAAGCGGTTTCGATCAGCGCTTCATAGATCTTATCAGGTCTGTTAAAATCGGGGTCGCCAGCCAGCAGGCTGGCAGCGCCTGCCACATGCCCGGCAGCCATGGATGTGCCGCTCAGCACCCCGTAAGTGTTTGTCAGGCTGGATAACAGCGCACCGCTGCGCGGCGAGGTGGACAGGATCTCAGCGCCGGGCGCCATCACATCCAACTGGGCGCCGAAATTGGAAAAAGATGCCCGCGTTCCATTTTGCTGTGTGGCGCCCACCGCCAGCACCCACGGGAAGGCAGCCGGGTATAGAACCGCGGTGTTATTGTTGCCGGCGGCTGCAATGACCGCCACATCATTCTGATAGGCGTAGTAGGTGGCGTATTCCAGCAGGCGGCTGGAGCCGGCTAAACCCAGGCTCAAATTGATCACATCGGCGCCCTGTTCCACCGCCCACACAATGCCTTCCGCCACGTCAGATGTCCAACCGGTGCAATTTGAACCCGATTTGCCCAGCACGCGCACGGGCAGCACTTTGGTCTGCCAGTCGATGCCGGCAATGCCGATGCCGTTGTTGCTGTTGGCGGCGGCGCTGCCGGCAACATGCGTGCCGTGCCCGCAGTCATCCTGCGGGGTCGAATCATTTTGCACAAAGTCATAACCGGGCAGCAAGCGCCCGGCAAATTCGGGATGCCCGCTGTCGATGCCTGAATCCACTACGGCTAAAATCACGCTGCTTGAGCCGGTGGTTACATCCCAGGCCTGGCGCGCGTTCATCTGGATGGGACCGTATTGCTCCAGTGGGACATTGGGGTTGAGCGGGTCTGCGGGATAATATTCGTCGTTGGGGTCGGTTTCTGCGGTAGTAACCAGGTAATCGGGTTCAGCAAATAACACGTCGGTTTCAGCAAGCAACTGGTCGCGGTATTTGTCTTCCTGACCGGCAGGGACTAAAAGCAGGAGTGAATTGAGCTTGGCCAGCTGCTTTTTTGAGCCCGAGTCAATGCTTGTGCCTTCGGGGGGAGTGAAAGCCTGAAGCGCAGCCTTGTTGAGAAACCCCACCAGCAAACGCCCCGATGCGGTTTGTTCGGCAGGCATGGGTGAAGGCGGTTGGGCAGCTTGAGCGCGCGGTGCTGTTCCCCCCAGTATCAAAGCCAGCAACAGCACCAACGCCAGGTTTCCTGGTGGTCTATTCACGCGGCTTTCCTGTTGGGTTTCTTAACTCATTTCATTGTAACATAACGAACGCAGGGTTTTTATCTGGCGTGGATGAATTTTCACTACTTCAACCACAGATAAATACCGATTCACACAAACCACAAATTCTGATTTTTTACACATATCTGAGTTGATCTGTGTTCATCTGTAGTTGTGTTAAAAAACAGCTTGTTAAAAACCATCATACCAAATTGCCCGGGGTATAATGCTTACAACTACCTGACAGGTGGTTTTCAAATTTTCCAATAATCGGGAGCCGGACAATGGGATACTTTCATCCGAAACAGGGCATCAGTACCCTGGTCAATCATGTGGCTGAGGGCGACAACCCGCAACTGGCGCATGTAACGCCCATCTATCAAACCTCTACTTTTGAATTTGCCGATGCAGCCAGCGGCGCTGCCATCTTTGCCGGCGAAAAAGAGGGCTATATCTACACCCGCTGGACCAATCCCAACCTGGAGCAGACGGCGCGCAAGATTGCCGTGCTGGAAGGATTGGACCTGCTGCGCCAGCAGCCTGACCGGGCTGATGAAGAAATCGCGGCGGCGCGCCTATTCAATTGCGGCATGTCTGCCGTCACCCAGGCCATTTTGGCGCATGTTAAAAGCGGTGAAACCATCATTGCCCAGGAAGCCCTGTATGCAGCCACCTACCATTTTTTCAACAAATTTGCTCCCGGCTACGGCATTGAAGTGGTTTGCCTGCAAGACAACACCCCACAGGGGTGGGAAGACGCCTTCAAAAAGCATCCCAAAACCAGCCTGGCATACGCCGAAAGCCCTTCCAACCCCACCATGTCACTGACCGACCTGGGCGCCGTGGCTGAAATTGCCCACCGGCACGGCGCGTGGATGATGGCTGACAACACCTTTGCCAGCTCCTATTGCCAGCGGCCGCTCAGCCTGGGCGCTGATGTGGTGCTGCATTCCACCACCAAGTATCTTTCGGGTCACGGTGTAGTGGTGGGCGGTGTGGTGGTCAGCCGGCATGTGAACTACATCCAGAATAACCTTTTCAATGTCTTTAAGACTTTCGGCGGGGCGCCCAGTCCCTTTGACGCCTGGCTTACCAACCTCGGGCTCAAAACCTACGAACTGCGCATGCAGCGCCACGTGGAAAACGCCCGGCAGGTGGCGCGCTACCTGGAGGGGCATCCCAAAGTGGCGCGGGTGAACTATCCCGGCCTGGAAAGCCACCCCGATTACGCCCTGGCGCAGCGCCAGATGGTCAGCCCGGGCGGCATGATGTCGTTTGAGTTGAAAGGCGGCTTGCAGGCTGGTGAAACGTTGATGAACCGGGTGCGGGTGTGTTCGCTGGCGGTCAGCCTGGGCACAGTCGGCAGCCTGATCAGTCACCCGGCCAGCATGACGCACGCCTCGGTGCCGCGCGATGAGCGCCTGAAAACCGGCATCAGTGACGGGCTGGTGCGCTTCTCGGTTGGAACAGAGAACGTGGAAGATATCCTCGAAGACCTGGAGCAGGGGTTGAAATAGGTGATAAAACCACAGACAAACACGACTAAACATTGACAAAAAAGAACCCGAGGCATTTGCCGCCGGGTTCTTTTTTGTTTCGCATTGTTTCACGTGAAACAATTTTCCAGGAAAAACACATGAGTTGTTTCACGTGAAACATTCAGGCGCTCTTTTCGTGCGTCTCCCGGCGATAAAGAATATAGGAATACACCACGGCAATTAGCGATGTTCCCAACACAGGAACCAACAGGAAAAACATGGAGAATCTTGGAAGGATCAATGCCAGCAGGGCAATCGCGCCGCTGGCTATGAATAATTTGCCGCCCAGGCGGTGGGTGGCGTCCCACACGCTGTCGCTGTACAGGGTCCACGGGGTGCGGATTCCGATGAAGTAGTTGCGCTTGGCTTTTGAAACCAGGGAGCCGGTAAAAATGAAAAGCACGCCTATGGCGGCTGTTACCATGCCGGTCATGTTGAATTTCAACCCCAGGTTCCACAAATTGGTCAGCACATAGAGAAACGCCATAAAGGCCGCGAATACCACCACAAAACGGTTGTAATCGCTGCGGAAGTGCTCGATATTGCCCCGCATGGGATCGATTTTCGGCAGGAACAAAATCAACAGCGACATACCCACCGTCAGAAGGGGCATGAATAGAATGTGCCCCTGGCGTGATCCGTATCCGTCGCCTTCACCCGCGGCGTTCCAGTGTGTGACGATGGTTTCGGGCATTTGCGGCGCAAGGGCAAAACCAATTGCCAGCGACGCGGCCAACAAGAGAAAAATGAAGATTAGAGTGGTTTTTGTTTTCATGTTTTTACCCCATTTCTATCAGGGACGCTGATTCTACCACCAATCATGGCAAGAGATCAGCCCCTGCACACCCTGGTAGGGGCATTTCACCTGCTGCTGCAGCGCATTTGCACGTTGGCAGATAATTCTGTGCTTGTAAAAATATGCTAAAATTACTCCAAATAAAGCCGTGTTTTTTATCACAAAGTCCCAGCCTGTGGCTTGAACAGGATAGAAAAGAAACCAGGATGATGCAGTTAACCCGTGAGCAGCTTGAAGAACGGCTGGCCGCCATGCACCGCGCCAGCCTCAACCTGATTCAGGATATTTCGCTGGAATCACTGCTTGAACGTATTGGCGCCGAAGCCTGCCGGCAGGCAAACGCGCGCTATGCCGTGGTGGGTGTTTTAAACGAAATTAGTGAGATGGATAAGGTCATCTCCATGGGAATGGATAACGGGCGCATTGTGCGGGTTCAAGGCGTACCGGGCGGCGAGTGCATCACGGCTGCGCTGCTGCGCACCCGCCGGCGTGTGCACATTGAGAATGCTGCCCTTGATCCGCAGTGTAACTACGATAAAGCCCCGCAGGGCAGCGATGTTTCATTCCTGGGGGTACCGGTGCAAATTGAAGACCGCTACCTGGGTCAAATTTTTGTGGGCGGCAAAATTGGCCAGGATGATTTCACGGCGGACGATGAGCAGGTGCTGGAAACCCTGGCGGCTTATGCCGCTGCTGCAATTAACAATGCCCGCCTGTATGAGCAACTGCTGCACCGCGAGCGCGAATTGACCCAGCGCAACGAAAACCTGGCGCTGATCAACGAGCTGGCCTCCACGCTCACTTCATCCAGCGATATCGATGAAATTCTGGAACAGGCGCTAACCCGCATGATGAACGCCCTTGACCTGGCTTTGGTGGAAGTATATTTGCGCCAGGGGCAGAGCGACCGTTTTAACCTGGTGCATCACCGCAGCGAGGTGGTACCGGCGCTGTGGAGTCAATCGCAGTTTGTGCTGGGCGATGGCATGGTGGGAAAGACTGCTCAACTGGGGCAACCGCACCAGGTGCAACTGCCCGATGACGGTGTTTATGATTTCAACCCGGCCTTTCTGGAGCGCAATTGCCGGCAGGTGGCGTGTTTTCCACTCACAGGGCGGCAGCGGGTTTTGGGTGTGCTGTGCGCCGCCAGTTGTCAAACTAAGTCGCTCAATGAACTGGAAATGCAATTCCTGGCAGCCATGTGCTCGTGGATGGGCACGGCCATTGAAAATGTGCAGCTCAACATTCAACAGCGCCGCCTGGCTGTGCTGGAAGAACGCGAACGTATTGGTATGGATTTGCACGACGGCATCATTCAATCCATTTATGCGGTGGGGTTAATCCTGGAGCATGCCCGCCTGCTGCTCAAAGACGATCCGCAAAAAGCTTACCCGCGCATCGAACAGGCCATTACTGACCTGAACAGCACCATCCGCGACATCCGTTCCTACATTCTTGACCTGCGCCCGCGCCAGCTCAGCGATGAAAATTTGATGCAGGGTATTCAACGCCTGGTCAGCGAGTTCCGCGCCAACACCCTGATCGAGGTGTCTCTGCAGGGGCCGGTAGACGGCCTGGCTGCTTTGCCCAAATCGCAGGCGGTGGCGCTGTTTCACATTTGCCAGGAGGCGCTGGCTAACGTGGCCAAACACGCCCGCGCCGGGCACGTCGAAATCACCCTGTGGGCTACCGGCGGACGCGCCCTGTTGGAGGTGCGCGATGATGGGCGCGGTTTTGACCAAACCCAGGTGAAAATGGCGCTGGGACACGGCTTGCCCAACATGAAAACCCGCGCGCGCAATGCCGGCGGTGACCTGGAAATTACTTCTGAACCGAGCAGCGGAACCACCATCCTGGTGTGGGTGCCGTTTGGGGGGCAGGAGTTATTGTGAGATGGATGTGGAATGGAACCCGTGAAAAGCAGCCTGCTCACGGGTTTTTGTTTTCATAGTAAGATATTCAGGTATCAATTCAAAATAATAATCACTGTTTAGCCCACCAATTCAAATAAACACACCCAAAGGAGAATAGATCCATGGAAGAAGCAGGTACCGTCCGCGTTGATTTTGACATTCTGGAACAGTTCATGATTGACACCTTCACTGCTCTTGGTGTTCCTGAAGCAGATGCGCGTGTGTCGGCGGAAGTGTTAATCACAGCAGATAAGCGCGGCATTGCCTCGCACGGCATTGCCCGTTTGAAGTCGCATTACTATGACCGCATTCGCGCTGGAATTCAATCACCTACCACACAGGTTGAAGTGGTGCGTGAAAGCCCCACCACAGCCGTGCTGGACGGCCATGACGGCATGGGGCACCTGATTGCCAAACGCGCCATGCAGTTGGCCATTGATAAAGCTGCTCAACTGGGCATGGGCATGGTGGTGGTGCGCAATTCCAGCCACTACGGCATTGCTGGATATTACGCCATGATGGCCGCTGAAGCCGGCATGATCGGCATGACCGGCACCAACGCCAGGCCTTCCATTGCGCCCACCTTTGGCGTTGAAAACATGCTGGGTACCAACCCGCTGACCTTTGGCATGCCCACCGATGAAGCCTTCCCCTTTGTGCTCGACTGCGCCACCTCGATTGTGCAGCGCGGCAAGGTGGAAGTTTATGCGCGCGCCGGCAAACCCATGCCCGCCGGCTGGGTGATTGACGAGAACGGCGAAACCGCCACCGACTCGCAGGCCATTCTCAAACTGCTGGTGCAAGGACGCGCCTCGCTGCTGCCGCTGGGCGGCGCGGGTGAAGAGACTTCCGGCTACAAGGGTTACGGCTATGCCACCGTGGTTGAAATCCTGTCTTCTGCGCTGCAATCGGGTTCCTTTCTCCGGGCGCTGATGGGCTTCAAAGACGGCAAACCGATTCCCATCCGCGTGGGGCATTTCTTCCAGGCCATCAACATTTCGCACTTTGTTGACCTGGATGAGTTTAAAAAGAACGTGGGCGACCTGCTGCGCGAACTGCGCGCTTCCAAAAAAGCGCCTGGTTGCGAACGCATCTACACCGCCGGTGAGAAAGAATACCTGTTCTGGCAGGCAGATAAAGACCGGGGTGTGCCAATTAACCCCGCCCTGCAAAAAGAGCTGCTCGCCATTCGCAACGAGCTGGGCCTGACCCAATACGCCTTTGAGGGCTTTGCCGGGTAATAATCACCGGTAATATTGGCTATTCAAGACAAGGGATTCCATACCCCCTTGTCTTTTTGTTTTCCATACTCCATTATTATTACGGGTTATATATAGAACATATATACTATTTATTGCGTGTTATTGTGGTGGATGAAAAAAGACCACTCAACTCTTCATTGAATCTTTATAGACCAATGATGATTTCTTCATGCAACCGAATTATTATCAAGGTAGAAATTCAATGATGGTTTCAAATTAATCATATTGAGGAAAAAGAAATGAAAAACAGTTTTGTTCTATCACTAATACTTCTGGCGCTGGTGCTCACAGCCTGCAATGCCCCATCCACTAACGCAGTTGTCCCAACCACTGAAGCAGCC
>CAZOKH010000097.1:0-12230 GCA_964580315.1 uncultured Anaerolineaceae bacterium | reverse complement strand
GGCAGGTGGGTTCCAACACCTGGCGCTGATCATACTGCGTGCAGCGGCAGGTTTGTATGTCAAACAGGCGGCAAATCACCCGTGTGTAAAAAAGCTCGCCGGTGTCTTCATCCTGCAACTTGTGCAGGCAGCAGCGCCCGCATCCGTCGCATAGAGATTCCCATTCTTCGCGGGTCATTTCTGTCAATTTTTTGGTTTTCCAAAAAGGTTTGGATTGAGGTCTTTTCGACATAAAAATGATTATACCGCCTACAATCATGAAAGGATTGTAAAATATGGTTGGAATTATGATAAAGTAATATTATCTTTCGGTTTGTCGTTACAGGCATTTATTGAAGGCAGGTATCCTATGAAAACTTTTTTTGCAAAAACATTACTGGCTCAGGGATTGGTTGAATATGCATTGCTGCTGGCGCTGGTTGCCCTGGTGGTAATCGTCATCCTGGCTTATCTTGGCCCTTCCATTGGAAGCGCCTACAGCAACATCATGAGCGCCGTATAAGCCGCTAATCCTGTTCTGTTTCCTGATCCACATCAGAACTGCTACACTCACAATCAGCACAGCCGCCTACTTTTCAATCGCCGGGGCGCACCGCGCAACCTGCATCACAGGCAGCGCGCCTTATACCCCCTTGAAAAAACCTCATAATTGATTATCAAAATGGTGATTCCATTCACCCAAATTTACCCTAAATAAGTGAGGAAATTTAGGCTTTTCTTAAGCCTCGCTGCCATATATGGGATAATCCCATTTTGATCCACCACATCTTCCGCGTGGGTATCTTGCGATCCCCCATTTCACTTTCCGGTCAGGCAAGCAACAGCATAATTTTTCCAGGCAGTCATTCTGATTGAAACATTGATATATACTGTTAATAACAATTTGCAGCAGCCACTCGCTTTTCACCAAAAGTCCGTGGGGGGCATTGTTGAATGACATGAACGGATACGCACGCCTGGCATTGACCCAAACACTGATTATAGCTATGTAATTTTGATTTGAAATGGATGTCCAATTCTTCAAATAACAGGAGGATTAAGCATTGGATACATTCACAATCGTTATTGTAGTGCTGACGGTTCTGTTTGTCATTGTCGTACTGGTCATCACGATGTTGAATCAAAAAAAGCGCACAAAGGACATTCTCGCCCTGGCCGCTCAGCAAGGCTATCAACAAAGCACAGAACAGGTCAGCCTGGAAGACCTGGACGGCTTTGACATTTCATTGCATGGGCATGGGCAAGGCGTGCACAACCTGCTGTGTATTAAAAAGGACGGCGCCACCCTGTCGCTGTTTGATTTTTCCTCCACTTTTGGGCGCCGCAAAAACCAGCGCACGCAGATTGAAACCGTGCTGCTCATGCAGTCGGAAAAACTGCACCTGCCCACCTTTTACCTGCATCCCGAAAACATCGGCATAAAAATCCAGTCTGCCCTGGGCGGCATGGAAGATATCAACTTTGAAAACCAACCCGATTTTTCCAAATCGTACGCGCTGGAAGGTATTGAAGACGTTGCCATCCGTGAAGTGTTCCACAGCAGCCTGTTGGAATATTTTGCCCAGCGCCGCGGGTTGAGCGTGGAAGGCCAGGGCGGCAAGCTGCTCTATTACCGGACAGGCAAGCGCATCCCGGCCAAAGAGGTGCAGTCTTTCATCGAAGAAGGCTTGAGGATGATGCGGTTATTTGAAGCTGGTTAGAAAATTTGTTATTGGATTTTTTAGGTAAAGACCTCAAGGGTTTTGCAAAACCCTTGAGGTCTTTTTTTGGATTAAGGGGGCGCCCGGCCTTAAAATGCGAACTGCCGTGATTGCTCACAGCAGCCCTTATGCGGACTTACTCCGCTTAGCGCATCTCAATTGGGAGATGCGAGTGGGCGCGGAGGGACTCGAACCCCCGACCTCATGTGTGTGATACATGCGCTCTAACCAGCTGAGCTACGCGCCCGGGAGACTTGTATTATAGCAAAGGATAACTACTTTGACAATGACTCAACCCGGTGCAAATTTTTGTTCATTTCATCACCGGGGGCAGGGCGCTGCATCGGGTATAATTATCCATTGCAAAGTTGCATTAAATGGAAGGAACTTTTATGGATATCGGAAACATTCAACAAGTAGAAATCAATCACGAGATGCGCACCGCGTATCTCGATTACGCAATGAGCGTCATTGTCTCGCGCGCCCTGCCCGACGCGCGTGACGGCCTGAAACCCGTGCACCGCCGCATTCTGTATGCCATGCACGACATGGGTATTCGCGCCAACACCCCCTACAAAAAATCAGCCCGTATTGTGGGTGAAGTGCTGGGCAAGTATCACCCGCACGGCGATTTTGCCGTGTATGACGCCATGGCGCGCATGGCGCAGGATTTCTCGATGCGCTACACCCTGGTGGATGGGCAGGGCAACTTCGGTTCCATCGACGGCGATTCACCGGCTGCCATGCGTTACACTGAAGCCCGCCTGGGCTCCATGGCGCAGGAAATGCTGGCCGATATTGACAAAAACACGGTCGATTTTATTGATAACTTTGACGGCACCCTGCAAGAGCCGGTTGTGCTGCCCACCCGCCTGCCCAACATGCTGCTCAACGGCACCTCGGGCATTGCAGTGGGCATGGCCACCAACATTCCTTCTCACAACCTGAAAGAACTATGCGCCGCGCTGGTTCACCTGATTGATAACTATGAAAAGATAGACGACATCACCGTGGACGATTTGATGAAACACCTGCCCGGTCCCGACTTTCCCACCGGCGGCATCATCATCGGCGCTGAAGGCATCCGTCAGGCCTACAGCACCGGCAAAGGCCGCCTGATTGTGCGCGGCAAAGCAGACATTGAAGAGACCAGCAGCGGACGTCACCGCATCCTGATCACCGAAATTCCCTACCAGGTGAACAAAACCACCCTGATCGAGCGCATTGCCGAACTGGTGCGCAGCAATAAAATTGACGCCATTTCAGACCTGCGCGACGAATCAGACCGCCAGGGCATGCGCATTGTGATTGAATTGAAACGCAGCGCGCAGCCGCGCAAGGTGCTCAACCAGTTATACAAGTTCACCCCGCTGCAATCGACCTTTGGCGTGCAACTGCTGGCGCTGGTAGACGATGAACCGCGCACCCTGTCGCTCAAGCACGCCCTGCACATATTCATCCAGCACCGGCAAGATGTGATCACCCGCCGCTCGCAATTTGAGCTGGATAAAGCCCGCCGCCGCCTGCACATTTTAGACGGCCTGTTGATTGCCCTGGCCAACCTCGATGAAGTGATCGACACCATCCGCAAATCGCCAGACGGCGAGCAGGCCAAAATCCGCCTGATGGAACGCTTCAAACTCAGTGAAATTCAAGCGCAGGCCATCCTCGACCTGCAACTGCGCCGCCTGGCTGCCCTCGAGCGCCAGAAAATTGAAGACGAACAACGCGAAACCATGCAGATTATTGCCGACCTGGAAGACCTGCTGGCCAATCCCGGCAAAATCCTGGATGTGATCAAGACTGACCTGTTGGAGATGAGCGAAAAATACGGCGATGCGCGCCGCACGCGCATCAGCCGCGAAGCTGGCAGCGAACTGCGCGAAGAAGACCTGGTGGCCGACGAAGCTGTGCTGATCAGCCTGACCCAGCGCGGCTACATCAAACGTGTGTCGCTGGCCACCCACCGCCTGCGCGGGCGCGGCAGACGCGGCGCCAGCGGGCAGGGCCTGCGCGGCGAAGACGAAGTGCTCACCATGCTGCACGCCCGCACGCTCGACACCATTTTGTTCTTCTCTGACCGCGGCAAGGTCTATTCAGAGCGCGCCTACCAGATTCCCGATTCGGGGCGCACCGACCGCGGCACCCCCACCGTCAACATATTGAACCTGGGCGCCGACGAGCACATCACTGCCGCCGTGCCGGTTTCACAATTCGATTCTGCCAACTACCTGACCATGGCCACCGTGCTGGGACGCGTGAAGCGCGTGCCCCTGGTCGAGTTTGCCAGCGTGCGCCCATCGGGCCTGATCGCCATCACACTCAACGAAGGCGATGAGCTCAACTGGGTGCGCCTCACCAGTGGTGAAGACGAGATCATCCTGGTGACCGAACAAGGTTTGGCCCTGCGCATTGCCGAAAAAGAAATCCGCAGCATGGGCCGCCAGGCAGCCGGTGTAACCGGCATCCGCCTGCGCAAAGGCGACCGGGTGGCATCGGTGGAAGTGTTGGAGCCAGGTGGTTACCTGCTGGTGGTGAGTGAACATGGTTACGGCAAACGCGCCAGGCTGGAAGATTACCCTGCCCACAGCCGCGGCGGTCGCGGTGTGCACACCACCAGCCCGCGCTACCTGCCCGCCACCGGGCCCATTGCCTCGGCGCGCGTGGTGCAAGAGGAAGACGAAGTCACCTTCATTTCTGCCCTGGGCATGGTGCTGCGCCTGAAAGTGAGCGGCATTCACGTTGGCGGCCGCGCCACACGCGGCGTGCACCTGATGGATGTGCAGAATGGCGACCGGGTGGCTTCACTGGCGCGCATTGCACCCGAAAACGGTCAAAACGGCAAAACCAGTGAAAATGGCGCCGACCAGGATGATGCAGCGCTCAACGCCCTGCCTGAAACCAACGTCGATGACCTGGAAACCGACCTGGAAGACGAGATTCTGGATGAGCTGGACGAAGAAAACGGCGACCACGAGGAAACCAACCCGGAAGAATCAAACGGCGCGCAAGACTGATTTCGCCTGACCCGGCCCACTTTTCAAACACAACGCCCCTTCGGGCTGCTTCAACCTGACGGGTTGAAACGACCTGAAGGGGCGTTACTTCTGATTTTTTGCGAGCTTAAATAGGCAGGGCAATTTTCCCGGTAACCAGCAAAACAAATGCGCCCAGCAAACACACCATCAACAACACCATCAGGGCAACAATAAACCGCTGGGCGGCCGTCATTCCCAAAAAATTATCCGTGCTGCTTTTGGCCGCTTTTTGGGGCTGATGCTGCGGTTCTTCTGCATGCACCTCTTCTTCGTCATAGGGGTCCATCAACGAATTTCTCAAATCATCCAGCATTAATCCACCTCCAATCAGGCTGCCTGTAGCGGACGCAGCGAAATGTCTCCCGCGGCGAACTGCGCAATCTGCCCGTCTTTTAATCTTAGCAGTATATTCCCCTGATCGTCAATACCAGAAAGGGTTCCACAGAGAATTTTACCCGATTGATCAATGCATACCGGCTCTCCCACAAAAGCCAGGTTTGTCCGCCAGGCGTGCAAAAATGCCGGGGCGCCCAGGTGAGCGCGCCAGGCGTTCATTTCGCGCAGCACCGCGCACAACAGTTCCAGCCGGTCGGGCGGCCGCCCCAGGGCGTGTTCCACGCTGGTCGCCGGGAACATCACCTCAGCATCGGGCGGGACCGAACCCCGCAGCACATTGATGCCCACACCCACCACCACGCCCTGCAGTTGGCTGCCCATCCAGGCAGCCTCAACCAAAATTCCAGCGGTTTTGCGGCGCTGCAGCAGTACATCATTGGGCCATTTGATCTGGGCTGACAGATTCCACACTTTCTGCAGCGCGCTGTGCAGCGCCAGCGCCGCCAGCGGTGAAAACAGGTGCAGGCATTCGGCTTCCCGATCCTTTGGACGGTAGATGACGCTGAACGCCAGCGCAGCGCCCGCGCGGGTGACCCAGCTTCTGTTCAGGCGTCCGCGCCCGGCAGTTTGTTCATCGGCAACCACCAGCGCGCCGTCAGGCGCATCGGCGGCTGCCCAACGCATGGCTTCATCGTTGGTCGAGCCAATTTGCGAAAAATAGCGCACGGCAGGCGCCAGTTGATTCTCTGTAAATATTTGGATCAAACGGTTTTCATCCATCAAACCTGATTGTACTGTGAAATTCTGTAAGCGTATCGCAATGTTGCTTTTTCAATAGTGGAGTACAATTTTTTCAGGGTGGTACAGGATGTCGGTTGACAGTGAACTTGTTTCACTGATGGGGAACCGAGGTATGCAGAAAAAAAATTCTTTCCTTCTATTCTTCTTCATTCTTAGCCTGCTTCTGGGATTTTTCCTGGCTGCGGTTGCCCTGTTCGCAACGGCGCTGGGCATTGACAACGACCCCGGCTGGGGAAAAAGCCGCTTTGCCCTGCTGGCGCTGGGCATCCTGTTCATTTGCCTGGCGCTTGCGGTGCACTTCTGGAAACATCTTGTCCAAATCTCTGCTGCGCTCGGCCGTTCCCACATCATGCAGCGGGTGGGTGCGCTGCCTGCTCTGCGCTGGATTGGCTCAATCTTCAGCCGCATTTCAGCCTGGTGGCAGCGCCTGGCGTTCATCGCCTGGCTGAACCAGGATGCAGAGCGCGCCGCCAGCCTGTTCGGTTGGAGCAGTGCGGCGCTGGTGATTTTTTTCACGGTGTGGTACCTGACCACCGGAACCTGGACAAAACTGCCGCAAGAGACTTTCTTTTTCAATATGCAGGCAGAGGGGTTCCTGGCTGGAAAAACCCATCTGCTGGTAGAACCCCCGGCCGAACTGGCCGCGTTGGATGATCCTTACCAGTGGGAAAACCGCACCGGCATTCACTGCCTGTGGGATGTTTCATACTACCAGGGCAAATACTACCTGTACTGGGGCGCGGTGCCTTCCCTGGTGGTGATTCTCATCAAACCCATCATCCGCCAGCCCATTGGCGACACATCACTGGTGTTGTTGTTTCTGTGCGCATCCATCTTGTTCTTCACCGCCATCACACTGCACATGCGCCGGGTTTTTGCGCCGCACGCCAAAGGCAGCGCTGTCATTGCCCCCATCTTATTCGCCGGGTTGAGCATGCCGCCAGTCTACCACATGATCCGTCCCGCGGTATACGAAGCCTCCATCATGGGCGGCATCTGCTTCACGCTGGCAGGGTTGTGGGCAATTTTGAATGCCTTTGCCAACGGTCAACATCCACGGGTTTTTCTATGCCTGGGCGGCTTGCTGCTGGCGCTTGCGCCTGGCTGCCGCATGAATACTGCCGTCACAGCGGCTTTCCTGGCAATGATGGTGTTAATTTACCTGCTGAAGCATGAAAAACAATCACGCCGGTCTTTTCTGCGCAACAGCGCCTGTTTTTTGCTGCCTTGTTGCAGCATTGCCGCCCTGCTGATGGCGTTCAACTATATCCGTTTTGGCTCCATCCTGGACAACGGGTTCCGTTACCAACTCACCGGGCCTGCCACACCGGGCAAGACCGATGTGCTGCTTTCTCTGAATTATGTCATCCCCAATTTGTATTCTTACCTGGTGCGGCTTCCACAGTATCACCCGGATTATTTTCCCTTCATCTCCACACCATACATCAACGAAAGCATGTGGCCGTTCTTCATCCATTTGCCGCCCGATTATTACTATCCCGAACCAATTGCAGGCCTGCTGCCCTGCGCACCTTTCATCCTGCTCAGCCCAATTCCCTTGCTCGCCGCGCTGTTTTCTCAAAAAGACAGGCAGCCATACCTGCTATCCTGGTGGAGCATTACCCTGAGCGGCGCCGCCCTGCTGGCATTTGGCATACTGGCAGCATTCATCGCTTCAACCATGCGCTACATGCAAGATTTCTTTCCGCTGGCAGCGCTGCTCAGCGGTTGGGGCATGTGGCAGGTTCAAGGCGCACTGCAAAAACATCCCGGCGTTCGCCTTTGCTTTAACCTGTTGTGCTGTGTGCTGCTGCTCATCAGCCTGGCAACCGGTTTGTTTCTCTCTTTCAGTGGATCAAACACCTGGTTTGAAAAATTCAACCCGGGGATGTATTACAAAATTGCCGATCTGTTCAATCAGATAATGGCAGCAAAATAACCCGGGCGCCCCAACTAAAAAGCGTCTCCGCAACCCTCATTATTGGAGACGCCTTTTAGTACAATGAACAGCACAGCAGGAGGCATTTTGCCGGCTGAATATCAACAGTTGGTTATTTCTTCGTGACCCACTTGTCGCTTTTCATCAAGTATGAAAAACCCTCTTTGAATTCAGGTTTATCCATTGAAAGCCGGTCGGGGTGCGCACCTTTTTTCGTAAGCATACCCAGGTGATAGCCCATTTGCCACAGGGGAACCATGTAGGCCACCGGTGAGATCAGGTCCGGAATTTGAGCAGGCATCTTAACCACTCGATCCACTTCCGGCAGGTTTTCTGCGTCTTCCGGGACAATTAAAACCGTCTTTGCGCCAATGATGCGCGCCGCGGTAGCCATGCTGAACATGCGTTCCTGCAGGAGAGAAGGCGGTGCAATGCAAATCATACCCGTTTCCTTATTCAAGGCCTGCATCGGCCCATGGATATAATTCTCCATCTCATAACTCTGGCTGGAAATGCCGGTTGACTGGTTGAACGCCATGGCAGACTCTTCGGCATTGGGCGTGTTGGGGCCGTAACCGGCAATCACCAGCGATGAGCAATCTTTCAAGACATCCACAACCTGCACAGCCTGTTTTTCAAAAGCAGGGATGAAAGCGCCAACCTGGGACGGCAGGGCTTTTAAAGCTTTTTCAAATTCATCCACACCCTCAACCACACCCAGGGCTTTGCCAAGCGCCAGGGCAAACAACAATGTGCGGTAAATGGCAGTGGCATAGGTGCGGGTGGCAGGCAGTTCCACTTTTGATCCGCCCGGTCCCATCAACACCTGGTCAACCGCTTCTGTCAAACTGGATTCGCGGATATCAGTGACGCCAACGGTATAAGCTCCAAGTTTCTTCACCAGGTCAACAACGTAAGCATCACCTTCCGATTTGCCTGAATGCGAATTGAAAAAGACGGCTGTTTGTGAATCACACGCCGAGTAGGGATAAGCTCCCAGCACATTGGTTACATAACATTCCACGGGCAGCCCGGTCATTTTTTTAATAAAAGGCTGCGTGGCAAGCGCCGCAAAGTAAGAAGAACCTCTTCCAACCAGGATCAGCTTATTAACCTTGCGTTTAAGACATTCATTTACAACCAGGTCAATGTCGCGGCTCGTTTCACCTTCCAGGCATTGCGAAAGCATCTGCGGAATCATTTGAATCGATTCCCACACCCAGAAAGGATGCTGCGTGCGATGCTTGTTCTCCTGCTGGAGTGTTTTAATCATATCCTCGTTCATTACGTCCTCTTTCTTTAAAACATCTAAAACAAAAGATATTTAGATTATTTACGCAATATCATCAACATATGCTAACATATGAGAATTCTGACACAAAGTAATACCAACAAAAAAACAGACTGCAACAACATATCAAATTTCAATGGAATGTTGAGATCAGCACAATCAACGATTTAAAACGGTTGTCGTCAAGACAACAACCAATCTTATGCCACCAGCACGGTTGGACCGCGTTGTTCAATTTTTCTCACCAGGTCAAGTGACACATTATTGTCCGTAACAATCGTTTTTGCAGCGTTGATATCAGCCACAGACAAAACGCACACCTTACCAAACTTTGTTGAATCAGACACGACAATCAAATCTTTACTGACCGATATCATCTGCCGTTTTAACATCGCCATAATCGGATCGGTTGAAGTTAAACCATGGTCACAGGAAATGCCGTCCATGCCCATGATGGTATGATCGGGTTTAAACCTGGAGATCGAATCCATGGCGATATCACCGAAGGTATCTTCAAATTCGCGGTGCACCAATCCCCCGCACAGATAAATCTTCGCGTCGGGTATTTCCCACAGGATGGGGAACAGAAAAGTGGAAATGGTAATAATGGTCAAACCGCGTTTTTTTTGCAGGTTTTTTGCCACAAAATAGTTGGTAGAGCCGCCGTCAATCATCAACGAATCGCCTTCGTGAACTAGATCTGCTGCAACTTTGCCGATGCGTTGCTTTTCTTCACGATAGGTCTCTGCCCGAATTTGCAGAAATTTTTTATTCAGGACAAAATCCTGTGTCGATTCGTCAGCCAGAATCGCCCCGCCATGCGTGCGTGAAATTAAGCCGCGTGATTCCAGTTCAGCCAGGTCCAGGCGGATGGAAGATGCGCTTTTGCCAAATTTTTCAGCCAGCTCATTGACAACCACATTTCGCTGTTCGTAAATGGTTTCCATGATCAAGCGCAGGCGTTCTTCTCGAAACAACAACTTCTTCATTGGCATTTTTCCTTGGCCATTATTCAGTACTCGTGATGATTATCATTTCCTATTTGGCAGTATATCACAAATCCACTTTGGTTTTTTTTCGATCTGACCAACGACGAACCTTTTTGATGAAAGGCACTACGCGGAACAGGATGCGTAGTGCCTTTCAAATAATGATCAAGACACCGATTAAGCGCTTTCGGATTCCAGCTTGGGTTTCAAAGCCGCAAGCATAAAACCACCAACAAGCCCACCAATAATTATTGATAACAAGAAGAACAAGGGTTTATTGGATAAAAGCAGTACAAATAACCCGCCGTGGGGAGCCATCATGGTAACACCTAATGCCATGCTGATAGCAGCGCCCACTGCTGAACCAACCATAATGGACGGTAAAACCCGCACCGGATCGCCGGCAGCAAATGGAATGGCAAATTCAGTAATGAAGGATGCGGCTCCTACAAAACAACCTGGAATCGAAGCCCGTTCATCTTCAGTGAATTTGCTTTTTGCAATCAACATCGCGATACCAATCGCCAGCGGGGGAACCATGCCGCCCACAAAACAGGCTGCCATGGGTACCCAATTACCGGCAGTCTCTGCCACACCCATCGCAAAGAAGTAGGCTGCTTTATTCAACGGACCGCCCATGTCAAACGCCATCATTGCGCCAATTACCAGGCCCAGTGCAATGGCGCTGCCGGTACCCAAATTATTCAAAACAACACTCAGGGTTTCATTGAGCCATTTGACGGGAGGTCCAATGAAATAGACCATCAACAGACCGACAACGGTAGAAGCTACAAGGGGAATAATCAGAACCGGCATCAGGGAGCGAATCATTTGAGGAACTTTCAGTCCCTTGATATATTCAACCAGGTAACCGGCGATCAAACCGGCGATCATTCCGCCAATAAAGCCAGCCCCAATGCGGTTTGCCACAACGCCGCCCACAAAACCAGGAGCAATACCCGGGCGATCTGAAATGGAATAAGCAATGTAACCGGCCAGGGCAGCCACCATCAGGCCAAAGGCATCTTTACCCAGGAAAAACAGTTCAGCCGGCAGCCCCGGGGTTTCATACACTTTGATGCCGCCCAGCAGAAAACCGATGGCAATCAAAATACCGCCCGGCACCACAAACGGGATCATATACGATACACCGGTTAACAGGTGCGTTTGCAGATCATGCAAAAACTTCTTCATTTCTTTCTCCTTTTGCACTTCGTAAAAAAATGTTTGGTTGGATTGCTTGGTTGAAATTAAGAATTAAGACTCTTTAAACTAACTCAATCCTCCTTTCTCTTTTGCCAGTGCAAGCGCTTTATCGCCATCAGCAACGAATTTTCCAGGGTCAATTTCAACAATGTTTTTTCCTTTGAACCGACCTGTTTCGCGAACTGCAATGTTGGCTACAAACAAAACCAGGTCTGCTTCATCGATTTCAGATTGTTTCAGGCGGTTCTCCAGCCCCATGGAACCCTGGATTTCTACTCTGGCTTCATCGCCAAGTTTTTTTGCGCTTTTCTTTATGGCTTCTGCCGCCATATACGAATGCGCGATTCCACCGGCACAAGCAGTTATTGCAACAATTTTCATCTACACTCTCCTTGTAATCAGGTTGTTACTCTTCGAGTAACACTTCTCCGTGAATGATGGCGTCTAATACATCCTGATACGTTTTAGCAGCCATTAATTCCTCTCGAAATTCATCATGCACCAGCAAGCGGGCAAGTCGCGCCAGCACAGCAATGTAGGCATCTGGCGCGGTGCGTTCGGGAATGGCAAGCAAGAAAACCAATTTTGCCAGGCCGCCGCCGTCTTGCGTAATGTATTCAAAACCTTCCGGCGACCTGCCAAATGCAATGCCTGCCTCGCGCACCGCAGCGCATTTTCCATGCGGAATGGCAATGAAATGCTCCATATAGGTAGGCCCAAGAGATTCGCGCTCATAAACCGACTGGGTGTAAGCTTCAATGTCTGAGATCAACCCGGCTTTGTTCAACAAACCCGCAAGATAATGAATGGCGTCATCTTTGCATTGCACACCGGTAAGATGCAAATCAATGGTCTCAGGGCGAATAACCTCGCTGATTTTTAATTGTTCCGAAAGCATGAGCCTGTTTACTCCTTCGATAATGTTTTCAT
>CAZOKH010000096.1:0-12304 GCA_964580315.1 uncultured Anaerolineaceae bacterium | reverse complement strand
CTCCGCGTCTCGGCGTGAGAAATTTATTAAACCACACGCTTTTTATGCGCCATGGCGATTTTATCAACGTGCGCCGGGGTGTAACGCTCAAACTGATCCAGCAGCTCTTGCGGGTCGGCGCTGATCAGTGCCAGGGTGCGGTGCTGCGGATGCAGAAAGCCCTCGGTCACCATGTGGTCAAGGAACTGCGCCAGCCTGTCGTAATACCCATTCACGTTGAGCAGCCCGCACGGTTTGCGATGAAATTCCAACTGCGCCCAGGTGAGGGCTTCGGCAATCTCTTCCAGGGTGCCCAACCCGCCCGGCATGGCAATGAAGCCGTCGGCCAGGTCAGCCATCATGGCTTTGCGCTGGTGCATGTTTTCCACCACATGCAGCTCGGTGATGCCGCGATGCGCCAGCTCGCGCTGCTCCATGGTGCGCGGGATGACGCCAATTACCTTGCCGCCGCCTTGCAGGGCGGCCTGGGCAATTTCGCCCATCAGTCCCGAATTGCCGCCGCCGTAGATCAAGGTTAGGCCGCGCTGCGCCAGCAGGCTGCCCAACTGGCGCGCGGCTGTGATGTATGCTTCCCGTTCACCGGGGCTGGAACCGCAAAAGACGCAAATATTTTTCATGGTTGTCCAAATTCAATCGTGTAGTAAATGCCGTAAGTGCTGTTGGGATTGGAAGCAATGCCGATGCCAAATTCGGTAAACAGGGGATAGAGCATGTTCTCGCGGTGCACGGTGCTGTTCATCCACATGGTCATGGCCAGGTATGGGTCGCCGCCGGCGAACAGGTTTTCACCGTTGTAGGTGAATTGATATCCCTGGTTGACCAGGCGGCTGGTGGGGTCAGAGCCGTCGCTGCCGGTGTGGCTGAAGTAATCGTTTGCGGCCATGTCGTGGCTGTGCGCCTGGGCTGCGGCTGAAAGAACCGGGTTGAGGGTGAGTTGTCCCAGGCCTTTCTCGGCGCGCGTGCGGTTGATCAGGTGAAACAGGATTTCAGCATACTGGTCTGGCGAGGCGTCGGCGCCGGCAGGCAGCGGGGTGGGTGTGGGCGGGGAGGCAACCACTGATGCCTGCTCCACTTGCATATCTCCGTCCAGTTTCACCAGTTCGGCAAACACCCAGCAGGGGCTTTCGGCATCCTGCGGCAGCACCAGCAGCCACTCACCGTCGGCTGTGCGCCCCAGCAGTGCGGCGCTGTCGCCAATCCACAGCGAGCCTTGCACGTCGAACA
Organism: uncultured Anaerolineaceae bacterium; assembly: GCA_964580315.1. GTDB lineage: Bacteria > Chloroflexota > Anaerolineae > Anaerolineales > Anaerolineaceae > CAZOKH01. The sequence goes on along the minus strand of CAZOKH010000096.1, from coordinate 11,080 downwards.
AAGTGGAAGGTCCGCTGCGGCAGTTGGCATTCAGCACAGCGGTCACTGTATTCGTGGAAGCGGCGGGCAGGCTGGTGGGCAGGCTGGTGGCAGCGGCAGTGGATGCTGCCGGCGGCAAGGTGGGGCCGGGGGCGGCTGTGAGGGTGTGCGCGGGCTGGCTGGTTTCAAACGGGGCTGCCTCCTGCGCTTTGACGGCGGGTGCAGGCGCGCAGGCAGAGGCCACAGACAGCCAGATCAACAATCCGGCTGCGGCTAAAAATGCTGGGTGTTTGGATGAGCGGGCAAAAGGAACAGGTTGCATGTTTATACAGTTAAGACCCTAAAGGTTTTCAAAACCTTTAGGGTCTGATGCGTTATCTTAATACTTTGGGTTTCACCTGGCGCCAGTCATCGTCGGAGGTCACGCGCTCAAAGGCGCGGCCGATGCGCAGCAGCACATCTTCCGAGAAGTCGGGCCCCAGCAGTTGAATGCCAATGGGCAGCCCTTCATGATCCAGCCCGCCGGGCAGCGACAGGCCGGGCACGCCGGCGTGGTTGGCCGGCACGGTAAGCTGGTCGGCGTATTGCATCATCACCGAATCGCCGTACACCGCGCCCATTTGGAAGGCCGTGGTGGGTGTGGTGGGGGTCAGCAGTGCGTCCAGGCGGTATTTGCCCTGGCGGTCAAAAACTGTGTCAAAGTCCTGGCGGATGAGCGTGCGCACTTTGAGGGCGCGGTTGTAATATTGCTCACTGTACTGCGCCGCGCTGACGTACATGCCCATCAAGATGCGCAGCTTGGGTTGCAAGCCAAAGCCTTCGTTGCGCGAAACGCGGTACAGCTTGCGTAAATCGTTCATGGGCTGCGCGGTGCGGTGACCGTACTTTACCCCATCAAAGCGGTGCAGGTTTGAGGCGGCTTCCACCCGGCTGACCACGAAATAGGCCGGGATGCCGTAGCGCGTGTTGGGCATGGGCACATTGTCGATGATTTCAGCTCCCAGCGAGCGCAGCAGGTTGGCGGCGCGCAGCACGGCGCCGTACATTTCAGCCGGCAGGTCGCGCTGGATGTATTCTCCGCTGACGGGGTCGGGGATGGAGATGCGGAAGTAGTCGGGAGAAAGCCCGATGCGCAGCCCGCGGATGTCTTTTTCCAGTTCGGCCAGGTAGTCGGGAGTGGGCACATTGGCGGTGGTGGCGTCGCGCGGGTCAACCCCGGCGATGGCCTGCATCATCATGGCGGTGTCGGTCACATCGCGCGCCACCGGGCCGGGGCAGTCGAGCGATGAGCCAAAGGCAATCAACCCGTAGCGCGAAACGCGCCCATAGGTGGGTTTGAGGCCCACCACGCCGCAAAACGCGGCTGGCTGGCGCAGTGATCCGGCGGTGTCAGTGCCCAGCGAAAGCGGGGCTTCACCGGCGGCCACTGAAGCCGTGCTGCCGCCCGACGAGCCGCCCGGAACATGATCGGGATTCCACGGGTTGCGCGGGCTGGGTTGAAAGGCTGAAGATTCGGAGGATGAACCAAAGGTAAATTCGTCCAGGTTCACTTTGCCCAGCGTGATCGCCCCGGCGGCTTCCATGCGCTCAACCGGCGTGGCGGTGTAGGGAGCGTTGAAATTGGCCAGGATGCGCGAGGCGGCGGTGGAGGGAGTGCCCTCCACGCAGAAGATGTCTTTGATGGCAACCGGTATGCCGGCCAGCAGACCGGGGTCTTCTCCGGCAGCCAGTTTGCGGTCAACTGCATCGGCCTGCGCCAGGGCGCGTTCGGCTGTCACGGTGATGAAAGCGTGCACGCGCTGGCGGTCTTCGGCGGTGATTTCGCCCGGTTCCAGGCTGCCGGGGCGCCCGTCCACCTGCTCGATGCGCTGCAGGCACGCCTGGGTGATCTCGCGGGCAGAGGTTTCCCGCCGGCGAAGCAGGCGGCTCAACTCATGGGCTGAAAGGTCGCAAAGTTCCATGCAGGTTATTCCAGGGTGGTATGTGGAATGTCGGGGACGACGATCTGATCATCATCCACCTGGGGCGCCTGGTCAAGAATGGCGGAAGGCTTGGCCCAGGGGGTCACCTGGTCGGGGCGCGGAGGCTGCGAAGTTTGCGGTGGGTAGGGCACACCGTGCGAGGTGATGGTCAGGTCATCTGGAAGCGGAATGGCTTCCAGTTCACGAATGGCATCGAGCTGGTGGTTCAACTCGCGGCGCAAATACTCAGCCTGTTCAGCGTCCAATTCCAACGCTGCCAGGCTAACCAGATGGTCAAACGTGGCAGAATCGATATATTCGGTCATATTCTTTATTATATTCGCTTATGGGGCAGTCAGGACAAAAGTGAACAGGGTGATCCATTCAGCGGCTTGTTGATCCAGCGCATCCACAGCCCGCGCCCGCAGGTAATAGGTTTGGGGTGCCAGCGGGTCGCTGATGGTGAGGGAGTTGCCGCTCTGGAAGGTGGAACTGGTACCGCTTTCAGAGAGTCCAAAATAAACGTAGTAGCCGTCAACACCGCTGCCGCTGCCGTCATCGGCGCCGCTCCAGGTGAAGGAGGGAGAAGTGACCGCGCTTTGCCCGACGCCGCTCTCGACGCCGTGCGATTCAGTGGCGGGCGCCGAAGGGTTGGTAGGCGCTTCGTCGTCGTAGCGGAAGGTGAAAAGGGTGGACCAACTCGACATTTCGACATCGCCGTAACGGGTGCGCACACGCATGTAGTAAGTGCCGGTGGTCACCACGTCGGGATCGAACGCCGGGTCTTCGGTAAACTCGCTGCTGGTGCCGTCAGCACTCGCGCCGAAATAGACATAATATCCGGTGGCATCAGGCTTGGGATCCCATTCCAAATTGGGGTTGTTTACCGAATTTTGCCAGGTGTCGTTTGAGACGCCGTTCAACTCGCGCGCCGAACTGGGATTGGACAGGCTGGTGGGCGATGGAATGGGCGTGTTGGTGTTGGTGGGTGCAGAGGGGTCATCGGTTGGGGTTTTGGTTTTTACCGCGGTCTTGGTTTTGGTGGCAGCCGAAACCTCGGTGGGCGTCTTGGTATTGGACGAAGACGATGAGGTTGATTTTTTGGTGCTGGTTTTGGTGGGCGCCGGTGTATAGGTTTTGGTGGAAATATCAATGCGGAAGCGCGTGGAGCGCGGAATGGGTGTGGAGGTGGATTTGAGCGCAGGCGCCTGCTGCGCGCCGGCGGTGCTGGTCCAGGTGGCGGGCAGCGAACGCAGCGTTGCGGTGGAAGTGGGAATCTTAACGGTGGGGGGCAATGTGGGCGGTTTAAGCGGGTTTAAAGACGTATAGGGATTGGCAAAAACTTGCGTGACAAAAAAGCCCGTGGCAAGGGTTGCCAACAACGTGAAGATTGTTAAGATATTCCATAATGCTGCGCGCATAGAGCCAATCCAGTCAAAAACGGTAAAACCGCTTACTTTTTCAGTATAGCCAAGTTTTTCAACCTGTCAATCGCTCTTAAACAAGTGTTAGAAGGTTGCAAGGTGTGAAGTTCCCGGTTATGTTATCGGTTGTTTTCATGGAAATATTTAGTTTATTGAGTATGCTATAATTTTTTAGGGGAACGAATATTTATCAGCGCAACCGGCTGTTTGAATGTGGGTGGATGGGCAGGTGAGATGAAAAGCTTGCAGGAAGCAAGTGACGCACTGCGCGCCGGGGATGGAGCCTCAGCAAGGCAAACCCTGGTGGAACTAATCAGGCAGCACCGCCAGGACGAAATGCTGTGGTGGCGCCTTTCTGCCAGTGTGGAGCAGGAACGCCAGCGCATTTATTGCCTGAAACGTGTGCTGGCAATTAACCCGGCCAACAAAGAAGCCCGCCTGGAATTAATGCGCCTCAAACGCCCGCAACCCACACCATCTCTCAAACCCAAACAGCGATTCACCTGGGGGGCGGCACTGGTTATGGCTGTGTCGGCGTGTGTGCTGGCGGTGGCGCCGCTGTTAATGTCTCCGGCTTTTCCAACAGGCACAGCCGCAACCCCGGTCAATGAGTTGATCCCGATCACCGGTGCAGAACCGACCGCTGCAACCCAACCGACTGAAATTTCCACCGCGCAGCCCGAACCCACGGCTTCACCCAACCCCGAACCCACGGCGACAGCCGCTGCGGGGCTGACAGGTGCACCGCTGCCCGCCGGGGCAAACCTGGCGGTGGGGTTGTCGGTGCGCAGCCACCGCGGCATTGACCGCCTGGAAGGCGTGTTTGGCATGAATGCCGAACAGCACATCCTGCAATCTCTGACGGATGTGGGCAATAACCTGCAGGGCGCCGCGCCTGACGGAAAACACCTGCTGGTGAGTCATGGACGCAAATTGTATGTGCACAACCTGGCTGACGGCGCGCAAACCCTGCTGAGTGATGATTTCATCACCCCCTGCATGAAGTACTATTTGCTGCCCGATACCTGCGTCAATGCTGCCTGGCTGCCGGCTTCCGACCGGGTGGCCTATATGACCGTGGGGGAAGACGGTCTGTTCTATATTAATGTGGTCAATGCTGACGGCAGCGACACCCGCAGGTTGACCTTGCCCGGCGAGCAGCCGCGCGGCATTTATCCTTCGCCGGATGAGAGCAAGCTGTACTGGAAAAGCGCTCAGCCTTCTGAAAACGATGTGTGGCGCAGCATGATGGACGGGGGGCTGCCGGCTGCCAATGAAGTGTTCACCGTGTGGAATCTTAATATGAAAATCAGCGCGGTTTACGGCTGGAAGGTGGATGCTGAAAAGAATCCGCTGTACACCTACCGCTATGAGGTGCGCTGGACGCCGCTGCAGGGAGGCGAAAGTCAGCTAACCTTAAACGATCTGCAATCGCCGGTGTTTTCACCCCGTGCCGGCGTGTTTGCCTATTACAACAACATGGGCGTGTTTGTGGCGCCGTTGGACCAATCGAGTTTTACCTTTGTCGAATCAGCCGACGATGTTCGCACGCTGGCCCTGTCGCCCGACGGCGCCTGGCTATTCGCGGCTGCAAATGGCAAACATATTTTGTTTAACACGGTGGATCACACCCGCCGGGATTTGGATCTGGGTGATGCAGATGTGTTGGATGCCGCCTGGTCGCCGGATGGTGAGCAAGTGCTGCTGCTTGGTTTTAAGGCCGTTTTGGAGCAAGAAAACGCCTGGCATTACCAGGAACTGTACCTGGTTGATCCATCCAGCGGCCTGGTGCAGAACCTGGGAGCCGTCACTGCGCCTGATTCACAACCCTATTTTGTGGAACGGATGGAATGGCTTGGCGATTGAGCCGTACACAGGGTAAAAAACCTTCATAAAAGGGCAAATAATCTCATCCTGATTCACAAAATCTTGTGGATGGGGCATGTTATAATGTCCAAATGCGTCTAAAGTTGAATGCAGATGAAAAAATGTTATTAAGAGGCAGAGATTTGCTGGATTTAGGAATTTTACAGGCAGCAACTGAGGCAATTCGATCGGGGAATGTGGCTGCCGCGAGAAGCTATCTGGTTCAATACTTATCCAACAGACCCAATGATGAAACAGCCTGGTGGCTGTTGTCGGTCTGCGCGGAGTATGAACACCAACGCCATTATTGCCTGAAACGGGTTATGAGCCTGGGACAGGCTCGTCTTGAAAGCCCGCAGCGCAAATACATGCTGGACCAATCGCCCTCAGATTACGTTCAACCGGCCGCCGAGGCACCTGCTGCCGAAGCAAATGCAGCGCCGGAGGAACAAACCTCACCAGAATCTGAGCAGACCGCGGCGGAAGAACCTTTCACCGAAACAGCCCCGGTTTTGGATGAACAAATTGCGCCTGAAATTGCCGTAGAACAGGCGGAGGAACCCGCCCTGGAAAACGCCCCGGCTATGGTTGAGGAAGCAGCCGGTGAGTTTTCTGAGGTGGAAGGGGAAGAGCTTTCGGCTGAAACCGAATTTTCGCAGGGGCAGGGTGAAGATTATTCATCTGAATTGTCCATGTCTGCGGTGGATGAGGTAGAGCCGGACCTGGCGCCCACAGCCCGCATGGAACGTACCGTTCCGCAAGAAGCGGTCATCCAGCGTAAACCGTTCCCCATTGCCCGAGTGGCGCTCATTTCGCTGGGCGCGCTGGCTGTGGTGATCGCGGCGCTGATTATTGTTCCACCCCTGCTGGCTCGCGTGCAGGCCCGGCCTGAAGCTGTGGTTTTGCCCACTGAAACGGCTGTTGTTGCAGCAGTCGTTGAAGCCGCCACTGACACGCCGCAGGTTGAACCGACTTTCACCCTTGAACCCACCCTGGCGCCAGAACCCACCGCAGAACCAACCGTTGCAGTGGCAGCCAATTTACCCGGCCTGCAGGCTGCTGCCCTGCCCGAAGGCATGAACCTGGTGGTCAGCCTGTCGCACCGCAGCCAGCGCGGTGTGGATGAGCGCAGCGGACTCTACTCAATTGACGGCGGGCAGCGCACGCTGCAAGCCCTGCTGGATGGCGGTATGGATTTACAGGGCAGCGCCGCTGACGGCAAGCGTTTGCTGATTAACCAGGCGCGCAATCTCTATGTGTACAACATGGCTGACGGTTCGCAGACCCTGTTGAGTGACAAATTCATCACCCCCTGCACGCCCTACTACCTGCTGCCCGACACTTGCGTCAATGCCGCCTGGCTGCCGGGAACCGAGCAGGTTGCTTTCCTGGGGTTGGACGGCGATCAGGCGAAGATTTTTGTGGTCGATTCAGACGGTCAAAACACGCGCAGCATTACCCAGGCAAATGACCAACCGCGCGGCATCTATCCCTATGCCGACGCCACCAAAATTTTCTGGAAGAGTGTGTCTCCCAATGTTACCGATGTCTGGTTCAGCATGATTGACGGAGTTCTGCCGGCTGCCAACCAGGTTTTCTCAAAAACTAATCTCACGGATGAAATGACCACCCTGTACGGCACCAAAGAAATGTCAGCCGATGAGTTTACCTTTTCTTATACGTATGAGGTGCGTTGGACGTCCATCAGCGGTGGAGAAAGCCAGCCCACATTCAACGAAATGCAATCGCCGGTGTTTGCCCCGGATGGTAAATCGTTTGCCTTTTATAATCACCTGGGCGTCTTTTCAGCACCCATTGACCAATCGGGTTACTCTTACCTGGACTATCAATACAATTTCGACACCATGGCGCTCTCGCCAGACGGCCGAAAATTGTTTGTTGCCACCAATGGCAAGAACCTGCTGGTGAAGAATACCATCAACAACAAAGTGCAAGAACTGCCGTTCAGCACAACTGATGTGCGCAAGGCGGTCTGGTCTCCCAACAGCGATTATTTGCTGCTGGTCAGTTTTGCACCGCTGCAAGATCAGAACAGCGTGTGGCACACACATGAATTGACCCTGTTTAAGCTGGAAGACGAAAGTTTCACCAGTCTTGGCGCCATTGGATTACCGTCATCACCGCCCTTCTTCGTGGAGAATGTTGTCTGGATAACGAAATAAGATGAGCCCCGGACGGAATGCGTGGGTGGTCCGACTGCTGCTGGCAATTTTGCTCAGCCTTTCGACTGCCTGCGCTTTTTTTTCTCCGCCTGAAATGTTGGCGGGTTTGTTCAGCACTTCAACGCCAACCGCCGCCCCCACGCCCAGCAGCACCCCCATCCCGCTTTTCACTTCCACACCTGTCATCCCGCCCACTCCAACATCCACAACAATTCCTGGTGAGCAATTTGCGTTCGCGGTCAATTCTGACCCGCATGATTACACCGGCGATGGTGACTACAATAATAATGATTACTTTCGCGGGGTATGCCAGGCAATTGATAATTTGGACCAGGCGCATTTCATGATCACCGTGGGCGACTTGAGCCCGGTGAGTGATGCGAAATGGACCATTGATCGAGTTTTTGGGGGTGAGTTCTTATGGTTCCCGGTGGTGGGCAACCATGAATTTGATGATAAGAAGATCGGCATCAATGCGCTTAAAAAATATAACCTGGATCCCAATGGCGATGCCCCGCCCAACCTGACGCGCCGCGGGCCGCAGGGCTGCCCCGAAACCACCTACTCATTTGATTACGGCAATTCTCATTTTGTGATGCTGAATTTATATTGCGACACCGACCGGGTGACCGACGGCGCCATGGTGAATGTGCTGCTTGAATGGCTGGAAGCCGACCTGGCTGCCACTGACCGGCAGCACATTTTTGTGTTTGGGCATGAACCGGCGTTCCCGCTGCCTGATGTGGATAATCAACAGGAGCGTCATGTGGGCGACAGCCTGGACCAATACCCGGTTTCGCGCGACAGGTTCTGGAAGATGCTGGCTGATTACGGCGCACTGGCTTATTTTTCAGGGCATACCCACACGCTCAACGCCGCGAAAATTGACGGTGTGTGGCAAATCACTGACGGGCATGCCACCGGCAAACGCACCCTGCCCACCCTGGGCACGTTTTTGATGGTGTATGTGGACGGCAGCGATGTGTGGGTCGATATGTACCGCGCCGGGCGCGAAAGCGATTACACGGTGCGCTATGTGGTGAACCTGACGGAAGAGTGACGTTTTTCAATTTCGTCTAAACAGTTGCTGCGCAGCGTAAAAATTTATTGAAACTGGTTCAAGAATTAGGTAAACTGAAGATAGAAATTCTCTGGTTGCCCGCATTGTTCCCCATTCCGATCATCATTTTTTCGAAACAAATTGAATAGTTGTGCTGCTGAGTCAGGGAAATGGAGCCAAAATGACTGAATTTCCGCAACAACAGCAAAATCCCCCCCGGGGCAAATGGAAAGGGTGCCTTACCTGTGTTGTCATCATGGGAGTGTGCATGGTTTGCCTGGCAGGCGCTCTCCTGTTGACGCCCCTGGCTTTACAAAAGTTGGGGGTGTTTGGTCGCCAGGCAAAGGACGTTTATCAACTTGCCCCCGACCCGGTTGCAAGCGAGCAGTTGAGCCAGGCATTTGCTGAGCGCGATATTGCGGGTGTGAGTGTTTATGTCATTCCCATCATGGGTGAAGCAACACAAGGGGCGTTTATCATCCTGGATGAAAGTGAAGGCTACACCGGGTTGAGCCCCATGGATGACAGCGATGAGGTGTTCATTGAACTGCTGCAAGACCTGACAGAGCGTAATCGCAAAGAGAATTTGCGCATTGCTCACTTGACGGTTGAGTATCGCGGTGAGCAGGGCGAATCACAGTTATCTTTTACGGTTGACCAGGAAAACGTCGAACAATATGCCGACGAATTGATTACGAAGGAAGAATTTTTTAAATTTGTCCACTTTGACCTGGTGGAAACGCTGCGCAACATGGGCGCAGATGAAATGCTGGAGGAGATTCAACCATGAAAACAATTAAGTGGAAATGGGGTTTGATGGTTGTTGTGTTGGTCAGCACACTGCTTTTGTCGGGTTGCAGCGACGCCGAATGGGAGCTGATTGAAGAATTTTTTGTGGTGTGGGCGGAAGAAAAAGGACTGCTGGTTGATGGCGAGTGGCAGCCTGAAGGGGTGGTGGTGGCAGCGGTGCAAAATACAATCGATGATGTCACCAACTCAGATTCCAGCGTGCAACTGGATGGATTGGATGTGGTGCGAGATATTGAAAAAGCCGAAGAACTGTCTGATGAAGCGCTGAAAAACCATGACCCGGCACTGCTGGAATTGCCCAAGGAAATGCGGCCGAATGATTGGGCGATCCTTGAAAAAGAAGCGGTCATCTGGGGTGGGGCGCATAATTCGGCGGCGGCTCAATCAGCCATATCCGAGTCGGATGAATTGCTGCGAAAACATCTGGAACACGGAGGGAGCTGCCTTTCAGCCCGCCGGGAGCAGCTTGAAACCAGGCTTGAAATCACCTGGGATGAAATCATGAACCTGGAGGGCGGTCCTGGTCGTGAGCAGACCGCAACCGAATTGCGTGAAATACACGAAGCCACCCGAAAAGAACTTCAAGCGATTAATCACCGGCAGTATTCTGATTTTTGCCATGAGATGAGCAAACCAGGCAAATAGCAGGGTATTCAGTTTCTCTTTTTTCCATATAATTCGATTATCTGTTGGCAGCGGAGGAAATTAAATGGCAGGTATTGAAGTTGATATACCTTTTAAATCATCATGCGTGCGAAAGGCGGGGCGATTTATGTGGATTGCTCTCTCGATCATTTTGGGTTGTGTCATCATCCTGGGAGGTGTGCTGCTAGCCTGGAGCTCCGGCAAGCCGAGCCCTGTTCTCGATGAAAAAGGCAATCTTCTGGCGGACAGCCTTTCGGAAAAGACCTGGGTCGATGTCAACGGTGTGCAACAGGGCATGTTCATCAAGAGCCGCAATGTGAACAACCCGGTGCTGCTGTTTGTGCACGGCGGCCCCGGCATGCCCGAATACTGGCTCACCCAATGGTACCCCACCGGCCTGGAAAATGACTTTACCGTGGCCTGGTGGGAGCAGCGCGGCGCCGGGCTTTCCTATTCCCCGGATATTGCAACCGAGACCATGACCGCCGAGCAATTTGTTGCGGATACCATTGCCGTGACCGAGTATTTGCGCCAGCGCTTTGGCAAAGAAAAAATTTACCTGATGGGGCATTCATGGGGCAGTTACATTGCCATCCAGGCGGCGGCACACAGGCCCGATTTGTTCCAGGCTTACATCGGCGTGGGGCAAATTTCCCACCAGATTCAATCGGAACAACTGGCTTACCAGTATGCGCTGGATTATTATGAGAAAGCCGGTGACGAAGGCATGCTGAAAAAGCTGAAAGCAGCCCCGCCCACCCTGACCGTCCCGCTGCCGGCGGCTTACGATGCGCTGCGCGACGCCTATATGCACGGCGCCGGCATTGGCACCACCCGCGAGATGAAATCGGTGGTCACGGGCATCTTCCTGCCGTCGTGGCAGTTCCGCGAGTACACCCTGGGGGAGAAGATCAACCTGTGGCGCGGCAAATTCCATTCGCGCTCCGTGCAGTTCAGCCTGTGGGAAAAAATGCAAACCACTGACCTGACCCAACAGGTGAGCAGGCTGGAGATTCCCGCCTATTTCCTGCACGGTAAATATGATTACACCTGCGCCTACCCGCTGGCAAAGGACTATTTCGACAAATTACAGGCGCCGGTCAAAGGCTTCTATACGTTTGAGCAGTCAGCACACAGCCCCATGTTCGAAGA
>CAZOKH010000095.1:0-12625 GCA_964580315.1 uncultured Anaerolineaceae bacterium | reverse complement strand
CTAACAGATTCTCAATATGCAATGCCCGCGCCACCTCATTCACACGGGCGTCAATCTTCTCCGTTTCCCAGTTGCGTGCGCGCAAACAAAAACTCATGTTTTCACGCACATTCATGTGCGGATAAAGGGCATAGGTTTCAAACGCCATGGCGATATTGCGCTGATCAGGGGTCAGGTTATTTACAACGATATCGCCTATACGAATTGCACCGCGTGAAATATGCTCCAAACCGGCAATCATGCGCAGAATGGATGTTTTGCCGCAACCAGATGGTCCCAAAAAAGCAATAAATTCGCCATCCTGAACGGTCAGATTGACATCGCGCACAGCCTCAACGGCATTCTTTTGCCCGTGGTTATAAATCTTCCATACGTTCTCTAAAGTTACACTTGCCACGATATCCTCCACTCAGGCCAATTGATTGCCCGACTCATCAAATAGGTATAACGGCGCGTTGGACAAATCCAGCCAGATTTGACTGCCAATATCAATTCTTGTATCGGTATCCGTCAGCACACGCATTTCATGTTCACCCAGCAGCGCCATCACCATACCGCGCCTGCCCCACAATTCGTAAAGTTCGATTTTGGTGGAAAATGCGTGGCTGTTGATTGGCGTTAAGGAATAGCGGATGTCTTGAGGCCGGAAGCCGATGCGAACCAACTCGCCGACATGTTTGGCCAGCACACTGCCCGCTTCGCCAATGGGAGAAAACTTGCATTCAGGCGTATCTTTCAATTCCACCAACAGGTTTCCATCCTCCTGTTTTACCAGAAACGGATAGATGTTGATGTTGGGCTGCCCGACCACATTGGCGACAAACTCGCAAGAAGGTTTATGGTAAATCTCATGCGGGGTTCCAATTTGCCGGATCTCTCCCTTGTCAATCACGATAATGCGGTCGCCCAGAGACAGTGCTTCAACATAATCATGCGTCACATAGATGGTCGTGGTTGCCATGACCGATGCCAGGCGGTGCAATTCGGCGCGCATGGCGTGGCGAATTTTCGCATCTACGTGTGACAACGGTTCATCAAACAGAAATATCTGCGGCTGGCGCACCATGCTGCGCGCCAGTGAAACACGCTGCTTTTGGCCGCCGCTCATTTGATCAACGCGCCGGTCAAGCAGGTGGTCAATTTGCAGCATTTTGGCCACTTCCATTATTTTTGCTTCCTGATCTGCCTTGGAAGGGGGATTTTCCATTGCCCCAAACGGGTTTTCCAGGTTCTGACGCACCGAAAAGGTGGGGTATAACGCATAATCTTCAAAGGTCATGGCAACGTTGCGCAGGTTGCCAGGTTTGTCCGTCACATCCTCGCCGTCCATGAACACGCGCCCGCGGGTGGGTTTAATCAAACCGGCAGCCACTTTTAAAGTGGTGGTTTTGCCTGCACCCGCCGGTCCTAAAATAACCAGGAACTCTCCGTCTTCGGTTTCAAAGGAAATATTCTTCAAGGCCACCGTAGCACCATAGTCTACGGTTACATTTTTCAAAGCTATTCGAGCCATAATATTCTCGTCCTTTCCGCGCTGTTACCGTTTGATGGCGCCCATGCTCAAACCGCGCACGAAGTAGCGTTGAGCAAAGACCGAGAACGCCAGAATCGGGAGGAAGGAGATCACAATACCAGCCGACATAATGCCATAGCGCAGCGCTTCAGCAGAAATAAACTTCATGGCTGACAGGGTAATGGTGCTGGTATTCGTGGAACCCAAAACCAGGGAGAACAAGAAGTTATTCCAGGCATAAATAAATGCCAGCAGCGCCGATGCTGCAATGCCCGGTCGAATGATGGGCAGCACAATACGAAGCACCGCCTTCCAGCGTGGATAACCATCCACCACACAGGCGTCCTCAAAATCCACCGGCACATCATCCACATAACTTTTCATAATCCAGATAATCATGGGCATGGTAATTAACTGGTAAACCCAGATCAATCCAACGTAGGTTCCCATTAACCCAATTTTCTGGAAAATGAAGTAGATGGGGATAATCACCAGCAATTCAGGGCCAAAACGGAAGCTCAGAAAGGTGAAAGAAATATCGTCGCGTCCTTTGAATTTGAAGCGGCTCAGTGCATAAGAGGCAGGCACACCCAGCAACACCGAAACCAGCACAGATACCGAGCTGATGATCAACGTGTGCCAGAAACTGGGCATGAAATCGATGGGAATTTTCCCCACACCCCGCTGTTCAATGGTTGAGGTGATAATCGCACGGTAATTATCAAATGTTGGTGTGAAGATGAATTTGGGTGGCCAGGAAAGAATATCTTCAATGGTCTTAAACGACATCCCCACCATCCACAGGATGGGGAACAGGAAAAAGGCAAAAATCACAATCAAAGCCAGGTTCGCGCCGATGATTGACCACCAGTTTTTCTTTTCTTTAATTTCAATCTGATTCATCGCAGGTTTTCCTTTATAAAAACTACGAAATACGGCTCTGAACTTTATTAAGATATTTGACCATGTACTGGCTGATCACATAAATAATGATCCAGTTGATGATAATGTAAGTCAAACCTTCAGCCGGTTTCATATACATAAATGTTGAGGTGTAACCGTACACCTGGAAATTCATCAGTGTGTCGCCAGGGCCGCCCTTGGTCATGCCAAACACAATATCAAATTGGCGCAATGAATCGATGAGCCGGAAGATGACTGCAATCGCAATATAGGGGGTTAACAATGGAAAGGTAATATTTTTCAGCGTAAACCATTTGGAAGAACCATCCACCAGTGCGGCCTCAAACGGTTCGCGCGGCAGGGCTTTTAAACCTGCCAGCACCAGCAAAGCAATAAACGGTGTAAAAGTCCACACTTCAACCAGCAGCACGGTGAACATCGCTGTATCAGGAGATGTAGCCCAGGGGAAATTCCGTTGACCGAAGAAACTGAGAAAATAATTCAGTACGCCAAATTCTGGGCTCATCATCAAGCGCCAGATTAATGTTGAGATTAATGGAGCGATCATCAGCGGCATCAACAAAAACGGTTTAAATACCTTGGCCATGAACGTTTCTGTATTGAGTAAGAACGCAATGACGATGCCAAGAAGCGTCTCAATGGACACTGCCAGAAATGCGTAGGTGAATGTTACTTTTACTGAATTCCAAAATGTGCTCGACGACAATATGCGGGCATAATTTCTGAACCATACAAAATCGATATCCGGGCGCGTCAGGCGATAGTTGGTCATCGAATAATAAACGCTGATAAGGAACGGGATCATAACAATCCCGACTGTAATCAAAGCCGGTCCGAGAATCAGGAAAGGCGCCCACTTTTCTTTGGTAGATATTGGATTGAGAGGTGCTAGTTCAGGTTCTGATACTGGGTTCGCAAGGCTATTTGTACTCATGCGGTTTCCTTTATCCTTGATCAAAAAGGATTATAGAGCCGGGGAATTGGAAGTTATTCACTTCCAATTCCCCAATGTTACCGAGAAAACATTACTCTAAAGACTCGTCAATACGTTTGCAGGCTTCGTCCAACGCTTCCTGAGCCGATTTACCAGCATGGATCTCTTGCAGAGCAGCAGATAATTCGGTGGTTGCCTCAAAGAAAGCAGCCTGTGGTGTGTAATACACTTTGGTGTAAGGCTCAATGGCTTTCCAGGTATCCACATATCCGGTGAACGGCGCAATGTGATCCTGCCATTCTTTGGATTCCCAGGTTGAGGCGCGAGGAGGATCAACAGTCAAACCATTGACTGCCGCATCCAGAACGAAGTCGGGCATCGTGCTCCAAACCATCCACAACCAGGCGGCATCTTTCTTCTTGGAGAAGGAATTCATGCCAATCGCCCAGATCCATTCGTTAGCCGTTGGGTCTCCACCGGGTTTTCCAGGAGGAGGAGCCAGACCCCAGTCATCCGGGAACTCTGAGCTTTCGCGATTGAAGTAGCCAATGATATCGGCGTCATAGAACATGACTGCCTGACCCTGGGTGAAGCTGTTGGCCACATCGTACCAGGTGTAGTCAGCATAGTTGGGCTGGGCAATTTCGCGGATGATTTTGCCCCACAGTTCGGTGGCTGCAACCGCTTCGGGGTTCTTGTTGAGGGCGCACTGCAATTTGCCGTCAACCATTTCAAAGTCCTTGCCGCCGTAGGAGGTGAACCAGGACATGACCGACGGGTGAATGGTGGCCCAACCGCGGGTGCCGCGCACGGCCAGCGGGATCATATCGGGTTTGCATTCTTTCAATTTCAAACCAGCCGCATACAATTCTTCCAGGTCTGATGGAACTTCAACACCGCATTCTTGAAGAATGGATTTGCGGTAGATCAGGTTGCTGGTATGAAAACCCCAGGGCAGGGCATACAGGTTTCCGGTACCGGTCGGGTCGCCATCTACACCGCTCCAGCGCATATCTTTCAGCAAGAAGGGGTAAATGTCATCCACATCGTAATCAGCGGGTGTTTTGGAAGGATCAGCCAGATAATCATCCAGGGGCTCCATGTAACCGGCAGGTGAATACTGCCAGACCATGTAAGAACCGGTCATATAGGCATCATAAGCATCTGATTGTCCGGCGAAAACGGTAGTGAGTTTATCGAAATATGTCTCTTCGGGTACATATTCAAGAGTGACATCAATTCCGGTAAGTTCTTTAAACTGAGGCAGTCGCTCTTCCATGGTGTTGGCAAAAGGATGCTTCACCATCAGCAGGTTAAGGGTTTCGCCCTCATAGGCTCTCCAGTTAAACTCACCAGCCGGGGCAGCTTCAGCAGCGGGTGCTTCTTCAGCAGCAGGCGCTTCAGCGGCGGGGGCTTCTTCAGCCGGGGCAGCAGCCGGGGCGGCAGGGGCGCAGGCTGTCACAACAAACACCAGCACCAGCAAAGCAATGATGGCATATCTTATTTGTTTCATGCAGTTCCTCCTTGAGTATCACTAGTTGGTTAACAGTCTTTCTAATACAAGTTGGTTGGCAACTACGGTAAAGGTTCTCTTCTTCTTCCTTCCTCCTTTCCAATCACAGGTTTGGCGCAATTTTCGATAGACAGATACCAATAAAGGTTACGCCAACAGCAAACAAAGAGTTAAGGCAGCGTTGGCTGCCGCACCGGCATATTTCTCTCTTCAAACATGCGAATAACGCCCAGTGCTACCTCCTCATCTGTTACCAGGGTTTTCAAATACCCACCACACAAAGCCCCATAGACAGAACTGACTTTGTGCCCGAGGCCGGCTATACCAATAATCATGGGAATTTTTTTCAGGTCTTCCAAATTCATTCCAATCAACCGGCTGCTGTACTCCTGGGCACATTCATTGCCATCGACATCAAACACATGCGCCAGAACCTGGCCCACCCCATGGTTCTCTTCAATGATGTTATGCATCTCTTCTTGAGACACGGCAGTGAACTGAAAATAGCTGGACGTTTCGGGAATCAGGGAACCAACACCCACCAGTGCAATGGTTGCCCTGCGCGCCATATCAACAATTTCTTTCACATGGCGCAAAGAGAACAAGGCATCGCGTTCAAATGTGGTATCGACGATAGCCGGAGCATGTAATTCGTACGAAATGCCGCCAATTCTTTTGGCCAGTTCGGCTGCCAGGAAATTTACATCGGCGTAATAGCGTCCCTGCACGCCGCCAATAGCCGGGATCACACACACATCGTACCGCCGGTCCGTTTCAATGGCGTTTACCATGTTAAAAATGGCTTCACCACCACTCAAACAAACCACATCACCATCATGCAAATGTTCCAAAAAATAATCAGCAGCAGCTTTGCCCAGACGCTGAAGTGTTGTTTCTTTATCAGCCGCCAGCTTGGGAATCACAACCGCTTCCTGCAAATGGGTATATTTCTCCAATTTTCGTTCCAGTTCAAACAAATGTTGAAACGGTGTATGCAGGCGAATTTCGATCAACCCTTGAGTTCGTGCCTGTTTTATCAGGCGGTTCACTTTGGCGGTTGATAGACCTAATTCTTTTCCAATCTCTGCCTGGTTTATATTTTCCAGGTAATACATGGACAGAATCCGGCTGATAAGACGAGCAGAGCTGTAATCTTCAAAAAAATTTTGCATGAGCGCTGCGATCCAGTTAGTTGATTTAAGACGCGGGAGTGAAATTAATTTCAGTTGTTAAAATTTATTTCTTACATGAAAAGAATATCACGAAGTAAAATTAATGTCAACAGGTTTAACTTAAAAATTATCAATGTAATCAAATTGTTATGATTTTCATCTATTCTTAATGTTTTGTTAACCTGTTTCTGATAGGATAAGTAAACAATCTGCTCTCATGGTTTAAGATGACCGCCCACTTCTTCTCACCCCTTACCTATCACAACACCTTTGGATCACATGCCGCGGTATTCACCTTGCAGCCTGGCGATACCATCACCACCACCACGCTCGATGCGCACGGTTTTGATTCAAGCGGCGCAGCCGTGGCTGAGCGCTCCAACCCGCTCACCGGTCCCTTTGCCGTGCGCGGCGCCCGCCCCGGAGATACCCTGGCTGTCCATATCCTCCGGCTGACCCCCAACCGCTCTTATGGATTCAGTTATCGCAATTTGCGGCCAAATGTGGTGCTGCCCGGCATGGTACCTCAATTGCCCCCGCGCGAAGCCGTGCGCTGGCTGGTTGACCTGACCACCCAAACCACCCGACCGGAAACCCCGCCGGCCACCCTGCCGGGGCTGAGCATCCCGCTCAGCCCAATGCTGGGCTGCATCGGCGTTGCGCCTGACCGCAGGCAATCCATCATTTCATACAATTGTGGAAATTTTGGCGGGAATATGGATTCGCCCCGCATTACCCCGGGAATCACCCTCTATCTGCCGGTTTTTAGCGAAGGCGCCCTGTTATTTTTAGGCGACGGTCACGCCGTGCAAAGCCACGGCGAACTGGCCGGAACCGGCATCGAAGTATCGATGGAAGTGGAAATTGGCATTGATTTGCTGCCCGCAAAAACCATCTCCATGCCGCGTGGAGAAAACAGCGCTCAGCGCTTCACCCTGGGCATCGACCGCCCGTTGGAAAATGCCATGCAAGCCGCCGTAACGGAAATGCTCATCTGGCTGCAAGAGGACGGTTTAAGCATGGACGACGCCTGCCAGTTGGTGGGACAGGCCGCCCGTTTTGAACTGGGCAACGTCATCAGCCAGTCTTATTCCATAGCCTGCCTGCTGGACAAAAAAACCCTAAAGGTCTCTGACAACCTTTAGGGTCTGGATAATTTTGGTACTGGCGCTAATCAACCAGCAAGAAATACACAATTTCGATATGCCCGCCCTGGTCATATTCGAACACATGCCATTCACCGTCGGGGGCATGAATTAGCATACCCGCTTCCAAAGACAGAACTTGATCCAGTTTATCTCGACTTTCACCAAAGCGCACTCTGCCGCGGTCCGCGCTGATCACATAGCACACTTCTTCGCCGTGCACGTGCGGTTCCAGAGCGCCATATTCGGCGGCGTAGCGCGCGATACCGCTTTTCACTCTCTGGCTGGTTGAAAAACCATCGGCGCTCACTGCATTCCAGATATACCTTCCGGGAAGCGCCGCAGAAGGCGTTTCATCTCTTCGAAACACTTTCATCTGATTAACCCTCGCTAACAATAATCTGTTTTTTCTATGCTATTTTTGCTTTCTCATTTGTTTGAGGCAATTTCACATCCATGCAAGCAATTACTGTTTCAATGGGAACCAATTCGCCTTCTGGAATTAGAATTTGCGTCAATACCCCGTCTTCATCAGCTTCCACGCCCAGGGTAACTTTATCCGTCTCGATAATGAAGAGTGTTTCACCTTTGCGAATACGGTCGCCTACGTTTTTCTTCCATTCAACAATGATGCCTTCGGTCATGGTCAGGCTCAATTTGGGCATTATGATTTCGGTTGCCATGCAACCTCCCTTCATGGCCCCCCAGCCATAGACGTACATTTTAAAAATTGCGCATTCAGTTTATCGCATTTCATTATAGCACGCACTTGATCATTTGTTCAATTGACAGACGTCACCCCATTGACAAAAAATGCTCTTGCCGCAACAGCACTCCAAGGAGAACCGGATTCAGCAAGAGCAGGTCAACGGGGCGGAAGGGAAGCCCGTTTAAAATTATTCGTTCACATAATCCAACCACTGTGGTGAGAACTTGTGCCGGCCGTGGATCGCTTCCGTATAGGATTCTTGCAAAGCCCTGGCAATTGGCCCGCGTTTGCCGCTGCCCACCGTGCGCCCGTCCACTTCACGAATCGGCACAATCTCTGCCGCGGTGCCGCACACAAACAGTTCATCGGCCGTGTAGAGCTGGTCGCGGCCAATGGGTTTCTCAAACAATTCGTACCCCTGATCGTTGGCTAACATAAGCACGGAATCGCGGGTGATGCCCTCGAGGACAGCAGCCATGGGAGTGGTGTAAATTTTGCCGCGTTTGACAATGAACAAATTTTCACCGGTGCATTCACCCACATAGCCCTGCGGGTCGAGCATGATGGCTTCTTCAAAACCCAACCGCAGCGACTCGGTTTTGGCCATGATGCTGTTGACGTAATAGCCGCCAGCCTTGGCTTTGGTCATCACCGCGTTGGGGTGGTTGCGAGTGTAGGAAGAAACATTGGCGCTGATGCCGTTTTCAAGGGCTTCAAGCCCCAGATAGGTTTTCCATTCCCACATGGAAATACCCACAAAAATTTGATAGGCATCCATGTTCAATCCCAGGCTGTTGCCGCCGGCATAAATCAACGGACGGATGTAACATTCCTGAAAACCATTGGCGCGCACGGTTTCTTTAACCGCTTCCACCATCTGCTCCGCAGTATAAGGCAGATTGCGCATACCAATGATGTATGCCGATTCCACCAGGCGCTTGATGTGATCTTTCAGGCGAAAAACAGCCGGTCCCTTGTCTGTATCATAGCAGCGGATGCCTTCAAACACAGATGGTCCATAATGCAGGGCGGCTGTGTTGAAATGCACCAGGGCTTTGTCATATTCGACCAGCTTGCCGTCCATCCAGATATACTTCGATTCAATTCCCATGGAAAAATCTCCTTTGATGTTGAAGATGTTTAAGTGTAGTACTGCGTAAGCAGATTATTTCATCATTATCATCTTAATTGAAAATAGTTACAAAACCTGTAACCTTTAGGGTCTTTTATTAAGCCATGTTTGCCAGCACGCAGGCGGTCATCTCCTCAGTTGACAGGCTGCCGCCCAGGTCAACCGTGAGTTTGCCCTGCTCAACAGCGCTTTCCACAGCCTGTTCAATCTGGCTGGCTTCATCATCCAGTTTCAAGGAATAACGCAGCAGCAGCGCAGCGCTCAGAATGGTTCCCAGCGGGTTGGCAACGCCCTTTCCGGCAATGTCGGGCGCCGAGCCGTGAATGGGTTCATACACACCCTTGCTGCCAGAGCCCAGCGACGCCGAGGGCAGCATACCCATTGAGCCGGGCAGCACTGAAGCCTCATCAGTTAAAATGTCACCAAACATATTTTCAGTGACCAGGATGTCGAAGCTGGCCGGGCTGGTGATGAGGCGCATGGCGGCCGTATCGACCAGCATATGCTCCAGGGTAATATCGGGGTTTTGCGCTCCTATCTCAATGGCAATCTTACGCCACAGGCGCGAGCTTTCCAGCACATTGGCTTTATCCACCGAGGTCACTTTCTTTTTGCGCCCGCGCGCCAGTGAAAATGCCATTTCTACTATCCGCTGCACTTCGTAATCCGAATATTCCAGCGTATCCACTGCGCGCTCGTGCCCGTCTTTCACTTCCCGGCCTTTTGGCTGTCCAAAATACAGTCCGCCGGTCAGTTCGCGCACCACAATCACATCAACTCCGGCCAGTTTTTCCGGCCGCAAGGGTGAAGCATTTAACAGGGTCGGGTACACTTTTACCGGGCGCAGGTTGGCAAACACGTCCATGCCTTTACGCAGTCCCAGCAAACCCTGCTCGGGGCGCACTTTGGCCGCCGGGTCATCCCATTTGGGCCCGCCCACTGCTCCCAGCAGCACCGCGTCAGCATCGCGGCAAGCCTGCAGGGTTTCATCGGTCAGCGCAGTGCCAAAACGGTCAATCGAGCAGCCGCCAATCAAATGTTCACGATATTGAAACTGGTGCCCGCGCCGCGCCGCAATATGATCCAGCACGCGCACTGCCGCACCCACCACTTCCGGCCCAATGCCGTCGCCGGGTAATAAAACAATGTTTGCTTTCATGAAGTTCCCCAGTTATCCTTTTTGATGAATAAATAATCCGTATTCGATGGAGTCGGCCAGGGCGCGCCAGCTTGCGTCGATGATATTGGTGCCGGCTCCCACGGTGCTCCAGCGGGACGAGTTGTTTTGTGTATCAATCAACACACGGGTGGTAGCTGCCGTGCCTTTATCACTGTCGAGGATACGCACTTTATAGTCAGCCAGGGTGAAATCGGCCACCACCGGGTAATAGCTGATCACGGCTTTGCGCAGCGCCAGGTCGAGAGCATTAACCGGGCCGTCGCCTTCGGCGGCAGTGTGAAACACCTCGCCCTTCACGCGCACTTTTACGGTGGCTTCTGACAGGATGCCGCGTCCCAGGCGGTGCTCCACAAGTGCTGAAAAATCGATCAATTCAAAGGGCGGCTCATAACCCGGCTGCTGGCGGCGCAGCATCAGCACCACTGAGGCTTCGGCAGCCTCAAAAGAGAAACCCTGCGCCTCCAGGCTCTTAATCTCATTCAGCACCTGGGTAATTCCCTCGCCGTCAGCCACCTGCAGGCCGTACTCTTCAGCCTTGCTCAACAGGTTTCCGCGCCCCGACAGTTCGGAAACCACCACGCGCATGCTGTTCCCCACCACTTCGGGATCGATGTGCTGGTAAGAATTGATGTTGCGCCGCATTGCCGCCACATGAATGCCGCCCTTGTGGGCAAAAGCCGAAAGCCCCACAAAGGGCAAATGTTCATCCGGAGCCAGGTTGGCTACCTCGGTTACAAAATGCGACACCTCATACAATTTCACCATATGTCCATCGGGTAAGCAGCGCAGTCCCATCTTTAACTCCAGGTTTGGAATGATGGAACACAGGTTGGCATTCCCCACCCGCTCACCATAGCCGTTGATGGTGCCCTGCACCTGCACCGCTCCGCCGCGCACCCCTGCCAGTGAGTTGGCCACACCCAGTTCGCCGTCATTGTGCACATGCACGCCCAGCGGGTGGTTCAGGGTTTCTTTCACCTTGCGCACCAGGTCTTCAATCTCCCACGGCATTGAACCGCCGTTGGTATCAGCCAGCACCAGGGTCTCAGCCCCTCCGCGCACCGCCGCCCGCAGGGTTTCAAGGGCATAGGCGGGGTCTTCTTTGTAACCATCAAAGAAATGCTCGGCATCATAAATCACGCGCCGCCCGCGTTGGCGCAGGAAAGCGATGCTTTTTTCAATAATCCGCAGGTTATCCTCCAGCGTGGTGCGCAGCACATCCTGCACATGCATCACCGACGATTTGCCCACCAGTGTACACACCGCTGCCCCCGAATCGTACAGCGCCTTGATGTTGGCATCGTCCTCGGGTTCGCCGCGCGCCCGGCAGGTGGAGCCAAATGCGGTGATGACCGCATGATCCCACTGCATGGTCTGCACGCGTTGAAAAAATTCGGCGTCCTTCGGATTGGAACCTGGCCAGCCGCCTTCGATGAAAGCCACGCCCAGTTCATCCAGTTTTTGAGCCACACGAATTTTATCGTCACAGGATAAAGACAAATCGCTGCGCTGCGTGCCGTCGCGGAGAGTTGTATCGTAAATTTCAATCATCACTACCTCCAGGAACCCTGCTGCTAACTCCCCGGGGAACCCTGAGCTCCCCAGAGCGTTCAGAGTCCCGGGGTGATTGGTCAAATAATAATCACAGCGTTGTGATCTTTTTCATACGCCGCAATGCGATCTTCAAGGGTAAGCAAATACCCCATTTCATCGATACCCTGCAACAGACAGGTTTTGGCAAAGCCGTCAATCGGGAAGGTGTAAGACGCCCCGCCCGGCAGAGTCAGGGTCTGTGAAGCCAGGTCAATGGTCACCTGGGCTGCGGGGTCTTCTTTCAAAGCCGCCTGCAATTCACTGTGCGCCTGCGGGCTGACCACAATGGGCAGCAGCCCATTTTTCAATGAATTGTTTTTGAAAATATCGGCAAAAGAAGTGGATATGACCGCTTTGAAGCCAAAATCGGTCAGCGCCCAGGGGGCATGTTCGCGTGACGAGCCGCAGCCAAAGTTATCGCCTGCCAGCAAAATACTGGCGCCTTTGGCTTCTGGCTGGTTGAGAATGAAATCAGCCTTGGGAGAACCGTCGCTGTTGTAGCGCCAGTCGGAAAACAGGTTGGCGCCCAATCCCTTTTTGTCGGTCACTTTGAGAAAGCGAGCCGGAATGAGCTGGTCGGTGTCGATATCATTCACCAGAAGGGGCACCATACGTGAGGTAAATGTTGTAATCTTTTCCATGAGGTTGTGCTCCTTATCTATAACATCTGGCGCGGGTCAGTGACACGCCCGGTGACGGCTGCCGCCGCGGCAGTGAGCGGGCTGGCAAGCAGCGTGCGGCTGCCCTTACCCTGCCGTCCTTCAAAATTGCGGTTGCTGGTGCTAACCGCCACCTGCCCCGGGTCCAATT
>CAZOKH010000094.1:0-13228 GCA_964580315.1 uncultured Anaerolineaceae bacterium | reverse complement strand
GCGCCCGGTTTCAATCTCCAGGTCGCGCACATCGGCATAATCGGGCGTTGAACCGACAATGCTAATGCTTTCCAGGGAGACATTGCCGTATTTCACCGTTTCAGATGACTGCTGTTCGACCGATACGCCGTCAATGCCATCAATCGAAGAACGAATGGCTGCCACATCATCAAACTTCAAGCCGCCCTGGTTGGACTGCCCGGGGCCGCCGCGGGTCATGGCCGAGCGAATGAACACCAGGTTGGAGCCCAATCCCTGGATGGACTCGGCAATGGTGGCTTCCGTTCCGGCGCTGACCGAGATCATCACAATCACGGCAGCCACACCGATAATCACGCCCAGCATGGTCAATAAAGACCGCGATTTATTCGAGGCAATACTCTTCCACGACACACGGATAATTTCCTGGTAGTTCATTTCGACCTTCTCTTTTTTACAGTTTTCTTTTGAATTTCGGGTTGATCCTTCGCCTGCTCTACAACCACAGCCTGTTCAACTGGTTTTTCGTCATTTTCCTCCGGGTCAGCCAGATGGGAATATTCTGCCCGCTGCTCATCAGACAAATCAACATGCCCGTTTTTGCGGTCAAATTCAATCTTGCCATCCCGAATGTGCACAATGCGTTTGGTGCTGTGCCCAATGGTGGGCTCGTGCGTCACCATGACAATTGTTCGGCCGCGTTCATTCAAAGAGCGCAGCAGATCAATAATCTCTTTACTTGACTTGGTATCCAGGTTGCCGGTTGGTTCATCAGCCAGGATCAGCAGGGGATCATTCACCAGGGCGCGTGCAATGGCCACGCGCTGTTCCTGGCCTCCCGACAGTTGTTTGGGCAAGTGATGCAGGCGGTGACCCAGCCCCACCATTTCGAGCGCGGCGATGGCTTTGGCTTCACGCTCATGCACCGGCAGGCGGTTCTCGCGCTGATACATCATGGGCATCATCACGTTTTCAAGCGCCGACATGCGCGGCAGCAGGTTGAAGGATTGAAACACAAAACCCAGGTTGTGATTGCGAATGATGGCCAGTTCGGTGCGGCTCAGATTGCTCACATCTTCACCGTTCAACAAATACTGTCCATCTGTAGGGCGGTCCAAACACGCCAGAATATTCATCAGGGTGCTTTTGCCCGATCCGCTGGGTCCCATGATGGCGACGAACTCGCCCGGCATGATTTTGACACTTACACCGTCCAGGGCAGCCACCCGGGTATCTGAATCTTCTGAGCCATAAATCTTCCGAAGGTCTATGGTTTCAATTACAGGGGTAATTTCTTCGCTCATTGAATTGCCTCCATTGAGCCGGTGGAAACCGTTTCTCCCTCTTTCAGACCGGAGAGCACCTGGGCATAGGTATAGTCCATGATGCCAATTTCCACCTCGCGCATGGTCAGGGTGCCGCTTTGATCAACCACAAACACTGCGTATGATCCATCGCCCAGCGAGCGCAGCGCATCCACCGAAACCAGGGTGGCATTCTGGGCTTCGCCGCCGATGATTTCAACCGAAGCGCTCAAACCTTTCAGCAGCAGTTGCTCCTGTTCTTCGGTGTTCATGTTGAGGGCAATCAAGCCTTTCAAAACCTGGTAACCATTTTCTGACGTCAGGCTGGGTTCCACCACGGTCACATCGCCGGTGAACACCCGGTCGGGGATGGCATCAAAAGTGATTTCAGCTTCATAACCCACCGCAACTTTGTCCATATCGGTTTCATCCACTGAAAATTCAATTTCAGGATGATCCAGATCGGCCATGGTGATGACAGAAGTGCCGCTAACCGAACCGTCTGATGAGGCGCTGTCTTTGGCGCTGACCACATTCTCACCGGCTTCGGTATCAACTGTCAAAATGGTGCCGGTGAATGGGGCTGTGATGATGGCGCCGCTGAGGTTTTTTTGCGCTTCAGCATAGGCTGCTTTGGCTTTATCGACAGCGTTTTTATACTGCGCCAGTTCAACCGGATCCAGGCCGTCATTGGCTTCGAGGGTATCCAGTTTTTCCTGTGCGGTTTTCACCGCGGCTTCGGCAATGAGTAAGTTAGCCTCGGACGATTCGATTTCATAATCCGTGAAACCGGCGCAGTAGATATATTTGGCGTATTTGGCATCGCGGGCTTCACGCAGCGGCAGGATGGTGTTCTCGTAATACGTCGAGTCATAGCCTTCCTTATCCACCTTATCCAGGTCTTCCTGCGCTTTTTTATAATCGTAATAATATTCTTCAATGGCATCATCTTCGCAGCGCTGCATATCTTCTGTTACCAGGGCGCTTTTGGCATCTTCATAAGCATCCTTGGCATCTGCCAGGGCAAGCTTGGCATTACCCAGCGCTGCCGGAGCATTAGCCTGAAAATCTTCCAGGTCTTTTTCTGCCATGGTTAGTTCCAGTTCGGCTGCCGAGGCGCTGGCTTGCAAAGCCTCCACTTCTCCCAGCTCTGCCAGCACGTCGCCTTCCTGCACTTTTTGCCCCACCACCACGTTGACCGCTTTCACCGTGCCGGAAGAAGAGAAGCCCAGGCTAACCTCCTGGCTGGGCACCAGCGTGCCCGAACCCGAAGCCGAAACCACCAGGCTGCCGCGCTTGACGCGGGCTGTATAAACATCACCAACTTTATTTTGTTTTTCAGCAGCGCGCGCCGCGGTGCTGTTGTTTTTGACCACAACAACCAGAACGACCACCAACGCCACAAATACAGCAGCAGCAATGATTAACCAAACCGGTTTAATCTTGGATTTCAATTTCAACAGTTTTTCTTTCATCTTGTCAGATTTCATTGGAACTTATAAACCTCCACAACTTTTATTGGCTGTATCCCGGTTAACTTTCTGGAGTGATTTGTGTTGGATCATCCAGTAATACTTCTTCACCTTCGGAAAGACCCGACGTGATCTCGCTAAAAGCCAGGGTTTGCAAACCAGTTTCCACAGCACGTTTCTTGTACTGATTGACGCCGGTCAAAACGTAAACATAGGCGCTGCCATCTTCATCTGTGTGAACCGCATCCAGCAGCACATACAGCACATCCGTTACCGATTTGCAGGTAATATCTACCGAAGCATTCAACCCAATGGGCAGGGTTCTTTCTGAAGTGAATTTGTTTGAATTCAATTCAACTTCTCCCTCCACCATTGAATAACCATCCACATCGACCAGCAGCGGATACACATTGGTTACGATGCCTTCAAATCTTCGTGTGGGAAGCGCGTCAAACACCACCTCAGCCGGACAGCCCACCGCAAATTCCTGCAGGTCGGTTTCATCCACCGTGGTGTTGATGATGGGAGTGGTTAGGTCAGCAATTTGAATAAAGGTGGAAGTACCCACATCCTCGCCCACTTCGCCATTGATCAGGATAACCGTGCCGTCAATGGGCGCCGTAATGACAGCCCCTTCCACTTCCTGTTTAGCCATTTCAAGTTGCAATTCGGCATTTTTCACCCGGGCTTCCAGCAATTCCACCTGGCTTTCATCCAATCCAGAGCTTTCCAGCAGGGTATTGTAGTAAGTCTGTTTTTGTTCCAGGTCAGCCTGGGCCGTGTAATAAGACGCTTTGGATACATCCACCTCCACATCCGAATACTTATAGCAATACTGCCAGTTGTTATAAGCCTGGTTCATCTTCTCCTGCAGCGGCCGCAGTTTTTGCAGGAAATACTGTTCGCCCACTGTGCTTTCCAGGGCGTACCAGTCTTCCACATCTTTGCGGGCATACAGGTATTCATACATATATTCTTCAGTCAGCGCCGAATCACAGCGGCCTTCATCATATTTCAGCAGCCCGGTTTTGGCAGCGCTGAAGGTTTTTTCAGCCGCGGCCAGGTCAACCCGCGCCTGAGCGAGGGCAACATCCTCGCCGCTCAACAAGTCATCCAACTGATCTTGAAGGTCTTGCAACTCAAGTTCTCTGGTGATGACATTCACTTCCAGGTCGGCAATATCTTCCAGGCGCGCCAATTCCTGCCCGGAGGTCACTTTTTCACCCACTTTGACATTGATGGAAGCCACAGTACCGATCGAACCAAATGCCAGGTCGCGGGTTTCTGAAGGCTCCAGGGTGCCCTGGCCTGAAATGGACACCGACAGGTCGCCTCTTTTCACCGTGGTCGTGCGGTACAGATCTACCTCAACCTCAGCCTGCCGGGAATTTGCCAGCAAGAAGGCGCTGCCGCCGACCAGCACGATGACGCCAGCCAGGATAAGCAGGACGGTTTTATTAAGATACCTTTTCCATTTATTCATGGCATCATCCTAGCCAATCGTCTTGACGGTACCCGTGGTCACTACATCGCCCGGCTTCAATCCTTGCAGGATTTCAGCATAGGTGTCATTCATAACGCCAACCTCAACCGTCGTGAAAGTCAGCTTTTGATCGTCGCCTTTGACAAACACACCATATTCACCATCACCCAGGTCAATCAGGGCATCCACCGGGATCAGGGTTGCATTTTCCGCTTCTGCGCTGATGATCTCGACTGTGGCGCTTAAGCCCAGCGGGTATTGAACCACGTTCATCTCTTCAGCCATATCCAGTTTCACCACACCGGTGGCAACCGTGTATTGACCGCTGACGCTCACCTCGGGGTCAAAACTCACCACGGTTCCGTAAAAAGTCTTGTCGGGATAGGCATCAAACACCACTTCGGCTTTTTCATCAACAGCCATCTTTTCAATATCAGCTTCATCAATGGTCACATCCACATACAACTGGCTAAGATCAGCCAGGGTGATGTAGGTGCTGGTGCCAACCGCCTCGCCGGCATCTGACGCCACTGAAATCACCGTTCCGTCCATTGATGCAATGATGGAAGCGCCTTCCAGCTTTTCCTGCGCGTTTTCCAACTGAAGTTTGGCTTTCTCCACTGTGGTTTCAGCCAGCACCAATTCTTCGGGGTCAATGCCTGAATTCTCTTTTAATGTTTCGTAGTTTTCTTTGGCCTGTTTCAGGGCAACTTCAGCCACAGCAAGGTTCGCCGATGCAGCGGTCTTTTCATCTTCGGTATAAGCAATACAGTAGTTGTAGTTGGCTAAAGCCGTTTCGTAATTATTTTTGGCATCAATCCATTCCTCGCCGCCGTAAAATGAGTCATTATTTAATTTGTCATATTCTTCTGTGGCGCGTTTCAAAGTTGCTGCCAGTTGAATGTTCTTTTCTTTGCCGCAGCGGGTGTAATCCGATCGCTGCGAACTATCCAGCGCATCATTATAGGTTTGCTGGGCATCGATCATGGTTTGATAGGCTTGCGCCAGAGTCAAAGCCGAACTATCCTGCAAATCTTTCAAAGCCTGTTCGGCTTCAATCACCTGGGCTTGCAGGCTGGCCACATTGGCTTCCAACTCACGGGTATCAGCCAGTTTGACCAGCACATCGCCTTTCTCAACCTCATCACCCGGTTTTACATTCAGTTCAGCCACGGTTCCGCTGGTTGAAAAACTCAAATCCACCTGATCATTCGCGGTCAACGCGCCCGCCCCGATGGCTGAAATGCGCAAATTGCCGCGCCGCGCCAGTGTGGTTTGCGGCTGCGCTGACACGGTAACGCTGGCAGCCCTGGCAGCATTTTGCCGGTTATTCAGATAAACAAAAGCTGCACCGCCGGCGATCAGAAGCACCACCAGGGCAAGTATCCAGGCTTTTCGCTTTTTCCACAGTTGCGGCAAGCGGCTCCCGGAAAATTTTTCTTTCCATTTCACTACCATGTAAAACCTCCAAGCAGTTCGGTTATGAAAAACGGTCTACAAGTATCGATATTCTTTCCCATTGTTCCGCTGTGATCATACAAAGCAGGGGTTAAGATTTGATTTAGAAGCTGTTCATTTCGTGCATAACTTTTTAAAACGGCCTAAATTTCCGGTTTTTCTATACCAAATCTAAACAACCCTGTGATATTGTTTGTGGCAGAATAAAAATGAGTGATTATTGAAGAACTTTTTTTGGGATTTAAAACCACAGATAAACACCGATGAACACAAATGAAAACCTTATATCTTTCTACCCAACCACTTTATCTGTGTCTATCTGTGTTCATCTGTGGTTCCGAAGCTTTTCGGGAGAGTGAGAACAGAATATGGCCTCAACCGTCTTAGTTGTGGATGACAAAGCCAGCGTGCGGCAGCTGGTGAAAGAATATTTGACCGAGCAGGGCTTCCGTGTGGCCACCGCCAATGACGGGCAAAACGCCCTGTTTGTGGCGCGGCGCGAGAAACCCGATCTTATCCTGCTGGATTTAATGATGCCCAATATGGATGGATATGACTTTTTGCGCGCCTACCGCCGCGATCAGCAAACCCCCGTCATCATCATCACCGCGCGCGAAGAAGAAACCGACGCCGTGCTGGGTTTGGAACTGGGCGCCGATGATTATGTGATCAAGCCTTTCCGCATGCGTGAACTGCTGGCGCGCATTCACGCTGTGCTGCGCCGCGCCTACGGCAAGGTGGCCAGCGTCAAAGTGCTGCGCATGGGCGACCTGGTGGTGGATGAAACCGAACACACCGTCAGCGTGCGCGACAACCCGGTTTCTTTGACCCCCATTGAGTTTGACCTGCTGGTGCTGCTGATGCAGTCGCCCGGCCAGGTGTTCACCCGCAATCAACTGGTCGATTCGCTGGTCAACAGCGGCTTCACCGGCCTGGACCGCACCCTCAACGTGCACATCCGCAACTTGCGCAAGAAAATTGAAGACGATCCTGAAAAACCATCGTATATTGAAACTGTTTTTGGCATCGGTTACCGTTTTTGTAAGAAGGCAAACGAATAGAAATGAAACGATTATCCCTGGTCTGGAAATTAAGCCTGGCTTTTGTTTTTGTGGCCGTCACCACAGCCTTACTGGTTTACCTGTATATGAGTTATGCCAGCCGCGAGCGTTTAAACCGGCTGATCATCGACCAGCAAAAGAGAAGCATCGAATCAGAATTTGCAGATTATTACCAAAACAACGGTTCCTGGGATGGAATCCAGGATTTCATACTGACAAAATTCCCGGGTCCGCCGCCCGAACCCGTGGCAGAGGACGGCAGCGAAAACACTGT
The DNA here is from genome assembly GCA_964580315.1 of uncultured Anaerolineaceae bacterium. Classification (GTDB taxonomy): domain Bacteria; phylum Chloroflexota; class Anaerolineae; order Anaerolineales; family Anaerolineaceae; genus CAZOKH01. The sequence goes on along the minus strand of CAZOKH010000094.1, from coordinate 6,197 downwards.
CGCAAGAGACCGCCACAATTTCTTCATCTTGGTAGATACCAACAACCAGGTGATCATTCCCTTTGAACCCGATTTTCCGGTTGGCGCCGCTGTTTCAGCCGAAATGTTGAGCAAAGGCTCCCCGGTTACAGTGAACGGGCAAATGGTGGGAACCATCATCACCCGCGACAGGCCCCTGCCGTTCTACCCGGAAGAATCGCTCTTCCTGCAGCGCACCAGCAACGCCCTGCTGACCGGCGGGCTGGCAGCCGTGTGCATTGCCGTGATCATCGGCATGGTGCTGGCGCGCAGCCTCACCCGCCCGCTCAAGGCGCTGACGGCCGCCACGCAAACCTTTGCCAAGGGGCAAAATGAGCAGCAGGTTGCAGTCAATTCAGAAGATGAAATTGGCCAACTGGTGACAGCTTTCAACAGCATGAGCCGTGAAGTGGACGAAGTGAACCGCCTGCGCCGCCAGATGACCGCCGACATTGCCCACGACCTGCGCACGCCCTTGATGGTGATCGGCGGCTACATCGAATCGATGCGCGACGGCGTGCTGGCGCCCACCCCCGAACGGTTGGATGTGATTTACCAGGAAATTGAACGCCTCGAAAACCTGGTGATCGACCTGCGCACGCTCTCGCAGGCTGACGCCGGCGAACTGCCCGTGCACCCCCAGGCAATTTCGCCGCGCTCCATCCTCGAGCGCGCCATTGCACCCTACCGGCAGCGCGCCGACCAGCAGGAAGTGCAGCTCGAACTGAATGCCGATGCCAACCTGCCGTCCGTCTTTGTAGACGAAGCGCGCATGATCCAGGTGCTGTGCAACCTGCTCAGCAATTCCATGCGCTACACGCCTTCTGGTGGAAAAATCTCGCTCAACGCCAGCCAGGAAGACAGCAGCATCATCCTGTCGGTGGACGACACCGGCAGCGGCATCTCCGAAGAAGACCTGCCGCTGGTGTTCAACCGTTTCTACCGCGCCGACAAATCGCGCCACACCGAAACCGGCGAATCGGGCCTGGGGCTGGCCATTGCCAAAGCCCTGGTTGAGGCGCAGGGCGGCAGCATCGACGCACAGTCAACCCTGGGCAAAGGCACCAGTTTGCGCATTCACCTGCCGATGCACCCGGCCGCCGCAATTTCAGCGCAAAAGAAAAACCTGGCGGATGAAGTTCTATCCTGACCGGCCCGCCTTTCAGCCGCGCAGCATCAATCACTGCCAGAGGGACGGAATTATTGGGCCGTCCCCCCTTCTTTAACCATCAGCCGAATCGAATGGGGTAAAATAAATCCATCCCCATGCACGGTGTATTTTCAGGATGGGGGTAAGGAAAATTAATGAACCCAATTGTGAAATTGTTCGCCAACCAACCTGTCAGCCACGTGCGCCGCAACCACGCGCTGGAACACGCCACCCTGCACGTGCTGGGACGGCTGCGCCCCGGGCGCGTGCTGGCCGGCTATTCAGACCTGATGGGATTTTGGATTTTGGGCGAAGTGGATATTGAAGACGTGCAGCAGGCCGTGGAAGAAGCCCTGGCGCGCCTGCGCGCCGGCGAACATAAATTGGCCTTTCAGCCCAACTGCGGCACCAACCTGGCAGCCTCGGCGCTGGCAGCCGGCGGCGGCGTGTGGCTGGGCATGCTGGGCAGCGACGGCAGCCTGAAAAGCCGCGCCAGCCGCGCCCCCCTGGCGGCCGTGCTGGCAGCCGCGGCCATGCTGCTGACCAAACCGCTGGGCCCCTGGCTGCAGCGCAACCTCACCACCCTGCCCGACCCCGGCAGCCTGCACGTGGTGCGCGTGATGCAAAACCGCCGCGGCAGGCTTATTGCCCACCGCGTTTTCACCAGCATGTGAAACCAACCATGACGACCAACCCGCCATCCATCCTGATTTTGCACGGCAACGATGAATTTTCAATGCTGCGCTACTGCGCGCGCGACTTGATGGAACAGGTGTTTACCCCCGGCAGCGACCCCGCCATGAACGACCTCAACACCACCCGGCTCGACGGGCGCAGCAGCAGCCTGGACGATTTGCGCATGGCAGCCGGCGCCGTACCGTTTTTGGCCGAACGCCGCCTGGTAATTCTGGCGCATCCATTAACCGGGCTGGAAGGCGAAAGCAACAAAGCCAGACGCGAGCGCTTTGTGCAGTTCCTCGACGAACTGCCGCCCACCACCACCCTGGCGCTGCTGATTGAAGACCAGGGCAAAAATCGCAAGTTCAACGGGCAGTGGACCTTTGTGTGGGAAGCCCTGCACGGCAATCACTGGCTGCGCAAATGGCTGAAACAGCAGCCCGAGCGCGCCCGCATGGTTGAATTTTTGCTGCCGCGCAAAGGCGAGCTGGCCGCCTGGATTCAGCGCGAAGCCGCGGCGCAGGGCGGCAAGTTTGCCCCCGACGCCGCCCAGGCCCTGGCCGCCTGCGTGGGCGATGACACGCGCCTGGCAAGCCGCGAAATTGAAAAACTGCTCACCTACACAAACCGCGCCCGCCCGGTGGCCGCCGCCGACGTGGATCTGCTGACCGCTTCCACCGGCCAGTCAGACGTGTTTCAACTGGTCGACGCCATGGCGCAGGGCAGCCGCGGCAGCGCCCAGCACATGCTGCACGAGCTGCTGCGGCAGGAAGACCCCGAGCGGGTGTTCCCCATGGTGGTGCGCCAGTTCCGCCTGCTGCTGCAAGCCCGCGAGGTGATGGAAGAAGGCGGCGGGCTGGATGAATTTGAGCAGGAAACCGCCACCAATCACTTTGTGGCCGACAAGGTGTTTGCCCAGGCGCGGCGCTTCAGCTTTGAGCAGCTCAAAGACATCTACCGCTGGCTGCTGCGCATGGACGAAGCCCAGAAAACCAGCCGCATGGATTACGACCTGTCGCTCGATTTGCTGATCCCGGAGTTGTAAATAACACAATATTCTCCTCCCATAAAATCCGTATTTTGGATTTTGGGGGAGGCTGGGTGGGGGTGTTTGATAAGGTTTCACATTCAGCTCAACTTGGCTTAAATGGACGTTGGTATACTACACCTACACATACAGGTGTATAATAGGGATGGAAACAGGAGCGATTTATGAGCGAAAGAATGTACCGCGCGCAAATTCTGCTGGAGCCGGAGCAGCACCGCAAGCTGGCTTCCATTGCCAAAAAAGAGGGGCGCAGCATCTCCGAGGTTACCCGGCGGTTGATCAATGCCGGGCTGCAGTCTTTGAATGCCGAGGGCGATTTGCTGCGCCAGCAGCGCACCCGCGCCCTCAAAAACCTTTCCGCCCTGCGGGCAGTGGTGCAGGCCCGCGGCGGCCTTTTAAACAGCAGTCCGCTGGAGGAAATCCGCCGGGAACGCGACGAAGAAAATCAACGCATCTGGCGGGGTGAAGCTTGAATGCTGACACCGCCGTGACCGACGCCAACCTCGTCCTGGCGTTGATTTTACCGCTGCCCTACTCGCAGCAATCGTTTGACTGCATGGATTTCTTCAAAACCAGCGGCATCAAGCTGTTCGCCCCGGCTTTGTGGAGCTATGAAATCGTTTCGGGTTTGCGCTGGGCGGTGCACGCCAAAATGCTCACCGCGCCCGAATGCAGCGCCGCCCTGGGGCACATTGAGGCGCTGGGCATTGAAGAAGCGCCGCCCAACGGCGAGCTGCACCGCCGGGCGCTGCACTGGGCTGAGCAGTTGGGGCACTCCAAAGCGTATGACGCGCAGTACCTGGCGCTGGCTGAGGCGCTGGACTGCGCCCTGTGGACGGCTGATCAACGCCTGGCACAGCGCTGCGCCCAGTTGAATTTGGACTGGGTGAAGAGTTGCCTGTTATAATTTTTGAATATTCTTTCCTGAATGATCAGAATTTTTTCATTGTTGTATAATTTAATTACTCGAACAAATTTGTTATTTATCGGGTTACTAAAATGAAAGAAAATTGTATTACCTTTATTGACCTTTTTGCAGGTATAGGTGGAATACGACTCGCTTTCGAGAATTTCGGAGCGAAATGTGTTTATTCATCTGAATGGGATGAAATGGCACAGAAAACCTATGAAGCAAATTTCGGTGAAAAGCCTGCTGGAGATATTACAAAGATTGAGGCTGTTGAAATCCCAGACCATGATATCTTAACTGCGGGTTTTCCATGCCAGCCTTTTAGTATTGCAGGTGTTAGTAAAAATAATGCTCTTGGAAATTCACATGGTTTTAAACATGCTACTCAGGGGACACTATTTTTTGATGTGGCTAGAATTATCGATCATAAACGCCCAAAAGCATTTCTGCTAGAAAATGTTAAAAACCTCGTAAATCACGATAAGGGAAAGACTTTTAAAGTTATTAAACATACTCTAGAGAATGACCTAAATTATCGTATTTATTACAAAGTCCTGGATGCACGTACTCTAGTGCCCCAGCACAGAGAACGTATATACATTGTCGGCTTTCGCGAACCCGTAAACTTTGAATTTCCCATTCTCCCCGATCTTAAACCGAAATTTAGAGATATATTAGAAGATAATGTTAGCGAAAAATATACTTTAACTGACAATCTTTGGATTTATTTACAAAACTATGCAGAAAAGCATAAAGCAAAAGGAAATGGTTTTGGTTTTGGTCTTACCGATTTAGATGGAATAGCACGGACTCTCAGTGCACGTTATTATAAAGACGGTTCAGAAGTATTAATTCCTCAAACAGGTAAAAATCCTCGTCGCCTCACTCCTCGTGAATGCGCGCGTTTAATGGGATTCCCGGAAAGTTATAAAATCGTATGTAGTGATACCAGATCGTATAAACAATTCGGCAATTCTGTTGTCGTCCCTGTAGTTGAGAAAATCGCAAAAGAAATAATTCAATGCTTATTGAACCCGATACCAGCGAAAGAAAAGTACTTCACCCCACGGTTGCTCGAGAAATCAGCAGAATACTCACCCACTGGGGAATAAAAAATTATCAGAGTTATCCATGGCGAAATGCGGAAAAACCTTGGCACGGTTTAATTGCTGAGATTTTATTACAGAGAACCAGGGCAGATAATGTTGTCCCAATTTATACAAGTTTTATTGAAACCTTTAAAAATCCGCTTGATCTCGCAACAGCGCCAGTAGAAAAGATCGAACAGATTATTTACCCTTTAGGTTTAAAATGGCGCGCACCGTTATTAAAAAAACTAGGGGAGTATTTAGTTCTCAACGACAATAACATACCTGATGAAATTGAAAAACTTAAGAAGATACCGGGTGTTGGTGATTACGCTGCTGCAGCGTGGTTGGGTTTTATGGGTGGGAAGAGAAGTGTTATAGTTGATGCAAATATCGTACGGTTTATTTGTCGCATTACAGGGAACAAGATGGATGGGGAAACTAGAAGGAAAAAGTGGTTAAAAAATATTGCTGATTTAATCACCCCAGAGAAAAACTGGAAAAACTTCAATTATGCAATTTTGGATTTTACGATGCTTGTTTGCAAAAAGAAGCCTGACTGCATCTCCTGTCCAATCAATATCGAATTTTGCACATTTAAACGGGAAACCAAATTTCAAAACGGATAGATGAAAATGAATCTAAAAAATGTATTCAGATCAGTTGCATACAAGAGAATCGCCCGTGTTGATATATTTGGAAGGGGTTCTCATCAGCACGAATTTAATGGAGTTCAAAGATTTATAGAATTCTTTGACGGGGCGTATGAAGGAGAAATAACATGGCACTATTTAGCGGATGATAAAGAGATTACGCATTCTACAGATCGAATAAAATTTTATGATGCAAGAGCTAAAAGTTATGATCGTACAGGAAGGAGCGAATGGCGACTGTATTATTGTGGAGACTTTATCAATTTTGCCGAACCGGAGGACATATTAATACTATTAAGAATGTCTGATGGCTCATTGCATGGATTAATTATCCAGAATAATTCTAGCTGGCTCAGAGCTGCAAAAGTCTTATTTAACCTCGAAGAACTTGAAGAAATATCAGTAATTACTGATAATGAACTAATAAAACAAGAAATCGAGTTTTCAAAAACTCAAATTCTCGAAGAACTGGGATTTAACATTGAAATTCCACCACAGGAAAAAATTATTCAAGTTGCGGAAGAAGAACTTACCAGAGCAAGAAGTGGAGGTTTAAATTTCCCCTCCACAAAAAGAATGTCAGAACTCGCTTATGTAGATAACCGTGATTTTTCAGATCATGATGATGCTCTGTTGCACTGGTTGAATAAAG
>CAZOKH010000093.1:0-13395 GCA_964580315.1 uncultured Anaerolineaceae bacterium | reverse complement strand
CCCATTTAAATGGGCTATTCGCCCATTCTCCATATTCTTCATTAAAATCATTACGAATATAAGATGCCGCTGTTGCAAGAAGTTCAAAATCAGGTGTGGTTTCAGTCATATGCATAATTTTTTAGATCTTTATACTTTTTTCTTTAAGTGTTTCAATATGCTATATACTTCATCTAATCTACCTCCCCCAATATAAGCCCATTCAGGAGGATTTTCAGGATTAATTGAAAAGAAAAAATCTGATCCTTTATGCTGGGGTTTTGCTTTTTCAATAATATAATCGCGATCAAAGATCCAACAATGTGATTCATTTGGAGATATACCTAAACATATTAAGTAATCATAGCCGTCATTTCGAATTTGCTGAAAAGTATAATTTCCTTCAGACCAGAGCGTAGAAAATTTTGTTGCGATTCTATAATTATTTATTATAAGATTCGCCTTTTTATCATTAGGATAACTAATAGTTAATCCTTTTGCAACACACCAAGATGCAATCAAATTTCTTCCTAATTTCCCTTTTTTCGCAGCAGGTAATTGTGTAACCCAACCAAAAGGACTGCCTTCCCATACTTCATTCTGTTCTTCTAAATCATTTCTAATATACATTGCCAAAGAAGCAAGCATTTCAAAATCAGGCTTATTCACTTCCACTGATGTAATTTTTACATCATCAGATTGAAAAGGAGAAGGATCAAAACCAATCCATTCTATTTCTAAATTTTTGGGGAATCTTTTTGCCATAACTTCTAACGCTATGGGATTATTGTCAACTAAAATAAATTTCCTACCAAATTTTATACAACTTTCTCCTACTGTCCCACTCCCAGCAAAAAAATCCAATACGACTTGGTCAGGAAGAGAAGATGCTTGAATAATCCTATTTATTACACCCAAAGGTTTCTGAGTAGGATACCCTGTACGTTCTTTGCTATTCGTTCCAACAATTGTATGCCACCAAGTATCCGTTGGCAATTTTCCTCTTTCAGCCTTTTCTGGCCCAACCAATCCTGGTGCCATGTATGGTTCCCGATCAATATTGTGTGAGTTAAAAATGTAATTATTAGGGTTTTTTACATACACCAAAATGTTATCGTGTTTAGCAGGCCACCTAGTTTTTGCCTTTGCGCCATAATCATATGCCCAAATTATTTCATTTAGAAAACATTCCCTACCAAATACTTCATCTAGTAATATTTTGCAATAATGAACTTCCCGATAATCAATATGAAAATACAAACTCCCATGATCAGCAAGAATTCTATAAGCTTCAAGTAATCGAGGCTTTATAAATTCTTCAATAAAAAATTCACCGTAATCATCATCGTATTCTTTTGTACCTAGATTTACAGTTTCGTACAGGTTTCCCTTAAAACCCCTTCTATCCCCATTTTCAGTTTTCACTGTTCGAATTTGAGTACGAGATTGTTTTTTTCCAGTATTAAATGGTGGATCAATGTAAATTAAATCAATTGAATTATCCTCAAGTTGTTTGAGAACATTAATATTATCATCGAAAAAAATCTGACCTTTTAATTCGTCAGTCACCAGATTTATACTTTCCACTTCTTTCTTATTGAGATTAGAAACCGAACATTAATTCTAATATAGAATAACTAAGTATAACAGATCAAGTAACAATTCTACTATGCTTTTTGGCCTCATGGCATCCTCCAACCCCGGCGACCTGGTGATGGATTTCTTCGCCGGCAGCGGCACCCTGGGCGCGGTGGCTTTGCAGCACGGGCGGCGCTTCATCCTGGTGGATAACAATCCCCAGTCGATGGAAGTGATGGCCAAACGTTTCGCCGGCACACCGGATATTGACTGGATTACGTTCCCGGAGTCTCCCGACCCTTCGCCTGAAACGCACTGAACAGCGCCCGCAGCACTTAAAATTTTTTCAGAATGGCTGCGTGCTGCGGTAAAATAGTGGGTCAGTTTGAACTTATTCTTTTTTCTTAACCGGAGGAAATGATGCAGCCTGATATTAAATGGAACGACCGTTTGAAATACAAAATCGATGATTTATTCTCCAAAGGACCCATTGCACAGGTAGCGGCACTGGGTCTTTTGTCGCTGGGCATCATCCTGATCGCGGCGCTCATCCTGACCGCGGGACAAATCACCCAGGAAGGTGAAACATCGATCAGTTTCATTGAAGCCGCCTGGGGAAGCCTGATGCGCACGCTGGACTCGGGCACCATGGGCGGAGACACCGGCTGGGGCTTCCGCATTGTGATGCTGGGGGTCACTTTTGGCGGCATCTTCGTCATCAGCGCCTTCATCGGTGTGCTGACCAGCGGCCTGGAAAGCAAGCTGGAAGAACTGCGCAAAGGCCGCTCGCGCGTGATTGAAAATGGACACACCATTATCCTGGGCTGGTCCGAGCAGGTGTTCACCATCATCCCCGAACTGGTGCTGGCCAACCAGAGCCTGCCGTCTTCCTGCATCGTCATCATGGGCGACAAAGACAAAGTGGAGATGGAAGAGGCCATTCAGGCCAAAATTGAAGACACCGGGCGCACCCGCATTGTGTGCCGCAGCGGCAGCCCCATGGAAATGGCCGATCTGGCCATCGTCAACCTCAACACGGCCAAATCCATCATCGTGCTGTCACCCGAAACCGATGAGCCCGATTCAGAAGTGATTAAAACCGCGCTGGCCATCACCAAGTTCCCCGGCCGGCGCGAGCAGCCCTACCACATTGTGGCCGAACTGCGCGACACCAAGAACCTGGATGTGGCCAAACTGGTGGGCAAAGACGAGGTGGAATGGGTGGTGGTCAGCGACCTGGTGGCGCGCATCATTGCGCAAACCTGCCGCCAGTCCGGCCTGTCGGTGGTCTATACGGAAATGCTCGACTTCGGCGGCGATGAAATCTACTTTGCCGACGCCTCACCCCTGGCGGGCAAAACCTTTGGCGAAGCGCTGCTGTGCTACGAAAAGAACGCTGTGCTGGGCATTTGCAAAAAAGGCGGCGCGCCCGCCCTTAACCCGCCCATGGATACCCGCATTGAAAATGGCGATCATTTGGTGTTGGTGTCAGAAGATGATGACAAAATCATCCTCAACCCCGCCGGGGCGGGCAAAGTGGATGACGCCGCAATTTGCACAGGCAAAGCGCCCGAACAAAAACCCGAAAACACCATCATCCTGGGATGGAACTGGCGCGGCGCTGCCATTTTGCGCGAGTTGGATCAATATGTGGCGCCCGGTTCCAAAGCCCTGGTGGTGGCAGATTTGGATGATGATGTCGAAACCGACCTGGAAAAAGTGGCGGATTTCATCCATAACCAGGATATCAAATCTCAACGCGGCGACACCACTGAACGCCGCCTGCTCGATTCGCTCGACCTGGCCAACGCCGATCATGTCATTCTTTTGTGCTACTCCGATGTGATGGATGCCCACCAGGCTGACGCCCGCACCCTGATCACCCTGCTGCACCTGCGCGATATGATCGACAAACACGGCTACAAATGCTCGGTGGTCAGCGAGATGATGGATGTGCGCAACCGTAAGCTGGCTGAAGTGACCCGCGCCGATGATTTTGTGGTCAGCGGCCGCCTGGTCAGCCTGCTGCTCAGCCAGGTTTCTGAAAACAAACAGCTCAACGCGGTGTTCACCGATTTCTTCGACCCCGAAGGTTCCGAGGTGTACCTGAAACCCGCCGGCATGTATGTGAAACCGGGAGAGCCGGTTGACTTCTACACGGTCACCGAATCAGCCCGCCGCCGCGGCGAGACAGCCTTTGGTTACCACCTGGCGGCTGAAACGGGCAACCCCGATCTGCAGTACGGTGTGCACACCAATCCTGCCAAGTCGCACAAAGTGACCTTTGGCGAGAAAGACCGCATCATCGTGCTGGCTGAATCATAAAAGAACCGCTAAGGAAGCATAGTATTAATTAAATCAAATTGTAGGATGTGCTTCAACACACCAAAAATGGTGCGCCAGGGCACACCCTACAAAAGAATTATTAATGGAACTTACGTTGAGTATCCAGAATAATCAACGCAAACGCCCCGCCAAACGGGGCGTTTTTTATCAGAATTTCAAAAAAACTGGCAATCCTTGCATCTCACAAATCCCTCCCTATTTTTTTGGAAAAATGGGGAGGGTGGCCGCAGGCCGGGTGGGGTGGGTCACACCGACCTGCAATGATTATTTTCATAGGGGCGCAAGGTTTGCACCTGCATACCCGCGGATGTTTGCCACCTCGAGCGATAGCGAGAGGTCTTTTCGATCATGGCTAAGATGTCTCGCTCTGCTCGACATGACAAAGTAGTTTTGGTGCGCTGAAGGTCACTAACAATTTTTTATCGAACCGCTAAGCAATGCTAAAAAAAAAATACAGGAATACTGCCATCTCATTATTCAGGCTTACAAAAAACCGCCCTGTTTCCCAGGGCGGTTTATTTTTAGATACTTAGATTCTTCGAATAATTCGATAATGTATTGAAATACTGTTCTTTAAAACCTTGGCGTCCTTGGCGTCTTTCGCAGTAATAACTTCGTCAGGCATGGATCAGTCATTATTGCCTACAATTTGCAGAAACCTGCCGTAAGCCTCATCCCAGGCTGACAGATTTTCTGGCAAAAATTCTACAATCTCAAACGAATCGCGCACCACGCGGCGCGCATCGCTCAAACTGCCCAGTTCACCGGCTGCCATGAACTGCGCGCACAGGTTGCCGGCCGCGGCAGCCTCAATGGGCCCTGCCAGCACCGGGCGGTTCATGGCCGAGGCGGCGAAACGGTTGAGCAGCGCGCTCTGCGCCCCACCGCCGATGACGTGCACATACGGAATGGTAAAGCCAGCCGCGGCTTCGATCTTCTCCAGCGTGCGGCGGTAAGCCAGCGCCAGGCTCTCTTTGATGCAGCGATTCATCTGCCCCGGCGTCTCAGGCAGGGGCTGTTTCCATGCGCGGCATTTCTGCTGAATTTTGCCCACCATGTCGCCCGGCTCGAAGAACAGCGCATCGTCGGGGTTGATGATGGAACGGAACGGCTCGGCCTTTTCGGCTTCGGCGTCCAGTTCGGCATAACTGAGCATCATGCCCTGCGCGTCATACTGGCGTTTGCACTCCTGGATGAGCCACAAGCCCATGATATTTTTAAGGAAACGGTTTTTCATGCCCACCCCGCCTTCATTGGCAAAGTTGTAGGCATAGGCTTCATCGCTGGTGATCATGTTGTCGGTTTCGGTACCCATCAGCGACCAGGTGCCGCTGCTGATGTAAGCAAAATGTTTCTCCAGGCTGGGCACCGCCGCCACCGCCGAAGCCGTGTCGTGATGCCCCACTGTGCACACGGCAAAAGGATTGGCGCCGGTTTTCTGCTGAATACCCGGCAGCGATGTTCCCAATCGATGGGCTGATGGAACCAAGCGCGGGAAAAGGTGCGGCGGAATGCCAAAGGCGCGCAGGATGCCCGCGTCCCACTGGTTGGCATGCCGGTCAAAAACCTGCGACACGGAAGCGATGGTGTATTCGGCGGCTTTTTCGCCGCACAAAAAGTAATTAAGAAGGTCAGGCACAAACAACAGGGTTTCAGCGTTTTCCAGCATAAAGCGATCAGCGCCGTTCATTTGCGCCACCAACTGCACCAGGGTGTTGAAGCGCGCCCGCTGGCAGCCGGTGCGCCGGTATAGATCGCGCGGCGGAATGGATTGGTCGATTCGTTCGGGCACGCCTTCGGTGCGGAAGTCGCGGTACATATACACCTGCGACACCAGGCTGCCGCCGGCGTCCAGCAGACCGTAGTCATTGCAAAAAGCATCCACCCCCAGGCTGGCAAAGCCCTGCGGCGCCGCCTTGCGAATGCCCTCCAGCAGGTTGGCGTAAATGCCCATCATCTCCCAGTAGAGATGCCCGGCAGCTTCAATGGGTTCATTGTGAAAGCGGTGCACCTCGCTCATCGAGATGCGCTTGCCGTCAAAATCTCCCAGGAAGATTTTTCCACCGCTGCCGCCCAGGTCCATCGCCAGTGCTTTCATGCTTCCTCCGCACAATGAGACAGTTTATCAGGTCCCAGTAATCCCTCATTCCAACCTTCTCCCAATGGGAGAAGGAGTTTTCCCAACCCATCCCCCTGTGGTGGAGGGCAGGGTGAGAACATTAGATAAAATTCTTAAAGATATTGCAGATGGCGTCGGTTTCCATGCGCTCCAGGCAGCTATAGGCTGCCATCAGGCTGTTGCCCGAAACCACCACCCCGTGCTGGGGCATGATGCAGCCAATGCCGACCTTCTCCGCCAGTTCGCGGCGCTCTTCAAAATATTTAAGCACATTTTTGGCAAGCTGCGGAGAATAGGCGTCAGCCCGTTCAATGCAGCCGAAATACTCGCCGCGTTTGAAGGTGGCTTCGGTCACGGTCTTGATCGGTTTGCCCTGTGAGGCAAACACCATGCAGTACTGCGGGTGGGCATGGATGGTGCTTTTAATGTAATTAAAATGGGAGAGCAGCAGGATGTGCATCTCGGTCTCACGCGACAGCTTGCCCTGTCCTTCCAGCACCTTGCCGTCATAATCAATCAGCAAAAAGTCTTCCACTTCCAGTTCGCACAGGTGGTGCTCGCTCATCATGGAAGGCGACACCAAAATTTTGCCTTCATCCACCTTCACGGCAAAGTTGCCTCCGGCGGCGTTGGTCAGTTTGCGGTCCCACATGGTTTTTGCCACCTTTTTCATCTGGCAGCGGGTGTCCAAATATTGCAGTTCAGCCAAGAGCTTGCTCCTCTCTATTGATAAAAACTAAGTCAATTTTGTCACGACAGCCTGCTGTTTCAATTGCGCAGCGCGCTGCACGTCAAAGCCGGTGGTGATTTCGCTTTCAGCCGCCGCGCCAGCCACTGCGGCGGCGTTCTTTAACATTTCTTCCGCAGATTCGCCGCGCTCAATGCCAGCCAGAATGGCTGACAGGAAAGCGTCGCCGCAGCCCACCTCGTTGATCACATTCACCTGCACCGGGTGCAGCCGGTAAATTGCTTTACCGAATTTAACAATGGCGCCGCTGCCGCTCCAGGTCATGGCAATGATTTCAATGCCCGCATCATCCAATGCCGCCAGGGCCTGCCGGATATCTGCTTCGCTGTGCAGTTCTTTCCCGGCTATGAAACTCAGTTCTTCCAGGTTGGGTTTGATCAGGTAGGGTTTCGAAACCAATCCCTCGGTCAGGTAACGCCCGCTGGCGTCCAGGAATACCTTTGCGCCCAGGGCTTTGGCTTCACAGGTCAATTTCGAATAGATGGCGCTGTCTTCCACGTTGCTGGCGTCGCCGGTCAGCACAAGCATATCGCCGGGCTGCAGCAGCCCTTTCATTTGCACCAGCAGGTCATCGGTGAGCTGCACCGGCAGCATGGGGCCGCGTTCGGTCACCATGCTGCAAATGCGCCCCACTTCTTCAACAATTTCATAATTGGTGCGCGATTCCATGCCGGGCAGGTCGTAATGCAGAAAACGCACATCCACCCCCCAGCTTTCCATCATGCGTTCAATCTTCCGCCCATTTTCACCCAGGGTGATGCCCAGCGCGGTGCTTTGCACGCCCAGCAATTTCAAGTTGATGGAGACATGCGTACCTTTGCCGCCCAGCGTTTCAACCACGCGCTGAATGCGGTTGGTGCGCATTTTTTCAAATGATTCCAGGAAGAGAATTTTATCAACGGCAGGGTTTAGCGTTACGGTATAGATCAAGGCGGTTTGTCCTTTTTATCAACGCCGTTCTTGATGGCAGCTTAGTCAGCAACCGCAACCTGTACGCCGGCTTTGCGCAAATCATCAAGGTATTCTGCCTGCGTTTTGGAATCGGTGATGAGGGTGTGAATGGATGCAAAATTGCACAGGAACACATGCCCCGCCTTTTTAAACTTGGTGTAATCTGCCAGGATGTAGGTTTGCTGGGCACGCTCGATCATCAGGCGCTTGGTATCCACTTCCAGCAGGCTGGAGTCGAGCACCTCATCCGGGAAGCGGATTTCGGCGCAGGACATGAAGGCTTTGTTGGGATAATACTCCCCGCCGTTTTTCAGGGTGGTGTTGCCATAAAGGGAAAGGTTGCTCTCGTTAAGCAGCCCGCCCAGGCACACCAGCATGTGATTGGTGTGCCGGTTTTTGGCGGCTTCCAACATCACTTTGATGGAATTAGTGATGATGGTGACGTGGTATTCAGGCGGGATGTACTTCAACAGGTAAATGCAGGTGGAACTGTTATCCACAAACAGGCTGTCACCGTCTTCAATGAAAGCGGATGCCCGCTGGCAAATGGCGTCTTTCTCTTTGAACTGCTGAATTTCGCGCACCGCCACCGGGAATTCATCAACCGTTTTGGGGTTAATGCTGCCAAACACCGCCCCACCGTGGGTGCGCTGGAGTGCGCCGTTATCTTCCAGTTCGCGCAGGTCGCGTCGAATGGTTTCACGCGATGCCTTGAACAGGTTGGATAATTCGTTGACATCCACCCTGCCGTTTTGTTCCAGAAGTTTCAAGATCTCTGATTTACGCTCGATACTGTACATTCTGGTCGTCTCTCTGAATGAAAAAATCCTGTTCGTTAGCCTGCTCAACACGGCTTTTTGCCGTATTTGTGTATTTACACAATTTAATATTACCGTTTGTGACTGTATCATATCACAAATCCTGTCAAAATCCAATACATCAGTGAAAATTACGATATAGTCTCATTGAATTGACTGATTTTAGACGTTTCACCAACATTTTTTATCCAGTACAGGGGGTATTCTTTGTTTTTAACTGTTGAACCAGAGCCAATTGTCCTAAAAACAGTTTTTCAGACCCCAAATTCCAGAGCATAATCGATTATTGATCAAAAATACTTGCATTTCATCTTTGCAAATGCTATAATATCCACACAAACAAAAATAAACGGTAAAACCAGAATTGAACAGTTTATTTCTACAAGAGGAGTTGCCATGACAAAAATGATGCGCGCCCAGGTGGTGGAAGCGCCGGGAAAAATGGTATTCAAAGAGGTACCGATTCCCGAAATTAATGATGATGAAGTATTAATCAAAGTCAAAATGTGCGGCATTTGCGGCACCGATCCCAAAATCTTTTCCGGCGAATATGCCTCTGAGTATCTGCCCTTCATCTCCGGGCACGAGTTCTGGGGTGTGATTGACCAGGTTGGCAAGAATGCCAAAGGGCTCAAGGTGGGCGACCGCGTTTCGGTGGACATTTGCATGCCGTGCGGCACCTGCTTCTACTGCCGCAGCGGGCGCCCCCTGCTATGCGAAAACTTCACCCAACTGGGCATTCACACCAACGGCGCCTTCGCCGAATATGTGAAAGCCCCCTGGAAAAATTGCTATGTGATCCCCGACACAGTGGATGATTACTCCGCCGCCTTCATCGAACCCCTGACCGCCGTGCTGCAGTGCGCCAAAGTGATGGACTGCCGCATCGCCTCCAGCGTGGTGGTGATCGGCAGCGGGCTGGGCATTTTGCACGCCGCCATGGCAAAACTGCGCGGTGCCGCCCCGGTCATCCTGGTGGGCACCAGCAAGAAACGCATGGCCAAGGCGCGCGAGATGAACGTTGCCGATCATTACATTGACGTGGTACCCGGCGTGGACGTGGTGGCCGAGGTGATCAAGCTCACTGACGGCCTGGGCGCCGACTATGTGATTGAAGCCGTGGGCAAGCCTGAAACCTATGAGCAGGCTTTTAAAATGCTGCGCCGCGGCGGCGTGCTGGAAGCCTTTGGCGTGGTGGGCAAAGGCAAAACCGCCCAGTTTGAACCGTATGAGTTTGTGTTGAATGAAAAGAAAATCCGCGGGAGCACCGCCGGCATTGGTTATGACTGGGGCGAGGTGATCCGCCTGCTGGCGCACCACCGCATTGACCCCCGGCCGCTGTTCTCGCAGGTTATCCCCCTGGAAGACCTGGAAAAAGCCATTCACGAACTCAAAACCGATAAAGACATCATCAAGATCTTTGTCAGCCCTGAAATAAAAGAAAGAATTTACCTCAACCAGTAAAGCAACAGGAGAAACTGAATGAACTACAAAGATGTTCTGTTACAGCCGATCAAGATTGGCAACCGCACCGCCCAGAACCGCTTCTTTATGCAGGCCATGGAATGCAACGACCAGGACGAAAACGGCAACCCCTCCGCCCTCACCATTGACCGCTATGAAAAGCTCGCCCAGGGCCAGGCAGGCATGTTCTCGATGGAAGCCATTTCCATCACCCGTGAAAGCCGCTCGCGCGACAACCAGCTCACCATCATGCCCCAAAACGAAGCCGCCCTGGCCGACCTGGTGAAACGCGTCAAAGCCGTCAATCCCAACAGCCTGTTCATCTTCCAGCTCACCCACTCGGGCGAGCTTTCCAACCCCGAATTCTCGCGCCGTGTGACCGTGAAACCGCTGTACGGCTACGGCGGCGACGTGCTGACCGAAGAAGAAGTGGACAAAATCATGGACGGCTTTGTGACCGCCGCCAAAATTGTGCACAGCATCGGCGCCGACGGCATTGACATGAAACTGTGCCACGGCTACCTGGGTTCGCAAATCTTGCGCCCCTACAACGACCGCAAATGGAAATACGGCGGCCCGTGGGAGAACCGCAGCCGCTTCGCCTACGATCTGTACGAACGCATTCAGAAGGAAGTCAATGACAAGAACTTCCTGATCGGGTCCAAGGTATCAGCCTGGGAGGGTTTTCCCGGCGGCTTTGGCACCGAAGCCCCCGACTCGCCCATCATCGACCTGAGCGAGCCGATTGCCCTGCTCAAGGGCCTGGAAGAGCGCGGCGCGCAGTTCTTCATCCAGTCAGCCGGCAGCCCGTCCATCACCATCAGCCTCACCCAGGTTGACCGGCGCGTGCCCTACTTCTCCTACCTGCACCAGTTCTTTGCCCGCGAACTCAACAAGCACATCAAACCCGAAACCGTGTTGATCGGCTCTAACTTCAGCCCCTACACCGACGGCAACAACCACCTGTGCGCCATCCCACCGGAAGAGAGCTCGCTGCTGCACTACGGCGCGTGGTGCATTGAGCACAACGTGGTCGACATGGTGGCGCTGGGACGCCAGTCGCTGGCTGACCCGTTGCTGCCCCGCAAGCTGGCCGAAGGCAAAGAAAGCGAAATCAACTTCTGCACCGTGTGCGACAACTGCCTTGAGCTGCTCATCCAGCAGAGCAAAGTGGGCTGCTGCACCTACAACAAGTTCTACACCGACGAACTGGTTCGCACCCGCAAAGAAAAAGGCCGCCTCAAGACCATCCATACCTAAACCAATACAAATCAGACCCTAAGGGTTTTATCAACCCTTAGGGTCTATTAAATCTCCAGGAGCACACCATGTATCTATCAGCCTTTACCGTTTTATATAAAGACAAACCCCTGGGCGAAGTGCTCGATATGTTCAAAGCCAAAGGCATCACCCATGTCGAGGTCGGCGCGGGCGGCTTCATCGGCAAAGAACACTGCAACCCCGGGCAATTGATCAACGACGCCGGCGCGCGCGAGCGCTTCAAAGAGTTGTTCGCCAGCCGCGGCCTCACCCTGGGCTGCCTGAGCTGCCACGGCAACCCGGTGCACCCGCAACAAAAACTGGCCGAAAGCTACCACCATGACATTAAAGAAGCCATTGACCTGGCCTCGCTGCTGGGCGTGGAGCGTATTGTCACCTTCTCAGGCTGCCCCGGCGACAGCGACAACGCCCTCTATCCCAACTGGCCGGTTTCACCCTTCCCCGAAGATTTCCAGACCATCGTCGCCTGGCAGTGGGAAAAGAAGCTGGTGCCCTACTGGAAAGAGATGGGCAAATATGCAGAAGACAAGGGCGTGAAGGTGGCCATGGAAATGCACGGCGGCTACTCGGTGCATTCCCCCGCCACCGCCATCCGCATGCGTCGAGAGACCGGCTGCAAAGCCCTGGGCGCAAACCTGGACCCCAGCCACATGTGGTGGCAGGGCATTGACCCCGCCATGGCTGCCTGCTACCTGGGCAAGGAAGACTGCCTGTTCTACTGCCACGCCAAAGACGCCTTCATCGACCCCAACTACGTGTCCTACTACGGCGTGACTGATATGCAGAGCTTCGGCACCACCTATGGCCGCGGCTGGCAGTTCCGCACCGTGGGTTACGGTCACGACCTGAAGACCTGGGCTGACCTGTTCAGCGCCATGCGCTCGGTGGGTTATGACGGCATCGTCAGCATTGAGCACGAAGACGGCTATATGTCGGTGGAAGAAGGTTTGGACAAAGCTGTGGCCAACCTGAAGCAGGTGCTGATGTTCCAGCCAGCCTCCTCGGTCAAAGCCTTCGACATTGACGCCAGATTTAAGTAATTCCAACCACAGATAGACACGAATAAACGCGGATGATAAATCATTATTATCTGTGTGAATCTGTGTTTATCCGTGGTTTCTTACAAACACAGGGCGCATTCGAGGGGATGCGCATAACCGCCGGGAATGCAGAGTCGGCACTGCATCGCCCGGCGGTTTTTATATTGATTTCATTTGACTATTATTACGATATTCTATATAATCAAATTACAAAAATAGATCACTCCTTTGTATGCGAAAGTCGGCTTTGCATGCCGTGCACCCGGTAACCGGGTCTAGCTACAAAGGGGTGATTTTATTTAACATAAATGGATTTCTCTTGGTGTACCAATTATGTGGATAATTGACTGTATCATACAAATCCACCAGCAATCCCACCTTTTCTCTAACCGTTTCAAAAAAGCGCATTTCTCCCATTGTAAAAGCTCGATAAACAGCCCAATTCATGTAATCCACAATACTTAAGCACGGTTCACCCGCCGGTGATTGTGCTTGAACAGAAATCTTTGAATTCACAGTAGTATTCCACTTGGATTCAAATTGTTGAACACTGCGCTGAATTGCTGCTTCAATGGGAGCTTGACGATTACGTGAACCTCTTTTCGCAAAATAGATAATGTTTTCTGCATGTGTGTGCAATTTACCTTGAAAGAGTAAAGTAATCAGATGGTCATAAAATTCATTCTCTTTTGAGTGGAAATTGTTACGAAAAACGCGTTCAATTTTGCGGGCAACCACAAACTGCGCTTGATAGTCTATACCAGTGAGAAGTTTGTAAAAAGCGTATCGAATTTCAGGAAGGTCATCCTTTGCATGAAATGCAATTTTTGTCCGTTGAATAGATGGGAAATCTCTAAAGTAAGGATCATTTGTTAGATTATTCTGCAAATCGAGAATTGCGTGTCTTGCTGAATTTGGATCTTCTATTTCAACGAGCCCCATAATTAATAACGATGAACAACCCTTTTGACCAACAATCAAGTTACCATTTTTATCATAGAAAGTTGGATCGCCAGAGTTGGTGTAACATTCTTTCTGTAAAATAGCGAACCTTAACAAAAGCGGTGAGTC
>CAZOKH010000092.1:0-13538 GCA_964580315.1 uncultured Anaerolineaceae bacterium | reverse complement strand
TGATCTCGATGGTGGTGATGATGCTGCTGACACCCACCGTGCCGCTGCTGTGGCTGCTGGCAACTTTGATGGTGGCGCAGGGTTTTGGCGAAGGCACGCTGGATGTGGGTGGAAATGCCCTGCTGGTGTGGACGTTTAAAGAAAAAGTGGGACCTTTTATGAACGGCCTGCACTTTTTCTACGGTATTGGCGCCTTTTTATCACCCATCATCATTGCGCAGGCGCTGCATCTGACCGGACAGCAGCGCTGGGCGTTCTGGGCGCTGGCGTTGTGCGTGCTTCCTGTGATCTTCTGGATGGCCAGGCAGCCCAGCCCAGCCATTCCTCAGGAACACCAGAACGGCGGAAGCACTTCTCTGAAATGGGGTTTAATTCTGATCATTGCAGCGTTTTATTTCCTGCACGTGGGCGCCTCATCCTGCATGAGCGGCTGGATTTACACCTATGCCCAGAAGCTGCATTTCGGAGATGCCCAGACAGCCGCCTATCTCAATTCAGCATTCTGGGGAGCGCTGACCGTCAGCCGCCTGATCGGCATTCCGCTGGCTGCAAAGCTGCCCCCGCGCTTGATTTTGGCGGGTGATATCATCGGCAGCATTGCCAGCCTGGGCGTGATTATGCTGTGGCCGCAGTCGACGGCGGCGCTGTGGATTGGTACCATGGGCACCGGATTGTTCATGGCGACCATCTTTCCCACCACCATCACCCTGCTGGGGCAATACCTGCCCATCAGCGGGCGCAGCACGGGCTATTTCTTCATGGGCGGCAGCCTGGGCAGCATGTTTTTGCCCTGGGTAATCGGCCAGTTGTTTGAGCCGGTGGGTTCCTTTGTCGCCATCCTGGTCACCCTGCTCAGCATGATGCTCTCGCTGGTGATGTTCGTGTGGTTGATGGCGCGCCTGGAAAAGAGCGCCCTCCTGTCGGTGGAATCCGAACCGGTAGTTTAAGTGATTTTGAGATAATTCGCTGTTTCACGCGCGCACAAAACCTGCTGTGCTGCCACCGCCGCCTGCCAGGCGGCGGCAAATTCAGGCTGGTCTGCCATGGGGCCGAACAGCGGCTCCACTTCGCGGGTCAGGGTTTGCCAGGCTGCTCATTCTTCTGATCGGCAGGTTTCGATGGAATAACCGGCCATTTTATCCCCCTAGCCTGGTCACACAACTGACAAAACCAGTTTCTTCCAGCTTGCCGTAGGGAAGGTTGACGGGTTCGGGTGCATCAATTTGTATTCGCGTTAATGAAAAAACATCACCCGGCAAAAATTGTTCAATAAACGGCAATGCCGGGGCATAATGAAAAGCGCCGCCTGGTTTTAATGAATACAAGATTTGCATATACAGGCGCGCATAAGCCCCGGGGTTTCCATGCGTGTAGCGGTGGTGAAACAGGAAGTGATTGGAAAAAGCCATGTGTGAGAGGATGGTTCCCCACGCGCCCGCTGAAAAGTCTGCCTGGAACCAGTCGGCTTCAACCAGGTGCGGCTGCGGCTCGATGAAGCGGTCAATACCCACGGTTTGAATGCCGCGGTCGTTCAGATATTTCACCAGTTTTCCCTGCTTGCCGCAGCCAAGATCCAGCACAGGCGGCAGCATTCGATCCGGATCAATGCCCAGGATGCGCAGTTGCAATTCGGGTGAGTATTCGCTGCACACCGCCTGTTTGAGAATCACATTCTCCTGCACGCGCTGTTCCATCTCGCGGTCGAAAAACCGCGAGATGTTTTTGCGGATATCCAGAAAGTGATTTTCAATGACCTTTGACAGGCGCGTTTCCAGTTCATCGGCGGTAAGGCTGGTTTCAATGGCGGTTTTGATGTCGGTTAGATACTGGCTGTAAATCTTTTTTAACCGATTTTTCTCGTGTTCGTCGAAATGGATGAACTGGTTGTTTTCATAGGTAAAGTCGATGGAATGGTGAAGGAACAACTCAACCAGGTTGGCTGCCAGAAGCGGGTCGCCCAGCACGGCAACAATCTCGGCTCGGTTGACGGAAGCAAATTCCACGAAATCGGCAGTAACCCCCAAAAATTCATCATCCACGCGGTAAACATCACCCAGCGTGCGGTTGGCGTTTTTCTGATAGCGCTGCACGATTGATTCACTGATATACCGGTAAATTCCATCTTTTGGAAGAGCCATGCAAAACCTGTTGAGATGATGAACAAAGGATTTTGAAACGCCTCGCATTGTAGCACAGAAAAAAGGATGGAGAAAAAAAGAGAAACCTTGTCGCCACCCAGGAATAATCCTGATTAGAAACTGGCGAAAGGTTTCTCTTCGCGCTAACCGGCCTGTTTCAGCAGGGAACCGTTGCGCTTGCCGAAACGGGAAAAACCTGTTTACTGCGCGTTGACGAATTCGCTGGCCCAGTCGAACTCCGCCGAATCTTCATACCACTGCGGCCAATGACTGCTCCACTGCGGGGTTTGCACCTCGCGCACGCGGTCCGAACAGGGCAGGTAGGGTTTGATATCCAGGATGGGTGAGCCTTCTTCGGCGTCAATGTAAGCCACCAGGATTTTGCCCGCTTCGGCGTCGAGATGAATAACCTGCGACACCGTGACCAGGATGGGGTTGGGACGCATGGGCGAACGCGTGGAAAAAATACCCAGCCTGGCGGGCGAATGCTGATAGGGCTGATCCACTTCCATCACACTGCGGGATTGCAGCTGGTCCAGGTAGTGCGCCCAGAAGAGCACGTTGATGTGGCTGAAGCCCTGCAGCCCGTTCAAGGCCGACCGGTAAGCCGGTTCGATATCCAGGCTGAACACTTCGCCTTCCTGGTGCACAAAGCCAATGGCTGACAGGGTAAATTCGTTTTGCGACATAAAAAACCTCCTGATTTTTGGAATGTTAAAGAAAACCAATTCAGTGCGCGCTGATGGTTAAACAACCGTTGATGTGTGTGATGCCAAGATTGAATGGACTGCCAGACCGGCCGCAGGTCAGGTGCTGACAGCCGAAGGTTTGCGGATGACTGGAATCTGAAGCTCGGTGATGGCGGTGGGATCGTTGCCGTAAGGATCGCCGGTTGGCAGGCGCAGAAAGACCTCGCGGTCAGGACCCGCAACCTGGTAGTGATTGGCGTCCACCCATTTCAACAACGAGGCGTAAGCGGTGGACAACCCGGTGAAAGCGCCGTGATGAATGGTGCAGGCGGCGTTCTGCATGCACGGCAATTCTCGCAGGATGAGCGGGCTGTCTTTCAACCTGTCCCGGTCGGGGGCGGTGATGGGCGCGCATACCTCGACATCAATGGCCGGTTCGGCGGCGTGGTAGATGGAGATGCACGGCGCGCAGGGGTCGATGCCCTGCTGCTGCATGGGCGCGATCAACTGGTTCCACAGGGGCCCTTCATCCCAGTAGCTTGGAATGAGACCGCGCACTGCCGCCACGCCAACCGCTGGAATGTGCTTGATGACCACTTCGTAGTTCAGGGCTGCGTCAGCCTGTTCCATCATGTGCAGCCGGCCGTTCAAGCGCTCCAGGCGGTCCAATTCCACCTGAATTTGCTCGCTCACCTCGCTGCGTTTCAATTCCAGCATGCGGCGCAGCTCAGCGGGTGATGGGTTTTGCTGCACCAGGTGTGTCACCTGTTCCAGCGAGAATCCCAGTTCT
This sequence comes from uncultured Anaerolineaceae bacterium, assembly GCA_964580315.1. Taxonomy (GTDB): domain Bacteria; phylum Chloroflexota; class Anaerolineae; order Anaerolineales; family Anaerolineaceae; genus CAZOKH01. The sequence goes on along the minus strand of CAZOKH010000092.1, from coordinate 9,921 downwards.
TTGAGTGCCAGAATCTGGTTGAGCTGCGGCAGTTGATCCAATGTGTAATAGCGGTAGCCGCTCAACACGTCAACCTTAACCGGCTTGATGAGACCCAGGTCGTCATAGTAGCGCAGGGTTTGGATGCTCACCTGCCCGATACGCGCAAATTCGCCAATTTTCAGATACATCATCCCTCCACAGCATCAATATACACCCTGTTGTAACAGGAGAGTCAAGGGGCAAAATGGAGAAAAAACTGACCGTGCGCCACGCACAACCAGGCCGGTGTGATCGACGAATCTCTCAACCGGCCGTGCGGCTGCTCAATTTCTGGATTAGATACAGGCCTGTTGGGTGATGACCTCGGCGATTTCGTTCATGCTGTTAAACACCATGTGGGGCTCGTGAGCCTTCAGGGCATCAACACGTGTGAAACCCCATGAGACCGCGCCGAAAGCGGCTTTGACCTTTTGGGCGGCTTCCAGGTCTCTGATTTCATCGCCAATACACAGGGTTTCTGCCGGCTGAACGCCGCATTTCTTGATGACCTTTTGAATGCGGCGCGGCTTACGAAAGAGGGGAACGCCGCATTCGTAATATTGGATGAGTGAGGCGTTTTTTTGTCCCAAAACCAGTTGAACATTTTCATAGGAATTGGAAGTGACCATTGCCAGCTTGATGCCGTGATTCGCCAGGCATTGCAGCAAAAAGTCAACGCCGTCAAACAGGGTCACCTGGTGAATCTCGTTTTTCATGCGTTTATTGACATGCCGGGCAATCAGAGGAAATTTCCAAAACGGTAAGCGGTGCATGCGAATCATTTCCCTGGCGTGCATGCCGCGCAGGGTTTCGAGGTCCAGGTTGGCAACCCGTTTGATGTGGAATTGCTCGGCTACCTGATCAATCACGCTGGCAATCCAGGGAAAAGAATTGGCCAGTGTACCGTCAAAGTCAAATACAACCAGTTTATAAGCCATCATAAACCTCAACCAGTAAATTGAAACAGATCGATCAGGCTAGTGCAAAATCAACCGCTGCCAGGGCGTGCAGGGGGGTGGTGTCGAACAGCGGCGCGGGGCAATCGCCCTCTTTGACCAGCAACCCGATCTCGGTGCAGCCCAGGATGATGCCTTGCGCCCCGCGCTGCACCAGGTGGTCGATCACACGCAGGTAAGCGGCTTTGGATTCGGGTAAAATTTTGCCTACCACCAGCTCTTCATAAATCACGCGGTGAATGATATCGCGCTCTGCAGTGTCGGGAATCAACACCTGCAAACCATGTTTTTCAGCCAGTCGCCCGGTGTAGAAAGCTTCTTCCATGGTGAAGCGGGTGCCTAGCAGGCCAACCGTCTTAAGCCCGCGGGCTTTGATGTTATCAGCGGCGGCGTCGGCAATGTGCAGCAGCGGGATGCTGATACTGTTTTGCACATCATCAGCCATTTTGTGCATGGTGTTGGTGCAAATGAGCAGAAAATCAGCGCCGCCTTTTTCAATCAAGCGGGCGGCAGCCACCATCATCTGCGTGGCTTCTTCCCATCTGCCCTGCGACTGAAGCACTTCAATCTCGGCAAAATCAACCGAATACATCACGCATTTGGCAGAATGCACCCCGCCCAGGCGTTGGTGTACTGCTTTATTAATGATGCGGTAATATTCAACAGACGATTCCCAACTCATGCCGCCCAACAGGCCAATGGTTTTCATTATGAACGCTCCTGTGCGATTTTTTCTATTTTGTTTATTCTACTTCAAATAGGATGGTTGACAGGTGAAATAACCGGATGAAAGTTGTGTGGCCTGTCGTGCAACAATGCTGCTCAAGATGACGATTGTCCATTTTGTCTTTATAATTAACTCCAAAGGAACAAGATCGGGTGACTGTTTTGAAAAAGTGTTTAAAGGTTTTGACCGGTTTATTTTTTGTTTTGTTCATCCTGGCGGGGTGTGCTGTGACGCAGCCTGCACCTGTGCAAACCGCCACCTTGCCGCCTACAGCCGCCTGCACTTCAACGCCATCTCCCGCCAGCACACCCACCGCTGCCACAAACTGCCTGACCTCTTTTGAACAGCGCGAACTGAATGAACCCGATCAACACGTTAAGGAAAACCAGCCCCGCCATACCCTGTCTAAAGAGGAATTGGCTGACTACCTGGCTTTGATGGGAATTACATCATGGTGTATCCCGGAAGAGTTGGGCGCTCCGTTTTTGAACGTGGACTGGGACAGTCGGCAAATCCCCGGCGCAGAGGGACGCATGGTCAGCCTTGGATTTGAGAATCTGTATCCCGGCAGCGGTTGGAGCAGCGGCTTCGTGTTGTATTCCACCTATGATTTCAAAATGGGCACTGAATACGATGTGTTTGCCAGGCTGGAAGACCGCGATGCTCTCATGCAGGGTGCCCTTCCTGACAGGGTTGATGTGAACGGTGTTCCGGGTTTCACCCGCATAATGAGCGGTTTATATCCGGAAACATTGCTGGTGCAAAAAGCGGTTGTTTTTCCATTTGAGACCGATTATGTGGCTGTGGTCTATCAATTCTGGGGGAGCGATCCGGATGACGCCAATACCGTTCAGCAAATCAGGGATGGAAATTATCCGGCTGAACAGGCTCAACAGGCGCAGGCGCTGGACGAATTAATTCATTCGCTCCATTTTGATTATCCCCCTATGGAATGATCAGATCGTTAAGGGTCTATCACGGGTGATTCAGGAAGAATAGCAGGATGAAAACCTGTTAAAGTTGGCTATAATAGACCTGATACACTGCAAATGAATCAGGCGGGAAAAAAACACTCAAAAATCAAGGGGATTGGGGATAACTCAAATGGAGATTTCATGCAGAACACCATAATAATCACCGGCGCATCCAGCGGTATTGGATTGGAGACTGCGTTGTTTTTCCATGAGCGGGGCTGGAACGTGGTGGCTGCCATGCGCTGCCCTGATCAGCGCTGCACCCCCCTGCATGACAAAGGCCTGCCCGACCTGGTGCACATGGACGTGACCGATGAGCTGTCCATCCGGGCAGCAATTCAATATGCCGTGGAGAAATATTCCAAAATTGATGTGCTGGTGAACAACGCCGGTTATGCGTTGTATGGTCCCTTTGAAGCCGCCACCCGCGCGCAAATTGCCCGGCAGTATGACACCAATGTGTTCGGGTTGATGGATGTGACCCGCGCCATTTTGCCGCATTTTCGGCAGCAGCGCGCCGGCGTGTTGATCAATGTGGCTTCCATGGCCGGGCGAATCGGCTTCCCGCTGTATTCGTTATACAACAGCACCAAGTGGGCCGTGGAAGGATTTTCCGAAGCGCTGCATTATGAATTGAAAGATCATAATATTCAAGTTAAAATCATCGAACCGGGTGTCATTCAAACCGATTTCTACGGCCGGTCTATGGATGCTGCCGATGAAAGCGCCTGGCAGGAAGCCTACGGCCGCATTCTCCAACGCGGTCAGCGCAGCACCGGCGGCGACATGGGCATTGGCGCTTCCAAACCGCAGGCGGTGGCGCAGGTGATTTACCGGGCGGCCACCGACGGCAGCGCACGCCTGCGCTACCGGGTGGGCATCGATTCCATGCTGGTTTCGGCGCTGCGGCGCATTTTGCCTGAGGGGTGGTTCTACCGCATGCTGGAAAAATTTGCGTTGAAATAACCAGAATTCGTTTTTTTGTTGAATAAGGTTTGGTATATGTCTCCTGAAGCCATGCCTGAAAAAGAAAAGTGGAATATTGCAGCGTTCAGAACCCCGGCTATCTTGATGGGTGTTTTCTGGATCATTGCCATCACCCTGTGGTTGGCCACCGGCAATATCTTTTACCTGGGAAATTTTGGTTATATTGGCACAGCCCTGGGGCTGGGAATGGGAATTTACAGCGCCCTGCCACGCCGCAAACGCTGGATTGGACGGCGCATCGCCCAGTTTCTCATCGGCGGCTACATGCTGGTCTTTCTCGGTTTCATTCAACGCGAGAATATGCAAATTGAAGGTTTCTTTTTCTATTTATTGGCAGGTATATTCACCGGCGCGGTTATTCACTACCTGGTGGCCAAGCTGGTGGGGCCGCTGCTGTTCAACCGCGGCTGGTGCGGCTGGGCTTGCTGGACCGCCATGCTGCTTGATTTGCTGCCCTTCCGGCACAATAAAAAAGGACGGCTGCCGGGAAAATGGGGTTGGCTGCGTTATGTGCATTTTGGCTTGAGCCTGGCCCTGGTGCTGATTTTGTGGTTTGGCATGGGCTACCGCGTCGAAGAACAGAGTCTAACCGAGCTAATTTGGCTGCTGGCAGGTAACCTGTTTTACTACCTGACGGCTGTGCTGCTGGCTTTTATCCTGAAAGACAACCGTGCATTTTGTAAATATGTATGCCCCATACCAACCTTGCAAAAAATTTCCAGCCGTTATGCCTTGTTGAAAATTGAAGGAAATAAAGAGCTGTGCAATGAATGCGGCGCCTGCGTCAGGGTTTGCCCGATGGACATTGACATTATCGCTTACACCCGGCGTGGATTGCGCGTGCTTTCGACGGAATGTATCCTTTGCTTTGAATGTGTGGACGTGTGTCCGCAAGGGGCGCTGGATGCTACTTTTAAGTGGGATGGAGAACAATTGGAATTGCTGCGCAAGGGTAGTTAAGAAACATAACGGATATGTTAGTTCTTTTTAAGGCGATATTTAGAACTTTATATCTATAATTTACCAAAGCCACACCTGTCTTTTCTTGGATTTAATGAAGAGACATCTCTTTGCAGAGAAAGATGACGCCATGAACACAACCTGGCAAAGCATCTACATTGCTATTGTGCTGGTCAGCGCAGCCATATCGGGTACGCTGGCGGTCATCACGTTGCGCTTCCACCGGCAAAACCCATTAACGCGGTTTTTTGCACCCATGATGCTTGCAGTGGCTGAGTGGCTGGTCACTTCCTATTTTGTGTGCATGAGCCAGGGCGACCATAACACCCTGTTGTGGATCTATGCGCGCTATACCGGCCTGGCGTTGATGGTGCCCTGTTTTGCCGCGTTTGTGTTTCAATTGACCGGGCAAACCAGGCGGCTGACCCATAAAAATTTGAGATGGTTGTTTGTCATCCCGGTTTTAACCATCCTGCTTTCCTGGAGCAACGACCTGCACGGTTTGATGATCACCGATATTCATTTCAGCATGGATAAATTCTTGCTCTATGTGGATGCGGTGACCTACGGCGCTTACTTCTGGGTTCACACAATTTTCAGTTATGCGTTTATGTTGATTGGGATTATGCTGCTGGCGCACAAAGCCTTTCGTTCATTTTTGTTGTACCGGCGACAGGCAACGGTCATTCTTCTGGGTGTCATTCCCATTGTGGTGGTGAGCGTGATTGATGCTTTTTTGCTTTTCCCCGAATTTAAACATGCGCTTTCACCGATTGGTTTTGCCATTTCAGGCATCGCATTTTTTGACACAATTTATCATCACCGCTTGATGACTGCGGCGCCCATTGCGCGTGATTTGCTGATTGAATGTTTGAGCGACGGTGTGCTGGTGCTGGATCAAAATAATACCCTGGTGGATATTAACCCGGCGGCGGAAAAAATTCTGCATCTGAAAGCTGAAAGGATCATTGGCTGTACGGGTGAAGAGGTACTCAGCCCGTGGGAAGAGTTTTTCCCGCTGCTGCAGGGACGGGAGGATGTGCGCTCGGAAATCACCCTGAAGGAAAGTGGGCAGGAGAAAAATTTTGATTTGCGGATCAATCATGCCATTGATCAAAACGATGCCATTATCGGGCATCTCATCATCATTCATGAAATCACCCACCGCAAACGCATGGAAGAGCAACTGCAACAGAAGAATGCGCTGCTGCGAGAACAACTGGATGAGATTCATGCTTTACATTCCAGGCTGCAAGAACAGGCTGCCCGCGACCCGCTTACCGGTTTATATAACCGCCGCAATCTGGGTGAAACCCTGAAAAATGACAAGAAACTGGCTGACCAGGAACAATACCCGTTGAGTATCCTGATGATCGACATTGACCGGTTCAAGTCCATCAATGACCATTACGGCCATCAATGCGGCGACCAGGCGCTGGTGTGGCTGAGTGAACAGTTTGGCAAGACCATCCGCGCCAACGATTATGTCTACCGCATTGGTGGCGAAGAGTTTTTGATTTTGCTGCGCAATGCCAATCCGCAGACTGCCTGCCAGCGTGCCGAAAATATTCGCGCATCCATTGACTCATCTGATTTTTATTATCACGGGCAGCCCATTGATTTGAGCGTCTCCATCGGTGTGGCCACCTATCCTTATCACGGCGAAGAGATCGACAGCGTCATTCGGGCGGCTGACACAGCGCTATATGCCGCCAAAGCCGCCGGCCGCAACCGCGTGCAGGTTTGCAGTGGTACACTAATGTAGAAATTATCTGTATTTTTTCGGGAGAATGGATCATGGTTAAACGAATGGTAAGGCCGCGGCTGGTTGGAATTCGAAGGCATCTTGCGCCTATGCAGGCGTTGATGCAGGCCAACCGCCTGGCGAACAATGGAAAATTGAATGAGGCTGGTATTGAGTTTGCCCGCCTGGCGGATGAATTGGGACAGGCGCGCCCGCGCCAGGCAGCCAACCTGCACGCCGCGGCCGCCCATGCATTTGTGGGCGCCGGTGCAGCCGAGCAGGCGCTTCAGCAGGCTGATCAGGCTTTACGAATGTTTCAACAATACCGCATGCTGCAGCGTTTCCCTGTTTTCTTTGCCAACATCACCCGCAAAATGCAAGATGCTGGTATGCAAGCGGCGGCGCAGAAATTGGAAAGCGAATTTGGTGTTGAAGCGCAGCAGGCCCAACCCGTTGTTGATGCCGGGGCAGCTGAAAGGCGCGGCGCGCTGCCGGCGATTTGCCCGCACTGCGGCGCCGCCGTGCGCAGCGACGAGGTGGAATGGATTGACGCCGTCAGCGCCGAGTGCATTTACTGCGGCGGAATCATTCAGGCTGAATAGAGAGTTCACAACAAAAAATGAGCGGTTTTTTCCGCTCATTTTTTTGTTTTTACATCATCTCAACCGCGTGTCCCACGCTTTTCATCAACCACACATAACCGTCTTCCAAACCGGGCTGCACGGGCAGGGCGGCCGGGTAACCGGCGGCGCTTTCGCCCACCAGGCGGTATTGCACGCCTTCTGCCAGGTGCAGCATGGAAACCACCGTCAGGCCGTGATCGGGTTTTTGCAGGTCAGTGGTGGTCAACATCCACACGTGCCCGGCGGCGGCGGCCGTCAACTCGGCGGGGTTGCCGCGGAACAGCAGCTTGCCGTGCGCAAGAACGGCCACGTCGCGGCAGGTTTGACCAATGTCTTCGACAATGTGGGTGGAAAGCAGCACTGTGCGCTCAGACGCCAGGTTGACCAGCAAATTGCGAAAACGAATGCGCTCTTCGGGGTCCAGTCCGGCGGTGGGTTCATCCACGATTAAAATGCGCGGGTCGTTGACCAGCGCCTGGGCAATGCCCACCCGGCGTTTCATGCCGCCCGAAAAGCCTTTCAGCTTGCGCCCGGCTTCCTGACTTAACCCCACCATATCAAGCACCTGCGCCACGCGCCGCTTGCGCTCGTCCGGCTCGTCCATGCCTTTCAGCACAGCCATATAATCGACAAACTGTTCGGCGCTCAGTTCGGGGTACATGCCCAGTTCTTGCGGCAGGTAGCCCAGCATGGCTTTGACTGCCATGCGCTCTTTCTCGCTGTCCAGTAAATGACCGCACACCTGAACCGATCCGCGCGTGGGATGGACAATGCCGGCTAGAATGCGCATGAGGGTGGTTTTTCCGGCGCCGTTGGGCCCCAACAGGCCGAACATGCCGCTGCCCACTTCCAAATTCAAACCATCCAGGGCGGTGATGGAGCGCACGCCGCTGTGATAAATTTTTGTCAAGTTGTTGATTTCAATGCTATTCATGATCAAACCTCGTTTAGATATACCGTTCCTGGCGCTGAAGCAGCAGCCAACTGGTGAAGAACAAAACCACCGTGATGCTGGCCAGGGTTATTTGATTGGTGTTGGCTTGCGGGTGCTGCGGGAAGAACAACCCGGTAAACAGGAACAGATAACGCACCGGGATATGGTCGATGATCCAGTGCCGCAAAAAAAGCTGCAGCAGCCACACAATGCTGATCAGCAGCACGGCCGGGGTGGTCTGGCTGAAAGCCAGTGTCAGGGCGCAGCCCAGGGCTGAGAGCGCCAGGCAGGGCACCATCCAGAACACCTGGCGCATGAGCAGCGAACCGTAACCCGACAGGTCGAGACCGGCTGCGGCGCACACCACCTGAAACAGCACCACCAGCACAGCCACAACTGCCAACTGCCCGCCCACGCGCCGCAGCAGCATGCGCGCTGCTGAAACCGGCGAAGCAAATTGCAATTCCAACGCCGGGTCATCGAGGAGGGCGTAACCGGCTGTGATGCCTGCCAGCAGCGGCATGACCACCACCGGGAACGTGACGGCAATTTCCTTCGCTTTGTAGTCTGGCTGGGTGAGCACCAGGAAGATGAACAGCGCCCAGATGGCCGCCGGCAGCCACAACTGCCCCGCCAGGTGCGCGCGCAGGCTGTAGCGCCAGGTGATTCCAGTCGAGCGGTTCATGCCGTCCTCGCTTTCCAGGCCAGCCAGCGTTCAGCGGCCACCAAAGCCAGCACGGCGCAGACCGCCAGGGTGACCAGGTTCATCAACGCGTCGAAGGGGGTGTAGCGCAGCAATCCGTCGATCATCACGGTGGTGCGAAACAGCGATTCCAGCACGATCTTGCCGCACGGCATCAGCCAGGTGCCCGACAGGGTGGGGATGAAACCGGGGTTGAGGTAATTGCCCCAGAACCAGTAGCCGGTGAACAGCACCTGGTAAACGCGCAGCGGCAGCACCAGCGGGCACGCCACCGAAAAGGCAATCACAAAGGCAAAAGCCGGCAGGGTGAGCGCGCAGAAAGAAACCAGGTTGATGAGAGCGATTACGGCTGGCGCGCCTTTGATGATCAGGAAAATCGAGATCACTTGCACATACAGGAACAGGGGCGTCAGCATCGAGATCAGCGCCGCGGCGTATTTGCCCAGCACATACGACCAGCGCGTCAGTGGGGTGCTGCGCAGCAGCTCGTCCATTTTCAGGATGCGGTCGCGCACCAGGCGGTCAGCGCTGCTGATGCCCGCCAGCAGCGGGGCAAACATGTTGAGCTCAAACACCGCCACGCCCGAAACCGCCCACAGGTCAGCCGAATCATAGACCTCGGGAAGGGCGGCTTTCTCCGGCAGCGACATGGCGTAAAAGTACAACAGGAAGATCACCCCGTAGGCCAGCCAGATGCCCGGACGGCAAATGGACATGCGGTATTCTTCCTTGAAAATGTTCCAAATTTGATTCACAAGTCCTCCAAAGTTTGTTGTGTTGAACCCCCTCCGGACCTCCCCCAAAATCCATTTTTGGGATTTTGGGGGAGGTGTTCATTGCATTATGGATTTTTTTTCCAAAAAAACATGCTTTTTGTTTTGGGGAGGGTCAGGTTGGGGTAAATGGTCATTATCCAAAAGACTCCTGCGAGGGCGCTGAACGTATTTCAACGCTGCCCACCAGCCACAGGGCAGCCGCCAGCGCAACAGCAGACAGGGCGAACAGCAGGGCGGGCTGACCCCACAGGCGGGCATACGATTCCAAAAGCTGCGCCAGCCATTGGGGCAACTGCACGGGGGGCATGTCTTTGGACCAACCGGGCAGCAGTTGCAGCATCCAGGCGGAATAACTTGCCAGGATGGCATTGTCGTGACCCATCACCAGTGAAAGCACCAGCGCCAGCATTGACAGGAAGGTCATGGGCGCCAGCCACCCTAAAATCAACTGCCAGAGCGGAACCGCCGGGAAAAATCCGGTCAGCCCCAGGCTGGCCAGCAGGGTTAGCACCAGGT
>CAZOKH010000091.1:0-14289 GCA_964580315.1 uncultured Anaerolineaceae bacterium | reverse complement strand
AAAAAAGTGCCCCAGGAGGGAATTGAACCCCCAACCTAGGCGTTAGGAGTGCCTCGCTCTGTCCTTTTGAGCTACTGGGGCTGGCGGATGAATTATAGCATTTCAGGCTTATGCGGGCAAGTGGAGCGGTGCCGCCAGCAGGGCTGCCTCCGTGCATCCAGTTGTTGTTGGATCCAGAGCAACAGTTGTTTTTGCCAGGGCCGGGCTTTTGACATGGGTGTCTTAAGCTTTGCTCCTGGCTGTGAATTGGCCAATAAGCATGCTGCAGGTAATTGCCGCTGCCGGAGAATGGTTCGCAGAAGATGACAGGAACAACCCCAGCATGTTTGGGCGAATGTAATCATGAATCAAAATCATTAACCGCGATTACCCGGTGGTGATTAAAAATCAATGGGCATGTGAGTCGCTCACATGCCCATTTCCCTGTGAGGAATTTGCAAGTTTATTTGGTGGACACGATCACGATTCTGGCGCTGCTCCAGTCGCCCCAGTTACCGGCCAGGTCGCGCGCCCGCACCTGCCACAGGTACACGCCAGGTTCTTGTGCAGCCGGTCTGTGGCTGGTGACGCGAATTTCAGGGCTGGTGTATAGCGGGGAGGCAAAGCCTGCGTCAGAAATTGAGGTGTATCTCATCTGATAAACAGCCATCCCGCTGCCCGTTTTCCATTTGTAGAGAGGCGAACCAAGGATGATTTGTTCATTGTATGGGCTGATCATCACGGGGGCGGCAGGCGGCTGCGTGTCAATGGTGAAATAATACCCGCTGCTCCAGGCGCCGGCTTCTTCATTGGCATTGAAAGCGCGCACATGCCAGTAATATCTCCCATCCGGGAATTCTTCTGCTTCCCCGGCGCTGATCATACCTTCTGTATGCATCTCATCCATTGCCGGCGAGATAAATTTGGCATTTTGGCTTACCTGCACCTGATAGTTTTCACCATACGCAACCTCTGACCAGGCAAAGGCAGGCGAGCTGTCATTGGTGTAGCCGCGGTTATAAGGGGTGGAAAGCACAGGCTTTTGCGGCAGAGCAGCTTGAACCGTCAGAGCAAATGGTTCGCTCCAGTTGCCCCAGTTGCCTGCCAGGTCACCGGCGCGCACCTGCCACAAGTAGTCGCCAGTATCCATAAACACCGGTTTGTACTTGACGCCTGTCATGGAATTGGATGTGAACAGGGGTGCTGCAAAGCCGCTATCTGTTGCCGTGGTATAGCGCAATTGATAGTATTTCGCGCCGCTCACGCTTCTCCAGATGAATGTTGGCACACCACGAATTGTGCTGGCCGATGCGGGAGAAACTGTAACAGGTGCGCTGGGGGCCGTCTGATCCAGTGTGAAAATGGAGGTTCTATTCCATCCCCCGAATTTTCCATCAACATTGATTGCACGTACACGCCAGTAGTAGATTCCCTCAGCGGCAAAGCTGGCGACGGCGGAAGTTTGTTCATTTGTTGCGTCAAATTCAACGGATGTGAAACGAGAAGTGCGGCTGACTTGAATTTGATACTGTTCGGCAAAAGCGACTCCGCTCCATGCGAAATTGATCTCGGTCACATTATGGTAACTTTTGTTGGCCGGGCTCAGTGCCAGCGGACGGGCAGGCAAAGGTGCTGTAATGGTGACGGTATTGGGTGCACTCCAATCACTCCAGTTGAGCGCCGGGTCGGCAGCCCGCGCCTGCCAGATATACGTACCGGTTTCTTGAATGGGAGGCTTGTAGCTTAGCCGGGTGGTTGTTTCGGACGTATGAACGGGCGCTTCAAAATTGACATCCTCTGAACCGGTGATGCGGAACTGGTAGAAGCGCGCGCTGGCGGCAGATCGCCACGAGAAGACGGGCACGCCGGAGGTTGTGCTGTTGGTTGCAGGGCGGTAGAGGGCTGGCGGCAGTGGGGCATCACGGTCAATGAAGAAATACCAGGAGATGCTCCATGCGCCGTATTCTCCTACAGCATTCAATGCGCGCACGCGCCAGTAGTATTTTCCACTGTCCGGATTTTCCAAGAGCCTGTCGCTGGTTTCAACAATCTCGTCTATCAGCGGTGAACGGAAGCGAGAGTCATCGTCCAGTTGTAGTTGATAGGAGACAGCATTACTGGTTTCATTCCAGTCCAACGTCATGGAGTTAATGCTTGAACTGCTGTTTTTGGCCGGGCTGAGCAATGCAACTTTCCCGGGCAGCGGAGGATTGACTTGAACCTGGTAGGGATTGCTCCAGGCGCTCCAGTTGCCGGCGGCATCGCGGGCGCGCACCTGCCACAGGTGTGCACCCCAGGCTTGCTCTGCCGGTTTGTGTTTGGTGGCTGCGCTTTCAACCGAGGTATAGACCGGCGCATTAAAATTGACATCTTCCACGTTTGTAAAGCGGAATTGATAGGAAACGCTTCCGCTGGATGCTCTCCAGGTATAGGTGGGAATACCTCTTACCGTGGCGTTTGACGCCGGGCGGTATGGAACCGGCGGCAACGGCGCCTGGCTGTCAATAATGAAATACCAGATGGAACTCCATGCACCGCTTTGTTCATAACGGTTGAAGGCACGCACCCGCCAGTAATATTTCCCTTCTTCCAGGGTATATTCACCGGGCAGGGTGAAAGAGGTTTGCTCCACTGGATAGGTTGCTTCATAAACCGGTGAGGCAAAATCAGCGGTATTATCAATTTGCACCTGATAGGAAGCGGCATCGATAGACTGGTTCCATTCAAAGAAGGGTGTCCCGTTGGCCGCTTTGGCGTTGGGCAGCGGGTTGATTAAAGTGGGGCGGCCTGGCGGCACGCTGACAATGAAGGTGCGTGAAAAGTCGTCTCCACCCATCCCGTCGCTGTTGCCGTCCAATGAATTGCCAGCCAGGTCTTTAATGGAGGTGGTGCCTGACACACGGATCAAATATCTTCCCAGTGGAAGCGCCGTTCCATTGTTGAGAGCGAGGCGGGTGGTGTGGTTGCCATCGGTGTAAACAGCGCTATTGACGGTTATGGCCTGGTCATCACCGCCGCCGGCAGCATCATCGGCTCCCAGGTGGGTGAGGGAATAATTTGCCGGGTTGCTGGCATCATGCTCACCGCTGCCGCCGCCGGTGTTTTGGACCGATTCGTTGAACGTGATGTCCATTTGATTCACAGATTTGTCAGTGACAGATCCTTCTGGGAGCAAAGATGCAACATTGTTTACAACCTGGCTTACGTCATTCACTCTTGGGGGCAAAATATCGAGGAAATTGGCCGTGACGGATTTATCTCCGTCCATTGTGACGGTGCTGGTGGTCTCCGTCCCGCTGGAATCTCCGCTCCAGGAAGCAAATGCAAAGCCCTGGGCGGCAGCGGCGGTCAGGGTTACCTGTGTTCCCTGCAGGTATTTGGCAGTGCCGCAATTTGGAGCGGGATTGGCAGAGACGGCGCCTGCGCCTGTGGGACTGACAACGCCGTTGAGAATATAACAGGGGGGCGTGTAATTGACCTGTAATTTTAGTTGTCCATTGGGCGAGATGTCATAACTGGCAACTTCAAAATAATAGGTTTGCCCGCCGGTTAACTGGATGTCGGAAAGACTGGATTGCCTGGTGCTGTTGCTGTCGTCGTTCATGGCAACCAGGCTGAGGCTGCCGCGGCTGCCCTGCCAGATTCCCAACACGGTGTCATAGGCGCTGCCGGTGGTGTTGATGGACAGGCTGCCGTTGGAGGTGGGTGTAAATTGATACCAGACCGTTTTGTAAAACTTATATAAATTGGGGAATGTGGGGTCGTCAGCGGCTGAGGTGGCAGAAGTGATATCGTCTTCGTCTGAATAGGTCACTGTGCCAGAATCGGCCGGGATGACCCTGGGTGCATTGAAATCGTCATGCTCGGGTGGCGTGGGAGGATTGTAAATGACATAAGAAGCCTTATAACCAATGCGCGACACACCCACTTTAATCCGCATGTAGCCGTCTTCTCCCCACCCGCTTCCCCAGGAGTTCCGCATAATCCAGTAATCCCCGTAGGTGGGATCGGTGCCCCAGCCAACCAGCACGACGCCGTGATTCACAGCGCTGTCAATGTTGGTTGTAAAAATACCGCCGTTGTAGCTTGAGAAGGCGGAGCCAACTGTCACAGCAACAGCCACAGGGCCGTAATTGTAAATGGCATTTTTTATGGCATCTGCCGTTGGGATGTAGGTGGGGTAGGAATTGAGCACATAATTCCACTGCACTAACTGGTAAGGATGACCGAAGGCCACATTGCATGAGCCGTTGGTGGCGGTGTAGGGCAATGCGGCTTCCAGTACCGCTCCAATTTCGCTCTGGCTGGTGGCCAGCCGGCTGGTGTGATAATCGTGCGCCCACCAACCGCCGTCGCAGTCCCAGCCGCTCTGGTTGCAGGAAACAAGGAACTGTTCAGACAGGTTTTGCGCATCAGAATTGGACTGAACCATCATGGCGGCTTCCATGGCGCCCACCGTGGCGAACGCCCAGCAGCTTCCACACCCGCCCTGGTTGCGCACGGCAGGCACTTTGTTATAGGTGCGCCAGTCAAATGATTCAGGCAGCCCAATGGTTTCTTCACCGGCGTCAGCAGCGCTGACGGTTGTCTCTCCTGTTTCCTTCAATGGGGGAGGTTCAACATAGATGTCAGCGGAGTCTGAAAGGGATTCGGCAGCCAGCATTTCAGCCTGCGGTTCACCATCTCCGTCTGACACTGACGGGCTGCTCAGATCAACTGCGTCTGAAAGCGAAGCCACCTGGATCATGGCGCGGCTGGTGGGGGTTTCTTCATCCCAGGGACGCTGGTATTCCAGCTTTACAACCGTGTTGGCATTGTTGCGCGCATTCAGATGAATAACCTGTTTCATGGGCGCTCCCAGCATGGGAGTTTCCTCCAGGTATTCATCCTGGTTTCCAACTTCGATGACATTGGGATCAGCCAGGGCTACATTCCAAAAATACCCGGTTGATGGATTGCTTTCAATCACCAATGGGATATCTTCTCCGGATTGAACTTCGCCGTTAATATAAATTTCAGCAGGCCCGCCGATCAAACTGTATTGCGGATCCAGGCTCTCATAAGCCACCTGCCGGAATTCTTCAATGCCGCCGGAGCCTTGAATGGTTACCTGTAGTTTTGCCTGGTCTGTTTCTTCTGAAAGAGCAGATACTACATAATTCACCCCCAGGCTGCTCAATTGATCATTAAGAGTGCCTTCCAGGGAAGATTGAGCCTGATCAATGCCGCCCATGGCGACAATTTCACCGCTTGAAATGGGCAGGTCAATTTCCAGCGTCCATGACTGGGCGGACATTGCTTCAAGTGTTGGTGTGATTTCGGGGATGATGGTTTCTGTTGGCAGCAGCGTGGGAGAAGCTTCAGGGGTGGGTTCTTCTGGAGTTACCGGGGTTTCGGTGGGAATCTCTTCAGTGGGAATCTCTTCAGTGGGAATCTCTTGCGTGGGTTCAGTTGTTGGTTCGGTGGTTGGTTCAAGCGTGGGTTCGGCGGTTTCTTCGATGGGAGTTTCGGGAATTGCTGTTTCGGTTAGCCCGGGTGGAACATCTTCAGCAGGCACTTCCTCTTCCATTATTGAGGGGGGTACGGTTGCTTCACCTTCAACCGGGGTTTCGTCTCCCGTTTGTGGGATGGGATATTTTGGCACACAACTGGAGATTAACATAACCAGAATGATGGTTAGAGACAACCAGCGAAGAAAATTACCGTTATTAACCTTTATCATTATTCCCGCTCCATGTTTGAATTCAGCTTTCCCATGACCAGACTGTTTATAAAGACGCCAATATGCCAGACACGCCCTCGCTATTTGTTAGGAAACGGTTTGGCAACGATTGAGAAACTGTATCTTACAATAATCTTAATGGATATATCGGTCGAATCCAAGTGAATAACGAATTCTGTAAGGTGTTTGCAAAGTGATTTGAAAGGTTGCCTCACCACATCATTCTTCGACTATAATCGATGAATTGGGAATGGATAACCTGGAGAGACAACCATGACTGCGAAAAAAATCATCATAATCGGGGGCGGCATTGCCGGTCTTTCAACCGGGTGCTATGCACAGATGAATGATTATGAAACCCAAATATTTGAAATGCATCATCTTCCCGGCGGGCTGTGCACATCCTGGAAACGTAAAGATTACCTGATTGATGGATGTATTCATGATCTGGCCGGGGCCAGCGAAACATCGCGCATTCATTTTCTCTGGGAGGAGCTGCACGCCTTACCCAACGGCGTGCACTTTCATGATGAATTCTGGCGGGTAGAAGGCCCCAGCGGCCAAATGCTGCGTGCCTATACCAACATTGACCGCATGGAAGCCCATTTAAGAGACATCAGTCCTGCTGATCATAAAGTCATTCGAAAGATGATCAAGGGCGCCCGAATGATGACGCGCTTCGAATTGTTTGCCATCCTGTCAGGTGTGCGGGGTGAAATGCTGCGAATGCTGCCGCATTTCCCGAGTCTTATCCACTGGGCGACCACTTCAATGGAGAAATTTGCACATCAATTTCACCATCCATTTCTGCGGCAGGCTTTTCCCATGTTGCAGTATGACTTTCCTGAAGTGCCCATGCTAATTTACCTGAATTTCCTGGCTAATACACATTTGCACCAAATCGGTACGCCGGTGGGCGGCTCATTGGCATTTGCTCAGGCAATCGCCAGACGTTATCAGGAATTGGGTGGTGAGCTGCAAACCGGCGCAAAAGTATCGAAAATACTGGTTGAGAATGATCTGGCTGTGGGGGTCAGGCTGGCAAACGGTGAGGAACACCGGGCAGATGTGGTGGTTTCCTGCGCGGATGGTTTTAATACTATTTACGGCATGCTGGAAGGCAAATATACCAATGATGCTATTGATGCCTATTATTCATCGGTTCCCGATCATTCAGTCATGAACACCCACATAGCCCTGGGTGTGAAACAAGACCTGAGCGGAGAACCGCGCGCGATTACATTGTTGTTGAAAGAGCCGGTCGAGTTGGCTGGGAATCTGGTTGACCGCATCAGTGTTGAAATTTTTGGCTATGATAAGACTTTTGCCCCGGATGGAAAAACCGTTTTGAAAGTTTTGACCGAGTCGAGTTATGATTTTTGGAAAAACCTGTCAACCGATCCTGATGCGTATGAGGCTGCCAGGAAGCAGTGTGCACAGACTGTCATTGCTGTTCTGGAAAATCGGTTTCCGGGTTTATCGAATGATGTGGAGGTTATCGATGTCGGCACACCGTTGACCATCGAACGATTCACTGGCAATTATCATGGTACACAGGCCTGGTTTCCCAAAGGGATTTCTTCCAATTTTCTTTTTAAGGGACTGAGCAAAACCTTGCCCGGCCTGGGAAATTTTTATATGGTTGGGCAATGGATGGGGGGCGCGATTGGAATTAATACTGTGGCATATTTAGGGCGAAAATTTGTCGAGCAGCTTTGCATGAAAGACCAGATCCCATTCTATACGGAAACTTGAAAATGCACGCATTCGCCAATACCGATGAAATCATTCGATGTCCCTGGAATCCTAAAGATGTTTTATTAACTGCATATCATGACCAGGAATGGGGAACCCCGCTGCATGATGATCAACTCTTATTTGAGCACCTGTCATTGGATGGATTTCAAGCTGGCTTGAGTTGGAGCATCATCCTCAATAAGCGTGAAGCGTTTCGGAATGCCTTTGATCGGTTTGATCCACTGCGTGTTTCAAAATATGACGTGACAAAAATTGCTTTATTAATGAAGGACCCTGGTATTGTGCGGAATAGAAGGAAAATTGAAGCTACCATCAGCAATGCCCGGGCTTTTCTGCAAGTCCAAAAAGAGACCGGTTCGTTTGATGCATACATCTGGAAATTCACTGGTGGAAAAACGATCCACAACCATTGGGAAACGCTTCAGCAAATTCCAACCATTTCTCCTGAAGCTGAAGCCATGAGTGCTGATTTACGGCAACGGGGTTTTCGATTTGTGGGGCCGACCATTTGTTATGCCTTCATGCAGGCGGTTGGCATGGTAAATGACCATCTGGTGGCCTGTTTTCGCCATGCTGAACTGGGCGGAACTTGAAGCGTTCACCAGGAAAGATGTGCCTGCCGTGTTGGATAAATCCTTTATAATTGCACTCGTTTTGCATTTATCTCATCATATTTGGAGTGTTTAATGAAGACAATTCTTGCCATCAATGGATCGCCGCGTAAGAAAACCACCTATCAGGCTATTGAAGAGGTATCTGCAATTTTGGAACCGCACGATATCCAAGTGGATACGCTAAACTTATCTGAAATTCGATTGAACTATTGCGCCGGATGCCAGGCGTGTGTGTCCAAGGCAGCCTCCTGCTGGCAGGAAGATGACATCCCCTTGATCTTCGAGAAAATGGAACAATGTGACGGTGTGATTCTGGCTTCGCCGGTTTACATGTTTCACGTATCGGGGTTGATGAAGACCCTCATTGACCGCACAACGTGTTTTTATCACCGCCCGCAGCGGGTGGTGGGCAAACCGGCATTGGTGATTACGACTGCCAGCAGCCCCACAGGCGGGCAGGCGGCGACGTTTTTGGAAAAGACCGCATTACGCTGGGGTATGCAGCCCACCGGCAAAGTACACGTTTCGGGTATGTTTAAAAAATCGATCAATGAAAAGATGCTTCGAAATTTCATCCATCATTTGGAAATGCCGCAAAATCAATACAACCCTTCATGGGAGCAGGTTTTTTATTTCAATTTTCAAAAAGCCACTGCACATGCTTTTCTGCCGCTAGACTGGCAGCATTACATCGACCACGGTTGGGATAAACGGGATTATTATTATGACAGCAGGATGGGATTGTTGAAGAAAGTCGCCAGTGCTATTTTGCAACCGGTTTTCCGAAAAGCTTTTGGCGGTTGATTCAAGAAGGAAGATCTAAGAATGAAAAACCTGGAAAAAATTGTGTCAGGTATTCTTAAGCTTTTTTTCCCAAAGAAATACCATGATGCGGTCGATATGTTTGGCCCCCTTAAGATCATTCCATATTTTTTCTTTCAATCGATCTTGCTAATAAATTATAAAGTGCCATGGCCTGTTCATTGGGCATCGATAGTCTCTAATCCAGAAAAAATTCGGCGGAAAACTATCCGACCATTTCCCGGATTCATGCCCGGGCAATATATCCAGGCAATGAATGGTATTTTCATTGGAGCCAATGTACGCATGGCGCCAGGAGTAAAAATAATCTCTGCAAATCATAATTTATCTGATTTTAATTTGCATGACCCATCCGATCCCATTGAGATTGGGGATAATTGCTGGCTTGGGGCAAACAGTGTAATACTACCGGGCGTGAAGCTGGCTGAACATGTAATTGTGGCTGCAGGTGCGGTTGTATCAAAAAGCATTAATCAAAGTGACGTTATCGTAGGTGGAGTTCCCGCAAAAATTATTAAGCAGATCGATCCATATTACGGAACAGAGATGCTAATTGATCTCGAGTAATTCTTCCCGATTTTTTTAAATGAAAAAATTGGACCAGTAATTCGCTTTTTTGGGCCCATAACGACAGGAAGTGTAGATAAACGTTTTGGAAGAAATAAACCAACTACAAGAAATTGACCAACAGGCAAACATTGAGCATCAACCGGCGCGGAAAAATGACTTCTCGTTTGATGTTCTAAAACTTGTCGGAGGAACCACGATTGCCCAGGTTGTGGGAATCCTTGCTTCTCCAGTTATTGCTCGCATGTTCAGCCCGGCTGATTTTGGGTTGGTAGCCAATTTTACATCTATTGTTATGATTCTCAGTGTCTTTGTATGTTTGCGTTATGAGCTAACCATCATGCTGCCCAAAACCCGTGAGGAAGCAGCGAATCAATTTGGTATCAGTGTGCTCGCAGTGCTTGGAATAAGTATGCTTAGCCTCCCATTGCTGTGGCTTTCAAGAGGACTTATCCAAAATTGGTTAAATGCACCTGAGCTTGTCCCCTATTTATGGCTTGTTTCCATCACTGTATTGTTAACAGGGATTTTCCAGGCATTAAACTATTGGAATACCCGTTCACGCCAATTTCTACGCCTTTCTGCTGCTCAAATTACGCGCAGTGTGGCTGAATTTGGGAGCAAAATACTTGTTGGCCTGGCGGGACTTGCCAGTGGCGGAAGCATGATTCTGACCACAGCATTTGGTCAGGCGGTGAGTTCGTTGGTTTTGGGCTGGCAAATACTACGAGATGATGGTGAATTTTTCTGGCGCACTATTCGCTTAAAACCCATGCTGGAGGGCGCCAAACGCTACAAAAAATTTCCTATTTACAATACCTGGGCAGCACTTTTTAATACGTTTTCCCAGCAATTACCCACGTTTCTATTGACCGCCTATTTTTCCACAACCGTGGCAGGTCATTACAACATGGGGTATAAAATTCTGCGCCTGCCGATGGCTCTGATTGGCACTTCCATTGCCCAGGTGTTTTTTCAACGCGCATCAAAAGCCCGTCATGATGGAACATTGGCAAAATTGGTGGAGGAAACCTCGCACCGCCTGATTGTATTTGGGCTTTTTCCCATGATGCTATTGACGGTTTCTGGGCAGGAAATTTTCATTGTCGCATTTGGTGAACGTTGGGCTGAGGCGGGAATGTATTCACAAATTCTTAGTATATGGACATTTTTTGTGCTCATCAGTTCGCCGATGTCAACATTGATGAGCGTCCTGGAAAAGAATGAGTTTTCTTTGATGTTTACTACATTTCTGTTTGTCACCCGTTTTATTACCCTGTTCATTGGCGGCATTATGCATGATGCCATCATTGGATTGCTATTGTATTCTGTAACCGGATCTGTTTCATACCTTTATTTACAATTTTATTTAAGCAATCTTGCGGGAGTCCCAATTAAACGTTCCATTTGGCAGATAGCCAGTAATGTGTTGTATTCGTCTCCATTCTTAATTTTTGTCGGAACTGTGAAATGGCTTTCAAATTCCAATCCACTGCTTGTTGCGGCCGTCAGTGGATTGGTTGGAATTGCTTATTATCTTTCTCTCTACTTCACGGAGCCGACAGTTAAAGAAGCAGCACAGGAAATTTTGCAACGATTAAGGCGGCGTCGGGTTTCCTCTTGATCAATATTCAAAAAACCGCCATGCCAGAAATTTTGGCATGGCGGCTTTTTTTCGATTTTTTTGTTTACACTTTAATTTCAGCTACAGATTTCACCACGTAAGTGGGGCGATAGGGATAATGGTCTATATCCTCTTCCCTGGTGATGCCAGACAGCACCAGGATGGTTTCCATGGCATTTTGAACACCGGTGATGATATCCGTATCCATACGGTCACCAACCATCACGGAACCATCTGAATGTACGCCGAGGTAGTTTAATGCTGTTCGAATCATCAACGGATTGGGTTTGCCGGTGAAGAATGGTTTTACCCCGGTGGCTGCTTCCAGAAGTGCGGCAACCGCTCCACATGCAGGAGAAATGCCGTTGGTTCCCGGGCCGGTGGCATCGGGATTGGTCGCAATAAAACGTGCGCCGCCTAAAATCAGGCGGGTGGCTTTTGTTAAGATTTCTTCGCTGTAGTTTGAAGTTTCCCCAAGGACTACGTAGTCAGGGGCGTGGTCGGTAATGACATAGCCAGCTTCATGAATGGCGGTGGTCAATCCGCTTTCGCCAACGACAAAGGCTGTGCCATTGGGGCGCTGTTTCTTCATAAAACGCGCGGTGGCTTTTGCCGAGGTGAAAATCAATTCTTCGGGAATATCTAACCCAACTCGTTGAAGATTGTGAGACAAGTCGCGCGGGGTGTGGCGCGAATTGTTGGTCAACACTAAAAAGCGCGCTTTCTTTTCGCGAAGGCGGGCAATGAATTTATCTGCGCCGGGTATCATGCGATCACCGCTGATTAGAACACCGTCCATATCGCAAATATAATTTTTTACAATTTCGTTTTCCATAATTTTTTCCATTTTTCTCTATTTTATCTACAAAGATTATACACGCATGTATTGATATGTTATTAATAGCGTGTTAGCACTTGATTATTAAGTCTGTGCAAATCGGTAAATAAAACTGGTAATGAAAACCGTTAGACAAAAATCATGAGACAGGGCCTGTTTGGATCAAAACTGCCTGAACGGCGATGCGCCAGCGGTATTGCCCGGTGGTTTCATCAAAACTCTGGCAGGTGATCAGGGTGACCCAGGGCTGGTCTTTATGATCAAGAACACTCAAATCATCAGGCAGCACCCGCTGCACAGAGCGGACCTCATAGGTGTATTTTTCACCCCAGGCATAAATGTAGATTTGATCGCCCCACTTGAGATTTTCCAGCTTCACAAAGGGACCGGGTGTGCCGTCTGGAAGATAGGCGTGGCCGGTGAGCGCTGAATTACCCGAATAGGTTGGGAAGGCTGTTTCATCCAGGTAACCAACCTGGTTCCACAACCAGTTCAGGTTCCAGCCGGTATCAGAAACCGGCACCCCCACGATGCTGGTGTTCACCTGCAGTGCGGGGATTTCAATGGTCAGGGAATCCATCTGTTGATATTGAATTTCAGCCGGCTGCGCGCCAATGCGTGTGAACACGCCCGGGGCAAAACCGGTGTTGGGTAACAGGGTGCGGTTGTCAATCTTCCACAATTCCAACCCTCTGTCGCCGTCATTGCCGGTGAAGAAGATGACCCGGTCTCCGACGGTGAAATTGTCGAGCTTGGAACTGGCGCCTCCGCGAATGAAATCGGTCAGGCGGGTAGCGTTTTCATATTCATATGGGGCTTCCAGTTTCCATAGTTCGTCACCATGCACGCCGTCATTGGCCATGAAGTAAAGGGTTGAACCCATTACAAAAAGGTCATGAGGATATGAACTCCCTTTTCCTTTGACGACATCGGCTGCTTGAATGGCTTCAACGTAGGGCGGCAGTGATTTCCATACTTCTACGCCGCTGGCGCCGTCGGTGGCAACAAAAAAGAGTGTTGACCCGATGGCGATAAATTCGGAGGGGTTGGAACTTTTCGGGAGAAGCCCGGAAGTGCCGCGATAAACGTCTGCCACACGGAAAGTGTTGGTGCTGTTATATGGCGGTTCCATTTTTCGTGGTTCATATCCACTGATACCAATGTTACCGTTGAAGAAAAGGGTATCGCCAATGGAGAAAAGGTCACGCGGATCTGAAGCTGTTATGGGGCGATCAATTTCATTCACCCGCACGGCTGATGTGTAGGGCGTTTCGCACTTGTACATTTCGCGCCCGTCGTTTTCAGGGTCAATGGCGGTGAAAAATAAAGTGGTTCCAACAAAGGTCAACTCTTTTGGTTCACGAGTTCCTTCAGGGGTGTTTTCGGTTATGCGGTGGGTGGAGCCAGATGAATAGGGTGGTTCGCTTCTCCACAAAGCCCGACCAGTGCTGTCATCGGCCGTGAAGAAGAGAATCCAACCAAAAGAGGTGAGGTCTTTCGGGTTGGAGCCTTCGCCACCGGCGTAGATATCGGCGACGGGGGCAACGCTGGTGTAGGGTGGACCGCTCTTCCACAGTTCAGCACCGTTTCCATCGGTGGCCTGGAAGAAGACCACTTCTCCGATCTGGTAGATTGATTGCGGTGATGAATCGCCGTTGGGGTTGATGTCAGCCACCATCTGGGCGCTGGTGTAGGGCGGTTCACTTTTCCAAAGTTCTTTGCCGTGAGTGCCGTCGTCAGCCTGGAAGAAAAGAATGTCGCCGGCTGCCGTAAGCACTTCAGGCCACGATCCGCCTGCACCCACATTGATATCAGCGACCAGAACGGCATTTTTATAGGGTGAATCGCTGCGCCATAATTCCTGGCCGTATTTTGCGTCATCGGCGCGGAAAAAAAGGGTGTCGCCAATGAAGGTGAGATTGTTGGGAGATGAACTGCCGGTACCTTTGTAAATATCAGCCACGCGTTCCCAAATCTGGTAAACATATTCATCTTCAGCCTGCACTGCCCTGGGAGAGAGCGTAAATAAACCCAGCAGACTGGTGATGAGCAAGAATGATAGCCAGATTAACTGCCTGGTACGGCAGGTTTGTTTCATGGGTGCGATGCCTGACCTTTCGCCAATATGATCTGCTATTCAATATAGCTTTACATTGAATACAGCTTGTAATTATATCAGTAGTATACAGGTCGTAAACCAAAATTAATAATTCTTCAATGGTTTTTTAACCCCCTTGAATTCTGATAAGATGGCGGCTTTTGGTTGAAAGCTTGACTTTGGGGTTGTGTTGGGGTAAAATACAAGCCTAATTGATGCGGGGTAGAGCAGTGGCAGCTCGTCGGGCTCATAACCCGGAGGTCAGTG
>CAZOKH010000090.1:0-14585 GCA_964580315.1 uncultured Anaerolineaceae bacterium | reverse complement strand
GCTGCGAGGCGCGCTTGTGCGTGCGGGCATCGAACACCGTGCGGCTGCCCTGCGACATCAAGTTAAGTAAGGGAATCAACTGGCGCGGGTCAATCGAACCGGCATCCAGTTTTGCCAGGGTTGGTTCCAGGTCGCGGGCAAGCTGCCCGTCTGCGCCCAGCAGGCGCACAGTGCGTGCGTCATAGGTGGATTGCAGCGCATCAAGAATGTGACCGGAAGCCTCATCCCACGACAGGTTTTGCAACTGCGCCGGGGTCACGCCCAAGCTTTCTTCCAGGCGGCGTTCCAGGGCGCCAATCAGGCGCACCAGGTTCATGCCAATCACGGCAGCCTCAACCTGGCGGCGAATTTCATCACCCACCTGCAGGTCGCCATCGCTCAACTGGCGCAACTGTTCATTGTTCAGGCGTATGGGCAGGTGCACCAGGTTAATCAGTTCGGTCAGCAAATCTTGCGGTTTGCGCGGGGCGGCGTCTTCTTCATCGCCTTCACGCAAGCCTTCCAGGAAGGTATCCACGGCATCCAGGCGTTCTTGCTGCTGGCGGTGAATGTTTTGCTCCATCTTGTCTGCCAGGTCGGTGGCGCTGCGCAGCAGGTGTTCGCGTTCGGCTTCCAGGGCGCTGGCTGCCAGTTCCAGCAGGGCAGTGCGCACTTTCTCCACGGTCAGGCCGCCAGCCGGCAGACGTTTTTCAAACTCGTCAAACAGCAACTGCAAGGTAAAGGCCGGGTAATAGATGTGTTGAAATTCAATGGAAGGCTGAATGTCGTTGAGGAAAGAAAGCAGTTTCCAGGGACCTTCTTCGTCACGCAGGGCTTCTGGAATGCGGCGCTCCAGCTCGATGTGCAGCATATCGAGCACATCTTCGGTCAGGTCTTCTTTGACGAAAACCATGTCGCGCTGGCCGTAAATGCGGGCGCGCTGGCTGTTGAGCACGTCGTCATATTCCAGCAGGTGCTTGCGCACATCAAAGTTGGAGCCTTCCACGCGCTCCTGCGCCTGCTCGACCATGCGCCCCAGGATATTCATTTCAATGGGCTGGTTTTCTTCAAACTTCATGCCTTTCCACAGTGATTCGACGCGGTCGCCGCCAAACAGGCGCATCAATTCGTCTTCCAGTGAAAGGTAGAAACGCGACGAGCCGGGGTCGCCCTGGCGGGCGGCGCGGCCGCGCAACTGGTTGTCAATGCGGCGCGCCTCGTGGCGTTCCGAGCCAATCACATGCAGGCCGCCCAACTGGCGCACGCGGTGCATGTTTTGAATGTATTCCTTGAAAGTGTTGACCGCCTCTTCATAAATGCCGTATTGATCGGGCGTCATATCTTGCAGCAGGCGGTAGCGCTCTTCATTGTTCAGGTTGTACGGATCGTCGGACACCTTGCCCAGCACGCGGTTCACATCGCGCAGGGTATCTTCGGGCAGCTCGCCGCCCAGTTTGATGTCGACGCCGCGGCCGGCCATGTTGGTGGCAATGGTCACCGCGCCAAAAGCGCCGGCGCGGGCAATGATGCCGGCTTCTTCATCGTGCCTGCGGGCATTCAACACGGCATGCGGCACACCGGCTTGCAGCACGGTCATCAGGCGCGGTTCATCCGCATCACTAAAGCCAAAGATGGCTTTCAGGCGTTCCACGTTTTGCGAGTCTTCCGGGTTGACCGACAGGTCAAAAGTGCGCGCCAGCGGGCGCAAATCGCTGGCTTTCAACTCCAACAGCGAGGTGTTGAGCAATTCCAACTCGGGAACGGAACGTTCAATGATGTCCACATTGTTCTTGCGCATCCAGGCGTCGCGGATCAGCAGGGTTTGCAGCAGGCGGCGCACCGGTTCGGCGCTCAGGCGGCCGGAGACGATTTCTGAATATTCCACCGAGGTGGTGCCCACCAGTTGCGGACGCCCCAGCACGTAGTAATAAATGATCTCTTGCACGATGGCGCGCAGCTTGGCTTCGGTGCTGCGATAGACCACATCGGGGTAGTCTTTGCGTTTCCAGTACACCGGGTGCTTATCGGGGTCGTCAGCTTTGGCGTAATAGATGTATTTGTAGCCCTGTTCGTCGCGGTCTTCTATCTGTTTCAGTTCCGAAGAAGTTTGCTGCGCCTGGAATTCGAGGTTGGTCGGAATGGGCAGCACGTCCAGCTTGTAGATCTTGGCAAGCTCTTCCGCTTCGGTGGCGGCTGTGCCGGTCATGCCCGACAGTTTTTTATACATGCGGAAGTAATTTTGCAGGGTGATGGTGGCATAGGTGACGTTTTCGGGATGCACCTTGACGCCCTCTTTGGCTTCCACCGCCTGGTGCAAGCCTTCCGACCAGCGGCGGCCGGGCATCAGGCGCCCGGTGAACTCGTCCACGATAATAACGTTGCCGCCCTGCACCAGGTAATCTTTGTTGCGGCGGTAGAGATGCTGCGCGCGCAGCGCCTGCTCCAGGTAGCCCAGGGTGCGCGCCTGTTCGGGGGTGATATCTTCGGGGCGGTCGGGGTCGCGCAGGGTGACGCCCAGAAGCTGTTCAACGTGCACCTCGCCAAGTTCGGTCAGGGTGACGGTGCGGTCTTTTTCATCTATTTCATAATCTTCAGGCACCAGTTGGCGCACAATTTGCGCCATGCGGTTGTAGTTTTCGCTTTCGTCCTGCGCCGGGCCGGAGATGATGAGCGGCGTGCGGGCTTCATCGATCAGGATGTTGTCCACCTCGTCCACAATGGCATAGTGATGCCCGCGCTGCACGCGGTCAGACAGGCGCATGGTCAGGTTGTCGCGCAGGTAGTCAAAACCATATTCATGGTTGGTGCCGTAGGTGATGTCAGCGGTATAGGCGTCGCGGCGATGGGTTTTAACCAGTTGATGCTGGTCTTCCTGAGAGGAGATCTTGCTCAAATCGACAAGATAGCCCACCGGGCCGCCGCCCACATGCGAGGTCATTTGCAGCACACCCACGCTCAAACCCAGGGCATTATAAATGGGCGCCATCCAGCGTGCATCGCGCCGCGCCAGGTAGTCGTTAACCGTCACCAGGTGAGCGCCTTTGCCTTCCAGGGCATTAAGATACAGCGGAAGGGTGGCCACCAGCGTTTTACCTTCGCCGGTGCGCATTTCAGCAATTTTGCCCTCATGCAGCACCATGCCGCCAATCATCTGCACATCATAATGGCGCAGGCCAATGGTGCGTTTGCCAGCTTCACGCACGACGGCAAAGGCTTCCACCACCAGGTCATCCAGCGTTTCACCCTCTGCCAGGCGCTGGCGGAACTCGTCGGTTTTGGCGCGCAGGGCTTCATCGCTCAGGGTTTCATACGATTCTTCCAGGGCGTTGATCTGCTCGACCAACCCGGAAAGTCGTTCAATTTCTTTTTTATCGGGGTCGCCCCCCAAAACTTTCAAAATGTTTTTAAACATAGCCATATTCCTCAGGTTGGAGATTATAGCATGATGGCGCAAGTATGAATCTGGTTCTCATCAATATCTCACGCACCTATAATGAAGTACTTCATCAGGTTATTGATTTAATAGAACCGCAAAGGCGGAAAGAACGCAAAGAAATACTCATAAATGTTTTCTTAGCGCTCTTCGCGACTTCGCGGTAAATTCATTTACCCCCAGCCCAGCAGGCGCGCCAGCGCCACCAGCCCCATGCCGATCAGCAGCGGGGCAAACAAACTGCGCGTGCGCCAGGCCACCAGCAGGGTGGGAATACCCGCCAGCAGGTACAGGTTATTCCAACCCAACGCCAGCTTTTCCTCCTGCATCACCAGCGCCGGCAGGGTGAGCGCCGCCAACACTGTGGGCGGCACAAAGCGCAGCCAGGCCGCCACCAGCGGCGGCAGCCCGCGCGATGACAGGAACCACACCGGCATCACCCGCGGCAGAAAAGTGACCACCATCATCCCCACAATGGTGAACGCCATTACTTTTTCGTCCATTGTTCCACCATCAATCCCAGGGTTGCAGCGACCAGGGTCGCCAAAATCACATTCCACTGCGTGACACCTGCCATCAGCAGCAGCACCGAGAACACACCGGCCGCCAGCGCCGCCAGGGCGTGCAGCCTGTCTTTCACCTGCATCACCAGCAGGGCAATGAACATGGCCGGCAGGGCATAGTCCAGGCCAAAGGGTTTCACATCGCCAATCAGGTTGCCAGCGGTCATGCCCAAAATGGTGCTGATCACCCAGGTGGTCTGGGCGGTGATGTTGGAGGCAAAAATCTCTGTTTTGGAGGCCGGGCCTTCGGCAAAACGGGTGGAATGCAGGGCAAAGGTTTCATCGGTCAGTTCAAAGGCAAAACCTGCCAGTTCGCGCTTACGCCAGCCGGTCAGATGCGGCGCAAGAGCCGCCGAAAACAAGAAATGCCGCAGGTTGACAATGAAAGTGGTGGCAATGATGGACAGCGGAGCGATGCCGCTGCTGAACAAAGTGACGGCAATCAACTGCGCCGAGCCGGCATACACAATCAAAGACATCAACAGGGTGTGAAAAACCGGCAGGCCGGCTTTGTTCGCCAGCACACCGTAGGCAAAGCCCACCGGCACATAACCCATCATCACCGGCAGGGCGCGCAGCATGCCGCGTTGAATTTGTTTCAGGCGGGAATCCTGCGCGGGAAGATCAGTGGTTGAAACAGCCGGTTCATTCATTAAGCAGATATTTTACCCGACCCCCGTCCAGAATCACCCCCTGTGCTCCATTCTGATAATCTTCTTATACTCCGCCTCAAAAAAGGCTGTTTTTTCCATAGTATAATGATCTGGCATAAAGGGTGGTCAGCTGTTTTGAACTGCTGACAATTTAAGGGGATTTTGACGAGTTAATCTGTCGTTTGTTTATTTCGTTATTTCGATACCATAAAAAATCTTAAATAGATTCAGCCCTTTATGTTTGAATTGAGGGTTGTTTTTTTGATTGAAATTAAACTATTTGTTTCTGATCTTGACGGAACATTGCTGGGCTCAACAACACAAAATATCGCTTTTTCAACCCGGTGGTTGAACATTCCCGCTGACAGGCGGCCGGTCTTGATTTACAGCACCGGGCGACCGCTGCAAAACACCTTGCAGGCCATTGAAGAATTTCAGCTTTTACCCCCCGACTACATCATCAGCGATGTCGGTACGCAGGTGTATGACGTTCAGAAGGGCAGTCGGCTGGATGAGTTTTCACGATCCATCCAGGAAGACTGGGATCTTCTCACCATTGAGGACACAATCCATAGTCTACAACTGAATATTCGCAAGCAGCCTGATTCCTGGCAGAGTGAATTTAAATCCAGTTGGTACCTGGAGCATGCCCCGCCAATCTGGTTACGTCAAATTCAAAAAGCATTGGACCGCGCCGGGCTGAAAACCACTGTGGTTTACTCCAGCAACCGCGATCTCGATGTATTACCACTGCGCGCCAATAAAGGGGGCGCTTTAAAGTGGATGATGCATCACCTGCATGTGCTGCCCCATCAAACCCTGGCAGCCGGCGACAGCGGCAACGACCAGGCCATGTTCCTGATCGAGGGCGTTCACGGAATTATCGTCAACAACGCCCAACCCGAACTCAATAAATTCCTTCAACATCCCAACATCTACTTCACCAGCGCCAGCGGAACCGACGGCGTGCTGGAAGGATTGACCCACTTCAAGGTTTTTGATCACTGAAAACCACTTATTTGTATAAGGAGAAAATAATGAACAAGAATATTAATTCCATTTTGATGATTTCTTCCCACGGTTACGTGGCGGCGGAACCCGAATTGGGCAAACCAGACACCGGCGGACAGGTGGTGTATGTTTTGGAACTGGCCAAACGTTTCAGCCGCCTGGGAAAACATGTAGATTTGATCACGCGCCGCTTTGAAGACCAGCCCGAATTCGATGAGATCAACGACAACTTCCGTATCTGGCGCATTCCCTTTGGCGGCAAAAAATTCATCCGCAAAGAAGACATGCACGACCACCTGGTCAATTTCACCACCAACGCGCTGGCAGCCATTCACAGGCAGGGTATCCAGTACGATATTGTTCACTCGCACTATTGGGATGCCGGGTGGAGCGGGCAGAAAATTGCCGAAGAGCTGGGCATTCCCCATGTGCACACCCCGCATTCCATTGGCTGGTGGAAGAAAAACAACATGGGAACCGATATGACCGTGGAGGAAATGGAAAAGAAATATCGCTTTGAAGAGCGCATTCGCAAAGAGTTTCTGGTTTACCAATCCTGCGATCATGTGATTGCCACCACCGAACAGCAAAGAGAAATCATCCAGGATCATTACGGCGTCTTGAACAGGCATGTTTCTGTTATCCCAGCCGGAATTGACGAAAACCGTTTTTCGCCCATGCGGCAGGAAGACGTGCAACTGCTGCGTAAGAAACACCAGCTTCAAGATCACGATGTGCTGGTGCTGGGAAGAATGGCAGCCAACAAAGGCTATGATTTGATGATTCGCGCCATTCCAACCCTGGTTGAACTGGTGCCCGATGCGCGCCTGGTGGCTGCCATTGGGTTTGATGATTCAAAACAGGATATTCAAGGCGTTGAAGAACTGAAAAAACTGGCTGCCGAGCTGGGCGTGTCCGAAAAAATCGTCTGGCATGCCTTCATCCCCGAAGAAGACCTGCCGGATTATTACCGCATGGCGGCCGTCTTTGCCCTGCCTTCGCGTTATGAGCCCTTCGGCATGGTAGCCATTGAAGCCATGGCCTGCGGCACCCCCACCGTAACCACCGTTCACGGCGGGCTGGCTGAATTGATCGACTTCGGCAGCCAGGCATTGTATGCCGACCCCAACCGCCCGGTTGAATTCGGCACCATGCTGGCCCTGCCCATGTTGTACCCAAACTTAAACCAGGAATTATCGGTGGAAGGCGCTCGGTTTGCCCGGCGCAATTTCGGCTGGACAGGCATTGCCAAACAAGTTCTGGAAATTGGATCAGGCGCCAGCAGCCTGCGACACCCTTAATACAACACCATATATAGGGGATTGGCTTATTTCAAACCCCATATCCGGTACAAAAAAAGCTAAATACGTAGCAATACGTATTTACTTTGCTTTCTAATTCAGATATGTTAATAAATGTAGTTCTGGTTTAGCTCACACGAAAGTCGCCAGGAAAAATGGAGGGAATTGATCCAGCCACCCTTAAAAGCGGGTACCGTTAATCGGTTGCCCGGTTTTAGTTGTTATGTATCAGACACGGCGTCACAAAATGAGCAATAAACAACCAGAATCACAATTGCCCGGAAAACTGAATACCATGAAGTTGGGCTTCAATTTTTAGGCTTACATCATCACCGCATTCAAATGCCCAGAGATGAAAACCCTCACCGCTGGTATTTGGAATGCCATCCCATAAAGCTCAAGGAGTTGGTATGCAGCATCGCCGAATCCACAATCCGCTTACCAGGCTTTCCCCCACGGTTACAGCACTGGGTACTGCAGCCGCCAGTTTCACTCTCTATGAAATTGCCAGCCGCAGTTTTTTTGAGGGAATGTCAGCCACCTGGGTGAGTGGGATTGATGTTCTTGCCGGTTGCCTCATTACTGGTTTATGCGCTTTCCTGATTCGGCGGGAAAGCGCTATTTTTAACATCCGGAAAACAGCTGCAACAGAAAACGCACCCACCATCAGGCGGTTAAAGAGCCTGGTTGATGAATCGTTGGATTTGCTGGCCCAGGTGCGGTCATTTGAAACAGCAGCCAGCGATTTGCTGGCGAGTTTTGGCGAAACGCTGCAGGCCGAACGCTGCGCCCTGTTCCTGTATCCGCATGAACCCACCGCTCAACCAGTCATCGTGGAATGGAGCGCCACCCAGGCCCCCCTGCGCAGCGAGCATACCTATGTCCAGTTGATGGGTGCACCCGGCGCGGTGGAAAACCTGCGCAGCGGTCAGCCGGTGCATCTGGAACGTACCGCCTTCAACCTGTCTGAAGAAACCCGTTCACTCATGGAGCAAAACACATTAAACACGCTGGTCATTGCCCCGCTAACCGCCGGCGGGCAGGTGAACGGTTTCCTGTGGATGGAAAACCCAGCCGATGCAACCAACCCGGAAAATGACCTGTTTGATGTTTTGCATGCGGTGGGAAAAACAACCGGCCTGGCCTGGCGGTTTGAAATCATGAAAAACCTGTACGACGGGCAGTCGAAGTTGTTCCGTGAAGTGCTCGATACCAATCCCAACCCCATTTTTGCCAAAGACAGCCAGGGAAATTACATCCTGGCCAACCGCGCCCTGGCTGACCTGCTGGAAGCGCCCATTGAAAAAATCATTGGCAGTCAGGATGCCGATTTACATCCCATCTCTGAAGAAGTGGACGCCATGCGGCAGGACGACATTTGCGTGGTGGAAAGCCGCCGCGACAAGATTGTTGCTGAACAGCCTTTCACCGACTCGCGCGGGCAAAAACACTGGCTGCGCACCATCAAGCACCCCGTGCTCGACAAGAACGGCGCCGTCAGCCAGGTGATCAACGTTGCCACCGACATTACCGACCGCAAGCGCGCCGAAGAGCGCTCGGTGTTCAGCAGCCTGCACGATGCCCTCACCAGCCTGCCCAACCGCACCCTGTTCCTCGACCGGCTGGGGCGCGCCGTGCGGCGCGTGAAACGCCACAAGGCGCTGTTTGCCATGCTCTACCTTGATTTTGACAATTTCAAAAAGGTGAATGACAGCCTGGGGCGCCTGATCGGCGACCAACTGCTCATTTCGGCATCGCAAAAACTCACTTCGTGCATTCGCGGGCTCGACACCGTGGCGCGCATTGGCGGCGACGAGTTCGCCGTGCTGCTGGAAGATTTGAATGACACCAACGAAGCCATTAAAGTGGCGCAGCGCATTTTGGAAAAGATGGATGAATCGTTCTCCACCGTCAACCGCGATGTGTTCCTGACCACCAGCATCGGCATTGTGTTCGTCAACTCCACCTATCACAATGACCCGCTGGACGTGATGCGCGATGCTGACATTGCCATGTACCGCGCCAAGGCGCTGGGCAAGAGCCGCTACGTGGTTTTCAACGAGAACATGCGCGTTGAGTATATGGGGCGGCTGCAAATGGAAACCGACCTGCGCCTGGGCATTGAACGCCAGGAACTGCGCCTGTACTACCAGCCCATCCTGGCGGTGGGCAGCGGGCAAATTGTGGGCTTTGAAGCCCTGGTGCGCTGGCTGCATCCCAAACGCGGCCTGATCGCCCCCGGTGAATTCATCCCCATTGCTGAAGAAACCGACTTGATCATTCCCATGGGCAACTGGGTGCTGCGCGAAGCCTGCAAGCAAACCCGCCTGTGGCACGAGCGATTCCCGCGCGTGCCGCCGCTCACGGTCAGCGTCAACATCAGCAGCAAGCAGCTCACCCGCTCAAACTTTGAAGAGCAGGTTGCCCAGGCGCTGCGCGAAAGCGACCTGCGCCCCGACTGCCTGAAACTGGAAATCACCGAAAGCGTGTTCATGGAGAACTTTGAAGCCGTTACCCAGGTGATCAACCAGCTTCACCTGCTGGGAGTGCAGGTATTCATCGATGATTTTGGCACCGGTTATTCCTCATTGAGTTATTTGCATCATTTTCCCATCGATGCGGTCAAGATTGACCGTTCCTTCATCAGCAGTATTGACAACGAACGCGGCGGCAACGAAATTGTTCAGGCCATATTGAAAATGTCGCAGGGGCTAGGCATGCGCATCATTGCCGAAGGGGTAGAAACCGCCGCGCAGCATTCTCGCCTGAAGACCATGGGCTGCGAATATGAACAGGGCTTTCTCATCTCCCGCCCGCTGGCCCCCGAAGAGTTTGAGCGTTTCTTTGCAGTTTGACAGGCATCGTTTTTTTAACGGTAGCGTACCATCCTCCCCAGCCTCCCCCAGAATTTACGCCAATTCTGGGGGATGTGTTTAAGCGATGGATAAACAACGAAATTTACGAAAGACTCGAAAGTGTTTGTCGTTCGAAAGAATCTACTGTACTATATTAAATGCGCTGCCATAATACCCCACCGAACACAAAAGAAATGGAGGGATTTTCATGTCGCAAGCCACTAGTAACAATCAATCCAAAAAATGGCTGTGGATCATTGTGATTGTTTTAATCATCCTGCTGTGCTGCTGCTGTGTAGGCGCCGCCGCAGGCGGATTGGCGTTTTTCCAATTACAAGAAGTAGACATTGAAGAAATGATTTCGAGTGCAGTTGAAATGGAACCGGATGATTTGGAAACGTTGGTCAACCCTGCGGAACCCGAAGAAGAAACAGAAGAATTGGCCGAATCCGATGAACCCGAAAATTTGGAGGAACCGACTAGAGATGTTGAAGATGAGGAAGAAACCATCGAATCATCTGAAACAGTTCAAGAAGTGAATATTGAGGATAGTCTTTTAGCCATCACCACCTCGGGCGTGTGGCTGGTGAGTGAAACCACACAGGAAATGGTTTTATTGAACAGCGCCCCACTGGACGCTCCCGACGATGAAAGCCAGGGATTGACCCCCGACAGGCGGTATTTTGCTTACCTCACTGGTTTGGAAACAGAATCCAGCATACCAACCCTGGAGGTTTTAGATCTGGCAGGCCAGAGCACACTGTTTGAACTGGAACTGAGCAGTACGCCCAATCAACCCCCTGCTGAAATCGAAATTGGTGACCCTGCCTTTGAGGCCCTGCGGGCAATGAGCTACAACTACAGCCTGGCATGGTCGCCAGACGGGCAGAAGCTGGCATTTGTGGCTGCCATTGACGGCGCCAGCAGTGATGTCTATTTATTTGATACCGGCGATTTATCGGTGACCCGCCTGACAGACGAAAAAAGCAACGCCGCCGCCCTGCACTGGTCACCCAACGGCAGCTATCTGCAATATGTAACCATCGACAGCTTTGGCACCGGCGCCGGCTTCAGCATGGACGGGGTGTGGATCTACGACATAGCAGAAAATCAGGCAAAATTGGTCGAGCAGTCGCAAAACTCAGGCGAGCATTTTCTTGCCTGGCAGGATGATCGCACTTTCTTCATCTACAGTTGGGATGCAATGTGCACTGAATTCAACCTGCGCACGGTGGACGCCAGCCAGTTGAAACAGGATGTGCTGGTGGATGGTTGTTTTACCGCCATCGCCTATGACCCGCAGGAGCAATTGGGCATGTTTGCCATCACAGACTTTAACACAGAAAATTGCCCATGCGGCAAGCCAATGGACGCCGGTTTGATGATTTTCGGTGAAAGCGTTCCTCTTAACGGGGATAATGAACACCTGCGCAAATTTGAATATGTCATCGCTTACGGCATCGATTTTATTCCACAGGGGGGGCTGTTCACGGTTTACGGTGACGAAGGATTGCAAAATATTTACAATAGCAGCGGTTCTCCTGTGACCATCCCCGGTGAAGTGACCGGGCTAAAACCCTACCCGGCGCCGCAGCAAGAATCAGTGTGGGCATGGTCTTCCTATTACAGTGGAAAAACGGGTTTGTGGATTGCGGAAAACCAGCAAGCACCCATTGAACTATCTCCCCTGTTCAGCGGAGCACCCGCCTGGAGCAATGATGGGCAGCGCTTATATTTTTATGAGAGTAACCGGTTGCTGGTCGCTGAAGCGCCTCAATACGAACCCACATCTTTTGTCGAAATACCAGGCGCTGAAATAACCGCGCTGGTGAAGTGATTGGTTTTTCTTTTCCATTCCTCCCCTAAAATCCAAAAAACCGGATTATGGGGGAGGAAATGGAAAGTCTTTTAATATGTCGAAAGCTGTACCCGGCAGCCGGAAGCCCGGGCGCTAATGGTCACTTCCAGCGACTCTTCGCCGCGGCGGTAACTCATCACCGACGAATCCTGGCTGCTTTTGGTCAAATCAACCACCAACCAACCCTGTTCTTCCAGGGCGCCCGTATAGAACGCCACGGTATCATCCATTGATAGCGCCGTCTCATAAGAGATCATGCCGGGCATGATCATCAGGTTGGCGGAGTCATCGGTCAGCGGCAGGCTCACCTCGCAGCCGTCAACCGGTTCAATTTGCTGCGGTTCGGTCGATTCCAATTTGTATTCGACGCTGATGATTCCTTCGCCAGTACCAAACAGCACATCGTTGCCCTGTGCGGTGAAAGAAAGTTGCTTAACCTGCTCATCCGGCAGCCAGGTCAACACTTCAGCCTGCACGTCTTTCCAACCTGTCAGGTCGGCGTTGGCAGCCGCCTGACGCAGCATCTGTCCGCCAGACTGCTCTTCAACCGCTGCGGTGACCAGTTGC
This sequence comes from uncultured Anaerolineaceae bacterium, assembly GCA_964580315.1. Lineage (GTDB taxonomy): Bacteria > Chloroflexota > Anaerolineae > Anaerolineales > Anaerolineaceae > CAZOKH01. Next base: position 2,365 of record CAZOKH010000090.1, on the reverse strand, counting down.
GCAGCCAGTTCCGCCGGGACAATCAAATCATCGGGCAACAAAAAATCGGGGGCGCCAGGCATATCCGCCGGGAACTGCATGCAAAAATTATCAGTGCCTTCACCCAACATGCGGCTGGTTACCCCGTCGGATACCAGGCGAACATCACCCGGGTTCTTGGCCGGGTCCACACCTTCCAGGTGCAATGAAAATTCACTCACACCGCCGCTGCGTCGCAAATCCAACCGGTAAGTCCAGGGCTTGGCAGTTTGCATGCTCACCACAAAACTGGCGGCATATTGTTCCAGATCGTTCAACTTGACCCCCTGGTAGGTCATCATCGGCAGGGTGGGTTCGGCCGGAGGTTGTGTTTCAACAATAGGAGATGCTGCCATAGTTGGTTGATCGACAACCGGGGCAGGCGCTGTCGCGCAACCCGAAAGAAACAGAAGTACAGTTAAACTGAGACCAATCAGTTTTTTCATAGCTCTCTCCTTGTTTATTGTTAACATATTTGTAAGGTATAATTTTTTTCAAACCGTTATATAATAGTTATACAGGGATTATAGAATATCCAGATACTTAAATCAAGTTTGCTGTTTCTAGTTTATTCATGGGGAACCAGGGACAGAAAGGTTAAACCCATGAAAAAGTTTAAATTTCACAGTCTGTTACTTGTTTTTATTTTACTCTTCACCTTCACAGGAGCAGCCGCCGCAGATGATGGCGTAACTCCTCCCCCACCTGAAATCGAACCATCTGAAGAAGAAATTGATCCCCCGGCGTTTTTACAGCACCCGGTCGTCATGCTGTTAAACGCCTATTACGACGTGCCCACTGAAGAACCAGCCCCACCCGCCGAAGGCGAACCGCTGCCCGAGCCAGCCCCCACTGTGGGCGAACAGGCAGCCGCCCTGCATGCCGACGGCACGGGTTTTGGCGTGCTGACCAAATTCCTGTCCATTGCGGCTGATTCAGCCGAAGCCTGCTCCGCAGACCCCTCGCCCGACTGCGGCGTGACGATGGATGACATGGTGACGGCCTTCAAAGACGGAACCGGCATCGGTGATATTTACCGTGATTACGGTAAACCATCAGCGCTGGGTGTAGGCCATGTGAAACAAGAACTGAAAGAACGTGAACAGCAGCAGCTCACCCAGAAAATTTCCAATCAAGAGAAAGTAAAAACGAACAACGGAAAAGCCGTCGGCAAAGGAAAGAAATAAACCTTCATCACAGAGATGAATGTAGCGCCAGAAATAAAAATTCTGGCGTTTTTTTTTATTTTTTCGGTTATATGGTGGATGAAAAGAGGAATGGAACAAAAAAGATGATTATTCCATTCCAGCGTTAGGTCTCTGCGCCGCGCCCACAATTCAACTTGCAATTCTGAAAAAATGTCCTGTCGAGTACAGCGAGACATATTGATCTACAATGTGCAAGACCTCTGGCGTTCGCGTGAGGTGACAATGAAAATAATGCCTCATGAATAATGTACTGGCAGCTACAATACCCCCTCTTTATCTCCCCCATTTTCCAAACGGCGGAAAATAGGGGAGAAATTTTTCTCATTTCCTAAAAACCAGGTCGGGGTTTTAGGGGATTAGTTACGGAAGGCAAGATAGTGAAGAATTTCACACCCCCCCATTTTACAAAACAAAATGGGGGAAGCTGGAGGGTATGTCACTGCCTCAAAGAAGCGTTGTGTTCAAATCCTGCTCGTTGCGAACCAATCACTGCTTACCGATCCCGTTCCCGTTTCCTTTACCTTCCGGTCCGCCTGTTTCCATGGCACCGGATACGACAGCCTGGTAAGCTTCCAAGTTCATGTATTGCGGTTGGTAAGTTTCACCGGTTTGTGTTTGAAGCGTTGAAACAAATGACCGAAGATGGTTGCGGGAGCCTTGCAGCAGGTTTTCATAAACGAGGATGATATCAGCCTTATCTGTTTGGGCAATTCGTTCTTCCAGGTCAATGATGTCGATTTCTTCGATTGCCCCACCGACTTTGATCGCATCGGCAAGAGAGCGACTGCCCTGGTCAACCAGTTGATTGTATAATTCTTGAAGTACCTGGTTGGTGAATACACCTGCTTCATTGGAGTAAGGATCGGTCAATCCGTAACCATCAATCAATGTCTTGACCGCATCGGTGTGGGTTTGTTCTGAACTGGCGATATTCTGGAAAATAGGCATTCCCCACACTTCATACATTTTCAAATAAACATCATGAGCAAGTTTTTCTTCCTCGCGCATGAACAATAAAGCATCAGCCTCAGTTGTTGATAACCCGTTGGGCAAAACGGATTCCACGACACCATTCACATCAGCCGGGATATCGCTTGAAATGGTGCCAGGATCGGCCAATGTTTCTGAAACGGAATCGG
>CAZOKH010000089.1:0-14679 GCA_964580315.1 uncultured Anaerolineaceae bacterium | reverse complement strand
TCAACGGCTTCAATCATCACCTCATGCTGCAGCGAGGGCTTTGCCACTTGCATGCGGCGGGCGCGTCCCACGGCGGGGTGCGGCACATCGCCGTCGCCGCCAATTTCATTGGATGTATCGACGATGACCACGCGCTTTTTCTCTGCCAGGGTGCGGGCGGCTTCGCGCAGCATGGTGGTTTTGCCAATGCCCGGCTGCCCCAAAATGAGCAGCGATTTGCCCGATTCAACCAGGTCGTCCAGAATGTCAATGGTGCCGTACACGGCGCGTCCCACCCGGCAGGTGAGTCCCACAATGTGCCCGCGCCGGTTGCGAATGGCGGAAATGCGGTGCAGGGTGCGCTCGAGCCCGGCGCGGTTGTCGGCGTCAAATTCGCCAATGTGTTCCACCACAAAATCCAGCTCGGCGCGTGTCACTTCACTCCGGCTCAATTCTTTTTCGCCGTCCACAAAACGGGCAGTTGGAATACGTCCCAGGTCAAGGATAATTTCCAGCAAGTTGTCAGAATTGTTAAGCTGCACCACCGCTTCACGAATGTGGGGCGGCAGCACTTCCAATAGGTTTTGTAAATCGTCAGTTATTCTTCGTTGCGTCATATTTCCTGGAGGCAATCGGTTCGTTCTATCTTACCGCGCGGTGGAACCATTTCCACGCGGCGTTGATTCGGCGTGCTGCATAAACGGCGCCGCCGGTTCGGCTTTGGTGTTTTCAAGGCGCGCGCGGCGTCCCACCGGCACGGTGGCGCGCTGCACATTCACCAGGTGTTTCACCAGCAGCACCTGCGAAGGCAGTGGCTGCGCCCCCAGTTGTTCCAGCGCTGATTCCAGCCAGGCCTGATAGGAGCGCACCGCCACATACACGGGGCGTCCCAGCGTGGCCGGAATTTGCTGATACAACAGGGTGAATAAACGCGGCACGTTCACCACTTCGGGGTGAATGAACGGCTGCAAGTAGATGCCGTTGGGACCGTACAGGTCTTCGGCGTAGGCCAGCAGGCGGTTTTCCTGTATGTACACCAGTCCGTGCGGCGGGTTTAGGTCAATTTCCTCGGCGCCCTGCACCAGCGGCGGCACCAGCGCCTGGTACAGGCTGCGGATGGTTTCACTGTCAGTGGGCGAGGCTGCCCGCCACGCGCCGTGACCGTCGGTTTCAGATGATGGCGGTGCGGCCATTTTCCAGATACGCTGGCGGGCGTAGGTCAAAAAGCCAACCCGGCGCAGCGTTTCAAACAGCGGATTTTGTTCATCCAGGTCAGCCAGCACGTGAAAGGCGCCCCATTCGCCAGCGTGAAACGACAAATCTTCCAACAGGGCGGCTGCACAGTCAGAATTTTCGGAAGCCAGGAGGAACGATAGACGCGCCGAGCGCTCTCCGGCGCTGTGTTGAATTTGCCCCACTGCTCTTTGCCTGCTCTGGCCCGACTGCGCCACAGCCGTATAACTGCCGCGGTTGGAGTACAGGTGAGACAAAACGGCGGTCATGCCGGCCGGGCCGCCGCGGGTGAGCAGCGAACTGCTGTCCAATGCAATCACCTGATCGCGTCGGCGGATCAGGGTTAGCAGGTCAAGCCAGGCAATTGGTCGAATGCGAATATCGATTTTGATAACTCCACTTGCATCCCGGTTTAAAAACCGGGTAAAACCATTCGGTACACTGCGATTTTACCACTACCGCAAGGTCAATGCCAACCGGGGAGCGACTCACCCTGTGAGAATCAACCAGCCCGCATGTGCGGGCTGGCTGAAAGGAGAAAGAAATGGACTGTTGGGGAACAATCCATATTTGTCAGGTTTAAGGTCCGCTAACCGTCGGGTAACCGGCATTTTTCCAATCGGTGACGCCGCCCCTCATGTTGTAAACATCTTCAAAACCAGCCTGCAAAAGCAGGTCGCGCGCCTGCGCGCTTCGATTTTGCGTGCGGCATACCACTACAATCTTCTGGTCGCGCGGCAGTTCATCCAACCGGCCTGGCAACTCATCCAGCGGGATCAGCGTGGAATCGGGAATATGGAATTGTTCCCATTCTTCCTGTGTGCGCACATCCAAAATGAAGGCACCTTTTTCGCGTTCTTCCATAGTCTGCTGCAGGTTGATTTCCAGCGGCATGTCAGAAGCAGCCGTTTTGAAGTAGCGGTAACCCAGAACAAGCGCCACGACCACCACAATCAGGATAATTAAGTTCCAATTCTGACTATTGGAAGTGGACGAAGTTGCTTTTTTTGTGTTATTTGAGGTTTTTCGATGTTTGCTCATAAATTAGAGTATATCAGGTGAATTTATCAATATCATATCAGAAAATTGTTCAATTTCAATCACAATTTTCGTGCTTTTTAACCGCGGCACATCAAGAGGCGATGTTGTCATCAGGGCAACCGTCCACCACTGCCGCATCTTTCGCCTGGTGCGGCGGGGTCAGCACACCCCACTGTGCCAGCAGCATGCCGGCCATCATTAACACGCAACCCAGCAGTTGCGGCGGCGTTAACGCTTCGCCCAAAATCCACCAGCCAAACAACGCGGCAAACACCGACTCGAGACTGAGCAAAATGGCCGAATCGGCCGGGGGCGCGTGGCGCTGCCCCATCACCTGCAGGGTGTATCCCACTCCCACCGACAGGCCGCCGGTGTAGAGAATCGCCAGCCAGGCGGGCGGCAGTTCACCCAGGGTGCCTCCCTCAAAAGTCAGCCCGATCAGGGTGCCCAGCACGCCGCAGGTGGTATATTGCACAATCGCCAGGCGCAGTGCGTCGCATTTGGGCGCCAGGCGTCCAATCAAGATCACATGCAGGGTCCACATCACCGCGCCGATCACCTCCAGCCCGTCGCCGGGCGCCAGGGTCAGGTCTTCCTGCACGCTCAGCAAAAACAGGCCCACTGCTGCCAGCCCCGATGCCAGCCAGGTGATGGTGGACAACTTGCGCCGCCAGAAAATGGTGAGGAACAGGGGAATTAACACCACGTACAGGCCGGTGATGAAACCCGCCTTGCCGGCGGTGGTCCAGCGCATACCGGCGTGCTGCAGGGTGGCAGCCGACAGGATGATGACGCCCGCCAGCGCACCGCCGCGCAGTTCAGTGCGGGTGAAACCGCGCAGGTTGCCGCGCAAGAAGAGAAACGTGACGGCTGCACCGACCAGGAAGCGCAGTCCATTGAAAAGAAAGAACCCCAACCCGCTGACAGCGATCAGGCGCTGGGCTACAAAAGCGCTGCCCCAGATCACAGCCACCAGCAGGAGCATTCCGTCAGCGGTCAACCGCTGGCGTTTGATGTTGCCGCCGGGTGTGGTGGTTGCCTGCATGAGAATTTACCTCGTTGCCGATAAAATCAAAGCCCGATGACGGGCTTCACGATGAAATTATACATGCGCATTGGAAAAACAGGATCATTACTTTTGGGGTGATTAAAGCCGTACCTGTTGAATGAGTGGCTCTGCTAAGCGCTGGCAGTGATTTTTTTGTTGGACGAAAATGCAACACGCTAGGGCGGCGCGGCGGGTAATTTACCGCTGCGATTAAGGATGCCCTCTGTGCGTGTGTGTAGATTAGTCCAATTCCCGCACCATATACAACTCCCCCTGTTCAAAGCCGCGCGCGTGGTAATACTGGCGTGTGCCGACGGCGGAAATCACTGCCAGGCGGTTGAAACCGTGTTCGCGCGCCACCTGTTCGGCTTTTTGCAACAGGGCGGTGCCCAGCCCCATGTGCTGCGCCGCGCCGTCCACCTCAGCTCCCACCTCCACCGATTGTCCATAGACGTGCACCTCGCGGATCAGGGCGGCGCCTTGCAGGTCGGCAAAGCCCAGGTTGGGCGCCTGTTTTGACGGCAGCGACAGGCGCAAAAAGCCCGCCAACCGGTCTTGCGGGGTAACAAAGGACAGAAAATGTTCCTCGGCGTAGGCGGCCTGGTAAACCAGGTCGTCCAGTTGAAGCTGGTCGGCGCTCACCTTTTCGCCGCGCACCTCGCGGCAGCGCACGCACTGGCAGCGCTGACCGCGCCGCGCCACCTCTTCCAACACGTCCATGCGCAGGCTGGTGCGCCGGTTGCCCTCCACCACGTGATGCGAGGGAATGTCGCGGATGATGCGGTTGACCCGGCAGTAGCGCGGGATGGTGGGTTTCAGGTCAGCAATCAGGCTCACCAGTTCGTCCTGGGTATAGGGGTGATACTCCCCACGCTGCCAGATTTCATAAAGCTGGCTGTTCTCCAGTAGTTGGGTGGGATAAATCTTGATCTCGTCCGGGCAGTAGCCCATGCCTTCATCGGCAGGCACCCACAGGCGGGCAAAGTCGCTCCGGTCGCTGTCGATTGTCGCGCCCAGCAGGTTGGGCATCCAGTGCAGCACAATTTTAAAGCCCGCCGCGCGCAGCAGGGCGGTGCCGCGCAGGGTGTCGGCGGCGGTGTGACCGCGCCGGTTGAGCAGCAGCAGGTCGTCGTCCAGGCTCTGCGCGCCCATTTGCACCTTGGTCACGCCCAGGCGGCGCAGCCAGGCCAGCTCGCCGGGGTTCAGCACATCGGGGCGGGTTTCGATCACCAGACCCACGTTGCGGCAGGCGCTGTTTTCATTGTGCTGCTGGGCTTCCTCCAGCGTGGTTGAATCGGTTCCGTTCAGGGCGTCGAAACAGCGCCGCACAAACCATTCCTGGTAGTCGCGCGGATAAGCGTCCCAGGTGCCTCCCAGAATGAGCAGTTCGATCTTGTCGGTGGGATGTCCCACGGCTTCATAAGATTGCAGGCGCGAAATAACCTGCAAATAAGGGTCAAAGTTATTTTGAAAGGCGCGCGCCGCACCGGGCTCGTCGGGCAGGTAGCTCTTGGGCATGCGCACATCATCGGGGCAGAAAATGCAGTGTCCCGGACAGGGATACGGTTTAGTCAGCACCGTGACGGTGGTGACGCCGCTGAGGGTGCGCCCCGGCTTCATGCGGATGCGCGCCAGCAGCGCCGGGTCGGCTTCCCAGTCGCCGCTTTCCACCAGGCGGCGGTAGGCTGCCACCAGCATGTGCTTGGCAAGGTAGCCGCCTTCGGGCAGCGCGTGGCGGCGCAGGGTTTTCAGCACCTCCGCCCCGGCGCGAATCTCCTCCAGCGCCTGCCGCGCCATGGCCAGCGTCTCAGGCGTGTATTGAAGTTTTTCCTGCCACTCTTTTGGGTCTTTCATGATTCTCAGTTTTCTGAGACCCTAAAGGTTACCCCCCTCCCAGCCTCCCCCAAAATCCGAAAAGCAGGATTCTAGGGGAGGATAGGTACCTCCAATGATTTTCGGAGCGGGTTCCTCCTCCATTTTCGTTTTGTGAAAATGGGGGAGGTTAGGAGGGGGTGTTTTCTTAAGGTCACGTTATAATGACAACATGCAGCCGGAGACCATTACTTATCTTCTCGAGCTTAATCGACAATTCTATCAGACATTCGCCGGATCGTTTGCCGCCACACGGCGGCGCTTGCAGCCGGGGGTGCTGCGCGCCTTGCAGCGCATCCCGCTGCGGGGTAACTGGCTGGACCTGGGCTGCGGCAGCGGCACGCTGGCTGCCGAATGGGCGCGCCAGGGACGCACGGGGCTATATTGCGGCGTCGATTTCAGCGCGGCCCTGCTGGAGGAAGCCCGCCAGGCGGCGCAGGCCGCTGCTCCGCAGCCTGACGACCTGGAACTGCGTTTTGCCGTGACCGACCTGGGCGACCCGCATTGGACCAGCCCCTATGCCGGCCAGCAGTGGGACGGCGTGCTGTGCTTTGCCGCCCTGCATCACATTCCCGGAGCCGAACAGCGCCTGCGCCTGCTGCGCGAGGTGCGTTCGCTGCTGCACCAGGGCGCGCAGTTCATCTTTTCGGTGTGGCAGTTTCAACACAGCCCGCGCCTGATGGCGCGCGTGCTGCCCTGGGAGACGGTGGGGCGCAGCGCAAATGAGATGGAAGAGGGCGACACCCTGCTGGACTGGCGCCAATCGCAGCCCGGTGAGCCCGCCCAGCCCGGCTTGCGCTACGTGCACCTGTTCAGCCCGGCTGAACTGGCGCAACTGGCGGCGCACAGCGGCTTTGAGATTCAAGATGAATATTTTTCTGACGGTCAAGGCGGCCGGCTGAGTCTCTATCAAATTTGCATTGCCCGGTGAGGTCTTGTCAATTGACATCGCTTTTTCGCCAGGAATTATGGAAAGATGATAAGTCTGCTATGTTTGAAATAAAAAGAGGGCAAGCCCAACAGAAAAAATGGCCAGGATCAATAAACTTCTGGCGGGGCAGAATTGCGCATGTATTGATTCTTGCGGCAGCGTTATTTGCTGCCTGGCAGAATCTGGATCAAATTTGGAAAGCTGCTGCACTGCGCCGCTTTTTTCGCGACACCCCGGCGGAATGGGCTCTGCGAATTGCCCCTATTAAAGAAGCCTTGCCGGATCGGGGGGTTGTGGGCTATATCTCAGACCGCGATTTAAATGGCGCAGATTATTTTGACACATTTCAAGAGACGCTGGAATTTATTTGGTCGCAATACACGCTGGCCCCGGTGATTTTAACGCACGGTGCTGATCAACCGTTGGTTATGGGAATATTATCGCAACCGCTCAGTGAAGCTCAACAGGAGCAATTGGGGCTTCAACTGGTGCAAGATTTTGGCTTCCGTATTTATCTCTTTGAAAGGCTGTTGCCGTGATTCAAACCATTCTGGCAACGCTGGTGTTTTTGGGTTTGCCGCTGCTGGCGGGATGGCTGCTGGGCCGGCTTCTCTTATCTGAAGCGGTGCGCGGCAACCGCCTGATGGCATTGGCGCTGGCTCCGGGGCTGGGTTTGGGGCTTTCTTCGCTGCTTTTCTTTGCCTGGATGGTTGTGTTTGGGCCGCAGCAGGCCGGCTTCTGGGTTGTTGAAGTTTTGGTGTGCGGTGTACTTGCGGCGGCAGCCCGGCGGAAAGGTCTTTTCCGGCAACCGGTCTATCACAAGGGATGGCGTGAACTGCTTTCCAATGCCCGGTCAGCCTGGCAGCAATCAGGTTGGTTTGAGAAACTCCTGGCAGCATCGCTGGCAGTTGCGCTTGCAGCATTCTGGGGAAATTTTGCCATAACCACCCTGACCACTCCCAACGGTAGTTTTGATGCCTATGCAATCTGGAACTTGCGGGCGCGTTTTTTTCATCGGCTGGGACCTGATTGGATGACAGCTTTTTCCCCGGATATTTCCTGGGAATTCCATGCCGATTATCCCCTGTTGCTGTCATTGAATGTCACTTCTTACTGGGAATTTGTTCGTCGCGAGACCATAATTTTCCCGGCTTTGCAAGCTGCCTGTTTTGCCGCCGGCACACTGGCGCTGCTGGGGGTGGCGATTGGGGTTTTGAGAGGCGCCCGGCGAGCGGTCACAGGCGAATTGATGCTGCTTGCTGTGCCGTTTTTCCTGGATATCTCGGTCTGGCAGTTGGCTGATCAACCGCTGGCTTATTACATCCTCGCCAGCCTGCTATTGATCTTTTTCTATTACAAGACCTCCCGCAGCACACCCGGGTTGATGGCGCTGGCGGGCGCAATGGCAGCATTCTCTGCCTGGACTAAAAATGAAGGATTATTGTTCTTTTTATGCTGCTGCCTGGTGCTGGGTGGGTTGAGCATTTTTCCTGCATTGCGCCCCGGCAAAAATGGGCTGATGGCTTTTGCGTCAGGAGCTGTTCTACCGCTGGCTGCTGTCTTATTCTTTAAATTGCGATTGGCCCCTCCCAACGATATGCTGAGCTACTTCGATGCCCTGCATGGGTTTGTTTCGCTGGATCGCTGGCAGTTAATTGCCAGCCTTATTGTGAAAGAGATCATTGCATACGGCAGGGCATATTACCCTGTTCTTTTGCTTCCTGTGCTCTTTTTGATGATAAGCGGATTCCGCCGGTTCACTGCTGTTGAAAAACAGGGCTACCTGGTGGCGGTTAGCATCTGGTTTTTGTTGTATGCAGGCTATTTTGCCATTTACCTGATAACGCCGCATCCTCTCAAATGGCAGGTGCCCCATTCTTTTGACCGCCTGATCACACACACATTTCCCTTTATCGTGTGGCTGGCTGTGACCTGCTCAAAGGATTGACAGTTGGGAGTCATGAATCACTTGGGTGAAATTCAGCAGCGCAAAGCGGCTTTGATATCCTGGATGAGTTTTTTTGATGGTAAAGAGAAGCACCTGGCGCTGTATCAGGTGTGGCAGGCGGTCTAATTTCCAAACAGGCTGACGATCTGATAGGCCTCCCGGGCATTGGCAGCCAGCAGCAGAATCAATGCTGCGCCCAATCCCACCCATTGCGATAATTTCATTCGCGGTATGTCTATTATTCGCTCTGCTTTCTGGCGCGGCCAGGTTCCAACCACTTTATAACGGGCAATTGAATACAGGCTGGCGGCTGCCAGTAAATAGGCGGCAAGCTCAAAAAGACCGGCACGAGACAGCACTTCCCATGAGGGCGCCATCTTTCCACCGGGCAGGGCAAAGGTGAATGAATTGGTGCCCAGCGTCACCGCATACACTGCCGCCCATACAAAGGGTGTGAAATACCCATAGGGATAACCCTGTTCCGTCTGAATGAAACAGGGCAAGGCGACAAATAAAAATCCAACCATCAAATTGATGGCGGCAATGCGGGCAAACTCCACCCAGAAGCTGCCGGCCGCGTCACTGCCAGCCAGTGCCTGGGCGCCAGTGCGCCCGCGCAGAATGCCTTCCGGCAAGGATAAATAACTAATTGTCCATACTGCAAGAAAGAATAGCAGCATTACGCCTAACAGGGAAAAGAACCGCACAAAGAGATTGGGATGAAGGAATCCTTTTTTGAGCATGGTGCTTACTTCCATTGTAAAGAAATTACTGGATCAATTCTGGCAGCGCCAGCCACTCGCCGCGCTGCTGCGGGTGCCCCAAACCGCCCGCCAGCACCCCTTTTTCAATCAATTGATGGAGTGTGCGTTCCGCCTCTTCGCTGTTCCAACCAAAAAAGCGCGCCACCCCGGCACGGGCTGACGCCCCCACCGAGCGTAAATAACATTCCATCAGCCAGCGCCGCGCCTGCGGCTCGCTAATGCTGCGCGCCTGTTCAGGCAGGTCAGGCATGTGGCGCGCCGGAATGTCATAGATGAAGGCGTAATTCCAGCGGCCTACAGCGGCCACCCCCACCGGCAGCGCCATCATACGCACCTGCAAATCGTCCAGGGCGCGGTTGAATCGCCCCACGCTCTCGCCGCCCCACAGGTGCGCAGCGCGGCGCAGTTCCAGCGAATCGAGCGCTCCCTCGCGCAGCAGGGCTTCGTACACCTGGCGCGCTTCAGCGGTCAGCAACCCCTGATCGTAAATATCCTGGTAATCCTGCTCATAATCGCCGTAGTTGGGGCTGAGCGCGTAGAAATGCCGGGCGGCTTCCAGCGAGGCAATCGTGTTGCGCCGGCGCAGCAGGCGGCCGTAATACCAGCGGCGTTTGCCCAGCATGCCGTCCTTCCAGTTCCAGGTGACATGCCCGGGGTCGTCGTGATTGTTGGGCACCGGACGGTCGCCCGCCGCGGCGGTCCACAGCGAGGGCATCTCGACCCCCGTGATGGGCCAGAAGAACACAAAACCGCGCTCGTTGACAAAATCGACGGCTTGCTCGGCGCTGCGCACGCGGTGTTTCTCGTCAACATGCCAGGCGTGGGCGCGGTGGGCGGCCAGGGCGTCCAGATTAATCTCGGCCATGGAGCAAATTATACCTTCCGAATCAGGATGCAACAGGTAGGGGCGGATGGCATCCGCCCAATTTGGAATGGAACCACAGATAAACACAGATGAACACAAATAAAAAAAATTGCAGACGACAAAAGACCTCAAGGGTTTTCAAAACCCTTGAGGTCTGCATTTCATTTTCAAAGATTTATTCTAAAGGGGCTGTCCAAAAAGAACCCGTGGAGATGGTTTAACGCCATATATTGGGGTCGACATCGTAAACGAGGGCAGGCACATGGGTTGACCCCTACGGGTAGGGGCAACCCACGCAAACGAGGGCTTACCTGTGTGTTTGCCCACTTTTTAGACAGCCTCTTACAAAAGAATGGTTTGGCGCCTCTCTTAATATATATACACATCCGGGCTGTCGGACAGCGAGTCATTGTCGGCGTCGTTGCCCATATACAGGGTGTTGGTGATGGTGATGGCTGTGCCGCCGGTTTCATCGATCTGCAATCCATAGCCCCAGTTTTGGAAGAAAGCGCTTTTAGTTACCGTTAGGGAATTTCCAAAAATGGTGATATAGGCTCCGCTGTGGTCGCCGCTTCCATCGCCGTTGTCGCCGTTGTTGAAAACCTGCACCGTACTCAAAGTGCAGTCGTTGGCTGCCAGAATCGACAGTCCTTCTGAGTAGTTGTTGTGCAGGTAGGCTTTGTTCACCGTCACGCTGCCCGAACCGCCGCCGCCCGCAATGGCGTTCAAATAAGCACCGTTGTCTTCGTTGTATTCAGCCGTCAGGTTGGCAACGCTGATATTGCCTTCGGTGAAGAAGTACACGCCATACTCGCCATTGTGGCTGGCACTGTTGACGCTGCCGGTCAGCGTGATTCCTCCGGTGCCTTCCCAGTTTTCGACATAGATGCCTGCGCTGCCGTTCTCATTCGCCTGCATGGTGTTGAGCGTCACCTGCCCTTCTGATAGCACATCAATTCCCCTCACGGCGTTGTCATTGGCAGTGGTTCGGGTGATGTTGACTGCCTGCCCGGCGAAATAGTTATTGGTGATGGAAATTCCGGCTGCACGATAGCTGCCGTTGGCAATTACATCACTGAGGGTCACCGCTCCGCTGGAACGGATTAGCAGGTTTGCGTCATCATTGTTTTGCAGGGTTACATGCGACACGGTCACACTTTTGGCGGTGGCTGCCGTATTGTTAGCCACCAGCAATCCATGCTCACTGGTTACCCCGGCTTCATTGCCGTTATCCATCGCCTCAACATAAGAGACATTCATGGTTCCGGTAGCATACAAACGTACCCCCGCATCCGTATTGTTGTTAAACCGGTTGATAAACGCACCTGTTCTTCCCAGGGTCAGGTTGCCTGTGCCGCCAGTTGTCGATATATAAGCGCCTGATCCATTATTATACGAAGCAGTTAGATTGCGGGCTGTGATGTTGGTGTTGGAATACACACTCAAGCCTCCGCCATTATTGCTGCTGGCGGTCACGTTGGTCAGAGTGACGACAGCCGTGACAGGGGTATTGTTGACATAGACGCCGGTCAGAACCGTGGTGTCCAAATCTCCGTTGTTGCTTGCCGAAACCTGATTCAACGTAACCGCACCGCGGGCAATAATGTACAACCCGGCGTCGTAGGTGCCGTCTTCAGTCATATTATCGTTAAATGCCGCATTGCTGACGCTGACTGCCTGGAGCGTGGTTGCCGATCCATTAGTGATGTAGGCTCCATGATGGGTGTTCTCATTTGCCTCAATTTTGCTGATGGTCACCCGCCCCGTCGTGTTGATCCACAACCCATAAGACAGGTTGCTACTATAGGTATCGGCAACACCACCGCCCGACAGGGAGATGCCAGCGCGGTTGGGACTGGTTTCGTTGAGCAATCGCGCGCCATACAAACCATTGCCGCTCGCACTTACATTGTTCAGGCTGATGCTTCCTTTGGAATTTGCCAGAAGACCAAAACCGGTCAGGTTTTTTCCAAAAACGGTGTTGGTGATGCTGATATTTTTGGGATGGTTATCTGCCGCCAGATGATTGGTCAGATTAGCTCCGTTGACCGCGTTGCCCAGCGCATTGACCCCATTAAGCGTTATGCTGCCAAATGTGTTCACTTCCAGGCCGTATTCGTCATTGGAATTGAAATCGCAACTGCTGCCGGTGCATACGATGCTGACATCCACCGGATGGGTGGCATCTTTGGCGTTATCGATTTTTACCCCGTTTTCATCAGCATTGCTGCTGGCATCCACCGAACGCAGGGTAACCGTTCCGCGTGAATCAATTTCCAGCCCATTTACTGCCTCGTTGCTGTTAAATGTGCTGTTTGAAATCGTAACCGGCGAACGAGCTGTCCCGCCACTATTGACAATATAGCCGCCGCCAATATAGTTGGATGATGCGGCCACATTTGTTAAGGTTATGCTGCTGAATGAATTGATTCCTATTGCTGTGCCAAAATTGCCATTGAATGTGCCGTTGCGCACAGTCACCGGTTTGTTGCTCAACCCTCCCGGGGTGTTGTCAATCACAAGACCCGAGTTGGCATGGCTGCCGTCGCCGTTGGTATTGGCGTTCACATCTGTCAAGCTCACGCTGCCGTAGGTTGAAATGCGAATTCCGGCACTCGAAACCACGTCACTGCAATTCAAATTGGCGGTCACCTGGTTCAGTTTGACACTGCCTGTGCCGGTATTTTGAACGCGAATGCCGAATGAATCGTTGCTGTTTGCCTGAGTGTTCTTGATGCTAACTGCGCCTTTGGTAAGGATGTAAAGTCCGATATCGCCGTTTTCATCAAATTCGTTGGTAAAGCCGCTGCGGGTTTTTAGAACGCTGACGCCCGGACTGCCCGGGCTGGTGTTATTGCTCAAGTAGGCGCCGTTGATGTCATTATCATTCGCTGTCAGGTTCTTTAATGTGATGGCACCGTTGGAAAGAATATTAATCCCGACTGAATCGTTGTCTGAATAATCGCCGCCATCCACCGTAACCGACTTGCTGCCGGCAGCCGAAGTGTTTTCCAGTGACAACCCGCGGCCGGCATTTTCACTGGCGCCTGAGTCGGTCAATGTGACGCTGATGGTGCCCTGCGCAATGACAATCATTCCGGTGTTGCCGTTGTGGTTAAAGCCCCCGCCCGCCACTACCGCGTTGCCGTCCGTGCCAATTTGCATTCCAATGGTAGAGTCAATGTTGTTGTCTTCCACCCAGGTTTGGCGCACAGTGACATTGCCGTCAGACTCGATCCAAAGGCTGACGTCATCCACATCATTTTGATTAAAGTAGTTGGAAGAAAGCGTGGATGCCTGTAACACTATCCCCCCGCTGCCGTATGTATTATTTAAATAGGCGCCGTAATCACTACTGGCATTTTCTGAAGCGCTCACTCCTTTGAGTGTGATTACTCCCTTTGAATAGATGCTGAAGCCGCGATTGTGGTTGCCATCGAATGTGCAATCGGTTAATTTGACCGGGCTGCTGCCGGGTGAGAAGCGGTTGTTGATATAAGCACCCGTACCGGTGGAAT
Organism: uncultured Anaerolineaceae bacterium; assembly: GCA_964580315.1. GTDB lineage: Bacteria > Chloroflexota > Anaerolineae > Anaerolineales > Anaerolineaceae > CAZOKH01. Next base: position 1,480 of record CAZOKH010000089.1, on the reverse strand, counting down.
CAGCATCGCCGTTGGTCAACCCATGCACATCGGTCAATGTGATGCTGCCTTTGGCAGTGTAAATATCCAGCCCGTAATAACCGCTCACCCGCCAGGAGTTGTTTTCAAAATGGCTGTGCGTAATGGTGACGTTTCCGCTGGAGGGATTCGTACAGACTCCGCCGTCTTCGTCACAAGTATCCAGGATGGCACCAGAGTTTCCATTGCCGTCAGCGCGGACATATTGCATGGATACATTGCCCCATACATCAGCCGAAAAACCATTTTCAGCATTATTGTTAAATTGGACATTTTCAAGGGTCAAATTTCCGGGACCGTTTTGCAAATATCTCATGCCATAACCGGTTGTGCCTCCCGGATCGTTGCCAATGAACACACTGTTTTTTACCAACACCCCGCGGCTGTTGATATAGGCGCCTCTCACATCATTGCGGCTGACAGAGACGCCGTTTAACGTGACCAATCCCGTTGCTGTCACGGCCAACCCGTAATCGCCTCCGTTGGAGTCAAAATTGCTATCGGTGATGGTGGCAGCTCCCTGAACAGCCGAAAAATAGCCAATAACGGCGCCATACCTGCCGTTGCCGCGTGAACGCACATGCGAGATGTTCACGGCGCCGTTGTTGGTGTTGATGGCAAGACCATCGCCCGTGCCGGTGTTTTCAATATTCAGGTAAGACAGGTTCAGGGTTCCAGTATTGCTCACAAATGACACCAGGCTGCCGGCTGATCCGGTAGTGATGTTAAATCCAAGCAGGGTGAAACCGGCAGTCTGGTTTTCAACCGTCACCCACCCCGCAATGGTGGGCCAGGTGCTGAAATCATAGGGATCAAAGCCGGCGCTTGCCTCAGCGGGATAGTAATCCTGGAAAACAATGCCTTTTAGACCATCGACCCCAGACACGGTCACCACTTCAGCAAATGTGCCCGATTCAACATAGATCATACCCGCCCCGCCCTGCGCAGTGAAGTTGTTCACTGCCAGGCTGATGGTGGCGTAATGATGAGCCACATGCGCCGCATCGTAGAAATACGGGTCAGGCAGGAGAGCATCGGCAGTGGTGACCGTTTCCGAATCACTTTCCTCTTGCACTGGTTCACAGGGCGAGGTTGATTCGGTTGGCGCCTCTTGCGGCATTTCCACCTGCGGAGCGTCCAAATTTGCTGCTTCCTGCGCCGGTTCAACGGTTTCAGCGGGTAAGGGTTGCGTTTCTTCCTGAGTTTCTTCTTGTACCTCAGCCCCCGGTTCGCCTTCGGCGGCCGGTTCTGCCTCCTCTGAAACCGCTGACGCTGTTTCTGACGCTTCGTTTTCCACTGGCAGCGGTTCCTCCGTTTCCTGTACCTCGTTTTGCACCGCAGCCACCGGCTCAGCCAATGATTCGCTTACACCAGCCGGTGCTACCGCCGTTTCTAACGCTTCGTTTTCCACTGGCGCCGGTTCTTCCGGCGGCGGCTCTTCGGCCAACACCGGACAGGTCAA
>CAZOKH010000088.1:0-14766 GCA_964580315.1 uncultured Anaerolineaceae bacterium | reverse complement strand
GTCAGGATAATGGATTGAAAATCAAGGGGAGTAGTCATAGTCTTAAACCTGTTTTTTTCTTAAAAATATTGCGCGCTCCATTATACCAACCTTTCCACATACCGGTACTGGTGCTGTGGAGGTGTGTAAAAAAAGAGATGATAGGGATGATCTGGCAGGAAATCGACTTTTATTCCAATTCGCTCGACAGTTCTTCGCGAATGGCTTTAAATTGTTCTTCGGTGTCGAGAAAGGCGCGGTACACCAGCGGGTCAAAATGTTTTCCATCGCCATCCGAGAGGATCCCGCGCGCCACTTCATGCGACAGCGCAGCTTTGTAGACCCGTTTCATGGTAAGAGCATCATACACATCGGCCAGGGCTACAATCCTGGCGCTTAATGGAATTTCTTCCCCTTTCAGCCCGCGCGGATACCCCGTGCCGTCCCAGCGTTCATGGTGCGACCAGGCAATATCGCGAGCAATGCGTAGAAATTCAGCGTTGGGATACTTCTTTAGCACATCTTCCAGCGTCTTTGCCCCAATTTCGGTGTGCTGTTTCATGACCGCCCATTCAGATTCGTTCAAATGCCCTGGTTTCAATAGCACATAATCCGGAATGCCCACTTTGCCAATATCGTGCAGCGGGCTGGTTTGATACATAAAATCGGGAAAATTGGGAGAGAGATTCAACTGCGGCAGATCATATTTCATGATCTGCTCTGCCAGCAGCCGTGCATAGGCGCGAATACGTTCCAGGTGATTGCCCGTGTCGGTATCTTTTGATTCTGCCAGCTTCGCCAGGCTGAGCAGCGTGAGCGAAGTGGTTTCATAGGATAGAATCCGTTCCGCATTGCGCACGCGCAGCAGCAATTCAGCCGGTTCAAACGGTTTGGCAATGTAATCATCAGCGCCTGCCGATAACCCGGTCAGCAAATCATCCTTGCTGCTGCGAGCGGTGACTATGATAATGTAGGTATATCCCAAAATCGAGTTGGCGCGAATGCGTTTGCAAAGCTCCAGCCCATCCAAAGTCGGCATATTCCAATCCGAGATGACGATCTGGAGGTTTTCTTTGCTCATCAGGTTTAGCGCCATCTCTCCGTTGCTTGCCAACACCACTTCGTGACCACCGCTCATGAGCACTTTTTTCGCAACAGCCAGAGAAATTTCATCATCATCGACAACCAGTATTTTCATGGCAACACTTTCTTTCCGGGTTTTCCACCCTTTTCAGGCTTTTTCTGTATCAATTAATAATACAGCAGCCTCCCAGAATGCTTGAATTTGTTCCCGCAATTGTTGAACACCGGCCGAAATTTCGGCCCTTTCGGCTGAGTGGGCAGCCTGCTCCAATTGCTCGCAGGTCTTGCGCAGCGGTTCAGCAGACAATGTTCCGGCAGTCCCTTTTACCTTATGGGCAATTTTACCCAACCGGTCAAAGTCATTTTCTTGCAAGGCTTGCTCGGCATCGTTTAAATCATTTTTTAAAAAATCGGTTGCCCGCTGGATGAGATCGAGCGCCATTTCACGGTCATTCATCACCCGCTGGCACAACGCTTCAAAATGGATGGGGCCGTCGGTAGGGGTGGGCTCCACCATTACAGGAATTGTGACCGCAACGTTCTCGTGATTTGACAACCGGTCAGTTTGTTCAGGCGCATTTTTCTTTCCAGCAGCACTCCATACGAGCACCTTGTCCAACAACTTGTGAATGTCAAAAGGCTTGGCAATGAAATCATCCATGCCAACACTCAAACAATACTCCTGGTCGCGCCGCATGGCATTGGCCGTCATGGCTATTATGGGAATGTGATGGTTCAACACTGATGAGGTTGGATCGCGCACAATGCGGGTGGCCTGAATGCCGTCCATTTCGGGCATTTGCACATCCATTAACACCAGGTCATACAAATTCTTCTCCAGCATGGCAACCGCTTCCGCGCCGTTATGCGCTGTGTCCACCTCTATGCCTTTCCTTCGCAGCATGGTGGTGGCAACTTCCTGGTTGATGGCATTATCTTCAGCCAGCAAGATTTTTATATTTTCATAAAGTTCGAGCTTCGAATTCTTATCAACTTCAGATGAATGGGGCGTCATCCAGGCTTCCCAATCTTCATGCATGTCGCTGTTTACCAGGACAAGAAAACGATACAACTCGCGCCAGTGAACCGGTTTTTTTATCACCGCAAACAATCCAACTTCACGAACGGTTTGCTCATCAATCGATTTATTCCCCGCGGCCATCAAAATGATTTTTGTGGACGCCAATTCCGGTTGGTCGTGGATCATTTTTGCCAGCTTAATGCCTTTCATATCCGGCAGCGATTCATCGACCAGCACCATTTGAAAAGGAGGATGATCAACTTGATGCATAAGGTAATCCATTGCCGAATTGGCGCTGGCTGCCAGCGTATACGGACACTGATAATGCGATAACTCTTTGGCAAACAACACGCGCTGGGTGGCATTATCATCCACCACCAGCACATGCAGCGAAGATAAACTCTCATCCTGCCCGGTTTCGGCGGGTTTGATTTCGGAGATTAAGCCCAATTGGACGGTGAACCAGAAAAGCGAACCGCTGTTTTCTTCACTCTCAACCCCAATTTCTCCCTGCATCATTTCCACAATTCTCTTTGAAATCGATAACCCCAGTCCCGTTCCGCCGTAATAACGAAAAGTGGCAGCATCGGTTTGCACAAATGGCTGAAACAATCCGGTTATTTTTTCTCTTGGAATTCCAATACCGGTATCTTTTATTTCAAAGTAGAGGGTGGCTCTTTGATTGTCAATCTTTTTCAAATCCACCATCAGCAAGATTTCACCACGCTTGGTGAACTTGATTGAATTACCAATTAAATTGTTCAATACCTGACGAATGCGGGTTGGGTCGCCTTTCAAGCGTTCCGGAATTTGATGAGAAATCCAGAACGCCAGTTCCAATCCCTTTTCTTGCGCCCGGTACCCCAGAACATCACACACTTCCTCGATAAGCAAAGGAAGATTGAATTCAATGGTTTCCATCTCCATTTTGCCGGCTTCAATCTTTGAGAAATCCAGGGCGTCGTTGATGATTTCCAACAGCGACTCGGCACTGATGCGAATGGTTTCAGCAAAACGACGCTGTTCAGACGTCAGATTGGTCTGCAGAAGCAAACTGGTCATTCCCACCACACCGTTCATGGGAGTGCGAATTTCGTGGCTCATATTGGCCAGGAACTGGCTTTTTGCAATGTTGGCAGCTTCTGCCCGGATGGTCATTTCATTCGCCAGCGAGATCGATTCAATTAATTGCTGGTTGGTTTGCACCAGTGTGTTTTCCACCCTGGTGCGGTGCAATGCCCCGGCAAAAAGATTTCCCAAAATGCGCAGCAATTGAATTTCTTCCGGTTTCCATTTCCTGCTCACACGAACTGAATCAAAACCGGCAAAGCCCAGCAAGACATTTGAGAAAACAATTGGGACCACAACCAGCGATTGAATGCCCTGGGGCTCTAAAATATTCCGTTCCTCCCGCCAACTTTCAGGCAAAGCCGATACAAGTGGAATGTGAATATTCTCAAAACGGTGCAATGTGGTCATCCACTGCGGAATCAGGCTGCAGGGAATATCCTGCAAATTATCCATTTCCGGCGTGATACCTTCGGCGCACCATTCGTACGTGTTGGTCATGGTTTTTTCATCCAGATCAAACACAAATATATACGATCGATCTACCTCACAAAATTTTCCGATGCGCTCCAATGCCATGTTGAAAACACTATCCGTCTCTGAAGCAGATGTTTGCACAAATTCAGCAGAAAGCTGCATCAATTCCTGCTCAAATGCCGCCCGGTAAGCCAATTCATTTTCAGCAAGTTTACGCTCGGTAATTTCACGCAGCATAATTAATTGTCCTTCATATTTCCCACTTGTATCCATGAATGGAGAGACAATCATTTCTACCCAGCTTGAATCCCCCAGTTCAATTTCTTGACGCTGCGATTCAGCTTTGTGTTTGTTGAGAAAATCGCCAAACCAGTCCGGAAAAACTTCCTGAATCGGTTGCCCAATATGGGCTTTTTCATTACAGCGCAGCATGGTCCTGGCAGCCGGGTTAATGTCCACCAGGCATCCATCCAGGCTAAGCACAACCACACCATCATGCATATTCTCAATTAATGAATCACGCGCCACCGGGACCAGTTGGAACACTTGAAATCGATTTAAGCCCCAGGCGAGAATTCCTCCCGTAATGGCAAAGGTAAAAGGGGTCAAATCTAAACCATGCCAGGGATTAAAACCTAATAAATAAAATATATTTGCCGCCCAGGCAATAATGATTGAGAAAACCAGGATAATTGCCTGCCTGCGGTAAAACTGGTGTGCACGCAGTGAAAAGCGCGCCAACAAATACATACCCAACAATACTAATAAATAAGAATAAACTGTGTGAATCCAGAATCCCGGCCCATGGTCATAAATCAACCAGTATCCAGCCTCATCTCCCGACCGGGTAATCGAAGGCCAGATCAACCCAAAGCGGTCGTTGGTAAATACCATTCCCAAAACCAGGGTCGGAATAATCCAGAAGAGCATATTTCTCTCGCGTTGAAACCATTTCAACGATTGCGTATATTGTGCAGCAAACAACAGCCAAAGTGGTGCGGCGCCAACAATGCCAATATAAGATATTTTTGACCACCATATCTTCCATGCCATTGATTCAGCAGCATGCTCGCCTGCTGCTGCCAGCGCCCACAGCGCAATCATCAACATCAGCAAAAAAAAGCGCAATCCGCCCTGGGCTTCACGTCTTTGCCAGGCATAATAAGCAACACGCAATGCAATGAGTGTTGCTGCCAGCATGATGATGACCGGAAAATTAAAAAACTGAAACATGGTTTCTCCCTGATAAATCAAATATAGCAAAGATAAACGGATAAAGAAAACCCATATAGAGGTTTTTATACTTTTTTTATCATCAAGCGATTCCAATCTCACCAGGGAGCACAGCATTTGTGGATTACATAAAAAACTGCCCCGCCGTGAGTACAGCAGGGCAGTTGATTGCTAAACTTTCTTGTGAAACAATTAGTCGCTATTCCACTTCCGTCACATACATGGCATTGGTGTCAAACTCATTCTGGATGGATCCATTGCCATAAGACATGGAAGCCACACCGATGGACCCTGATGTTAAGACACTATCTGTAATCACGATGGGTTCATTTCGAACCTCTTCCATCGAATCGCTGTTGATATACAGGGTGATTTCATCGCCAACGCAGGAGATGCCGAAATTGTTGATTGAGTTCACGCCGTTCTTAATATTGACGGAATTAATCCGTTCATAACCTTTCAACAAATTCACATAGGGGTTTTGCTTGCGCTCTTTCAAGATGGGATCATAACGATATACCTCGTATGAACCGGTGTATTGACCGTTGATATTCAAACGCAGTTCATACCAGCCCGCATCTGAAGCGCGGCAAATCACCGCCACAGCGTTGGCGCCGCCCCTGATCATTTTGGCGCTGGCGGTTACCATAACATCATCATATACCGGCCCATCCAGAAAAACATAAGAATAGGTTTCAGCAGACGGCAATTCAAACACCAGGGTGTTTCCCGACATGCTCACAAAAGATTTGCTCTTGTCGCCGGCGGCCACAAATTCGATCCATTCGCCGCCTTCACCACCCTCATCAGCCTGCTCGCTATCATCCTCAGTAGTAGTCTGAGTGGTTTCGCCGCCGCTGCCGGTCGCTTCCAGTTCACGCCCGTTGAATTGACCTTCCAGAATTTCATCCGTTTTCAGGCGGTAAACTTTGACGCCAATGGTTGAATCGAGCCCTTTGCTGCGCAAAATGCCGCAATATTCCGACATGTTGCCCTTCTTGCCAAGCTGAATACCTTCAAGCTCCATCACAAAATCACCGGCCTTCAAACCGGTCTTGTCTGCCACAGAGCCGGAAGCCACTGAATAGACCCACATGCCCGATGAACCGTCCTCAAACAACCAGGTTTCACCATTAATACCCAGTGAAAGGACATCATTTCCCTCTTTTAACTCCTCAAGAATGGATTTGACTTCCTTATAGGTGATGGCCCACGATTGGCTGGTGGACTTGTCACTGGCATAATTAATACCCACCACTTTGCCATCTTCGGTCACCAGCGGGCCGCCCGAACTGCCCGGATTGACAATGGCGTCATGCTCAAAGGCTTCACTGACATCGGTTTTGCTCAATGTGGGTGTCGATGATCGCTTGGAAATGGTACCCTGGTGCTGGGTATATTCCGGGTCTCCCAGTGGGTATCCCAGGGAATACACACCCATTCCCAGTTCAACTTCTCCTTCATACCATTCCAGGTAGGGCAAATCTTCTCCGTCAATCTTAATCAAAGCCACATCAGAACATTCTGAGACCCCCAACATCCGGGCGCGGTGCGGCGTTTCGTCATCGCTGAAATACACATCAATCAAAGCAGCGCCTGCCACCACATGGTTATTGGTGACGATGATGCCGGTGGGGTCAATCACAAACCCGCTGCCGGTGAATCCTTCTTCAAATTTTCCGTCCGGATATTCATAGGCGCCCTGGGTGGTAATGCGCACCACCGCTTGTTGCGCATCAGCCAGGCTGTTAATTGCCCCGCCAGCAGATTCTTCCTCTGGAGCTTCTTCCTCTGTCACTTCCCCTTCTTCAACATCGGTTTCTTCTTCGGGTAAAGGTTCAACCTCTTCAACTGGTTCTTCTTCTGGTGTATCAGTCTCTTTGGATGAAAGTGGTCCACAGGCTATGGAGACAATTAGAAATACGACCAACGGGAAAAACAACACCTTCCAATTTTTCATAATTCTCCTCCTATTATCAATATCCGGCTAAAGAAAAAAACAAACGCCCCCCTGAGATGACCAACAGGAAAAACTTAATTGGAACAGGTTTAATTTTAATAAACCTACCAAAAATATCTTAATAAAAAACAACCCGCATGTCAAGCAATGGTTTGCGGGTTGTCCAAAAAGCGTATTCTTTTTGTCTTGCTTTATTCTTCCCGTTCGCGCAAGTGCGGGAACAGGATCACCTCACGAATGGAGCGCCGGTTGGTCAGCAGCATGGTCAGGCGGTCAATTCCCATACCAAATCCGCCGGTAGGCGGCATGCCATAAGACATGGCGCGCAGGTAATCTTCATCCATGGGATGGCGCTCTTCATCTTCTTCTTCATAGGCGCGTCCCATCTCCAGGAAGCGCTGCTCCTGGTCCAGCGGATCGTTTAATTCGGTGAAGGCGTTGCACAATTCCATGCCGCCCACAAAGCCTTCAAAGCGTTCCACCAATTGCGGGTTGCCTGGTTTGCTTTTCGCCAGGGGTGAAATGTCGCGCGGATAATCATACAGGAAGGTGGGCTGAATCAGGTTGGGTTCCACAAAGTCACCCAGCATGCCGTCAATCAATTTGCCGCGCGGCGAATTGGGTTTAAATTTGAGACCTTTGGCGCGCATGGCGGCTTCGAGACTCTCAGCGGTGGGATGTTCATAAATATCGATTCCAACCGCATCCACCAGCGACTGGCGCAGTTCCAACCGGCGCCACGGCGGGTTGAAATCAATTTCTTTGCCATCAAACACAACAATGCGCTTGCCCAACACCTGGTCGCAGGCATAAGCCACCATTTGCTCGGTCAATTCCATCACCTGCAAATAATCGGCGTATGCCCAGTAGAACTCCAACTGGGTGAATTCGGGATTATGTTTGAATGAGACACCTTCATTGCGAAAATCGCGGCCAATTTCATACACCCGGTCGATCATGCCCACCAGCAAGCGCTTCAAATACAGCTCAAATGAAATGCGCAGGTACAGGTCTTGTTTCAACTGGTTGTGATGGGTGACAAACGGTTTGGCTGCCGCGCCGCCGTAGATGGGCTGCAAAATGGGCGTCTCAACTTCCAGGAAACCGCGGTCGTCCAAAAAATTGCGCAGGGCTTTCACAGTGGCGGCGCGGGCGCGGAAAATTTCGCGCACTTCAGCATTTACCGCCAGGTCGGCATAGCGCTGGCGGTAGCGCACTTCGGGGTCAGCCAGGGTGGCATGGCGCACCACCTCTCCATCCACCACCTCATCTTTGGCGGCAGGCAATTGCAAAATCGCCTTGGCCAGCATGCGAAAGCTGTGCACATGCAAAGTGGCTTCGCCGGTTCGGGTGCGGAACATGGTGCCTGTCGCCTCGATGAAATCGCCCAGGTTGAAATCTTCCTGAAAGGCTTGCATTTGTTCCTGCCCCACCTCATTTACACGCAAGAATAGCTGCAAGCGCCCCCACCCATCCTCAATATGCGCAAAGGTCACCTTGCCCATCGGGCGGGTGGACCGCAGCCGTCCCGCCAGGGTCACTTCCACCGGGGTATTTTCACCAGTTGCTTCTGCCTTTTCAAAGGCTTGCAATGCAGCCTGCGTGGTGTGGGTGACATTGGCGCGGGTAGGATATGGTTCAACACCGCGTTCGCGCATTTTGAGAATTTTATCCAGGCGATTTTTTTCGAGTTCAGAAAAGTCCATAATTCAGGTTAGCTCACTTTCCATCTTTGCTTCAATTAAAAACCCCGCCCTGTTGTCTGCGGGCGGGGCAATCACTATTTTACCCCAATTTCCTACTCCACCTTAAGCACAGTGACTTTAAAAGAACCGGCTGGAGCGTTGACCTCCACGGTTTGCCCGGCTTTTTTGTTCAACAGCGCCTGACCAAGCGGCGATTCATTTGAAATGCGCCCTTTGGTCGGGTTAGCCTCGGCTGCGCCCACAATGGTATATACCTCGGGAGAGCCGCCTTCTTCCTGGATGGTCACCGTGGAGCCGATTTGCACGGCGTCTTGGTGCACATTTTTATCATCGATTACACGCGCCGTAGCCAGCAGAATTTCAAGCTCTTTGATACGTCCTTCTACAAAGGCCTGCTCGTTCTTGGCGGCTTCGTACTCCGCATTTTCAATCAATTCACCGCCTTCCATGGCTTCACGCAAGCGTTGGGCAATTTCTTCCCGCTTCTCATTGCGCAGATGATTCAATTCCTCTTGAAGTGCCTGGTAGCCTTCTTGTGTCAAGAATGATATTGCCATTTGTTTACCTTTCGGTATGTTCTGGTTGATGAGATAGAAATAGCGCCCCGAAACAATTTAGTTCTAATCAAGCAAAAACTAGGGAATAAATACGAAAAAACCACTCCCCGGGGAGCGATTTGGAGTATAGAGGCGAATGTTTGCAAATACTACCACAATTTATCCAGGATTGCAATAGGAACAGCAGCAATATGTTTAGAAAAATCAAAACCGTTTTTTCTTTGCCCAACACACCATCACTAGCCCGCACTTTCGGCAAGCCCGGGCTGATGATGGTGTCGCAAGACAACAGAATTGTTCAAAACACGATTACCAACTGCTAGTTTCTCTACTTTGCAACGAACAGTTATGGATGCATTTCCCAGCGCACATCATATTCACAGTACGGCGCGCCGTCATGCATGCATTTGGTTTTCTTGATAAAAGGAATGCCGCCGGATGCATCAATCACACCTTCCATCCATCCCACATGATTATAGGTGCAGCGTTCGCGCGGCTGTTTCTTTCCCATATCCACCTTCATCAGCACATGATTGGGGGCAATATCGCTAACCCAAACCTTTACCCCCTCCCCCCAGTTGTGCCGCAGGCAAAGATCCATATTCCGGATGATGTAACCGGGATCGCCGGGCTTGAAATACTTGGCCAGCGCCGCTCCGGGTTGAATATCATATTTGGCGCGGAAGCGGGTCATCTCACGCAAGATATCATTATTTCCTCCCGCCAGCACCTCTTTGATCGCATTGGTCAACGCCCCGAGCAAATCGGGGGGATACTCGCCTTCCGGCTCAATCTTTGAGCGCAGGATAGCCTGGTGATCGGGCTGCATGCTTCTCAGCACACGCTCTAGCGCTTCTTTCCCATATTTTTCAACCACAAACTCAATGCGCCCCAGCAGTGCATTCCCGCGGCTTACTTTGCCGCTGATTGACTTGGTTGATAATTTTATGATTTGCTGCTGCAAGCGGGTGGTCATTTCGCTCATATTTTGAATGGATTCTGCCACGGAAGCAACCTGCTTGCTCATCTGCTGCGAAGCCGCACTGACCTCTTCAATGGCAATGGTATTTTGCTCGCTGATGTTCTTGTAGCCGGTCACCATGCTGTTGACTTCTGATGCACCGCCGGCAATTTGCTCAGTGGCAGCAGTGTTTTCTTCAACCACCGCTGAAACCGTGCTCATAGCCGAGACCAACGCCTCGGTTACCTCGCTAATCTCACGGGTTGCCCGCGAAATTTCTTCCACCTGTTGGTCAATCTGGTCAACGTTCCCAATGATGGATTTCATAGCCAGGCCGCTTTCATGGCTCTGGCCTGCACCGGCTTCCACTTCAGCCATCTCATTCCGAATGGCGGCGGTGGCTTCATCAACCGTCTGTTGAATCCTGCTGATCAATTCTTCAATCTCATTGGTGGCCTGTGAAGATTTTTCAGCCAGCTTGCGCACTTCATCTGCCACCACGGCAAATCCTTTGCCGTGTTCGCCTGCGCGGGCGGCCTCAATGGCGGCATTCAAAGCCAGCAAGTTGGTTTGCGAGGCAATTTCTTGAATTGTCTCGAGGAATGAGCCAATTTGCTCGGAATGCTGCCCCATGAGAGCCATTTTTTCCTGCACCTGGCGGGTTGAGGATTTGATTTGCTCCATGCGCTGCACACTGGCTTCGATGGTTGCCGCCCCGCTGTGAGCTGATTTAGCCGCCCCGCTGGTTTCATTCGCGGCAACATTCGCGCGGTCTTTAACAAGGTTTACGCGCTCAATAATCTGGGCTGTGATCTGCGATGCTTCCTCAACCGCTTTGGCCTGCTCTGCGGCGCCCTGGCTAATTTCACTAATCGCCTGCGCCATTTGTTCCACCGCCCTGGTGGTGGCGGTCAAGTTATCCATCTGCCCCAGCGTATCCTGCGCCACCTGCACCAGTGATGTGTCAATGCGAGCCACAGCCTGGTTGGCCTGGTCAGATGCCTCAGATATCCTGCCGTATTCCCGGCTGAGGCGGTCAATGGTTTCTGTCATGGCGCCAATTGATTCGCGCAGGTTGCGGATCATATTGGACAGCGATTTCCCCATCAAATCTTTTTCTGAAAGAACTTTCACATCAACGGTCAAATTGCCGGTTGAAATTTTGTCGGCCACTGCGGCAATTTCCTGCATGTGTGCCCGAATTTGATTACACGCCTCTGACAGTTCCACAATTTCATCCCATGTTTTCATTTCCTCTTGAGGGGTCATATCACCCTGCATCAAGCGCTGCGCAGTTTGAGTCAACTCCCGAATCGGCACAATAATACGATTGAGAATTACCATCTGAATCAAAATGGTTGGTAGTGCAATGGAAACGGTCAATAGAATGATGAATGGCTTATACCCTTCTCTGCCAAGCACAAAACCGGCCACCGCAGTCAGAATTGTCATCCCGATCACCAGGTAATTCAGCCGCACAGCCAGTCCGCGCCGATATTTCAGGTAAATAGCCGCCAGGCTTATTGCAACAACAGAAGCCACCAAACCCAAAAAATACAAATAGTCAGCAAGCATGATATGTTAAATCCCCTTTGATCCAAAATTTTTTCCATTGCCATATTTTTACCCGCCCTGAGCAACTGGAAGTTGACAGGTATATACCACCAATCCTTCAAGATACTGGTACATAATGATTGATACCACCATTGAAATTTCAAAGCTGTATAGTTGTAATTAATGTTTTGTTAATCCAACATTAAATAAATGGCCCCCTCCATACGGACAATAGTTGGACGCACACACAAAACCCATCCACTCCGCAGCAAGTATTTATGATATACTAACAGCCGCGATCCCCCTTGGGGATCCACCATTTCTGGGTATTGTTTTGATGTTTCCAAAAGATTGCCCGACGAAAGCTGGTCGGGCTTTTTTGTTGCCGGCAGCCCGCTCTCCGCGAGGAAGCGCAGCCAATTCGTCGGCATCCTGGGTCGAACCGCGGAGTCATCAAAACGCCTGTAAAATTTTTAGGAGTATTGATGACAAGCGAGTTCTCTCAGTTCAACCTGCGCCCGCAGTTGGAGCAGGCTATTGCCGGGCAGGGCTATGAAAGCCCCATGCCCATTCAAGCCGCCGTTATTCCGGTGATGATCGCCGGGCATGATGTGATCGGCCAGGCGCAAACCGGCACCGGCAAAACCGCCGCCTTTGCGCTCCCCATTTTGAACAACCTGCAACCGAATCAAGACCATGTGCAAAGCCTGGTGCTGGCTCCCACCCGTGAGCTGGCGCTGCAAGTCGCTGAAGCTTTTAATGTCTACGGCGCTTTCATGAATGTGCGCGTTCTGGCGGTTTACGGCGGCGCGCCCTATGTGACGCAGATCAAACAGTTGAAACGCGGTGTGGATGTTGTGGTGGGCACACCCGGTCGTTTGATGGATTTGATGGAGCGCAAGGTGCTTAACCTGGAGCAGGTGCGCACCGTGGTTTTGGACGAAGCTGACGAGATGCTCAGCATGGGTTTTATCGAAGATATTCAAACCATCCTGGCTGCCACACCCGCCGACCGGCAAACTGCCCTGTTTTCAGCCACGCTGCCGACAGAAATTCGCCGCCTGGCCGAGCACTATATGCACGCACCGCAGTCGCTCACCATTCAACGCGAACACGTCACCGTCGATTCCATTGAGCAGCGCTATTACCTGGTTAACCCGGCTGACAAGCTGGCCGCCCTCACCCGCCTGTTTGAGGTGGAAGAAATTACCAGCGCTCTTATTTTCGTGCGCACCCGCGCCGGAACCGGCGAATTGGCCAATGCCCTCACCGCCCGAGGCTTTCCTTCAGAAGCGTTGAACGGCGACTTGAGCCAGGACGCCCGCGAGCGCACCCTGAACCGTTTTCGCCAGGGCAAAATCACCGTGCTGGCAGCTACCGATGTGGCCGCCCGCGGACTGGATATTGACAATATTTCGCATGTCATCAACTTCGATTTGCCCGATGACCCCGAAATTTACGTTCACCGCATTGGGCGCACCGGCCGGGCCGGTAAAACCGGCACCGCCATCACCCTGCTCACTCCCATGGAAACGCGCCACTTGCGCCAGATTGAAACCTATACCCGCCGCAAGATGGAAAAAGGCGCATTACCCAGCGAAGAAGACATTTTTAATCACCGCGAAACCCTTTTAATCAACGAAATTGCCAAGTGGCTGCAGCGTGGTCGCTGCCGCCGCGAACGCGACCTGGTGCAAAACCTGGTTGACCAGGGGCACGATCCCCTGATGGTGGCCGCCGTTGCCCTCAAACTGGCGCGCGCTGAAGAAAAGCAGCGCCCCATTGCCCCCATCAGCGCAGTGGTTGAACGGCAGCCTTCCAACCGGAATGGGCGTGATGCACACATGCGCGGCAACCGTGATCGGACTCAAGCCTGGTCTAGCACATCGCACGAAGAAGGCATGGTGCGCCTGAGCCTGGCCATTGGCAAAAAGCACGGCGTGCGCCCCAACGACATTGTGGGCGCCATCGCCGCCCATGCCAACATCCCCGGCAGCCTGATTGGTAAAATTCACATCCAGGAAAAATTATCCTATGTTGATATTCCTGAAGAAGTGATGGGACAGGTGATGAATGCAAAAGAGATGTTCATTCGCAAATTTCCCATTCACCCACAAAGATTAAACTAATCCTTCAAGTTTCAGCCCATTTTGTTTGTTACAGATCGCCGTGGTTTTCCACGGCGATTTTTGATAAAAATGTAAAGTGGTTGTTAATTGAAACCACACCCATTTTTGCTATGATGAATTTGGGAGGGGACATTGGCTCACTCTGCAAGGAGAATCCGATGAGTGACAACCCGGTCGTCATGCAAAACAGTCTGCCTTCATTAACTGATATGGATGGCCTGCAGCATAAAGTTGCCGACCTGGAAAACCAGGTCAAAGAATACCAGCTTTTTATTCAATTTCTGCAAGAACAAACCGAATATACGCAATTTCTTCTGGATGAATCCAGCGATCCGATCTTTTCATTCCTCCCCGATGGCACTTACCTGTATGTCAACAAGGTCTTTGCCCAGAAATTTGGGAAGGATGTGGATGAAATCATTGGCCGCCGCGTCTGGGATTTTTTTCAGCAAAGAGAAGCTGCAGAACGTTTTACTGCTATCAAATGGGTCCTTGAGCATGCTGAACAAAGATCAATCGAAATGCACATGCCAGATGAATATGGCGGCGGCTTTTACATCACCACAGCCAAGCCCATTCTGGACGATCAGGGAAAGGTGAAATCAGTCCTGTGCATTTCCAAAGACATCACCGAACATAAACAAATGGAAGAGGAATTACTGCGGCTTAGCACGCATGATGTCCTGACCGGGCTGCATAACCGCAATTTTTTTGAGACAAAATTAATGTTTTTCCAAAAAGACCGCCATTACCCGGTCAGTGTCGTGATGGCGGATGTGGATGGACTAAAGATAGTGAATGATGTGCAGGGGCATGAAGAAGGCGACAACCTGCTGCGCCGCACAGCCGGGGTGCTTCAGCAGATTTTTCGTAACGGTGATGTGGTGGCGCGCATCGGCGGAGATGAATTTGCTGTCATTCTGCCGGGCACTGCCGAAGCTCCCGCCTTCGATGTGGTAAAACGCCTGAATGAAGCGCTGGATAAAGAAAACCCGCCCATTCGGCTATCGATAGGTGTTGCCACCGAATGGGAAGGCT
>CAZOKH010000087.1:2766-14783 GCA_964580315.1 uncultured Anaerolineaceae bacterium | reverse complement strand
GCGCAGGCTGGACAGGGTGATGCCGGCATCGGCTGCCAAATTTTCCTGAATGAATTTGACAATATCGCTGTGTGGAACTGGTGAAACACCGATTTTTATGTTTTTTCCGGTTGATGGTTCCTCAGCGGCCGGCTGTGGGGTGTTTTGGGGCGCGCAGGCAGAGAGAGCTCCAATAATAATTACCAGTATGGTAAGAACACTGAGGATGTGAAGTTTGTTGTTTGGAAGGATATTTTTAATTTTCATGGTAACTCCAGATATTAATAATTTGAAACACTTTTTAAAGAAAACAACGTCACCAGGATGGTATTTGGCGGCGTTGTTGCAAGAAACAAAAACGGTTGCGGATAAAAACCCACCGTACCATCCAGGAGCAGGGAGGAAGCGATGGGCTCGTTTTCAACTGGTCAGGCAAGACCATGTACCAGTATGGTTGACGGGCGCCATCGCCCGGGCATCAACCATAGGCACATAAAAAATCCTGACAAAGTGCGTTTTGTGAACATGCGCCCAATCTTACAGGTATTTATGGGGCTTGTCAATAGGAAAAAATTGGTTTTGACCGGTAAATATGAAGTAAATTTTAAAGAAATAATTCGTGTTATTTTTCTCAACCCGAAAATTGAATTATACTAATGGCAAAAGTTTTTCGTGAGGAGTGTCTAACTGGAGGAGTTTAATTCGTTTCCCACTTCGCCGAGAAGCCGCGGACAACTGGCGCGGGATGTAATCCTTTCCAACCGTTATTCCATACAAGAAACTATTGGAATTGGGGGAATGGGAGCGGTTTATCGCGCCAGAGATTTGCATTTTAAAAATGCCGAGAAACTGGTCGCGGTTAAAGAGATGATTAATGAAGCTCGCGATCCGGTTTTGCAACATGCGGTAATCGAAAATTTTGAGCGGGAAGCGAATATCCTGGTAACGTTGTCGCATCCTTCCATACCAAAGATATACGATTATTTCTCAGTGGATGAGCGTTGTTACCTGGTTTTGGAATATATCCATGGGCGAGACCTGGACTACATTCTTGAAAACACAAAACAATTCTTTAGCGAAGACCAGGTTATTACCTGGGCTATTGAATTATGTGATGTGTTGGATTATTTGCATCAGCACAAACCAGAACCCATTGTGTTTCGCGATATCAAACCCTCCAATGTGATGATCAACCAGCACAATCACGTGGTTCTGGTGGATTTCGGGATTGCCAAACATTTCCGCACCGGGCAAAAGGGGACCATGATTGGCACTGAGGGATACGCTCCGCCGGAACAATACAGGGGCGAAGCCATGCCCATGGCTGATTTATATGCCCTGGGTGCGACCTTGCACCATTTGGTGACCCGCCGTGATCCACGCAATGAACCGCCTTTTAGTTTTTCCGAAAGGCCTGTTCGACAAATCAACCCTGCCATCTCGCCGGAATTTGAGATGGTGATTAACAAGGCGCTGGAATACCTTCCTGAAAACCGCTATCAATCGGCGTCAGAATTTAAAACGGCATTGCAGGTTGCCGCCAAAAAGACGGGCGCGCTTTATCGAATTAGCCCGCTTTCCAGTGAAACAACAGAGCCTTCAAGTGATGTTGAACCTTTCTGGTCGTTTGAATGTAAGGATGAAGTTCGTGGTTCTCCCCTGGCTGACCACGGCAAGGTTTTTGTGGGATCTTATGATAAAAATATTTACGCCCTCGATGCGATCAATGGAACAATTTTGTGGAAATTGATGAGCGGCGGGGGCATCATCAGCCGGCCGACAATTTTTGAGAAACTGATTCTTTTTGGCAGCGAAGACGGGGCGCTTTATGCAGTGAACAGGGAAACAGGCACTTTATACTGGGATTTTAAAACAGAAGCGCCCATCCGGTGTTCACCCCGAGTGGCTGAGGGGCATGTTTTCTTTGGATCGGATGACGGCTTTTTTTATGCTGTCAATATCCACACGCAGCAGCAAATCTGGCGTATCGATGCCGGTGATGCCATTCGATCTTCTCCTGCTATCAGCCGTGATGGTATTTGCGCTGGTTGCGAAAATGGCGATTTTCTATTTATGGATTTTGCCGGCCAGGTTCGCTGGAAATATCATGCCAAACGGGCCATTACATCTTCGCCTGTAATCAACCAAAACCAGGTTTATTTCACCTCTTTGGATTCGATGGTGTATTCCCTGGATCAAAAAAATGGGTGGGTGAACTGGCGGTTTCAAATGGGCAAGGGATCCATTTCTTCTCCGTGTTATTTTAATGAACACATTTGTTTTGGGTCAGCAGACGGAAATCTATACTGCATTCAAACTGAAGATGGAAAAGAGACCTGGCGTTACGATTGCGGTTGCCAGGTAAGTGGGTCACCGATTTTTCACGATGGGAAAGTTTTTTGCGGCCTGGGAAATGGTCAATTTGTATGTCTGGATGCGGTAAATGGACAAGTGATTTGGAAGTATAAAACAGAAGGCCCGATTACCGGTACTCCGGCGATCGATGGCGAACTTGTTTTTATTGGGTCGATGGATCATAATCTTTATGCGTTTCGATTGAAATGAGTAAATAATTCTGCATAAACGAGGTAATCAAGAATGCCTAATCCAAGAATTATGAGTGGAAGTGCTCAATCGGTTGGAAAGATTCGTAAACAAAACGAAGATGCCTTGTTTTCAATGCAGGTTACTCTTGCTGAAGGGGAAAGCCAGGTTCCGTTTGGGATTTTTATTATCGCTGACGGCATGGGGGGGCACGAACATGGCGAAGTTGCCAGCCAAATATCCACACGGGTAATGTCCAGCCATCTGATTAATGAATTATTTGGCCCATTAATTGGGGCGAATAATGCTGACAATGAAAAGACCATCCGGCAGGTTTTAAGCGACGGATTGGCAGAGGTTCAAACTGCTGTTCAACAATACGCTCCAGGAGGGGGCACGACCCTGACAACCCTGGTCATCATGGGGAATATGATGGCTACGGTGCATATAGGCGACAGCAGGGGGTATTTCATCGATTTGAATGGTGATGTGGAACAAATTACCCACGATCATTCTATTGTGCAGCAATTGGTCGACGATGGAACAATCACTGAACAACAGGCGATTAATTATCCACAGAAAAATGTTCTGTATCAGGCTGTTGGGCAAATGGGGGCGCTGGAACCTGATATTCGTATCCTGGATTTGCCTTCAAGTGGATCCATTTTATTATGCAGTGATGGGTTATGGGGGGAGGTTGGCGACAACGAAATGGTCAAAGTGATCAATGCAGAAGATAATCCGCTATCGGCAGCCGAGAAATTGATGGATCTGGCAAACCAGGCCGGCGGAAGGGACAATATCAGCGCAATCGTCATAAAAATTCTTTAGAGAATCCAGTCCATGTTTGCAATATGGCTGGTGAGGGAAAATCATGGTTACAATTATTATGCATATTCAAAACGAGGATCCCATTGTGGGCGAAGTGGAAAAATTGCCCGGTACAACTGATCAGCTTCTCTATATCAAGAATCCCCGCAGGCGTGATGGAAAAGAAGTGCATTACATCGACGTTGAAGTGAATACCGTCATTTGGCCTGTGTCGAAAGTTAATTTTATTGAAATTATGCCAGGGAAGGATGAGGAAGAGATCATTTCATTTGTCAGGGAGTAGTTATTATGAGCGATGAGAAAATTACCAATCGATTAATCCTGGTTGTGGATGACGAAGAGCGCATGGCGCGCTTTATACATCTGAACCTGGAGCATGATGGATTTCAGGTGATTGAGGCGTATCGCGGTATGCAAGCAATTGATTTGATCCGTGAGCGATTGCCCGATCTGGTATTGTTGGATGTAATGCTGCCTGATTTGGACGGCTTTGAGGTTTTAAAAATTATTCGTGAAGTCAATACAGTGCCTGTGATAATGTTGACCGCCAAAGGAGAGGAGGAAGACCGGGTGCGCGGTTTGGAGTATGGAGCGGATGACTATATTACAAAACCGTTTAGCCCGCGCGAATTGGTAAGCCGGGTGCGGGCGGTTCTCAGACGGACCGAATCCACTTCTGTGGCATCACGCGATTTGATTGAGGTTGACGGCCGTTTGCGCATTGACTTTGGGCGAAGAGAAGTGTGGGTGAATGGTGAATTGGTTAAATTGCGCCCCACAGAATATCGCCTGCTCTATCACCTGGTGCAAAATGCAGGCTGGGTAATGACGTATGACCAGTTGCTTGCAAAGGTATGGGGTTACGAGTATCGCGACGAACCTCATTACGTGCGATTATATGTGAATTACCTGCGGCAGAAAATTGAAGATGATCCAGCCAACCCGAAATATATCTTAACCGAACGCGGAGTGGGCTATCGCTTTGTGGATTATAAACGCTCGCCTTCTGCATGAAACTTTTTTACCAGTTGTGTATCTAATATCCAATAAGTTAATTAAAAAATTAGAAATTAGGAGTTGAAAATGACTGCTGAACCGATCCATGTAACTGATGCTGCTTTTGAAAAAACAGTATTACAGAATGATGTCCCTGTTATTGTTGATTTTTGGGCGCCCTGGTGCGGCCCCTGCCGCATGGTTGCTCCGACTCTGGATAAACTTGCCAAGGAATATTCAGGAAAACTGGTTGTGGCAAAAGTAAATACCGATGAAAATCCCCAATGGGCGCAGCATTACGATGTGCAAGGTATTCCGACCATGTTGTTTGTGGCGGGAGGTAAGGTGGTCCACCGCCAGATTGGTGCGCTGCCCGAACCCATGCTTCGCGATGTGGTGAAACAATTTCTCGAAACTGTAGAATCGGTTCAGGCAAAGAATTAACAAATAAACAGAACGCCGGGAATAAAACAGAATTTATTATTGGATATTCCCGGCGTTCTATTGGTTTAAAGCTAATACGGCTTTTATTCTTCTATTCGTTGGATGACCGCCCCGAGAGCCGATAATTTTTTATCCACATTTTCATACCCACGGTCAATTTGACCAATATTGTGGATGGTTGATTTGCCTTTCGCTGAGAGGGCTGCCAATAAGAGCGCAATACCTGCCCGGATGTCCGGGCTTTCCATTTTTTCGCCATACAATTTGCTTGGGCCCTGGACGATGCAGCGGTGTGGATCGCACAGGACAATTTGAGCTCCCATACCAACCAGTTTGTCTGTAAAGAACATGCGGCTGGGGTACATCCAATCGTGGAAAAGGATTGTCCCTTTGGATTGGGTGGCCACCACTATGGCGATACTCATCAAGTCGGTTGGAAACGCCGGCCAGGGCATGACGCTGATTTCAGGGATCACACCGCCCAGGTCTGGCTCAATTTCCAGGCGTTGATCGGATGGTATGACTAGATCTTCACCGTCAACCTGCCAGTCTACACCCAGCCTGCTAAAAACTAATTGAATCATATCCAGATGCTGCGGCGCAGCCTGATGAATTCTCAATGAGCCGTGTGTAACTGCCGCCGCACCGATGAAACTAACCACCTCGAGATAATCGGGCCCGATGGTAAATTCACCGCCGTGTAAACGCGGAACCCCGCTGATATGAAGCGTGTTGGAGCCAATGTTTTCGATTTTTGCTCCCAGTGCGTTCAAGAAATGGCAAAGTTCTTGAACATGGGGTTCGGAAGTGGCATTGCGAATGACTGTGTCGCCGACGGCTGTAACACTGGCCATGATGGCGTTCTCTGTAGCGGTTACACTGGCTTCATCAAGGAGAATGTCATTTCCTTTCAGCCCGTGTGAAATAAAATGAAATAGGCGGTTGGAATAATTTGTTTCAACGCCCAATTTTTGCAGTGCCAGGATGTGTGTGTCCACTCTGCGGCGCCCGATTACATCTCCGCCGGGCGGCGGCAAATGAAGTTCGCCGAAGCGGGAAATCATTGAACCGGCCAGCAGAATGGAGGCGCGAATATTGCGGCATAAATCGGGATCAAGGTCTGCCGGGCGTAGATTCCTGGCATGAACACGCCAGGTGTGATCGTCCAATGAGGTAAATTCAAGTCCCAGGCTCTCCAACAGGCATCGCATTGATTGCACGTCGCGAATTTGTGGGACGTTGTGCAAAATGACAGGTTCGTCTGTCAAAATGCAGGCAGACAATAAAGGTAGGGCTGCGTTTTTATTTCCGGCGGGTGTAACTTCGCCATTTAATGGGTGTCCGCCTTCGATGACAAATTTTGGCATAGAGTTCCTCCATGTCTAATTATACAGACTGCTCCTGAATACCTCAATGAAACCGGCTGTTTAAAATTTACCGGGATTATAATCGAATGAACGAAATCGTAGGTGAAATGAACGTTCTTGATCCTAATCCCCAGGGTAATCCTGTTGCATTATTCATCCACGGCCTGGGAGCTGATGGGAGTGCATGGTATTTCCAGACTGAGGCATTGAAAAACGCGGGGTTACGCCCAATTGCAATTGATTTGCCTGGATTTGGTCAATCTCCCAACAATTTGCTGAAATGGACCATCGAAAACGTCTGCGGCGCATGCTTTGATTTAATGATGCAATTGGATGTGGAGGAATTTGCGATTATTGGGCATTCACTGGGGGGAATGATTGCATTGGCCATGACGCTGCAGTATCCCCGGGCAATTCGAAAAATCTGTTTGATTAATTCATTCGCTCATTTACGTCCAACAAAATTGGATGAGTGGGCATATTTGCTGCGGCGGTTTGTGCGGACAATGACACTCTCACCAAAAGCGCAGGCTGAACTGGTGGCAAATCGAATTTTTCCTGATGCTTCACAGGCTGCTTTTAGGGAAGTGGTGGTTCAAAAGATTATTCAGACAGATGCCGCGGCTTACAAAAGCGCCATGAAGTCTATTGCATTATTTGATCTGCGTCAAAAATTGCCGAATATTTCCATCCCGTGCCTGGTTATAACCGGCGAACATGACAATACGGTTTCAAAACAGATTCAGCAACAAATGGCGCGGCAAATCCCATTCGCCAGGCAAGAAATAATCTCTAAGGGCGGATATGCAGTTATCGTTGAACAACCCGAATTGGTGAATCACCTAATTCTCAATTTCTTGAAAAACCAATCAGGGTGCGGTTTGAATTGATATCGTTATCACTCTATACTATATTCCAAGGATTAATAGCGAGGTCGGCATGATTACAATTGAGAAAATTGATGTCCAGAAAAAAGAACAGGTAAGACGGTTTATTGAATTCCCATTTCAACTGTACAAAGACTGTCCGCAATGGGTACCGCCGTTCAGAAATGATTTAAAAACGGTGTTTGATCATAAAAAGCATCCATTTTATGAACACTCAGAAGCTGAATTTTTTACCGCCCTTCGTGATGGGGAAGTTGTTGCCCAGATTGCCACCATGATTAATCATCCCTTCAATCGTTACCACAATACTCACCAGGCGCAATTTACCCTTTTTGATTGCAAGAATGATCCTGAGGCAGTAGAGATGCTGTTTTCAAGGGTTTTTGAATGGGCAAAGAGCAATGGAATGGACTTTATTAATGGGCCGAAGGGTTTTTCTTCTTTTGATGGTTATGGAATGCTGGTTGAGGGCTTTGAAAACCGGCAAATGATGACCATGTCAAGCTACAATTATTCGTATTATTCAACCCTCATGGAGCAAAACGGATTCCAAAAAGAGGTGGATTTTGTTTCCTGCCATCTGGACGACCAAAATTTTGTGCTTCCTGAAAAAGTGAAAGAGGTTGCCAGGAGAGTGCGCGAGCGCGGGAGCCTGAAAATAAAAAAGTTCAGCAATAAAGCCGAGATTAAACAATGGGCTAAGAAATTGATTGATGCTTATAACAAAGCGTTTATCAACAACTGGGAATATTATCCTCTGACTGATCGAGAACTTCAGTACCTGATCGACTCACTGTTGACCCTGATCGACCCGAGATTAATAACTTTTATCACTCACAATGACGATGTGGTGGGATTTCTGCTGGCGTTCCCGGATGTTTCGGCTGCTTTGCAGCGCATGAACGGCAAGATTACTCCCTGGGGAATTTGGGATGTTTTTCGTGAAACCAAGCGCACAAAATGGGTATCTTTCAACGGCGCGGGAATCCTGCCAGAATTCATCGGACGGGGGGGCAATGCTTTGATGTATGATGCGATTGTGAGCACCATTCATGATTTTGGATTCCAGAATATTGAGATGACCCAGGTTGCCGAGACCGCTGTTCAAATGCGCAAAGATTTGATTACCCTGGGGGGTAATCCATACAAGAATCATCGCGTGTACAAACGGGCCATCTGATTCACGTGGATGTGAAAAAGAAGTATGCAATCCGGGCAAAATCAGGATTGCATACTTTTCTTTTTCCCGGGGGCAAGGGTTGAAACAAATTGGATTAGTGATGCGGCACCAACAGCACACCAGGCGCAAACGTAGGGTACAAGTGTAAGCACGTATCTTTGAAATGGAAGCGGAAATAAAGTTAAATTGGCAATCAACTGAAGAATGGTAGCTGCCAAGAATATCCATATTCTTTTCTTTTTCTCGGGCGGAGAGTCATCCAAAAATTTCTTTGAAAGAATGAACCCCATCAATGTAAGGATCAAGAAGACCGCGCCGCCAGTGTATCCCCGAAAAAGATTATGTGTTCCATTTGCGAGGTATGCCTGTGAAGCCCCCCGCAATTCATTCGTGTAGTTACCCACATCTTCAATTGCCGGTGCGGTGATGAACAGATTTCCAATTACCCCGGCCAGTTTTTGAGCGAATGACAATAAGACTTTGTGTTCATCGGCGGATTGGAATGTATAAACTTGTTGTTGGGTTAATTCTGAGCGTATTCTCCAGGATTCTTGAAATGCTTGAAGAGGATATTTCCAGAGAAATGGATTCAATAAAAGATGAACCGTGATAAGGATTGCTCCGTAATACAAGATCTCTAACGCAATGGCTTTGAGGCTTTTTTTGTAAAGGGAGGAATATAACAGGATGGCTATCAGTCCAACCAAAGCCAGAGGAAGAGCAGACTGTTTGGCGTTGATGGCCAGTGCTATGGGCAAGGCTGTCAGCCAGGGCTTCTTTGTGAACTTCACCAGGGAAAAAAGCGATAAGCAGATGGTGAATGTCAATAAACTCTCGGCCATAGCGCGCCGGGTATGCAACAGGATCAACGCATGGAAAGCGAACAGCGCAGTGCCCAGGATTGCGGTTAGGGGAGTAAGGGTTTCCCGAATGGCGAAGTACATGCAGAGCATGGTGAAAGGAAAGAATACGGCAACGGAAACCCTTGCAAGGTGCAGCAGATTATTTGATGGCAACGCCCCTGATGCTTGATTGAATTGCCAGCTTTCCGACCAGTTCCAGTCTGACGGCAAAATCGGAAGGCCGGCAAATTTTCGCACTATTCCAATAATTGTCCTTGTTAGTGGCGCATCGATTAGACGGTATCTCAACCGGGGGGCAGAAGAACTGCCGGGGGTCCAGGCAAGCGACATGGGATTATCAAAGAATTGATCGACATCAGAACTCATAAAAATTTGTGTGGTTTCATCCGGATGAAAGGGAACACGATCCAGATTCGCAAAATAAAACCAGGAAGCAATTCCAATCAGGGCTGCTATGATTACAAATTCGTAAACTCGATTTTGATTGTGCATGGTTGTTTTGTCTGACTTTGATGGTTACAATATTTCTTGTGAATAAGAATCAAACTTGCTCTCAATATTGTAAAACAATCTGCTTTATTCTGTTCATTGCCGGGGGGATTAAAGTCATTTTGCTGCTTTTGGATGCTTTTCCTTTTAATTCTGATGAGGCCATTGTTGGTTTGATGGCGCGGCATATCATAAATGGGGCGCGCCCGATTTTCTTTTATGGGCAGGCATACATGGGAAGCCTGGACGCCTATCTGGTGGCGCTGTTTTTCCTCATTTTTGGCGCGCACAGTTGGGTGATACGCCTTGTTCAAATTATCCTATACTTGGCAGTAATCATTTCAACACTCCACTTTATGCATTTGTTGGGATTGAACCAGCGTGTGCGGGTTATCGCGGCTTGCATGCTGGCAATACCCACTGTTAATGTTACTCTGTATTCAACAGTCAGCCTGGGCGGATACAACGAAGCGCTGCTTATAGGAAACCTGATTCTGATTTCCAGCGTCCTGATTTATCAAAAAATTCCTCAATTTCTATTCGTATCAAAAGAAAGCCATAACCTCGTCAAGTGGTTGCTGATAAGCAACCTGGGATTTTTAATTGGTTTTGGATTGTGGGTGAATGGGTTAACCCTGGTGTATGCTGTTCCAGCCGGGGCATTGATTCTCTGGGGATTGATTCGAAACAGGCGGGCCGGCGGGCTGCCTGGTTTTTTTCGATTTTTACTATGGGGATTACCTGGTTTCATAATCGGTGCGAGCCCCTGGTGGATTTTTGGAATGGCAAATGCTGCGGGATCGTCCTTGATGGGGGAACTGCTGGGGTCGGCTGTCGCCGTGGAAAGCGGCGGCTGGTTTCATATTGCCATAAACCACCTGATCAGCTTTGTTCTATTTGGGCTGACGGCGCTTGTGGGTATCCGTCCACCCTGGTCGGTGGAATGGCTGGCATTTCCATTGATACCTTTTGTGATATTGTTGTGGGGGATGGTTGCTGTGTATGCTTTCAGGCAGGTTCGAAAATGGGATAAATCGGAGCCGGGTTTGTTTTTGTTAGTGGGCGTGGTGATTACCCTGGCTGCTGGTTTTATTTTCACCTCGTTTGGCACTGACCCTTCAGGGCGCTATTTCTTGCCCTTATGGATCCCATTTACCATACTGGCTGCCGGGATGGTGGATGAATGGATTCCCACGGTTCAATGGAAAATCGCTGCGGTATGTTTCATCCTGATATTTCACGCGGCGGGTACAATCCAATCTGCAATAAAAAATCCCCCCGGTCTCACCACTCAATTTGACTTGAAAACAGTTATTGACCACCGTTTCGATAAGAATTTGATTCACTTTCTTGAAGAAAACGGTGAAACTTGTGGTTACACCAATTACTGGGTTTCCTATCCTTTGGCGTTTCATTCCAATGAAAAATTGATTTATATTCCCTCTTTGCCCTATCACCAGGATTTGCGTTATACAACCCGTGATGACCGTTACAAGCCGTACACGGATCACGTGGAAGGATGTGATCGTGCGGCGTATATTCTGACCCATAATCCGGCATTAGAAAACTACATCCGAGAAAAATTTAAGGATCAGGATATCCGCTGGGACGAAAAACTCATCGGTGATTACCTGGTCATGTATAACCTTTCAAGCAAGGTTAGTCCTTCAAGTATTGGATTGGGCGTTACTACACAGGCGCAACCGTTGGAAAATTAGGCTGCTTTTTTTGACAACCATGGAAAAAACTTCAAATATTTCTTCAGATTGGGATCGTTTTGTGCTGGTTGTGGTGCTGGCGTTGATTTTTATCATGGCGGCCCGTACACCGATTGACAGTGATATGTGGTGGCACTTGAAATCTGGTGAAGTGATGGTTGAAACTGGGCGCCCCCTTCTGGTTGATCTTTTTTCATATACACGGTACCAATCTGCGTGGACTAATCACAGTTGGCTGTCTGAGGTTGGTTTGTTTCAATTATACAAATGGTGGAATACCTGGGGGTTATCTGGCTGGGTGGCGTGCTTGGCATTATTGAGCCTGTTGTTTCCGATTCTGCAGATGGATTCTCCCATGTTGTTGCGAGGTTTTCTGGCGGTGTTCGGCAGTATGGTGAGCGCTGTGGTCTGGTCACCCAGGCCCCAGATGACTTCACTTGTATGCCTGGCTGGTTTGAATTTTTTAATTCACCGAGCCAGAAAAGGCGACATTCGTTTTCTGTGGGGAATACCCGGTTTATTCTTGCTATGGTCCAATTTGCACGCCGGGTACACCCTGGGATTGATCCTCATCCTTTTTGTATTATTGGGCGAAGGACTGAATTATTTATTTTGCAATCAAAATGAAGTTGGCTTAAAAAAGAACGGCATTACTCTGCTTGGATGGATGGCGCTGCTTGCATTGGCCTGCGTTGCAATCAATCCAATTGGAATCCGCA
>CAZOKH010000087.1:0-2756 GCA_964580315.1 uncultured Anaerolineaceae bacterium | reverse complement strand
GGAGTGTTCCATTTGAAACTGTCGGGATGCAATCGCTGCAGTCCATGATTTCGGAATGGGCGTCTCCGGATTTCCACGAAATGGTTCAACAACCGTTTCTGTGGATGTTGTGCGGCACAATCATCTTGATCGGCATATCTCAACGCAAACCCGATGGTGTTGAACTGGTGTGTATTGCCGGGTTTGCCGGGATGAGTTTAATTGCAAGAAGAAATTTTGCCCCCTTTGCACTGGTGAGCCTGCCCATAATCAGCCGGCATGCTGTTTCGGCCTGGTGGGTGTGCGCTTCTCGAATTTCTGAAATAGCTATTGTTCAAAAATTCTCTAGACTGCATCTCAAACCGAAATCCAAACCATTACCAGTCTGGGTACAAAAAGCCTTTCATCTCACCATCGCGGGGTTCTTGATGTTGGCGGCCGCTTTGAAACTTTTTGGAGTAGCGCATCCAGTTCTGGTATCTCATTATGAATCAAAAATTTTCCCCGCCGGCGCAGTAGAATGGATGCAAACCCAACCGCTTCAAGGTCAGTTGTTCAGCGAATATGATTGGGGGGGGTACCTGATATGGCACCTGGAAGATTACCCGGTCTTTGTGGATGGAAGGACTGACTTGTTCGGCGATCAGATCATTCAGGAGTGGAAGGCGCTCATCAATGGTGATGAGGGATGGGAAGCAATTGTTGCGAATTATAAGATTAACACTGTGTTTGTTCGGGCTGACCGCCCAATTGTCGCGTTGTTGGAGGGTGATGGTTGGCGCAAGATTTGGTGTGATGAAAAAAGTGTTGTAATGATGCGGTAAACCTTTTTTGAAGAAAAACAACCATTCGGGCTTGAATTATAATTACGCCTGTTATGAACAAATTTCAAAGGCTGATGATGCCTAGGAGAATGCTTTGAATTATCGCAAAATTCCCTGGTGGGGTTATGCGGCAGCTGCAGGCATAATTATTGGTGTGCTGGCTCTGATTGTGGGGGCTAATTATCGATTCGCGGAAAACAGCCGTGGCGGCGGAGAATTCCTTATTCACTGGTTGGGAATTCGGTCATATCTTCTCAAAGGTGTGAATCCATATTCTGATGCCGCTTTACAAGAAGCTCAACAGTTTGCACAGCAAATGGGTAATATAACCACTTACCGCGAACCACGGATGATTTCACCGCTGTACGCCATTGTGGTTTATTTGCCATTCAGTTTGATGGAAAATTTCGAGTGGGCGCGAGCTGCCTGGATGACATTCCAGGAATGCCTTTTGGTTGGATTGGCAGTATTAAGTATTCAACTTACCGGTTGGAAACCCAGGCGACTTGTTTATGGGGTTTTTCTCATTTTCTCCATTTTTTGGTATCACGGGTTTTTATCGGTCATTCATGGCGACTCGGTGATTGTTGCTGCTTTCTTTATCGCTGCCGGTTTGTATGCTTTGAATGCCAATTCTGATGAAATGGCTGGTGTGTTGTTCGCCTTTTCAACCATTCAGCCCTTTTACTCAGGTGTATTCTTTCTGTTTCTAATCTATTGGGCTGTGCGCAATGAACGTTGGCGGTTGTTAAGCTGGCTGTTCATTACCATCCTGTTATTGGGAGCCAGCGCTGCTTTGCTTATGCCCGATTGGTTTATGCAATGCCTGCGTGCCATAGTCAGCACCTATAACGCTTCGCAATTCTATAGCCCAGCGGACATCATTTCAAAATGGCTGCCGGGTATGGGCGCCAGAATTGGATGGATATTCTCGGGCGCCATCGGTTTGTTGTTGATTCTCGAATGGCATATTTCGCTGAGAAAAGGCGGAAGGGCTTTTTTGTGGACCGCCTGCCTGACGCTGGCCGCCAGTCAGTGGGTGGGGCTCAAAAGCACTGCTGATTCATTTGTCATGATGCTTCCGGGGCTGGCGTTGTTTTTTTCCATGCTGCAAAACCGCTGGGAGAAAAAAGCTGATGTTTACTCGCTGGCCAGCATGGGTGCTTTGCTTGTGTTTTTGTGGGGAATGGCGATCATTTCAACACAACAGTTTGAACCCGCCATGCGTGCTGCGATGGTGTTTTTCCCATTTCCCCTGGTGCTGTTGGTTTTATTGTACTGGGTGCGCTGGTGGATTTTACGGCCGGCAGTGCTTTGGTATGATGAATTTCCTTTTGACGAACGGATAAACCAGCAATGAAGCCTCGTCAACACGGAATGCTGATATTTATCATTCTGCTTGCGGCAGGGTTGCGCTGCCTGTTTTTAAACAGCAGAGAAATCTATTATGATGATGCTTTCAGCGTTTTTCTGTCCAACCGCAGCCTGATTGAAATCATTGATGGAACCGCAGCCGATACGATGCCCCCTTTATTTTATTTTTTACTGCATGCCTGGCAAAAACTAGGGGCGGCTCAATTGTGGCAATTGCGATTTTTGAATGTTGGGCTGAGCTTGATGGTTGTGTGGGGTGTTTATTTGACAGCGCGAAAACTCGCTAATGAAAAAGCTGCTCTCTGGGCGGCTTTTTTCACGGCTATTTCGCCCTTTCAAATCTACCATGCACAAGAAATCCGGATGTATGTAGTTCTTGAATTAAGCCTGCTGGGTTATTTTTATTCATTCCTGGAATTTTCCAATCCCCGCCAGGCAGCAAACAATCTTCCGGCAAAAATTGCGTTTGTTGTTTTTGGCGCTCTGGCGATGTATTCTCATAATCTCGCCATTTTTTCCATTTTGGTTATTGACATTTTCCTGTTGATCAAACATGCTTGGAAGAAATTGCTCCAGGTT
>CAZOKH010000086.1:0-15136 GCA_964580315.1 uncultured Anaerolineaceae bacterium | reverse complement strand
GCTCGAAGTTTGCGATCCGCGAAGGCGGCTTGACCGTTGGCGCGGGCGTTATTACCAAGATTCTAGAGTAGTAAGGAGAACCGGCTGTTGTGAGATAGCTGGTAGTAAAAATTATGGCATCCAAAAAAGATGTTCGACCGGTTGTAACGCTGGCTTGCACTGAATGCAAAGAACGCAATTACACCACTGAAAAAAATCGCCGCAATGACCCTGGGCGTATGGAATTGCAGAAGTATTGCTCTCGCTGCCGCAAGCATACCTTGCACCGCGAGACCAAATAGCACATTTAGATTTACCGGGGTGCAGCGGAAATGCTTGTCATCAGGCTGCACCCCTTTTAAACCTTAGGTCAGTAGCTCAACTGGTAGAGCACCGCTCTCCAAAAGCGGGGGTTGTGGGTTCGATTCCTGCCTGACCTGCCTGGTAACACAACGCCGTCCGTTTGAGGCGGCGTTTTAAACGCTAACCGAAGGAGCAACGCGTGACAGACAAAATCGAAAAAGAAAAGAAACCAAACGCCATCCAGCGTTGGTTCCGCGAGACAGTGGGAGAACTGCACAAAGTGAGCTGGCCCACCACTGAAGATGCCTTGCGGCTGACGCGCATTGTCATCCTGGTTGTGGTGGCTATGAGCGCATTGCTCGGTTTGTTGGACCTGCTCTTTTCCACGTCCATCACCGCCTTGTTGACTTAAATCACCGGTTCGCCAGCCTGGAAACAGGTTGCAGTAGAGCAAGGTAGTTTTTTATGGAATATGAGACTCAGAACGAATCAAACGGGCAGCCCGAGGAAAATGAAGAACAGTACACGCCCTCTTCAACTCCTGTGGGCGATGCATCTGTTGAATATACTCCCCGCGCTTCTGAGCACCGTGCAGAACGTGCAGGACGTGCAGGACGTGCCGAACGTTCAGAAGATGAAGAAGGCTTCATACCAGAAGAGCTGAACGATTTACGCGCCTGGTATGTTGTACATTGCTATTCAGGCTACGAGAATAAAGTTCGGCATAACCTGGAACAGCGCATTGAAACCATGGGCATGAAAGACAAAATCTTTGATGTGGTTATTCCCACCCAGGAAGAAATTGATGTCAAAGATGGTAAGCGCCGGGTTGTGGAACGCCATGTTTTTCCCGGTTATGTGCTGGTGAACATGATCATGTCTGAAGAGTCATGGTACGTGGTGCGCAACACCCCGGGTGTGACCGGCTTTGTGGGCATGGGCAATGCGCCCACTCCGCTGCGGCCGGAAGAGGTATCGCAGATTCTCAAGCGCATGGAAGCCGAAGCGCCGCACATCAAGGTCACCTTCCGCCTCGGCGAACGGGTGCGGATCATCGATGGTCCCTTCAACGATTTCCGAGGCACCGTATCGGAAATTGACATGGACCGCGCTAAAGTGCGCGTGATGGTCAACTTCTTCGGTCGAGAAACGCCGGTCGAATTGGACTTCTTGCAAGTCGAAAAATCGTGAGTACAGCCTCGCAAGGGGCTTTTTTTACCATTCGTGGGAGGGCAAATTAAGAAGCCCGTCAATACCACAAAGGAGAGAAACCTGTGGCAAAGAAATTAAAAGCAGTAGTACGTTTACAGATTGAAGCCGGAAAAGCAAATCCGGCCCCCCCCATTGGCCCTGCACTGGCAGGTCATGGGATCAACATTATGGCCTTCTGCAAGGAATACAACGCCCGTACACAGAATCGAATGGGCGACGTGATCCCTGCGGAAATCACCGTTTATACCGATGGTTCTTTTACTTTCATCCTGAAATCATCGCCCGCTGCCATTCTGCTCAAAAAAGCGGCTGGCATTGCCAAGGGCTCAGCAACTTCCAACCGCGATAAAGTTGGCAAGGTAACCCGCGCCCAGGTGCGCGAAATTGCTGAAATCAAGTTCAATGACATGAACGCAGTGGATATGGAAGATGCCATGAGCCAGGTGGAAGGTACCGCCCGCAGCCTGGGACTGAAAGTTGTAGATTAACTATTAGACCTGTGGGAGGGTGAATCATAAGATTTGCCCGTCATAACCACAAAGGAGTAATCATGCCGAAACACGGAAAGAAATACCTCGCTGCCAGCGAAAAAGTAAAAATAGATGAAGTTTATCCGGCGAAAGAAGCCTTGCAACTGGTGAAAGAGACCAGTTATGCCGGTTTCGATGCCACGGTTGAAGTGCACATGCGCATGGGTCTGGATCCCCGCCAGGCCGATCAGCAAATCCGCGATGTGGTCATTCTGCCTAACGGCCTGGGAAAGACCATTCGTGTGCTGGTGTTTGCCCAGGGTGAAGCAGCCACCGCCGCAGAACAAGCTGGCGCTGATTATGTGGCCGATAGCGATGAATGGATTGCAAAAATCCAGGGCGGTTTCACCGATTTTGATGTGGCCATTTCGACCCCCGACATGATGGGCAAGGCCGGACGTCTGGGCCGTGTGCTTGGCCCGCGCGGTTTGATGCCGAACCCCAAGGCAGGTACGGTGGTCAACGCTGGTGATCTGCCGCGCGCCATCAAAGAAGCCAAAGCCGGTCGTGTTGAGTTCCGCCTCGACAAAACTGCCAACATTCATGTGCCCCTTGGCAAAGTATCATTTGATGCGGAAAAATTGTATGAAAACCTGGTTGCCCTGATGGAAGCCATCAAAAAAGCCAAACCGGCGGCTGCCAAAGGTTCGTTCATCAAGAAAATTACCCTGACCTCAACCATGGGACCCGGCGTCAAAATTGACCCAATGGCCGCACAGGTTTTGGATAAATAGGGTATAATAAATCACTGACATTTGGCGTTTTTCTTCGCCCATGACAGCCGGTGCCCACAGGGCTTAATATCCAGCTCAGGTGAAGACATTCCAAGCACAAAATGCACCTCCCATAATGGGATTGGAAGTCTTTGCCTGAGTTAAACAAGGCAAAGACTTTTATTTTGTAACGGAAGGAGGTGAATTTCATTGGCATTCTCAAAAAAGTATAAAAACGAACTGGTTGAAAAATATACCCAGTGGCTGAATGAAAGCCAGGCAGTTTTCATGCTGCAATACAACAAAATGGGCATGAAAGATATCGATGCCATGCGCAAGAAAGTGCGTGAAGTTGGCGGTCAGGCGCATGTGATTAAGAATACACTGCTGGATATTGCCCTGAAAAATGCTGGTTTTAACTATGACCAGGAATTGGAAGGCACCACACTGGCGGGTTTTGCATTTAGCGATGCAGCCCAACTGGCCAAAGTGTTTAGCGATGCTACCAAAGCAGAAACATACACCATCAAAGGTGGTTTTCTCGACAAGCACGCTATCACCGAAAAAGAAGTGAAAGCACTGGCTGATTTGCCGCCGCTGCCGGTTATGCGCGCGCAATTGCTGGGTACCATCATGGCGCCCGCCAGCAAACTGGTGCGTACACTAATCGAACCCGCCCGCGAAGTGGCGGCAGTTGTCAAAGCCTACTCGGAAAAATAGAACCGATAGGATTTCGAGTAGCAATCATATATAAAAAAACATAATCAATCATCAATGGATTTGATGTAAAGAAGGAGAATCACAATGGCTGACCTGAATAAACTTGTTGAAGAACTGAGCGCGCTTTCCGTTTTGGAAGCTGCTGAACTGGTGAAAGCACTGGAAGAAAAATGGGGCGTTTCTGCTGCCGCTCCCGTAGCCGCTGTTGCAGTGGCTGCTGGCCCTGCCGCCGCCGAACCCGTGGAAGAGAAGACTGAGTTCGATGTTGTGCTCAAGGACGCTGGTCCCAAGAAAATCGAAGTCATCAAAGTCATCCGCCAGCTCACCAGCCTCGGTCTGGTTGAGGCCAAGAACATGGCCGAAACCGCTGGTTCCAAAATCCTCACCGCCGTCAGCAAAGAAGCTGCTGCCGACGCCAAAGGCAAATTGGAAACCGCCGGCGCCGTGATCGAAGTTGCCTAATCAGGAAACAAGGTCAAACACGAAAAACACCCTGCTTGCAGGGTGTTTTTTTGTTGCTGAATAAATAAAGCGGTCAATTTCAGGCAGCCACGCTTTGTACCTGGCGAATGACCATCACCACTTTGCCCATGATGCGCAGGCGTTCGGGGTTTTCGATGAAGATGGGTTTCATGGTCGGGTTGGCGGGCTGCAGGCGCACCCGGTTGTCTTCTTTGTAAAAGTATTTCAGGGTGGTTTCGTCGGTGTCGTTGAGCCACACCGCCACCATTTCGCCGTTGCGGGCTTCTTGCGCGGGTTTCATCACCACAATGTCGCCGTCATTGATCATGGCGTCGATCATGGATTCACCCTGAACTTCCAGGGCAAATAGATCGTCCACCTTTTCGCGGGTGGGCAACAGGCTGCGGGCAATTTCAACGCTGCTTTCCGAATCAAAGTAGCTTAAATCGGAAGAGGGAACCGGGATGGGAGCGCTGGCCACGATGCGCCCGGCGATGGGGATGGAGAATAATTCGCTGACCGATTGCGCTGCCTGTTTCACAGCCTGTTTCGCTTGCTTTACAAAGCCGCTTTCAAGCGGGGCCAGAATGCGAATGCTACGGGATATGTGCGAATTGCGGTCAATATGACCCATATCTTCCAACTGCTTGAGATAATAATCAACCAGTGAAGTGGATTTGACCCCTATGCTTTCGCCAATTTCGCGAATGGAGGGGGAATAACCGTTTTCATCCTGAAACCTGGTCAGAAACTGTAAAATTTTCTGATGCCGTTCACCCAGACCTGCTTTTTTGCGCGCCATAGGTCTCACTCCCTTCTATAATTAAATCGACCATTTGTGCTAGTTATTAATATATCAGAACATTCGTTCTGTGTCAAGCGGTATTTCAGGAAATATTTTTCAAAATCAGCGAAAATTTCAATTTCCGTATGAACAGTATATATCCAGATGGGTTAGAAAAAAGTTTGGTTTTTCAAGACTAAACCTTAACCCAGTTTGCAATAATGTATGGATACGTTCATGCTTTCCTGTGGTTTAATTAAAAATGTAACAATGTGTCCTCATTGCGAAAAGATTACCTGTGTGATTTCAAGGGATGAATATGATAACGAAAAAAAGATTTCTATTATTGGTATCCATTCTAATCTTCAGCCTGACCAGCGGCTTTGTAACCGCCGGAGCCGACCCGGAGGACACCGTGCCGGATGTGGGCAGCGGAGAGCATCAAAGCGGAGCCGGTTCGGACGATCCTGCCAGTTCGCCCGCAAACATCAATCCGCTGACCGGGCTGCCGGTCTCCGATCCATCAAATTTGAAATTGCCGCCCGCCCTGGTGTCCATCACCAATTGGCCTCCGGCCGCCCGCCCGCAGGCGGGATTGTCTTACAGCCCCATTGTGTTTGAGCTGTACATTGGCGAAGGCATGAGCCGTTATGTGGGCATGTTCTACGGCGATTACCCGCAGGAAGCCGTGGATGAAAATGATCCGTTGGGCGGTGATACATCCGGCGGTGATGAGGAATCTGCATCCGGGCAGAATTCTGATGAGGCTATGGTGGGACCCATCCGTTCCGGCCGTTTGCCCTACCGGCATTTGCAAAAAGCCTACAGCGGTTTCCTGGTGATGGCGTCAGCCTATAAGGGCGTAATGCAAAACCTTGAACTATATAACAACGTGTTTGGTTCAGATCAGGATGACATCAACAGTGCCATGGTGAAAGTGACCAGCATTGAAGAAATTGCCCGCGCTACACAGAAAGAAATTGGCAGCATGGCGTTGGAGGTCAACACCTTTGATGCCACACCGCCCGCAGGCGGTAAACCGGCGCCGCGCTTCTGGTTTGTTTATAACCTGGTCGATCAGATCATCTGGCAGTATAACGAATCCAGCCAGGCTTATAACCGCTACCAGGATAATGCTGATGGGGTGACCTTCATTCGCGCCACTGACCGCTTGAACAGTGAGCCTTTGACTTTTGAAAATGTCATCATCCTGACCGCAAATCACCGCGCCTGCACCGAAACAGCCTTCGACATTGACCTGATGTATATTGACCGGCTGCCGGCGGTGTTGTTCCGAGACGGGCAGGTATATAATATCTATTGGACAACCAAAAACGAAGAATATGAGAAAACCACCGGTAAAGTGCGTCCCATCCGCTTCATTGATGAAAACGGCGATCCCTTCCCGCTGAAACCGGGCCAAACCTGGGTGCACCTGGTGCCGCTAGGCACAGTCGCCTGGGAAGCGCCTGAATTGTCACAATTTGGCCTGGAGGGCGCCCTGGATGTGGATGAATGGGTTTCTCCCAACCCGTCTGGTTTACTGTACAACCTGCTTAACAAACAGGCTGCTGGCAGCGGAGAATGGGTTTCACGCTTCTTTGCCTCCAGCATGGTTCACGACCAGGCGGTGTGCGACGCGCTGCACTA
The DNA here is from genome assembly GCA_964580315.1 of uncultured Anaerolineaceae bacterium. GTDB lineage: Bacteria > Chloroflexota > Anaerolineae > Anaerolineales > Anaerolineaceae > CAZOKH01. Next base: position 8,783 of record CAZOKH010000086.1, on the reverse strand, counting down.
AACCCTTTTGGAGTTAAAACAAAAAAGAGAATGCATTTTCACGTGTGTTCTCTTTTTGTTTGTTCTTTGTATCCACTCAAAATTCAGGGGATTCAAAAAGTACTTTCCCTTTGTGATGATTTCTTTCAAGAATGAATCCCCCCATTTCAGGCGTTCTGCCAAGTTTTGCGGTGTACGAACAATCAGGTCAAGCCCAAAAAAATATTCAATGCTTTGCGGATTTCGAGCGCCTGTTGGCTTTCTTTAAGGGGTGTATCCATAATTACCAGAATATCAACATCACTTTCTGGTTTGGGATTTCCATAGGCATAAGATCCAAAGAGAATGATCTTTTGAGGATGGATTTTTTCTGCAATTATCATAACGAGCTGTTGAATCACTTGCAGCGCAATGCCTTGGCGTTGATGGATGGGTGGAACTGATAATAATGTATCCGTTTTCCCCTTTTCTAAAAATATTATACAATACCTGATGTTGATATTAATAATGACAATCTTTCGCCTTCTCTGAAATGGGGAGTAAAAAAGCTTATGTCTATACCAGATTTTCAAACAATTATGTTGCCGTTACTCCAAATTTATGCAGACCATAAAGAGCATTCCATTCATGAATGTAATGACATCCTGAAAGACAAATTCGGTCTTACTGAAGAAGAAATGAGTGTAATGATTCAAAGCGGAAAACAAACCGCGTTTTTCAATCGGGTGAGCTGGGCTCGTACATATTTGGTGAAGGCGGGATTGTTGGAAATGACCAGGCGCACGTATTACTGCATTACAGAACGCGGCGAAGAAGTGCTTAGGGAACCCCCTACGATAATTAATGTGAAGTACTTAAAACGGTATCCAGAATTTAGACAATTCTACGATCGAAAGGGTAGTGAAAAAAACGAAATTGTCTCTATAGGTAATGACAGAACACCTGAGGAAGTGTTAGAAGAGGCTTTCCAGGAAATCAGGGAAAACTTGGCTGCAGAGTTAATTGACAGTATAAAGAGATGCTCTCCGGCGTTTTTTGAGCAATTGGTTGTCAATTTGCTGGTGAAGATGGGATATGGAGGGTCCTGGCAGGATGCTGCCAGAGCTGTTGGTAAATCGGGGGATGGTGGAATCGATGGGATCATTGATGAAGACCGTCTGGGTTTAGATACGATCTACATTCAAGCCAAGCGTTGGGAAGGTGTGGTTGGCAGACCCGAAATCCAAAAATTTGTTGGGGCGTTGATGGGAAAGAAAGCGCACAAAGGTGTTTTTATCACCACATCATCCTTTACCGCAGATGCAGAGAGTTATGTGTTTTCTGTTGATTGTAAGATCGTCCTTATAGATGGCAAACGCCTGGCTAATTTATTGATCGATTATGATATTGGTGTAAATCCGATAACATCTTATACAATTAAGAGGATTGATTCGGATTATTTTTCGTAATACAAAATATTGTTGTGTCTCACAATTGAAAAATATGTTCATATGTAACATTATGTAGTGATGCTTGCGATTCATCATTTCTGCCCTTGACACGGCTGAAGAGGTGTATTAATCTTCTCCAATCTACCGCGCTGTGTGGCGGATGAAAGTGATCTTATCGTTCCATACTGTGTATGGAATGTTTCGAGCAAACCAAAAACGCGATGACTTGCGGTTGACAAAAACAGGGAACCAATTTATTTGCACAAAGAATAAAACCAAATAATTAATTGAATAACAGCCAGCTTTCCAGCGGGGTGATTTGATAAAGCTGACCCGGGAACAATTAGCCTTGTATATACGTCATTAATTTTGATTTATTTTTGCTTAAGTGTATTCTGTCTGCTCGTCTCTTGATTCCTGTAACATTTGGGAACCATCAAACTTTCGTTGGAGCGTAGAAAATGGAACCTGATGGCGATTTAAATAATGGGGAAGAAACCAACCTGACCAAGAAAATTCACCTGGAGTGGATCGCGGAGCTGTGCCTCCATCCGCGCCGGGCATTGAAAACCATCCTGGAAGCAGAAACAACCCTGTGGCTGACGCCCATGCTGGTGCTGACCGTGTTGGGGATATTATCGGTGCTGGTCACCGGCCCGGTGCGCAGCCGGGCGGCGCTGCAAAGCATGGTGCAGCCCGACCCTGAAATGCAGCAGTACCTTTCTCCCGAACAAATGGAGCAAATGCAATCGGGGTTGTCCATCAGCCAGGGACCGTTGTTCATCTACGGTTTTCCCATGCTGTCCGGCCTGGCATCCATCTGGCTGGGCTGGCTGCTGATGGGCGGCTTGCTGCACCTGGGATTGACCCTTTCAGGCAGCCGTTCGTCAAACCGCATGACGTTTAACCTGGCAGCCTGGGCAGCGCTGCCCATTGGATTGCGCCTGGTGGTGCAAACCCTGGGGCTGCTCATTTCAGGCAAGCCAATCGTGTCTCCGGGACTCTCAGGGTTTATTGATGCCGCGTCAGGCGGCGGGGCGGCTTTCTTTGGCGCACTGCTTTCCCAGGTGGATATCTATCTGCTGTGGCAATTGTTCCTGATTGGCCTGGGCGTGACCATAATGGGCGGTGATTACCGCAAGAAGAGCCTGGCAGCCGCTGCAATTGTGGCGGGGCTGGTCATCATCATTTTTGCCACGCCAACGTTTTTAAGCAATCTCATGTTGAGCATGGCGTCATCCGGCGGTGGTGTTTTCTAAAGTATGAACACCCAATCCTTTATTCAGGCTCACAGTCTGTGCAAGTCTTTTCAGATGGGCAAACAGACGGTGATTGCATTAGATCAACTGGACCTGGAAATTGCTCCCGGAACCTTCACCGTGATCATGGGACCTTCCGGTTCGGGCAAAAGTACCCTGCTGTACCAGATGGGCGGGCTGGACCGCCCCACATCTGGCTCGTTGATGGTGGACGGTTTGACCATTGATAAACTGGATGAGAACGATCTGGCGGTTTACCGGCGCAACAAGGTGGGCTTTATTTTCCAATCCTTCAACCTCATTTCCAGCTTGAATGCCCTGGACAATGTGGCCTTTCCCATGCGGTTTTGCGGCATTTCAGCGCCTCAGCGACACAACCGCGCTGCGAACCTTTTGAAGCAAATGGGATTGGAAAAACGCATGGGACACAAACCCACCGAGCTGTCGGGCGGGCAGCAGCAACGTGTGGCTGTTGCCCGTGCGCTGGTCAATAATCCGCCGCTCATCCTGGCGGATGAACCCACCGGCAACCTGGATACCAGCAGCGGCATGAGCATTATGCATTTGCTGTCAGAGCTGCACCGCGGAGGCCGTACCATTGTGGTGGTAACGCATGATCCGCGTATGCTGCATTTTGCTTCGCATGTCATCTACCTGTTGGATGGCAAAGCAGTCAGCGAAGACGAATATCAACGAGCAAGCAATTCCATGAATTCATCGGGAATGGAGGATTACAACGAATGATGAAAACAAAAACATCCCGAAAAATTATTTTGATCCTAACCGCCCTGGCGCTGTTCAGCGGGGCTTTGTTTTTCAATCCCGTTCCGGTGGCGCACGCCCAGGAGGAACCGGTAGATGATCCAACCATCACTCCAACGGAAACCGCAACACCAGAGCCAACCGCCACCCACACGTTCACACCTGTGCCGGTGGCAGACCCCGGTTATGACTTTGGTGTATCGCCGGCATCAGATGAGCGCTGGGCGCGCCCGGGCGAGATTGTCACGTTTGCGGTGCAGGTGACCAACAACGGCAGTGCTGATACGATCAACGTGGCGCTGGCGGTGAGTGAGTGGAATGCCTGGGCATCCCCGGGCAGCCTGTCGCTGGCGTCGGGCGCTTCGGCCAGTGTGACTATCTCACTGGCCATTCCCGAAGATGCTGCCCTGGGCGATTCGCGCACGGTGACGGCCACCTTCACCAGCGCCGGCGATGCTTTGGTGACCTCGCAGGCCAGCCTGACTGGCCGGGCGGTTACCCCCACCGCCACAGCCCCCATCGGCTCCAACCGCCCGCTGGTGGTCATTTCTGGTTATGATGACGATGAGGTGAAACCCGGCAATAATTTTGACCTGGACCTGACCTTTGCCAACAAGGGGTCCACCACTGCCTCCAATGTAGTCATCACCTATGAAGGCACAGGGATTTACCCGCGCGACAACGGCGGTGTGCAGGTGATTGGCACCCTGAAAGCCGGGAAAAAATCGAGCAAAACGCAGCCCATGTCGGCTGGTTATGATCTGACCGGGCCGGCTCCGGTGACGGTCAAGATTTCTTATACTGACCCCCAGGGCACGGCTTATGCCGAAACCTTTACCATTTCGTTGAAGGTGCACGGTTATTACGGCGGCGGCTCGTATGTGACGCCCACCGGCACGGTTTCGCCGCGCCCGCAACTGGTGGTCACCGGATATGAATCCAATCTTGACCCGCTGCAGCCGGGCTTGACCTTCTCGCTGCACCTGGAAATTGAAAACCTGGGCTCGGCTGATGCCCGCTCGGTGGCCATGGTGGTGGGCGGCGCATCCGATTCGGGTGGTGACTCGGTATCTGGCACACCCTCGCCGGGCGGTGTGGGTGGTGCAGGCAGCGACCTGAGCAACTTTGCCCCGCTGGGAAGTTCAAATATTGTTTATCTTAAAGATGTGCATGCCGGCCAGAAAATGGAGACCGACTTGCAGTTGATTGTCAATGTCAACACCAACCCGGGCGCCTACCCGTTGAAGATTTCATTTGTCTATGATGATGTCAAAGGCAACCGCTTGATAGATGACCAGGTGATCACCCTGCTGGTGTACAGCCTGCCCCAGGTGGAGGTGTCGTTCTACACCAGTGTAGAGGGTTTAATGGTCGGCCAGCCCGGCATGTTGCCCCTGCAGGTTACCAACCTGGGGCGCAAGTCGGCGGTGCTGGGCACCATGCGGGTTTCGGCCAAAGGCGCCGAATTGACCAACAACAGCACCCTGGTGGGTGTGCTCGATACAGGCGGTTACTACACGTTTGATGCTTCCATCGTCCCGCAGAAAGCCGGCGCTCTGCCGCTGCAGGTGTCCATCAGTTACACCGATGATTTTAATCAGGTGCGCACCATTACCCAGGAACTGGAAGTGGAAGTGATGGATGGCCCGCCGGTGGATTTGATGGGGCAGGTGGGACCAGACGGAATGCCCCTGCCGGAAATGCCCATGCAAGAGCCGGAAACCTTCTGGCAGAAATTGCTGCGTTTTGTAAAGGGGCTGATCGGGTTGGGCAGCGATGCGCCGGAACCGGTTATGCCTGAGATGCCGCCCGTTGAGGAACGGATACCGATCCGAGGATTAGGCGCCCTGCTCAAAGGATAAATGAGGATCATTGCGTTATGCGTTTGATTGACCTGATTGGCTTGATTTTGGAGAACCTGAACCGCCGCAAGGGCCGGGTGCTGCTGACCGCCATTGGCGTGGTGATCGGCACGGCTTCGGTGGTGCTGCTGGTGTCGCTTGCCAGCGGCTTGCAGCAAAGCGCCACCAGCCAGATTGGCAACATTGGCGATCTGACCACCATCCAGGTGTACCCCGGCTACAGCGACAGCGGCATGATGATGGCTGGCGGGGGCGGCGGTGCTGAAATGCCCGAGCAAATTTTGCTTACGCCGAAAACAATCAAAGACATTGAAGCCATTCCCGGGGTTACCGATGTCTTCATCCGTATCGATCTATGGTCGGGCGCACAAATTAACTTTGGCAAACTGGTTAATTACGGCCAAATAACCGCTTTCGGCAGCAATGATGTTGACCGACTGGGTTATGCCATTCAAGAGGGTACGGCGCAAATTCCGCGCGGCGGGGCAGTGATTGGCGGATTTATGGCGAAGAACTTCATGGATCCGCAAATGCGTCCCGGTCAGGAGCCTCCCGCCCAGCCGGACCTGATGGGCAAGCAGCTCAAGGTAACCGTCTCGCGTTACACCGAAGATGGCGAGGAAGTGAAAAAGGTCTATAACCTGCGCGTGGTGGGCATTATGCAGGAGACCCGCGGCGAGCAGGATAATATGGTGATTGTAAATTTTGAAGACCTGAAAGCTATCAACGACTGGGTGAACGGCAAGCGGGTGAACTATAACGAAACCGGTTACAGTCAAGTGTTGGTGAAAACGGCTGATACGGATACGATCACTGATATAACCGAACAGATTACCGAAATGGGGTTTTTTGCCTATACCCCGCAGATGATTGTGCAGGGCATCAACAGCATCTACACGATCATGCAGTTGATCTTTGCCGGTGTGGGCGCCATATCCCTGCTGGTGGCAGCCATCGGTATTGCCAACACCATGACCATGGCCATTTTGGAACGCACGCGGGAAATTGGATTGATGAAAGCGGTGGGGGCCAGCAACCGCGATGTGCTGAGCATTTTCCTGGGTGAAGCCGCCGGGATCGGTTTCCTGGGCGGGGTCGGCGGGGTGCTGCTGGGCTGGGGCGGCAGCAAAGTGCTGAATGTGGTGGCTGTTTCTTACCTGGCCAGCCGCGCGGCTGAAAGCGGCGGCGCGCCGGTGTCGGTGGCGGTATATACGCCGCTGTGGCTGCCCCTGGTGACGCTGGTGTTTGCCACCTTAATCGGATTGTTAAGTGGGCTTTATCCTGCGCTGCGCGCGGCCACGCTTGCCCCGGTTATGGCGCTCAAATATGAGTGAAAAAGCTCCCAAAAAGCCCAAAAATTCTCCGAATATGAATAGATATTTAGAACCGGTTTAATTTCTTCCCCAAAAGATTAATTTCTTTTTTATTTGGGCTGAACCAAATCTATATCCCTGTTTCTTATACTGGCATACAGAGCATGCATGCGATTTGTTTCTTATTCAACGGACACATGGAAAGGAGTCTATATGGTCAGTAGCATACAAGGATATGGTTCGATTCAAGCTGCATCCATGGGAGGGATGCGACCCCAGGGAACCAGCCTGACGGATGATCAGAAGCAAACCATTGCCGATATCCTGTCAGAGTACGATCCCGAAAACATCACCGAAGCAGATGCACAGGAGATATTCCAGAAGTTTAAAGATGCCGGCATCACCCCCGCGCGCGGCATGAAAGAAACCATCGAAGCAGCCGGTTTCGACGCGGAAGATTTGCGCGCCAAAGGTATGCCCGAAGGGCAGCAGCCGCCGCCTCCTCCACCTGATCAATCCAGCGGAAGCGGATCGGTCAACCTTAACGCTCTGCAATCCCTGCAATCCATCCTGAGCGAGTATGACCTGAGCAGTATTTCCGAAGATCAGCAGAGTGAATTGCTCACCAAGTTGAATGAAGCCGGTCTGCTGCGCACGGGGTATTCGATTGATTTGAGCGCTTAAAAATTCAACCAGATGGTTCATTGGGGTAAGGTAGAAATCAGCCCCCTTGCATTCAATCCATCCCTCAAAAATGGAAGGGCAGATTTGCTCTGGCGTTCTGCTCTTCCTTTTTTGATTTGTCTGAAACCTTTAGGGTCTTCTTAAACACTCTCTTCACTTGTAATTTGCCGTCAATCAAGAATGGTTGTAAGATTCAATCAGGCAGGATTGTCATTTTAAAAAAACATTTCCAAGGAGCTGGAAAATGAGCAAAAATACCATCCGACAGTGGGCAACCATCCTGATAACGGCAGCAGTGATTGTGATGAATATCCTGGCAAATGCGCTGCCGTTGAATGGATTAAACACTGGCGAGATTTCCGACCGTTTTCAGGTCTATTTTGTGCCTGCGGGCTATGTATTCTCCATCTGGGGCTTGATCTATATTGGGTTGATCGCCTTCTCCATTTATCAGGCGCTGCCTTCGCAGCGTGAGAATCCCCGCCTGCAGCGCATTGGCAACTGGTATGCTCTCAGCGGGGCGGCCAACATTGCCTGGCTGTTTTTGTGGCACTACGAGCAGTTTGAAGCCACCCTGTTTGCCATGTTTGGGCTTTTGCTGTCGCTCATTTTTATTTACCTGCTGCTTGGCATTGGCAGAAATCAGGTGAAAGGTGTTGAAAAATGGGCTGTGGATGTGCCGTTCAGCACCTACCTGGGCTGGGTGACGGTGGCGACGATTGCCAATGTGACCTCGGTGCTCGATTTTGTGAAATGGAACGGCTGGGGCATTGCCCCGCAAACCTGGGCGGCGATTATGCTGGGGGTGGCGGTGCTGCTGGCAGCTATCAAGAGCTTCACGCGGCGCGATGTGGCTTTTCAATTTGTGCTGGTGTGGGCTTTCATCGGCATTGCGTTGAGGCAAGCGGCCGCGCCGCTGGTGGCCAATGCCGCCTGGGCGGCGGCTGCGCTGGTGGTGCTGTTGATTGTGCTGGTGCTGATGACCAATCGCCGGCACACGGCGTGATGAACCACAGATCAACACAGATGGACACAGATATTACATGACTAATTATTAAACCATGTTTATCTGTGTGAATCTGTTGTGACTAGAATTGAATCAACGGCAGATACAGGATGACCGGCTCTTCGTAGGGGTGCGCTTTGCGGACGGCGGCGTCCACCGCGGCGAGCTGCTCGCGGCGGCAAACCGCTTCGATTTTCACCTCTTCCACTCGGCTGATTTCCCCTTTGACTCCCGAGTAGGGATCGGCGCCCGGAAGCGGGCGAAAATAGCCTTTGACCGGCGTGACCGTGGAGCAGTGGTCATAGTCGCCGATCACGCCCGCCCCGGCTTGCGCCAGCGCCTCGCGCAGGGCGGTTTCCGCCTCGGGCGGGGCAAAGATTTCGATTTTAACATCGGGTTTTGGATTAGATTTTTCCATTTTTCATGAATTCGCGTCATTAGTATGATCAACCCAAAGGTATAAAATGATAAATGGGGACACGGCAGAC
>CAZOKH010000085.1:9211-15334 GCA_964580315.1 uncultured Anaerolineaceae bacterium | reverse complement strand
CGAGCACTTTCGCTGCTGCGCAGAAGCACAATTTCGTTAAATTTTAACCATAGATTTTCAAGAACTTCTTGCGCTTGAGGCATGGTAAGAACCCCATTGCGCAAGTCGTTCTCCAGATAAGGGAATAGGTATTGATCCAACCTTCCCGGTGACATGCTACTGGCATTGGATTCGATCTCCATTAACACAAACAGGAACCACACAGCCTGAGCACCCTGCCTGAAGGTACTGGCGGGGTGTTCAGCCAGCCAGCTGCAGTCCTCGGCAATTTGCATTAATTCCTGCCGACGTTTATTATTTGATAAAACTTGGGCTTGTCGTCGCGCCAGGTCAGCATACCGATTCATAAACAGTGCTGCAGCATCCAACACAATTCGACCTGCTTGGTAGAAATCTCGCATATCTTCGCTTAAGTGTTCGTGTTTTTTTTCTGCCTCATCAATACGAATACGTAAACCACTTATGCCACGCCGCAGCCAACCTTCTGCATCTGGTAAAATATGTCCCTGGGCATGATCCGTCTGGTTAACGCTGAAAACACGTGCTTTGACTGCGCGTTTCACATCGTCGGGAATGCGGGTTGCTGCAATGTCTTCCAGGGTTTTCCCACGCCAATAAGGAAAGATGTCTTCGCGCAGCTCACGAATATATTCTGCTTTGATCTGGAATTTATCCTGCGGACGGTAAGGCAGATTGTCCAGTTCCTTATCCACCCAATCTACTGCCCCTTCTGGGGCTATAATCCCCATACGGGGATGGTAAGAACGATTGCCAACGATTAAATCGTCTGGGTCAATTTTAATTTGCATATCACTGACCAGATCATACAGCATCTTTGCCCGACGAATAACCATCGGTTCATGCTGGGTGCGTTGATAACTGCGCGTGGTATAACGTGCCCTTTCAATATCAATTTCCGGTTCTGTGTTCAGAATATTATCGCGCAGACGTCGCACCCTGTCCGTTGGAAATGGGAGAATGCGTACCTCATGAGGAAAAACTTCAGGTAACTCACGTTCCAACAAATGAGTCATTTTTGCAACCATCATGTCTTCACCTACCTTTTCTCTTAACCGATACAATTAATCTTATCCACCAATATTGACATCAAAACCAAGTGAACGCCAAATTTCAGCTTTTTCGTCAATTTCTTCATTTGAAAAACGCTGATAGTCACTCCACAGGAAAATTCGCTTAAGAGCTTTATATTTTGGTCGTCCCAGTGCATGATAGGGCAATAAATCTACTGCACGGAATGAGTAATTATCTCGCAAAAAACTCGCTATGGTGCGCTGATCATTTTCATCGGCGTTGAATCCAGGAATGACCGGCACTCGAACACGCAGCGAGACATGGGCTTCATCGAGTTTTTTCAAATTCTGCAATATCAAGTCATTAGGCTTGCCTGTATCCTTTAGATGCACATTGCCATCTACATGTTTCACATCAAAAAGAACTTCGTCCAGGCAGGGCAACAATCGTTCGAACACCTGCCAGGAGGTATACCCGCAGGTTTCAATAGCAGTTAAAAGACCATTTACTTTTGCCAACTGAAGCAAAGCATGTGTAAAGGCAGGCTGCATGGTCGGCTCGCCACCGGTTAATGTTAATCCGCCCTCGTTCGCGTAAAACGGCAGGTCGCGCAGCACTTCATCTATCACTTCTCCCGCAGTACTTTCATAACCCATCCATCGTATGGCAGATACCGGGCATAGATCAGCCCGGTGAGAAAATTCTTGCAGCCATGCTTCATACTCATCACCTTGAGGGGGTGGTCCCCAACACTCGGGGCAATTCGGATCAAATTGACCACAATTGAAGCAGCTAGTCTGAAACAATGCCAGTTCAGGCTGCGAATTTTGGGATTCGGGATTTGAGCACCACCCACAAACCAACGGGCAACCTTTGAAAAAAACATTGGTGCGTAACCCTGGTCCATCATGCAAACAATAACGTTGAATATCAAAGATGGTACCTCTGATATGACTCAACTCTTCAATTTCAGCCGGGATTAACTCACCGATGCATACTCTATTTGAATCCAATGGCATTCCTTGCTTTCCTGTATCCTTTTTGATTCTCTGCAAAAACAAGTGCAGCGGCGCCGATCACGCCCACCTGGTCACCCAGTTGCCAGGGTTTAAGCTGGAAGCTGTTGAGCAGTTCGGGTTGTATGTTCTCGCGCAAACCGATCATTGCCGGTTCCAAAATCTGATCTCCCAGACGAGTCAATCCACCACCGTACACAATGAGTTCAGGGTTAACAATCTGGGCAATGATCGATAATCCTACCCCAAAATAATAACCGGCGGTTTTAATGATTTCCTGCGCTACATGGTCGCCATGATTTGCAGCTTCAGCCACAGCTTCACCGCCAATACGTTTTCGGTCCGGTGTGGCGTGGGTGCGTAGCAACGTTTCGTGACCGGCGTCAATGGCATCATACGCCATGCGCGAGATGCCCACCCCGCTGGCATACGACATCAGACATCCATTTTTACCACAGGTGCAGGGTGGTCCGTCCACATCAACCACAATGTGCGCCACTTCACCGGCAGTTCCGGTGGCACCCACATACAATTTTCCATCGATGATAATTCCCAATCCATAACCGGTGCTAAAGGTTACATAGCACATATTGCGACTGCCGCGCCCAGCGCCGAAATAGTACTCGCCCAGACCGCACAGGTTGGTATCGTTTTCCAGAATGACCGGCATATCAATCCGTTCGGCAACCGTGTCACGCAGCGGCATCTGATGCCAGGCGGGCAGGTTGGAGCTGATCAAAATCATACCCGCCGGACCGTTGACCGTTCCGGCAAACCCCAGGCAAACCCCTTCAATCTCTGCCGGGGTCACGCTGCATTCTTTCAATACGGAGTGATAAGCATCTTCAATAGCGTCAATTACATAGCGCGGCTCTTTCTCAGAGTGTGCCCGAGTGGTGAAACATGCAGTTAATTTTCCTTCGCGATTTACCAATCCGGCAGCAATTTTGCTACCGCCCACATCAATTCCTACTGCATAAGGTCTCATTGTCTTATCATCCTCCGCTTACGGTTTCTGCCCAGCCAATGCCAATTCTAATGCCTCTTTGAATTGTGCGGCGCCATCCACCAGATCCAGTCCGGGTTTAAAAATGCTGGATGTTCCGCAAATAAAATGGTTACAGCCTGCTTCCAAAAATGCAGGTAGACGTAGTGCTGAGACGGAGCCGTCGGCGGCAATTTCAGTTTGCAAACCACGTGCATTCAATTTTTCGCGGATGTCTTTCATGTTGCGCAAACCTTTCGGATTGAAAGGCTGCCCGGCGTAGGCGGGTCCAACAGTGTTAGTTACCACCAGCGATACCAATTCCAATGATTCGTCTATATCCTCTGGCAGTGGCGATGTAGGTAAAATGCCCACACCCGCCTGCATGCCCATCTGGCGAATCTGGCGAATCACATCCAGATAATTGTCGCCACTCGACTCAACATGTACCACCACAATATCTGCCCCGCTCTTCTTTAATTCTTCGAGATAGTGCGAGGGGTATTCGCAGTACAGGTGGACATCAAAACGTTTGCCGCTCAACGGACGTAGCGCCCTGATTACGGCTGTATTCAGTAAAAAGGTGGGGGCAAACAAACCGTCGCACAGGTCAAAATGGTATGCCCCCACAACGGATTGCTCCAGCCGGTCGAAATCTTGCCGAATGCAAATGGGATTAGCACAAGACATGGAAGCAGCTATTTGATAATTCATCATCTCAACAATACCTATAATCGTTCTATACTTGGCAACCCAATTTCAAACTAAAGAATGGTATGCAACTGACTGGTAGAATTTTCCAAAAATACAATCAAATCATCCAACGAAGGACGCAGGGCGTTTTCAGCCGTTATGTAATAAGCAGCCGTCGAATTTGCCAGCAGAATCCGCTCTTCAGGTTCCATCTTCAATAAAATACCCAGAATGTCGCCCGCGTTCCAATTATCTCCAGCGCCAGTAGTACGCAGCGGGGAGACGTTGTAAGTGGGCATGACATGCGCTGATTTGTCGTTTACTGCGGCTGAGAATAATGCCGTGTGAACTTGCAATTCGGCGTGTATTTTACTTTTTAATGACTCGGCAGCAATTTGAATTTCATCCCAGCGAGTCTCAGGTACCATCTTGCGGTCAGCATATTGATGTAATTCATTTTCATTTAAACTCAAGTAGGTTAATCCTGGGTGTGTCAGGGCGTGAGAGAACAGATCGGGTATTTCTTCTTTTCGTGGAGCAGGGTCGGACGTATCGAAGTAAGTAATGAGACCTTTCTTCCAGGCATATTCAAACATGCCGCTGGCAAGGTTGGTCCCTTTGCGGTTCAAACACCAGTCAAAAACTCCCACCAAACTGGCGCGATCAATAATCTCAAAATCCTCTTTTTCCAAATCTTCAAAGCCAAATGGAGAAAAAGAATCCAGGTCGTTGATCATGATATTGATTTTCTCAGATCCTACTTCAAGTGCGGTCATAGTTGCCAGGCGACCGCCCAGTTTCACATGACTAATGTCCACGCCTGCCTGGTCACCGAGATAATATCCCAACAACGCCTTCCCCAAACCATCTGTACGACCGATGAAATAGGTTTTTACGCCTAGCTTGCCCAATGTTGTGGCGCAATTTGCTGCACAACCACCCTGCTGGTTGGTTTGTGTGCTGCGGGCATAAATACCGCCTTTGCGGTCATAAACCTCTCTGGTGGTGTTTAAAAAATGGTCCAGCTCTGGAATATGTACCAGCCGGTCCAGTGAAAAATCATTCATCAATACCACTGACAGATGCTTCAACTGCTGCTCATCTCGGGCAGTTTTCAACTTAGTAATCAGGTTTTGTTTCACTTCATTTACATGGGTAAATGCACTACGCATGGTCATGTTCTCCCATTCTCTTCGGGGGCAAAAAAATTATATATTTGTTTTAAGAATAAGAACAAAATAATACCAGTGTGAATAAATCTACTTTACAGTCTTTCTTGATACCTATAGCAATTGTTGTACCATCAAAAATCTTTTTTCCGGGGAGGCATGATGCCTCCCCGGCTTGCCTGCTTTATAATTTACTTGGATGGGTAAAATTCTTCGATGTTATCGGCGTTAATCAGCTCCATGGGAGCTTTCACTTCTTTAGGCATAGCCTGACCTTCCAACGCGCGCAACGCCAGTGCCAGTCCGTTGTACCCTAATTGATAGGGGAACGCTGCAATGGTCGCATCCAGTTTACCAATACGCACATCTTCGATCGCCTCTGGCACGGCGTCGGTGCCCACTACGATGATCCCGGCTTCTACTGACGAACCACCTAGCGCTTCGATCACGCCCAGCGCCATGGTGTCATTGGCGGCATAAATGCCTTTAACATCGGGGTTGGTCTGCATGATGTTGGTGGCTGCATCCAACGCCTTCACACGATCCCAGTCACCAGGTTGGCTGGCTACCAGCTTCAAGGTCGAGGCTTTGATCGTTGTTTCAAATCCGTCTTTCCGCATGATGGCCGCATTCGATCCAGCCTGTCCTTCGACCATGGCAACTTCACTGCCTTCCGGCAGACGGTCGATCATGTACTGGGCAGCCAGCACACCCATTTCGCGATGATCGGCGCCCAAGAAGATCGTCGGCACATCGGTGATGCGTGCGTCGTCCACGTTGACAATCGGTATTCCATCGGCTGCAGCTTTTTCCAATGCGGGATTCAGATTGGTTACACTCAGCGGTGATACACTCAAGGCATCCACACCTTTGCCGATCATGGTCTCGGCAAAGTCAAGCTGTTGTTGCAGATCGGCTTCCGAATCGGCGCCCACCACTTCGACCTTCACGCCAAATTCAGCAGCTGCATCTAGGTAGCCTTTTTTAACTTCCTGCCAGTGCTCGTTTACTTCTGTCTTCACAATACCACCGATGGTATATTCTTTCGATGGCTTGGGTACAGGTCCGTACAGTGCTTCCAGTTCATCCAGCGTCATGACGTCTTTTAATTCAGCAGCTGGTTTTGCTTCTTCCGCTGCAGCGCCATCGGATGGATAGTATTTTTCGATATTGTCGGCGTTAATCAGCTCCATGGGAGCTTTCACTTCTTTAGGCATAGCCTGACCTT
>CAZOKH010000085.1:0-9111 GCA_964580315.1 uncultured Anaerolineaceae bacterium | reverse complement strand
TTGGGTACAGGTCCGTACAGTGCTTCCAGTTCATCCAGCGTCATGACGTCTTTTACATCGCCGGCTGGCTGTTGCGCTTCTGCTGCCGGTTTCTCTTCGGCAGGCGCCGCTGTTGGAGCCGGTGCTGCAGTGCAACGAACGCTCAACAATGCCATAACAAGCACAAGCATTAAGATCGTAATGTTACGAAATTGCTTCTTCATATTAGTCTCCTTTATCTCCTTCTCCTATGAAAATTTTTCATAGTAATTGATAAGCTTTAGGGAATGACGGATGATCAACATTTTTCAAATCAACCACCTGATAATAATCACCTCCTTGTAAAGAGTTCCTTTTTTGAATAAACAATAATCTCCGAAATATTTTTTGAGAACTTGGGAATTTATTTCATGTTGGACTAAGCACGTCTCTTGGCAAGTTGATCAAAGAACACAGCCATCACAACCACCAGACCTACCGCTACTTGTTGTGTAAAGGTAGGTACATTGAGAATAGTGAGCCCATTACGTAGCGTGCCAATGATCAATGATCCAATAATGGTCCCTACAATTTTTCCCTGTCCACCTAACAGGCTAGAGCCACCCATAACAACTGCGGCGATGGCATTCATTTCCATTCCAGAACCAGCAATCGGTTCAGCAGAACCCAGGCGCGCCGTTGTAATAATTCCTGCCAGCGCACCCATCATGCCGCAAATGGCATAAATTATCATTTTGTTACGCGCTACATTTAAGCCTGAAAGATGCGCGGCTTCTTCATTGCCGCCAATTGCGATGACGGATTCTCCGAATTTGGTGTTATTGATGACAAAATAGGCTATTACAGCGCTAATCAACGCTAAAATCCATGGACTGGGCATACCAAGCCAGGTTCCTGCGCCAAATGAGCGAAATGCATCCGGGGTGCCAATCACCGGTTTACCCTCGGTATAAAGTAATGCGAGACCACGATAGATGCTTGAACCGCCCAGGGTGGCAATCATGGGGGGAATGTGCATTTTTGCCACCATGAATCCCAGTGTTAAGCCGCACAGCGCCCCTATGCCTAATCCAAGCAGTATTGCTACAGGAACCGGCACACCATTCTTCATCAGGGAGGCCATGATAACGCCAGTAAATGCCAACACCGAACCCACTGAAATATCGATGCCGCCAGATGCAATTACAAAGGTTAAACCAATGGCAAGGACTGCATTGGTGGCAGATTGGATTAAAATATTGACAATGTTACGCGATGCAATAAAGCGCGGTTCAAGGAT
This sequence comes from uncultured Anaerolineaceae bacterium, assembly GCA_964580315.1. GTDB lineage: Bacteria > Chloroflexota > Anaerolineae > Anaerolineales > Anaerolineaceae > CAZOKH01. Next base: position 7,853 of record CAZOKH010000085.1, on the reverse strand, counting down.
TGTAAATACAATAATCAAGGCAATTAACGCAGCCAGAACGCCAAATTGCCAGACAAACCCCAGATCCATTCCTTTTTTTGCGGTTGATTCTTCTTTCGGTTTTAATTCTTCTGGCTTGCACTCAGTTTCAACGGTCATGATACATCTCCTCCGGTTGTGATTATTAACAATTCTTCGAAAGCCCTGAAGCATGATGCAGAATCTCTTCTTCAGTGGTGGTCAGGGGATCGAATTCACCCATCGCACTTCCTTCATGCATCACCATAATCCGGTCGCACATCCCTAACAGTTCGGGAAGTTCAGAGGAGATCAGGATAATGCATACTCCTTGCTGCACCAATTCGTTCATTAACTCGCGCACTTCCATCTTGGCGCCCACATCAATACCACGTGTAGGCTCATCAAAAATGAGAATTCGCGCCTGCGTGGCAAGCCATTTTGCCAGCACCACTTTTTGCTGGTTGCCACCGCTGAGGAACTTGACCACTTGGTTTTGCGAAGGAGTTTTAATAGACAACCGGTCAACATAATCACCGGCAATTTGTGTGCGCTGATGCTTCTGAATGACACCCAGTTTGCAGATATGATCCAGAATAGTCAGGGTTATGTTTCGATTCACCGGCATCCCAAGCACCAATCCCTGCCGTTTGCGATCTTCGGTAAGAAAACCCATTCCCAGATGAATCGCATCTTTCGGCCCCTTAATGTGAACCTGTTTCCCATCGATAAAAACTTCTCCGGTTTCCATCGGATCAACGCCAAAAATTGCCCGCACCAGTTCGGTGCGCCCGGCGCCAACCAGTCCCGATATACCAAAGATTTCACCCCATCGGGCGCTGAAATTAATATTCCGGGCTTTCTTATTCTTGGTGGTTAGATTGCGGACTTCCAGGGCGATTTTTTGATCAGCAACCAGTTGCAGGTCAGAAACCTGAACTGTTTCAATGAAACCCAGTTTCCGCATATGAGAAGCATACGATCCGGCTTTTCCTTCTACAAAAGCAACCTTGCTTCCCGGTGTCAGGTTCTGATCGATCAGATAATGGGCTGCCAGTGCACCAACTGCACGTTGATCGGTGGTTACAAACGTGGTGACCGGCACTTCAGCTACCTGGGCATCGTCCACTACAATTATGGGAATATGGCTTTCGAATGCCTTAAGCAAAGCTGAAGTCAGATTATCGCTGGTCAAAGGTGACACACACAGCGCGTCAACACCCTCTTCCAGTAAAGCTTCGGTAAGGGTAAGCTGCTGCTCCAGATCAGCTTCGGAATCTGCACTAATGACTTTCACTTTAACTCCGTAATGCTCTGCGGCAGCGAGGTAACCATCACCCATTTCTTTCCAGTGTTTGTTGCGATATGTTTTAAGCACAACACCGATCGTGTAGGGCTTAAATAGCGTGGGCATAACTCCAAGATTGTCCTGGAATGGGCCAAATTCGATTTTTCCGCGAGCAGTTTGCACGCAGCAATTGGGGAAAAATGTAGGAATATTTTTTGTGGTCAGCAGTGTGTGAGGCCAATCAATGCGTGCAGGCAATTTTTGACCTTCCAATGCCCGAATCGCCAGTTCCACGGCTGCCCAGCCGTAGTCATAAGGAAATACGCCAATGGTGGCTTTCAGTTTTCCTGCTTGAACGGATTCAACGGCAACACTTGTACCATCCGTGCCAATCACGGCGACATCCCTGCTTTTCCCCGCTTCATCCAGGGCTTCCAAAACACCCAATGCCATGGTGTCATTGGCTGCATAGATACCTTTGATGTCGGGGAATTCTTTAAGCAGACTGCTTGCCAGTTGTTTAGCAAGTTGACCGCTCCATTCCGCTGATCCCGGTCGTTCACGATGGAAGAAGCGCTTTAATTCCCGCCCCACCATCATACATACCAGTTGATCGACTGTCAGATCGCTGGTTTTGACCGTATCCACATTTCTGCCATCACGCAGAACGGTTACATTATCTGCGAGATGGAATATTTCATCCAGACGGTGCGAAATATAAATAATGGCTACCCCGCGCTGTTTCAGCGAATTGATCACGTCATACAACGTGTGGATTTCACGGTCTGTGAGTGATGAAGTTGGCTCATCCATCACCAAAATTTCTGCTTCAGTGGTGAGTGCTTTAGCAATTTCGATCATTTGCTGGTGAGCAACGCTTAAATTGGCAACCGGTGTATTCAAATTTACCGAAACATTAATACTCTGCAAAATTTCTTTTGCTCGCCGTGTGCGTTCGCGTTTGGTAATGATTCCCAACCTGGCTGTTTCTTCATCCATTCCCAGGAAGATATTCTGGGCGGCATTCATTTGCGGCACCAGATTCAATTCTTGATGAATAATGCTGATGCCTGATTCGCGCGCCTGTCTGGAATTTGTAAAATGAATTTGTTTTCCTTTTAAAATAATTTTGCCGCTATCAAGCTGGTAGCTGCCTGATAGGATTTTCATTAATGTAGATTTACCAGCCCCGTTTTCTCCCGCCAGGGCATGAACTTCACCGGGTTTTAGAAAGAAATCCACATGATCTAATGCATGGACACCGGGAAAACTCTTATCAACTTGACGCATTTCCAAAATGTACGGTGTTTCCATCTCTTTATTGATTAATTTCCTTTCTTACTCATTCGTGTCGAGTTGCTTTATCTCGCTGGCTAAATCTTCGCTGACGATCAGAGATTTAACGATTCCCATGCGACAGGCGCCTAAAAATGCGCGTCCTTTGCTGGCATCGGCACCGATCGCCACCACATTTTGCATTTTCACCAGGTCTTCCAGTGGTACAGCAATCGTGCGGGTACGGTTCCACACGTCCACCGGGCGACCTTGAATGTCAAAGAACTGGGCGCAGGTTTCACCTACAACACCTTTTTGGATTAAATCATCCACATCGCTGCCACTGATACGTCCAGTTCCACTCACATATTCGTTGGAACTTTCTTTAAGTGAGACCGGCGCAATGCCGATGATTGACATGTCTGCTTGAGAGGCACTTTTTAAAATATCAGCAATCGATTCTTCGCGAAGCAGAGCCTGGCGGGCAACTTCATCAACCACAAAAGCGGGTGCAAACAAAGCTTTGGCGCGGGCATTCCAGCGCACGGCAATTTCTCGTGCCACTTCGCTGGCGCTGATGGATGTATGTCCAATCCACCCTCCCATGATGGGCAACGCCAGCACATCAGGGCGGTTGGCACGTTTAACCTGTTTGGCTGTTGAAAGCACAGTGCGCCCTCCTGCCACACCCAGCACACAGCCCGATGACACGTTGTAGTCTAGGTAAACAGCTGCCACCTGTCCAACAAGACTTATGGCTTCGTTGGTATCTTCGCGCGTCGGGGTTACCGCAACGTACTTCAAATTGAACCGGGAACGAAGCCATTCTTCCAGTTCTAAACCGATTCCCGATGGGGCAATGACCAACGTACGGATGTAGCCACGCTCGCGGGCTTCTTTTAGAGCTCGCGACACGGTAGCGCGTGAAATATTTGCATGTTGTGAAATTTCCTCCTGGCTAAGGTTTTGCTCATAATGCATTCGTGCCAGTTCAACAATTTGATCGATATTCATAGATCCCCTTACCTAGGAAATGAAAAAAATCCACTCGGTATAGTGAATGGTTCAAGTTGTACTGTAGACTTTAAAAAACGCCCAGCACACGATTGGTACAGATGAAAATTTTGGGCTACTGTTCCCCCACCAACCCAAATCAAATATTGCTGATAGATGAAATGTAACTCTTTAATTTGCATTCCAGATTTTTCTCATTGTTCGCTGAGGATAATGACAATTCTCTAACTGTCAATTCACTTGCCAGCAAGAGGTGTCATTTTTTTTGGCAAATCTGCACCAATAAGAGTTACTATGGATATTTTTCAAGCGTCATGCAAAATATTACATATATGTAATTGTTTGCATGATAGCACGGAAGTATTTCCGCGTCAAGCCTCCGTGAACATATTTTCACGATTGAAAATATTTACCAATACGAGGTTTATTATATTAAATCTAAAAGGAGGTATAAAATTTTATTGTTACGATGTCGATTGAATCTATTAAAATAGGAGTAAAACAAGTCGCTCAATTCCGTCGTACAACAGATATTCAAGTCGGATTATGCGGCGGCAGAAACCTTCGATGGTATGTTGTCTTTTTTACACTGCGCCGCATCAATCCTTAATTCATTTTGCAACGATTAAAGATTAGAAAATCGGCAAAACCGTAATTCTTCTTTCCTAAATCATCAGCGAACAACGTCGCACAATGTTTGAGAAATCCCCAAATTACCCGATTTATTATGGAAATGATTAAAAACATCTCTCTTACCGATTGAGGGGGGCAACCGGCAAGAGAGATATTATTAAAATATCACAAAACGGTTTTTCACACAAGGAATTTTCAGAAAAATATTACAAGACATATTTTCGTATAATAATATTGAACCATTAAAAAATGAAGGATTCAGATACGAGAGAAGAATCAATGAAAACGAATACCCTGGATGAATTTTTAGATACAATCTCAAGCGCTCGTACGATTATTCGTTATCGAGCTGCTTTGAAGGAATTTTCCACCTGGTATCGGCAAGCCAATGACACCGAACCAGAATGGGAATTACTTACGACAATCGAAGTAAAAGACTTCATAGCTTATCTTCAAACGATTCGCCGGTTGTCCCCTGCGAGCATCAACGTGCGACTTGCAGCCATACGGTCATTGCTCAAATCTATTGGACGCAACTTACATATTAAAGGACCTAAACAGGTTGTTAGCCCCATCAATACACTCACACCTCGTGAATTGGGCAGATTATTAACTGCTTCTGAAGGCAATCCTCGAGATTTTGCGATTCTAAATTTGATGGCCAGAGCTGGTCTAAGAGTGGGAGAAGTTACTGACTTACAGTGCCAGGGCGTTGAATTAAATAAAAGATCGGGTTGGTTGAGCATATATGCCAGTAAAGGAAATAAATCGCGTAAAGTGCCGATGAATAGTGAAACGCGTCAAGCTCTTCAAGCATGGTTGGAGCTTCGGCCGGCAAGCACTTCACAGACTGTCTTTCTTTCCCATAGCGGATTACCATTAAATTCTCGTGATGTGCAACGACTGGTCTCTGGGTATGCGCGCAGAATCGGAGTAAAAGCAACGCCTCATACTCTTAGACACACCTTTGCCACTCGCGCTGTTGAAAAAGGTGTTGACCTGGCAACATTGCAATTGATCCTGGGACATTCGCGGTTGGAAACCACTGGACGATATCTTCACCCTTCTGCTCAACGCATGCAAGATGCGGTCGAAGGATTGTAGTTTGTTTATTTTTGTACTATAATAATGACGATTACAGGCTACCCGCCGGGATTTCTTTCCTGCGGGTTTTTTTATTTCACCCTGCGCAGTGTGTCATCAGGTGCAATTCCTGAAGGGTGATTTCGTGAATCACAGGCTACCTGCCGTGAATGATTACGAACCAAGTACCAGTGTCCTCAACGTGTTGCTCAAGTCTGGGAAATGTACTTTCACACGAAAGTTTAACCATTGGATTTGAGAGCATCACACAAAGAGAACAGGGTTTTTGGTTGAAGGCAGGCTACCCGCCGTGCCTTTCTAAAAAATCATTAAGTAACACAGGGTGTCTATCTGTCACCCAAACAGGCAGGCTACTCGCCGGGCAATATGCCCGGTTTTTGTTTTAATCGCCTGCTGCACAATGGGACTTTGACAACCTCAATCGAAAAGACTGTTCTCGTCTGATATCCCTTTCAGGTAATCAGTGTTTACCTGGTTGTCTGAATGGGATACCAGACCCGGAAAGGAGGCAGTTCATGAACACCCCCCTGCTGCTGTTTCCTCTGGCAGGCGCAGTCCTCTCGCTAACGATTCTGTTCGGTTGGGGAATTGCCAGATTGCTTCTTGTCTTTTCCCTGTTCAAAGATGAAAAGGAGAGAAAAGAAGCGGTTTTGGCGCTGCTGACCAGACGTCGCTAGTCCCACTTTGAGGCGGCTACCCATCCGCCTCATCCTTCTCAATTTACCGCCCGCTGGAGCGATTCATCCAGCACAGAACCTTAACACAGGAATATCAGGCAATCCTCTTTCCCCCGCTGCTCCGGGGCGTATTCACTCACAATACGCCCGGAGGTGCAGCTCGGGGCGAAGGAGAATCGATATGGACGAGCAGTTAGTTCTCATACAAGGCGTTCAGTCGCGCAAGCGCCAGGCAGCCGAAGTGGCGCTCATCAGGCTGCGCAAAATCCATGAGGAGTTGAACTCCATTTATGGATCACATCCATCGCAACGGCCAACCATTCACACACCAGCCGATACCGCTGAGTTGCTGGCTCCCTTTATGGATCATCTCGATCATGAAGAGTTGTGGGTGATTTTGCTGGATATCAAGAACCGTGTCAAGAAGCTGGTCAAGCTGTACCAGGGAACCATCAGCTCATCCAATGTTCGCGTGGCAGAGGTTTTTCGTGAGGCTGTGATCGAAAACGCACCCCAGATTATCGTCGTTCACAACCATCCCTCCGGCGACCCCGTTCCCAGCCCGGAAGATGTGCAGGTAACCCGTAGCATCGTCCAGGCAGGGAAACTGCTGGAGATTACCGTTTTGGATCACATAGTGATTGGCGCCCAGGGACGCTGGATGTCTCTGCGAGAGCGCGGACTCGGTTTCGGATTTGCCTGACCACCGCACGGGCTAACCGCCCGTGCCTTCTGTCAACATCCGCCTGCACAGTACGCAAGCCAGTGCAAGTCTGGCAGGGCGATATTCCCGCAAGGGATTGCACCTTAACAATTGAGTGGGAAGGGATTGATCCTCCCGGTTGCACAGCCTTGCCCTGTTCTGGAACAACCTTCCAGGTCAGCGCGAGGCTGTGCAGCCATCCCCTGCTGCAATCAGGGCAAGTTTAAACTTTGCCCCGTTTGCAGGCGGGGCAATGGAGGATTCAACATGAATACCAGTTTCACCCATTTTCTGGCGGCATTGGCCGAGCCGTTCCCTGCGGATGCAGTGGAGTTCAAACCCGGCGCAACCAACAAAGAAAAAACCAAAGCATTGGCGCTGGCATACGTGGACAGCCGCTCTTACATTGAGCGATTGAACGCAGTGGTTGGTTCGCAGTGGTCTGACGAATACCACGTCACACAGGTCAATGACCGAGTGGTGGTTTTATGCCATCTGACCATTGACGGCGTGATGCGCACCGGTGACGGGGAATGCTTGCTCTCAACCAGCTTTGGTGACGATGAGCGGGTTGAAGCCAACGCGGTAACCTCCGCCTCGGCGCAGTCGTTCAAACGCGCCTGTGTCAAATTCGGTCTGGGAGCCTATCTGTATAATCTTCCCCAGGTCTGGTGTGATTATGATGCGGTGAAACGCAAGATCATCAATCCACCAGCGCTTCCCGAATGGGCGCTGCCCGATGCAGACCGCCAGCTGGCGCGTGAACGGGCTGCCATGCAGCGCGAAAGCCGTTTCAACGTCATGCCTTCTGCTGTAGATGCCTCTTCCTCAAACGGTGGAGCAGTCGAGAATCCGGCGCAGGTTGTGATCACATTCGGTCGCAACCAGGGCAAGACCCTGGCAACCCTGTGGAACGAGGGAAAAGCCGGGCAAGGGTGGATTCGCTGGTGCGCCAATGAAGATGAGGGTGACAAAGGCTTCCTGCCAAGGGACGATGCCGGGCGCTATATGCAAAATATGGCGAAAGCATTCCTGTCCTTGCAGCCTGAACTGGCTGCTTAGTTTTCCCTTCCGCTCAATTCCTCTTGCGGGATGAGCAGGGTTACCCACCCTGCTCTATCTCGATTTTTCTGCCTGCCAGGGCAATGATCCTGGCATTGAA
>CAZOKH010000084.1:0-15531 GCA_964580315.1 uncultured Anaerolineaceae bacterium | reverse complement strand
GTAATAACGCCCGCGCCAACGGTCAAGCCGCCTTCGCGGATCGCAAACTTCGAGCCCTGCTCCAACGCCACCGGCACAATCAGCTCCGCTTCCATGTTCACATCGTCACCCGGCATCACCATTTCAACGCCTTCTGGCAGTTTGATTGAACCGGTCACGTCCATCGTCCGGATGTAGAACTGCGGGCGGTAGCCCGAGAAGAACGGTTTGTGGCGTCCGCCTTCTTCTCGTTTCAACACGTACACCTGGCACATGAACTTGCGGTGCGGGGTAATGCTCTTCGGAGCCGCCACCACCATGCCGCGTTCCACATCGGTGCGCTCAATGCCGCGCAACAGCAAGCCCAGGTTGTCGCCAGCCTGTCCCTCGTCCAGCATCTTGTGGAACATTTCTACGCCCGTGCACACCGAGTTTTGGATGCGGTCTTGCAGACCCACAATCTCCACCGGGTCGCCCACTTTGATGTGACCGCGGTCTACACGGCCGGTCACCACGGTGCCGCGACCTTTGATCGAGAACACATCTTCCACCGGCATCATGAACGGTTTGTCCATCTCGCGCACCGGTTCCGGAATGTAGTTGTCCACCACTTCCAACAACTGGCGGATGCTCTCGTATTCGGGAGCCATCGGGTCGGTCGAGGTGCATTCCAACGCCTGCAGCGCGCTGCCGCGCACGATCGGAATGTCATCGCCCGGGTATCCGTGCGCCGTCAACATCTCGCGCAGTTCCATCTCAACCAGTTCCAGCAACTCGGGGTCGCCCATCTGGTCAATTTTGTTCAAATACACCACAATGCTCGGCACTTCCACCTGGTGCGCCAGCAGCACATGCTCGGTGGTCTGCGGCATCGGGCCGTCCGGCGCCGCCACTACCAGAATGGCGCCATCGACCTGCGCCGCACCAGTGATCATGTTCTTGATATAGTCACGGTGACCAGGCATGTCCACGTGCGCATAGTGCCGCTTCGCCGTCTGATACTCCACGTGCGCAATGTTAATCGTGATACCGCGCGCTTTCTCTTCCGGTGCGTTATCAATCTGGTCATACGCTTTAAAATCCGCATTGCCTAACATCTGGCAGTACTTCGTGATTGCTGCCGTCAGGGTGGTTTTGCCGTGGTCGATGTGTCCCATCGTACCCACATTCAAGTGCGGTTTGCTTCGGTCAAATTTCTGCTTCGCCATAATTGCAATTCTCCTTCTGAAAGAATGGGTAAAATGTTTCCCTAAGAACTAAGAACTTTCTTTGCAACAGCCGCCGAAACCGGGGCATAATGGTCAAATTCCATAGAGAACACACCGCGCCCTTGAGTGATGGAACGCAGTTCAGTTGCATAACCAAACATTTCTGAAAGTGGGGAAAGCGCCCGCACCGCATGGGCGTTGCCCGTGCGCGGTTCCATTCCCTGAATTTCGGATCGTCGGGAATTGAGCTGCCCCAAAACATCGCCGAGGTATTCCTCGGGAATGTTAACTTCAAGTTTCATAATCGGCTCTAAAAGAACCGCAGCGCCTTTTTCCACACCTTCGCGGAATGCCAGCGAAGCAGCCATTTTGAAAGCCATTTCATTTGAATCAACTTCGTGATAAGAGCCGTCGGTCAAAGTGACCTTGAGGTCGGTCATCGGATAGCCCGCCAAAACGCCGCTTTCCGCAGATTCAAACACACCTTTTTCAACAGCCGGAATGTATTCTTTGGGAATGGCGCCGCCGACAATTTTGTTTTCGAATTTCACACCGCTGCCGCGTTCCAGGGGCTCAAGATTAAATTCAACATGGCCATACATACCACGACCACCCGTTTGTTTTACATAACGGTAATTAATTTTAGTCACCGGGCGGGTGATGGTTTCGCGATAAGACACTTTGGGTTTGCCAACATTGGCCTGCACACGAAATTCGCGCAACATACGGTCAACCAGCACATCCAGGTGCAGCTCACCCATCCCACGGATAATGGTCTGTCCGGTGTTTTCATCGGAATTAACACGGAAAGTAGGATCTTCCTGCGCCAATTTTTGAAGCGCATCAGCCATCTTATCCTGGTCGGCCATGGTTTTCGGTTCAATTGCCACCGAAATAACCGGCTCGGGGAAGGAAATGCTTTCCAAAACTACCGGGGCTTTCACATCGCACAGCGTATCACCCGTAAACGTGTCTTTAAGACCGAGGATAGCGGCAATATCACCGGCATACACTTCAGAAATATCTTCGCGCCGGTCGGCGTACATACGAATCAGGCGCCCAATGCGTTCTTTCTTGTTTTTTCCAGGATTGAACGCCATTTCGCCCTGTTTGACTGTTCCTGAATACACGCGGAAGTAGGCCAACCGCCCCACATAGGGATCGGTGACGATTTTGAACACCAGCGCACGCATGGGCGCATCATCTTCCGGGGTGCATTCCACTTCGCCGCCATCAGATTCACGTGTTGCTTTGGCCGCAGGAATATCCAGAGGCGAAGGCAAATAATCAATTACGGCATCCAACAGGGGTTGAACACCCTTGTTTTTCAGAGAAGAACCGCAAAAGACCAACGTACCCTTGCCCGAAATGACAATGCGGCGTAACCCGGCTTTCAATTCTTCTTTAGAAATTTCTTCGCCTTCAAGGAATTTGACGATTAACTCATCGTCCAACTCAGCAGCGCGTTCAATCAACTGGGCGCGCTTTTCTTTGGCTTCATCAACCAGTTCGGCTGGAATGGGACCAACGGTGGGATCACGTCCCATCTCATCATCCCAGAAAATGGCGTTTTCCTCAATGAGATCGACCACACCATGGAACGCGCTTTCAAAACCAATGGGTATTTGCATGGCGATGGGTTCAGCGCCCAGCCGCTCACGAATACTATCAATGGACATTTCATAAGACGCGCCCACCCGATCCATTTTGTTCACAAAACAAATGCGGGGCACTTGATAGCGGTCAGCCTGTCGCCAGACAGTCTCACTCTGGGGTTCAACACCCTGGGTGGCATCAAACACAACAACACCGCCGTCCAGCACACGCAAAGAACGCTGCACTTCGGCGGTGAAATCGATGTGTCCGGGTGTATCAATAATATTAATCTGGTAACCGCGCCATTCGGCAGAAACAGCCGCAGAAACGATCGTGATTCCTCTTTCTCGTTCCTGTGCCATCCAGTCGGTTACTGTGGTTCCTTCATCAACAGAACCAATGCGATACGTCTTACCGGTATAGAACAAAATCCGCTCAGTGGTTGTGGTTTTGCCAGCATCGATATGAGCGATGATGCCTATATTTCGGTAGCGCTCAAGGGGGTTAGTGCGAGGCATTTCATCAACCTACAATTCTTCCACTGAACGAAATCCGTAAGAAAAAAAATTACATCCGATAATGCGAGAAAGCCCGGTTGGCCTCAGCCATTTTGTGGGTTTCTTCGCGTTTGCGAATGGCGCTGCCGGTATTGTTAAAGGCATCCAGCAGTTCACCTGACAATTTTTCTGAAAAACTCTTTCCACCGCGCGCTTTTGCTGCAGCGATGATCCAGCGCATGGCCAGGGTGGCGCGGCGCGCCTGGGGAACTTCCATGGGAACCTGATAGGTGGCGCCGCCAACACGACGAGGGCGAACTTCCATGGTAGGTCCAACGTTACGCAGAGCGGTCTCCAACACTTCCATTGGATCGCGTCCGGTTTTTTCTTGCACTGTGTCCAATGCATTGTAAATCATACGAACAGCCGTGCTTTTCTTTCCGCGGCGCATAATGCGGTTCACCAGGAAAGATACAGTCTGGCTGTTATAGCGTACATCCGGGGTTACTTCCCGTGGTTCGGGTTTTGTCCGTCGCATGCAATTATCTCCGTAAATGAATCAAAAATCTTTATTTCGGTCGGCGTGAGCCGTATTTGGAACGACCCTGTGCGCGTTTTTCAACGCCGGTGGTATCCAGGGTTCCGCGAACAATATGATAGCGAACGCCAGGCAGGTCTTTCACACGACCACCGCGCACCAGCACAACCGAGTGCTCCTGCAAGGAATGACCCTCGCCCGGAATGTAAGCGGTAACTTCGATACCGTTGGTCAGACGCACACGGGCAATTTTTCGCAGCGCTGAATTCGGTTTCTTGGGCGTCATGGTACGTACAACAGTGCACACACCCCGTTTTTGCGGCGCGCCTTCGTCATGACGCACTCGACGCTGTTTCATCGAATTCAGGGTGTATAGCAATGCTGGAGCCTTGCTTTTCGACTTTTTGGTTGCTCGACCTTTGCGGATCAATTGATTAATTGTTGGCACTTTTTTGTCTCCAGTTTGATGATTACAGCAGCGATTTCACTCGCCTTTACTAAATGAATTTCCAACAAGCGAGGCCATCCCGAGTGTGTTGATGGCGATGGCCTCACTTAATTAACTCCAATGCTTAAGAGGTCACAATCCCATAAGGGCAACGAGCAATGATTATATCATGCCCATTTATCAGCGTCAAGGCAGGTATTTTTGACGCCTTTTATTTATTTGTCGAAACTCTCTCCCAAACCCAACAGGCCAATCGAAAGTTTGGGCGGATGAATACGTTCTTCATCTTTTCCAAATTTTATGACCTCACCCGATTCCATGGTGGCTTCAACAGCCAGCCCCAGGCTCTGCAATTCTTTCACCAGCACACGGAAGGAAGCCGGGATGCTGGGTTCTTCAATCGGGTCGCCCTTCACAATGGCTTCATAGGTGTTCACACGCCCCTGCACATCGTCAGATTTGACAGTGAGCATTTCTTGCAGGGTATAGGCAGCGCCGTAAGCTTCCAGCGCCCACACTTCCATTTCACCAAAGCGCTGTCCGCCAAACTGCGCCTTGCCGCCCAGCGGCTGCTGGGTAACCAGGCTGTAGGGGCCTGTTGAGCGGGCGTGCACTTTATCCTCAACCAGGTGGTGCAATTTCAGCATAGTCATCACACCCACTGTTACAGGATTATCAAAAGCAACGCCGGTCTTTCCATCGCGGATGATCTGTTTGCCAATGATGGGCAAGGGTTTGCCGCTTGAAGCCATATATTCGTCAGCTTTTGCACGAATTTCAGCAGCATCAAGTTTTTCAACATCCTGGTCTTCAGATTCCAACCATAATTTGAGACAGGTGTTAATGGCACTGACATCTCGATCGCAAATTAGCGGTGCACCTGCAGTTACATTTTCAAAATCAACCAAGTCAGCAGGATTAAATCCTTTATCCTTCAACCACTCAGTCAATACACAAATTTTGGCATAGGTTTGATTCGAGACAAGTTCAGACAAGTCATAACCGCGCTCGCCCAGGTATTCTTCCAGGTACAACAATCGAACTTCGTCATCATCCGCAATACTTTCAGGAGAATAATCCTGTTCTTTAATCCAATTCCACGCACTTTCAGCAACTTCTTCCCAGGCCCTGTCAAGCAACCAGGCGCGCGCCAGTTCAGCTTCAATTTCATTTTCATTGGCGCCGTCAAACACTGGTGCCAGTGCACGGAAGCCCAGGCGGCGTGCAGCCCACCCCAGGTGTGTTTCAAGGATTTGACCGATATTCATACGACCGGGCACGCCCAGCGGATTCAGAATGATATCAACCGGGGAACCATCGGCCAGGAACGGCATATCTTCCTCTGGCACAACGCGTGACACCACACCCTTGTTGCCATGCCGTCCAGCCATTTTGTCGCCGGCGGTGATTTTTCGGCGCTGAGCGACAGATACACGCACCATGGTTTCAACACCCGCCGAAAGATCAGAGTTGTCTTCACGGGTAAACACTTTCACATCTACAACCTTGCCGCGTTCGCCATGCGGCATGCGCAGCGAGGTATCTTTCACATCACGTGATTTTTCGCCAAAAATGGCGCGCAGCAGGCGTTCTTCAGGAGTGAGCTCTTTTTCACCTTTGGGAGTGATTTTGCCAACCAGGATATCATTGGGGCCAACCTCAGCGCCAATGCGAATGATGCCGTTCTCATCCAGGTCTTTGATGGCGTCTTCACCCACATTGGGAATATCACGGGTAATTTCTTCGGGCCCCAGTTTGGTGTCGCGGGCTTCCACTTCATGTTTTTCAATGTGAACCGATGTAAATTTGTCTTCCCGCACCAGGCGTTCAGAAATCAGAATGGCGTCTTCAAAGTTGCCGCCTTCCCATGAGACAAATGCAACAACCACATTTTGCCCCAGGGCCAGGTTGCCTTTCTCAGTTGACGAAGAATCAGCCAGCACATCACCTTTGCGCACGCGCTGTCCTTTGGTCACAGCCGGGCGCTGATCAATACATGTGCTTTGATTGGATCGTTGATATTTGCGCAGTGGGTAGGTGTGCTCTTTGTTTTTGTCAGAGCGCACCACAATGCGTTTTCCGGTAACCGAAACCACATCACCTTCTTCTTCAGCCACCAGAACTTGACCCGAATCTTTAGCGGCGTACGATTCCATACCAGTAGAGATGGTCGGAACGTCCGGCTGGATAAGCGGAACAGCCTGCGCCATCATGTTCGAGCCCATCAACGCGCGGTTGGCGTCATCATGCTCCAGGAAGGGAATAAGCGATGCGCTGACGCCCACCACCTGATGCGGTGCAACGTCCATGTAATTAATTTTGTCGGGGGTTTCCACAATAAAGTCAGAATAATGACGGCTGGAAATGCGCTGCCGTGAAAACTCATTATATTCATTCAAAAGAGTGTTTGCCTGCGCAATGATGAATTTATCCTCAGCGTCAGCCGATAGGTATTCCACCTCGTCAGAAACAAAAGGCTCAACAAAAATGGTGGCCTTATTCAATTTCTTAATCGCCGGCAGCATTTCTTTGGTAATGCGGGCGCCGCTTTCCACAATCACTTCACCGGTCTCAGGATCGGATAAGGTCTCTTGCAATTTGCGGTTTTCAAGACGCGGATCGCTCGAAGGAAGCACGCGCAGCACACGGCGGTAAGGTGTTTCAACAAAACCGTATTCATTGACGCGGGCAAAGGTTCCCAAGCGGCCGATCAAACCAATGTTTGGGCCTTCAGGCGTCTCAATTGGGCAAATGCGGCCGTAGTGTGAATGATGCACATCACGCACATCGAAGCCCGCACGTTCACGGCGCAAACCGCCCGGACCCAATGCCGACAATGTGCGTTTGTGACGCAGCTCAGCCAGCGGGTTGGTTTGATCCATGAACTGCGATAATTGGCTTGAGCCAAAAAATTCGCGTAAAGCAGCCACAACCGGGCGGATATTGATCAAATTTACCGGCGCCACTTGCTCCTGGTCGCGAATGGACATGCGCTCTTTCACCACGCGCTCCATGCGGCGCAGGCCAATGCGCAGTTTATTTTGAATTAGTTCACCCACGGTTTTTACACGGCGGTTTCCCAGGTGATCAATATCATCCTTCTCAGCCAGGTGATTGTTGATCATGATCAAACGCCTCACCAGGTAAACCACATCCCATTTGCTCACCGTGCGGTGAGAAATCGGAACGCGTTCCATCAAATCAAGCTTTTGATTCAATTTATAACGGCCAACGCGCTCCAGGTCATAATGACGCTGGTCAAACAACTGCTCTTCAAGGAACTGGCGGGCATTATCCAATGTGGCCGGGTCGCCCGGGCGCATGCGTTTGAAAAATTCGAGCAGTGCGGCTTCAGCAATCGTGATGCCACCCTGCAATTCCCACGGCGGCTCTTGATGAATGGATGAAGTGATGAACAGGCGGTCGGTATCGTTGTCAACATCTTTAAACAGTTCAATCAGTTCTTCATCAGAACCGGTTTTAATCGGAGAATCAACCAGGCCGTCACTCACCGCCGCCAGCGCCCGCAGAAAAATGGTGATGGGCACAGTGCGTTTGCGGTTGAATTTCAAGATGATGTAATCATTTTTGCGGGTCTCAAATTCCATCCAGGCGCCGCGGTCTGGGATAAGCTTTGCGCTTGCCAGTCGGTGTCCTGTGGCGCGGTCAACGGGAGCCTCAAAATAAACGCCCGGAGAACGGATCAACTGCGATACAACCACACGTTCCGTCCCATTAATAATGAAAGTGCCTTTTTCAGTCATCTCCGGGAAATCGCCCAGGAAGATGGACTGTCGAATTGGTTCTGGAACTTCGGGGCCGGTCAGCAAAACATTGACATACAGAGGACTGGCATACGTCAGGTCGCGTTCAACACATTCGTCAATGGAATATTTGGGTTCATCAAACCAGTACTTCAACCCCTCTGCTTCAGGAGCTTTGCTCGGAAAATATAACTTCATTCCTTTGTTGTATGATTCAATCGGAGTCACCTCATCAAAGAGATCATTCAGACCTTCAGCTTTAAGCCTCTTGAAGGAATCTAACTGAACTTCGATCAGGTTGGGGAGATCATTAATTACAGGGATTCGCGCGTAGGATTTGATTGGCAGGACAGACGCCATAAGATTCTCCTGATTTGTAAATAGCCGAAAACAACCGGGTAAATAATAGAGTTGGCAAACGGTGATTATAACAAAATTATATAGATTTGGTCAAGATACTTTCCTTGCCAATTTATCCCAATTTTCAATTTTACCAAGAAATATCGGATAGGACACTTCCTTTTATTGCAGACCTGTTACAGAAATGGGATATTCCGATCAGCCTTTCATTCACGAACTTGCGTTTCCAAGCAAAGCAGCCAGTTCTGCTATTTGCGAGCTGTGAACGATTGCCAACACCTCATCGGCTGCCTGGAGCACCGTATCGCCATGTGGAACAATCAATTGTCCCTTGCGCAAAACAGCCGCCAGAACACAATCTTTTGGCAGTGAAATTTCATGAATGGCTTTATTTGCCGCAGGTGAGTTTGGAGCCACTTTTTCTTCCACCAGAGAGAACATTCCCTGCCGGAATTTCAAAATGGTAAACATGTCTCCCAGCGACATCTCTTCAGCAATCATCTTACCAATTAGATCTGCCTGGTTCAGCCCCACATCCACACCCATGTCGGGTTTAAATAACCAGGCATTTTTCGGGTTGTTCACACGGGCAATGGTCCGCGGAACATTGAATTCAAAGCGCGCCAGGCTGGTAACCACCAGGTTGTTTTCATCCGAGCCGGTAACCGCCGCCACCACATTGGCATTATGTACACCCGCGCTCTCGAGATCAACCGGATCGGTGCCGCTGCCCCACACAATTTTTGCCTGGGGCACATCAGCTTCCAGGCGCGCCAGTTCTTCCCGCCGCTGTTCCATGATTATGGCATTGTGTCCTTCTGAAATTAAGAGCGATGCCAGGTAGGAACCCACTTTTCCGCCGCCTACGATCAATACCGTCATTGTCATAACTCATTCCTCCTTAAGCAAGCCCCAACAATGGTTTCAAGCGATCACCGCCAGGCGAGGTGATTGCCAGGTGAACCACGTCGCCTTGCATAAAAGCAGTGCCCTCGTTTGGCAGGAAGGTTTTACCAGTTCGCGTTATCGCCACAACCTGAACCTCGCCAACAATTGCCAGATCACGAATCCCCCTGCCTTCCAGTGAAGTCGGCAGTTCCAGTTCCACAATGTCCACCTCGCCGCCTCCAACATTAAAAACAACCTTATAAGGTGATGTGGACAATAACTCTGCCAGCCGGCTGGCGCCAATTGCCACCGGTGAAATCGTTTGAATGCCAAATCGTCGATAAATTTCTGCTTTGCGCGGGTCATAAACACGGGCAGTCACGCGCGGCACTTTAAAGAATTGTTTTGCCAGCCTGGCTGCCACCACATTGGCTTCATCACTGGAGGTAACCGCCGCCAGGCCATCAGCTTTTTCAATGCCTGCCCGAATTAAAATATCACGGTCAAACCCGACTCCAATAATTTTTTTCCCTGTAAATGTCGGCCCCAACTTTTCAAAAGTTGTCGGATCATTATCAATAACCGTGATCTGATGACCGCGCATTTGCAGAATGGTTGCCAAACGCACACCAAGTCTTCCACAGCCAACTATGATTATTTTCATGAATTCCCTCCCGGTGTAGGTAAGGTGCATCTCAAATTATGTGAAATTCTTCTATTCATCATATTAAACCTTTGCCCGTTTTCTTTCAATCAATTTTCGAATTTCATCCACAATCAATAATGACGGCGTCCAGGCAAACAAGAATATCCAATACTTCAAGTCAAAAGAATTGGTACCGATGAATTGATGAAATACTGGCAAATAAACAATTGCCGCAATGACAACGAGCTCAGATAAAATTCCAAACCAGATCATCTTGTTATTAAACAAGGGCAACTTGAAAAAGGATGTCGTCTCGCTTCTTTGCGTAAACAGGTTACCAATCTGGGTGGTCACCACTGCCGCCAGAGCCATGGCAGTCGCTGACTGGTAAAGCAAGCCCTCGCCAGGCAAATCTAACAACTTTCCCCAGTACCCATTGTCCCAGTATAAATAATAGAAAGCTGCCATCGTTGCCAGACCTTGCACCGGCCCCAGGATTAAATAGGCGCGTTTTATTAACTTTCCGTCAATAACATGTTCTTTCAAATTTCTCGGTGGGCGGTCCATTAATCCCGGTTCCGGTTTTTCAGAGCCTAGAGCCAGCGCCGGAACAATATCCGTACCCAGGTCAACAGCTAAAATATGCATCACATTTAGTGCCAGCGGGATGCGCGCTCTGCTGAGCACAAACAAGATAAACGGAACTGCCTCGGGGGCGTTGCTGGTGAAAATATAGGTCGAGAATTTCTTGATATTGGCATAAACTGCCCGACCCTCTTCCACAGCATTTACAATGGAAGCAAAATTGTCATCGGTCAAAATCATGGCAGCTGCTTCTTTGGCAACATCTGTACCCGAAATACCCATAGCCACGCCGATATCGGCTTTTTTCAAGGCCGGCGCATCGTTCACGCCGTCACCGGTCACGGCCACCACATGTCCCATTTTTTGCAAAGCCGCCACCACACGAAGCTTGTGCTCGGGCGCTACACGGGCAAAAATCACTTCACTCTTGAGCGACTCTTGTAGTTGGGGCTCACTCATGGTCTCCAATTCAACACCGGTTACAATGTGAGCTTTTTCGCCAGTGATAATCCCAATTCTGCGGGCAATACTTTCGGCAGTCAAGCCGTAATCGCCGGTGATCATGACCACGCGGATGCCAGCATTACGGCATTTCTGGACCGCTTCGCTCACTTCCGGGCGTGGTGGGTCCATCATGGCAATCAATCCCAAAAATTTCATTTCCTGTTCAACTGTTTCAGGATTAAGGTCATTCAAATCAGCCGGCAAATCTTTTTGCGCCACAGCCAGCACGCGTAGGCCGTTGCGGGCATAATCATCATTGGCGCGCATGATTTCCTGGCGCTGTTCAGAGGTCAACTCCTGTTCAATACCGTCTCTTTCAATGGTCTGGCACAATTCCAACACTTCTTTTGGAGACCCCTTGACATAGGCAATGCGTTTACCTACGTTCCGCCAGTAGCCGTCCAGGCTGTGAATGGTGCTCATGCGCTTGCGGCGTGATTCAAAAGGCAATTCCTGGATACGCGGAGCGTGTTCTTCCTCCTCCTCCAGCACAATACCTGCTTTGCTGGCTACCACTTTCAGGGCTGCCTCGGTCGGGTCGCCCAGTACGGTCCAGCGATTTGATTCTTCATCGGGAGGGAGCACTCTGGAGTTGTTACACAGGCCGGCTGCCAGCAACAAACGGGTCAAATCCTGGGTTGGGCTCACCGGTTTGCCATTCAGCAAAAAGTCGCCGACGGGTTGATAGCCATTGCCGGTAACATCAAATTTTTGGCCTGAAGTCCAGATGCCCCGCACGGTCATTTCATTTTGTGTGAGGGTGCCGGTTTTGTCCGTGCAGATCACTGTTGTACAACCCAACGTTTCCACAGCCGACAATCGTTTGACCAAAGCATGGCGTTTTGCCATACGCTGCGTTCCCATGGCCAACGCCAGGGTAACCGTAGGCAATAGACCTTCCGGCACAAACGCCACAATCATGCCAATCGCAAAAATGAAACTTTCCGCCAGGTCAATTCCAGCCAGCAAAGCCGCCAGAACAAAGAAAAGTACGCCAATGCCCACCGCAATCATGGTGACCATTTTGGTCACAGTCTGCATTTCTTTTTGCAAAGGGCTAAGATCTTCGCCAACGCTCTGGGTCAATTTGGCGATTTTACCAAACTCAGTGTTCATGCCGGTTGAGAAAACCACGGCCTTCCCCGTTCCAGCTGACACATTCGTTCCAGCGAAAATCAGGTTGGGAATTTCTGTGTAAGATAATGTGCTATCAAAGACCGCATCACTCGATTTTCGTATGGGACGCGATTCTCCGGTGAGAGTCGATTGGTCCATGCGTAATTCAGCTTCCACAACCAACCGGCCGTCAGCAGAAACACTATCGCCTTCTGCCAGTATTAAAATATCTCCCGGGACAAGTTCTTCAGACAAGATTCGTTGCTCTGCACCGTCTCGTAGAACACGGGCATAAGACGGCAGCATTTTCTTCAATGCTTCGGTTGCTTTCTCAGCTCGAAACTCCTGCCAGAAACTAAAAGCACCATTGATGATATTTACCATCCACACTGCAACAGCCAACTGCGGCATTTCAGCAATAATTGCCAGTATGCCTCCAACCCACAACAAAATTGCCATCAAATGGGTGAAATTGGAAAGCAATTTGTAGATGAGGGGCGTTCCCTTAATTTTTTGGAGTTCATTCTTTCCAAATTTCGCAAGTCGCTCTACTGCTTCTGCCTGTGATAGGCCTTGCGGTCTTGACCCCAGCTTTTCATACAAATCGTGTGGGTTTAAAGAGTAATAATGGTCAGTTAACGGATTCAGGTAAACTTGAACTTGATTCTCTTGTGTAGCCATTCTTGCGCAATATCCTTTACCAACCTTTAAATGAGGTGGTCCATTCCACTAAGTTAATTCTACACCGAATTAAAAGCAAATAATTCTATCACAATCCAACGTTTTTAAATATCCGACTGGAAAACTGATAATTATAGTCAAGCGGTGTCATTTCCATCGGCAGCAGGCCTTCCTTAACGGTATAATCTCAACGCTATGGAAAAGTTAAAGAAAGATGTCGAATCTCTTATCGGTTTGCGATTAACTGCGCGTCAATGCGCTGCTTTTCAGCGCTACGAGCAAGAATTGCTAGATTGGAATGCTCGTTTCAATCTAACCGCAATCCGCGAATCAGAAGGCATTCGCACCAAACATTTCCTTGACTCATTAAGCTGCATGCTGGCCCTCCGAGAGAAAATTCCTACCACCCTGGTGGATGTCGGTACGGGCGCCGGCTTTCCGGGTATTCCCCTGAAACTGGTCCTTCCCGATTTGAAATTGACTCTTATTGAATCGGTGGGGAAAAAAGCCAATTATTGCCGCCACATGGTGAATGTTTTGGGATTGGAAAATGTTGAAGTGGTGCAAGCCCGGGCTGAAGAAGCCGGACAAAAGGCGGCTTTTCGCGAGAAATTCGACTGGGCTGTGGCGCGCGCAGTGGCCGGTTTGCCCACCTTGATCGAATATCTGCTTCCGCTTGTTCGCGTGGGTGGCGCCGTGCTGGCACAAAAAGGCGAAAGCGGACCTGCCGAAGCCCACGCTGCAGACAAAGCCGCACATCTATTGGGCGGCAAGCTGCGCCAGGTTCGCCAGCTAAACCTGCCCGGCGTGGTTGAAGACCGCTACCTGATCATTTTTGACAAAGTGGCAGCCACCCCCTCCAATTACCCCCGCCGTGTGGGACAACCCACCGGCAAACCTCTGGCCTGACTATTCAGCCTCCAACGGCAGCACCTGCCCCGCCTGCACCTTCCACCGCGTGCTGTTTTGAATAAACCTCGGCGTAAACTGTGAAAGGTCTGTGGTAGTCAGCAACGCCTGTTCGCTTTTTTCCAGGTAGGCCATCAAATCATCCCGCCGCTGCGAATCGAGCTCGGCCAAAATTTCATCCAACAGCAACACCGGCATCTGGCCGGTTTTTTCTTTCACCCAGTCCACTTCAGCCAGCTTAAGGGATAACAGAGTACTGCGTACCTGACCGCGCGACCCAAAATCTCCCAGGTCTACACCGTTGGCCCAAAATCGAACATCATCGCGGTGCGGGCCAATGGTGGTAACCCCGCGCAAAATCTCCTCCTGGCGCATTGCCAGTAAACGCTCGCGGAAACGTTCGCAAATCGTTTCCCGCTGCATGCCTGTGCGGTCAACCGCCGTGGCGATGGGCAAAGCATACTGTGAATGGTTGTCATCCTGCGGATCAAAAGCCGGCTGATAGATAATGCGCAAAACTTCCTGCCCCTGGGTTAATTGGTGATGCGTTTGTCTGGCCAGACGTTCCAGTTCATCCACTGCCGTGATGCGCATTTTTATCAGGTAAGAGCCGGTTTCTGAAAGCAAATCATCCCAATAATCCAACTGGCTGCGGTCGCCGCCGCGTTCTGCCAGTTGCTTCAACAGAGCATTTCTTTGCGTCACAGCCTGGCTGTACTTGCTGAGCACCTGTCCATAGCCCGGCACTGCCTGCGCCAGCGTCAGGTTCAGGTACCGGCGGCGCAATTCAGGGGCGCCGTCAATCATTTGCATCATCTGGGGCAGAAAGATAACCGCATTAAAATGCCCCACACTGTCTTGCTGGCTGTGTTTCACTCCATCCAGCAAAATTTCTTTTCGCAATCGCGGAGCATTAAACCCTTCCGTCTCTTGAATGATGCGCACTTCCAGGCGGTGTGTTTTCCCCTGGCGCTCATAATGCGCCACCAGCCTGGCCACAGCCAGTTTTTCACCCCCGGCTATGAAATTTATCAACTGGCGGTCATTGGGTGAATGAAAAGAACTGAATACCGCCAGGTAATACACGGCTTCCAACAGGCTGGTCTTTCCCTGCGCATTGCCCCCCACAAGCAAAAGAATCCGCCGGGGCACATCCATGTCCAGGCGGGAGAATATTCGATAATTCGTCAGAGACAGATGCTTCAGAATCATTACAGTTAGGCGGCGTTATATTCTCCATCAGATTCTTTTGGTTGCCACACCCGTACCGCCCTGTCGGTATAGAGAACCCCATCCAGGTGATCAATTTCGTGCTGGAAAATGCGCGCCAACCACCCCTGAGCTTTGATTTTCGTGGGTTTCCCCTGTTTATTTAAGCCTTTTACAACAATTTCACTATGCCGTTCAACTTCACCCACCAGGTTTGGAACTGATAAACAGGCCTCAATGCCCATCTCTAACTCTTCTGAGGCCCGGATGATTTCAGGGTTCACCACCGCAAACAGGCGCGGTTTGGCGTTTTCATCTTCCTCATCCTCAACATATTCCACCACGATAATCCGGCTGGAAATACCAATTTGCGGAGCCGCCAAGCCCACCCCGGGTTCTTCGCGCATGGTTTCAACCATATCTTCAATCAATTTCCGGGTTTCGGCATCCACCTGGTTAACTTTATGAGCTTTTCTTCGCAAGACCGGCTCTGGAATTTTAACTACTTCACGAGTTGCCATTTTTACACCTCAATTTGTAAAACACGTAAGTTACTCTATTTTACCTTCATTTTGACCATTATCATCAGATGATTGAATCCCG
>CAZOKH010000083.1:0-15577 GCA_964580315.1 uncultured Anaerolineaceae bacterium | reverse complement strand
TAAAGAACTGTGGATATTTCTGACTCGAATTTACAGAAAAAAGGTTGCGTAATCTCGCCAGATTCATCTACAAAGAAAAATATATTACCCCGTTTACTTTTTTTCATTTGCGGTCATCGACTGAAAAACTAAATAGGGATTATCTGAGCTATAGTATTAGTATAGCATCTCCAGCATTTTATTTAATCTTCCACACATGCACCACCGGCTTGGCGCCATCGGCATACTGCTCCAGCACGTAGAGCAATCCGCTGGTGCGGTCGAAGGCAGCATCGCCGATGCGGTAGCGGCGCTGATCACCGCTACCCACCATAATCACCTCCCATTCAGGCGGTGAGAGCAGCAAATGCTCGTCGATGTCGATCACAGTGTAGGGCTGGGGCTGCCAGGGCTCCAGCGCGCCCGCCGCCACCTGCGCCAGGTCATCGGGGTTGAACAACAGCAACTGAGCATCGAAGCGGTTCGACCACCAGCCGCGCAGCGAGATGCACCCGCCGCTCTCCTCGTCGCAGCAGCCCGCAAAATCTTCTTGCGGGCAAACGCCGCCGTCTGCCATGCGGCAGGTGGGGAAGTCGCTGACGTGTGTGTCCACGCACACTTTGTCTGCACCCTCGGGGTGCACATAACCGTACCAGGTCTTTTCACCGGTGGTCTTGGTGCCGGCAAACAGCACCGCGCTCTTGCCCGTGGGGGTGGTCAGCCAGGCGCCGCCCTCCCACTCGTCGGCGTGTTGATAACCGTCCAAGCAGCGCACATACTCCTCGGTGTTATAGGCGGTCTCATACAGCAGCAGGGGCGTCTCTTGCAAGCGCGTCCCGTTCGGCGCGGGCGAGCCATCCTCCAGCCACGGGCGGTAGGCAAACAGCGCCGGCCCCATGCCGCCCTGCCCGCCGTCGCGCATGCGCCCGGTGGCCAGCACCCGCCCGCCGGTGTGGGCATCAGCCCAGTCCTGCGGAATCTCAAACAGATAGCCGTTGACGCTGTACAGGTCCTGGTTACCGATGAACCAAAAACCCTGCATGGCAGGCTGCGACAGGTTGGCACTGAACCAGGCATGCGAGGGAACGTCTTGCGGCTGCAAATGCGACCCCCACGCCAGGTGGATCAATGCGCCGGTTTCGGGGCGGTTGAGATAGGCCATGCCCGTCTTGGGAATTTCATCCAGCGCGGTGAATGTCCCCTCAGCCACGTTGGCAAAATTTTGCAAAAATTCGGCGCTGTTGAGCGCCTCCAGGTTCTTCTGCTTCAGCGGGGCGGGAATGCTGACCTCGGCCACCTGGTTGCCGTCGGGCAGCTCACCGTAGGGAATGCGGTTGTGCCCCATCACAAACAGTGAGCCGGGAAAACCATCTGCGGCGCCGCCGGGGTCGCCGTCGGGATTGAAGGTCATGGCGTTGCCGCCGTAAGCAAAGGATTGCGGGCGGTCTTCGCCACCGGGCAGCCGGAAAAGGCCCAGGTATTCAAAATCGCCCGGCTGGATTAACGCTGCTGCATTGACCGGGGCAGCCGCCGCCCTGGTCGGCGCAGGGGCGGGCCCATCCGCCTCTTGCGCCGCACTGTTCTCCTCAATCGGCGGCTCCTCCGGTTCAACAGCGGGCGCCTCCTCGCCAGGCAGCAAACCGGTCAGGTTGCAGCCCAGCAGCAACAGCCCGCTCAAAATTCCCAGCCAAATCTGTTTATTGTTCATTTCACACCTCGCGCGGTCGGCGCCGAAGCCACAACCCCCAGGCAGCCAGCGCCAGCGGCAGCGCAAACGGACCGCGGCAAACCGGGTTGACACCCCGATTCTCCGATGAAACCTCTCCTTCCATGGCTTCTTCGCCCGCCTCTTCTGATTGAGCTTCTCCCAATTCCACCGCTTCGCCGGGCATGAGCGGCATTTCGGCATCAGCATCGGGGGCGCCTCCCAGCAGCTTCAGGTCGTCAACCCACAGTGTGCCGCTGCCCTGTGAAGGAAAACCAAAGGCAATGCCGCTCACCTGACCGGGTTTGTCAAAAACAGCCCCGGCGTTCTCCTCCCAGTCCACGCGGTGAAAGCCCGACCAGGGAATCACTATCGTGCTCCACGCATCCGCGTCCGCGGGCGCTTCCAACAGGTAATAATACGATTCGCGCTGGTTGCCCGTACCGCTGTAAATATCCACATGGACAGCCGCGCCGGGCGCAGCCGCCTGCAGGGCGAAGCTCAACCCCTGGCCGGCGCTCCAATCCTGCGGGCTGTCGAACATGCGCGCGCAGGTAGCCCAGCCGTCCTGCGCCACGTCGAATGCCAATTGCAGCGACTGCATGCCCTCGCTCGCGCGTTCGCTGGTCGGCGCGCAGGTCAACATTGTGGCGACGCCCTCGTCGTGGAACGATTCCCAGCCTTCAGCGCCGCTTTCAAAACCCTCGCTGAACATGCCGCCCATGGGCGCCGTCGGCGGCATGGCTTCCTGCTCCGGCTCGTCCTGCGGCTCTGCTTCTGCCGCGGGCGGTTCGGCCGGTTGACCGGCGGGCGGCTGATCGGGAGCGGTGGCAGCCCAGCGATTGTAGAAGGCATTCAGCATGGGCACAAACTCGGCGGTGGCTTTGCTGTTGCCCGCCTGCGAGGGATGATCGTCGCCCGAGGGATAGCGCAGCAGGTTTTGCCCGCCCACGTAGGTGTGCTCAATTTGCCCGTTGACCACGCGGTGGTGGTGATCGGCGCCGGTCAGCACATTGTAAAAATCGAACACCGCCACGTTGTTGAGCGCGTAATCATTCTCGCGCAGCCAGTCATTCACCAGCCAATCGTTGAAAGCGCGTGCGTTGGCGGCGTTGGCGCTGCTGCTCAACGGCGGCGCGGTGATCACCACAAACAGCTTGTCGGGGCGGGTGGCAAAATAATTCAAAATCTCGTTATACACATATTTGGCGTTGCTCACCGACAGCCAGCCCTCCGGCGCGGGCGGGTCAGTGGGGCTGCCCTCCAGCTCGGAGTTGGGGAAGCACGATTTGAACAGGATGATGCGGTTCTCGCCGCCGGGGTCGTCGTTCAGGCGCGGCCACACGCCAAAATCGCCGGAGTTCTGCCCGTCCTCGTTGTAGAGCGCCTCCAGATAAACCGCGCTGCGCTCGCCGCGGAACCAGTCGAGCCAGTTGGGAATGTCGGTGGCGTCGCCGATCGAATCGGGACCCCAGCCGTAATTGGTGGCGCTGACGTAGTAATTGTTGTCCATCAGCGCGCGCCCCAGGTCGCCGCCCAGCTCGTTCTCCGCCGGGTCGGCCAGCCAGTTGCCGCCGGTGGAATGGTGAATGAACACCAGGCGCACGGGCTGATCGGGCGGGTTGGTGTTGGGCGGTTGAGGCAAGATGGACAGGGGACGCATGCCGCTGGTGAGCAGCGCCAGCAAGGCGAGCAAAATCAGGGGACGTTTCATGGGCTACCTCCTGGTTGAAAGCTGGTGGCGGTGGCCGCGATGCTTGCCCCCCTGGGGGTGTGTTGATTTAAGTAGATTGTAACTGATTGAAGTTAGAATTGAAATTGCGTTTTATTATTTTCCAACATCAGCCATCTTAAATAGGAATGTAGGATCATATTTTTCCACAACATGATTCACATTCCACAAACCTGATCTTGATATTTCATTTTTCTTCGCGAAATTACCCAGCCAACTATCACTTGGTGAATCAAGAGGCTGGTTGGGATAATTATAGTTGCTCAACAAGGCAATAGAATTACGCTCGATTACACCACGCAGACTATCAGGGCCAGTTTCGTCTTCCACAGCCAGCCACAGAAACGGCATTTGACGGATATGCTGGCTGACCGCCTTTTCTAATGGAATTTCAGTCTGCCGCACTTCACGGCTGGCATTTGAACCTACCCCCCAGGTTTTATAAATTGATTCTGAATAAACCTCCTTTTTTACTAGCGCTGTACCCACATGCAATCGAAAAATTGATCCCCGATGATTCCCCCCACCATTATTTAGATTTCCTTGATGTTGGCTTAAGCGATCCCAGAGAGTGGTCTTGCTGCCATATTTAAGCGCGTGTGTCCCCACCCTGACCACACGCAGACCTGTACCTGAATCGGTTCGGTTTTCGCCGTTCTCAAAAAAGAAATAAACACCTCGAACAGGCCAATCCATTCTTCCATTGCAGGTTTCTAATTTGCGTTTTCCGCCCAGTTTTTTTTCTAAACTATCCAAAATTTCATAGAAGCAGCGTAAATCATTTAAGCGATCCATTTTAGTTTCCCCGGTTCTGTCGATTCAACCACTGCATCTGTTCTCCAATTCGCATCCCCTCCATCGGAATTTCAATTTTACAACCCAGTCTAGTAACCGGATCAATCAAATTTTCACGATATCTTTCACCCGCCAGAAAAATAACTGTATCGCCGGCAGAGATTTTATTTTTTAAATCACCAAAAACTTGAGAAGCCCATTTCTGGCGTTCATTATTTGGCATTTTCAACAATGTTTTATCATACGGGGCTATGATTTTTTCAGGAGGTACTAATCCATAAAGCGCGGAAAGAATAAACCACTCGTCACCGATTTTTTCCGCATAGGAAGATGCCTTCTCAAATAAATCTGATATATATAATGACCTGGCGGGACTTGGTTCACTACGCTTTTTTGCAACACAGGAAACTAAAACTATTTTTTTGGACATGTTTTCCTCCATTTTTTAGATCATTGGAAAAATCATCCGTGTTTTAATAATTTTCCACCCTTAAAACTAGAATTTAAATTAATAATCACAATAAAAAGCTATATGTGAAAATATTATAGCATCAACGATAAGGTGAATAATCTTTAAAAAAAAACCAAAATTCATTTCCCTACCGCTCTTAAAATCTCCTCCGTGGTGAAGATGCAGTTATGCACGGTGCTGGAGTCTATCAACATGCCCCGGTTAACGGTTGCTCAAAATTTCTGTTCGAATTTTAAAGCGAGATTATCATCCGTTCCACATGCCGTTGCCGTCAGGACGATTCGAACCGACAATAATTACCCCCGCCTATATTCCGCATCAAGCGCCCATTGCTGCGGATTGTTGACAATATATTCGCGCACGGCGTTCATTTCCACCTCGTTGCGGATGACGCGTTCGTAATAATTACGCTGCCACACCGGCATACCGGGGGTGTTGCGGTAGAAATTGATTTGCCGGGTGACGGCAGATTTGAAGGCGCGCACAATAGTTGGAATAGATCCGACAACCGGTTTGCCGAATTGTTCGGGCGTTGATTCGCCTGTAGGGGCACGGCGCGCCGTGCCCCTACCATCGTGAACCCAGATGATGGCGTGAAAATGATTGGGCATAATGACAAATTGATCTAATTCAATTTCCGGGCGGATTTGTTGTGTTTTGTTCCATTCATACTGCACCAAGCGTCCCATCTCATTCAACAGCATTTCACCGTCCACAATTTTGCCGAACAAACACGCGCGTTGATGCGTGCAAATCGTGATGAAATACGCTCCCGGTTGGGCATAATCATATTCCGGCAAACGGATGGATCGGCGGTGGTGATTGGATGGTTGTTTCATGTGTTATTTTTCCCCGATTGAAAAAATTATATCATCGGTAGTAGGGGCGACGCATGCGGTGGCCGGGCACGGCATGCCTTGCCACCACCAACACCCCCGCTTGCATCTCCCCCATTTTCAAAACAAAATGGGGGAGAATCTATTACCCACAACCGCCCAAAATGACTTAAAATACCTTCTATCCTTTAATATGGAGGAACCTCATGGGATCAGCCGAAGTGTTGCAAGCCGTGGCCCGCGAAGTGAACAACTGCACTTGCTGCCAGCTTTACCATTCGCGCAAACATGCCGTGCCGGGCGAAGGCCCCGCCAATGCCGAAATCATGTTCATCGGCGAGGGTCCCGGGTTCCATGAAAACGAGCAGGGACTCCCCTTTGTGGGCGCAGCCGGCAAGCTGCTGGACGATTTGCTGGGTCATGCCGGGTTGAAGCGCAGCGACGTGTTTATCACCAATGTGGTAAAATGCCGTCCGCCGGGCAACCGCGACCCCCTACCCGACGAGCTGGCTGCCTGCAGCGTCTATCTCGAGCGGCAGATCGAAGCCATTAACCCGCGGGTCATTGTCACCCTGGGGCGCTTTTCGATGGCGCGCTTTATCCCCGACGCCAAGATCAGCACCGCGCACGGCAAGCCACGCTGGGTGGACGGCCGCCTGATCGTTCCCATGTATCACCCGGCGGCGGCGCTGCATCAAATGTCGCTGATGAAGGATGTTGAAAACGATTTTTCGCACCTGATGGAATGGGTGCAGCAAGCCAAGCAGGCCGGCGCGGCCAAAAGCCACACAGCCGCGGCTGCCGCCCCCGCCGACGAAGAATCACACGGCGGCGAGGCGGCCACCCAGTTGAGCCTGTTTTAGGCATCTTTTCTGGCCAGCGGTCTTTCCCATTCACCCGCCCCGCCAGAAACCTGAAAGGAATATCTTTGATTATGGAAACCTCCAATGCTCATGCGGCGTTGGTCAAAAAGTTAAAAGAACGCAGCGCGCGCGTGGCCGTGCTGGGCCTGGGCTATGTGGGACTTCCGCTGGCAGTGGTGTTCGCCGAAGCCGGTTTCGAGGTGCTGGGCATTGACCCCGCCGAGGGCAAGGTGCAGGCCATCAACCACGGCGAAAGCTACATTCAAGACGTGCCCACCGAACAGGTGCAGCGCCTGGTGCAGGCCGGCAAACTCAAAGCCAGCAGCGACTTCTCGCGGCTGCGCGAGATTGATGCAGTCAGCATTTGCGTGCCCACCCCGCTGCGCAAAACCGGCGACCCCGATCTGTCGTTCATCATGTCGGCCGCCGAGCAGCTCGCCCAATACGTGCATCCCGGCATGGTGGTGGTGCTCGAATCGACCACCTACCCCGGCACCACGCGCGAGGTGGTTTTGCCCAAACTGAGCGCCGAAAGCGGCCTGGAAGTGGGTAAAGACTTTTTTGTGGCTTTCTCGCCCGAACGGGTGGACCCCGGGCGCAGCGACTGGACCACCATCAATACCCCCAAGGTGCTGGGCGGCATGACCCCCGCCTGCCTGGATGCCGCCGTGACCTGGTATTGCCAGGCGTTGGAGAAGGTGGTGCCGGTGAGCAGCGTGGAAGTGGCCGAGATGGCCAAGCTGTTGGAGAACACCTTCCGCATGATCAACGTGGGGCTGGTGAACGAGCTGGCGCTGATGTGCGACCGGCTGGGCGTGGACGTGTGGGAAGTGATTGACGCCGCCGCCACCAAGCCCTTTGGTTTTATGAAATTCGTGCCGGGACCCGGCCTGGGCGGGCACTGCATCCCCATCGACCCGCTCTACCTGTCGTGGAAGCTGCGCAGCCTGAACTACACGGCGCGCTTCATTGAACTGGCCTCAGACATCAACACCTCCATGCCGCGTTTCGTGGTCACCAAAGTGCAAGACGCACTCAACAACCAACATAAACCTGTCAACGGCAGCAAGATTTTGGTGCTGGGCGCTGCTTACAAAGCCAACATCGATGACCTGCGCGAATCACCGGCTCTGGATGTGATCGGCCTGCTCAAGCAAAAGGGCGCTGAGGTGTGTTATCACGACCCCTACATCGCGCACATCGACCACGATGAGTGGGGTTCCATGGAGTCAGTGCCCAACCTGATGGGCATCCTGCCCGCAATGGACTGCGTGGTAATCATCACCAACCACGCCTGCTTCGACTACCCCGCCATTTTACAGGCCAGCCGCCTGATCATCGACACGCGCAATGCCCTGGGCGAGTCGGGACGCGGGAACCCCAAGGTGGTAAGACTATAATGAAAAAAATCCTGGTTACCGGCTGCGCCGGTTTTATTGCCTCCAAAGTGAGCGAACTGCTCACCGCAGAGGGAAACAGCGTGGTGGGCGTCGACAACCTGAATGACGCCTACGACGTGCGCCTGAAAGACTGGCGCATGCAGAACATTTTGCAAAAGCTGCCCGGCTTCACCTTCGTGCCGGGCGACATCACCGACTTGCAGGCGATGGAGCAGCTTTTTCAACAGCACGCTCCCTTCGACGGCGTGATCAACCTGGCGGCGCGCGCCGGTGTGCGCCAGTCAGTTGATGACCCGTGGGTGTTCATCAACACCAACGTCACCGGCACGCTCAACCTGCTGGAAATGTGCCGCCGTTACGATACAAAAAAGTTCGTGCTGGCGTCCACTTCCAGCCTGTACGGCAGTCACAACCCGCAGCCCTACCGTGAGGATACCGACACCGACCATCCCCTGTCGCCCTACGCCGCCAGCAAAAAGGCCGCCGAGGCGCTGTGTCACACCTACCACCACCTCTACGGGCTGGACGTGACCGTCTTCCGCTACTTCACCGTGTTTGGCCCCGCCGGCCGCCCCGACATGAGCCTGTTCCGCTTCACCCAGTGGATCAACGAAGGGCGCAGGGTGCTGATCTACGGCGACGGCACGCAAACCCGCGACTTCACCTACGTGGACGATATCGCCCGCGGCACCATCAAGGGGCTCAAGCCGCTGGGCTACGAGATCATCAACCTGGGCAACGACCACCCCCACCAGCTCATCGAGGCGCTGCACATCCTCGAACGGCTGATTGGCAAGCAAGCCCTCATCGATTACCAGCCCATGCACCCCGCCGATGTGCCCGCCACGCGCGCCAGCATCGACAAAGCTCGCGATCTGCTGGGCTGGCAGCCCCGGGTGGGCCTGGAAGAGGGACTGACCAACCTGGCGGACTGGTACCGCGCCGAGCGCGCCTGGTGCAGCCAGGTACACACTTTATGAATCTGCGCGAAAAGGTGGCCAGCCTGTGGAAAGAAGACCGGTTGATGCAGGAGATCCTGCGCAACACCGGTTATCTGTTCAGCAGCAACACCATCAGCATGGGTCTGGCCATGCTGCAAAGCATCCTGTCGGCGCGCCTGCTGGGCGTCAGCGACCTGGGCGTGCTGGGCACGGTCACCGGTTTTGCTGCCACGGTCAACCGCCTGTTCTCCTTTCGCATGGGCGAACTGGTGGTCAAGCACCTGCACGAATACCTAGGCAAGCAGGAGATGGACAAAGCCCGCGCCCTGACCAAAGCCGCCTTCCTGGCCGAAGCCGCCGCATCCGTGCTGGCATTTGCGCTGGTTTACCTGCTGGCGCCGCTGGCAGCCGTGCACCTGGCCAAAGACATCAACACGACCATTTATTTCCGCATTTACGGCATTTCTGTGCTGGGCAGCCTGGTGGCTGAAACCTCGGTGGGTATCCTGCAGGTCGATAACCGCTTCCGCGGGCAGGCGGTCATCAACGTGGCGCAAAGCATCCTCACCGCTGCCATTATTGGAATGGCTTTCTTCACGCAGGGCAGCCTGATGATAGTGATGATGGCTTACCTGTTGGGCAAAATTCTGCTGGGCATTGGGCCGGCCGTGCTGGCGCTGCAAAGCGTCAACCGCCTGGTGGGCAAAGGCTGGTGGAAAGCCCCGCTGAACGTGCTGCCCGACTGGAAAGAACTGGGGCGTTTTGCCCTAAGCACCAACCTGAGCGCCACGGTCAACCTGGTGGTGCGCGACAGTGAAGTGCTGTGGGTGGCTTACTTCCTTTCCCCGCTGGAAGCCGGCTATTACAAGATTGCACTCGCCATTGTCAATTTTGTCATCATGCCCATCACACCCTTCATCAGCACCACCTACCCGCAAATCAGCCGCAGCGTGGCTGAAAAAGACTGGTCAGCGCTGCGCCGTGTGCTGCGCCGCGTGACCATGATCTCGGGCGGATGGACAATCGCCACCACGCTTGGGCTGGCCATTTTCGGTCACTGGGTCATCCTGATCTACGGCGCCGAATACCTGCCCGCCTACCCGGCGCTGATGCTGCTGCTGGTAGGATACGGCGTGGCCAACACCCTGTTCTGGAACCGCCCACTGCTGCTGGCATTCGGCATGGCCAGTTATCCCTTCTGGATCATGCTGTGGAGCGGCATTACCAAGGTGCTGCTGGCTTTCCCGCTGGTGCCGCGCCTGGGCTACATCGGCGAGGCAGCGCTGCTGTCAGGCTTTTTCATCCTGTCGGTGGGGCTGATCGTGCGGCGCGGATTGCAGGAGCTGCGCCGCGCTGAACAGAGCGCCCCGCAAGCCGTCGAAGCCTGAAGCCTGCGCCGGTTTGCTGGTACAATTGGGCGAGTTGAACAATATGCTTATGGAACCTACGCCCATCTTTTCCCGCAATCGTATTGTGTTGTCCGTTCTCGCTGCGCTGATCTTCGGCGCAGCGGCTGCCGCGTTCAGCCCCGGGGCTTTCCTGCCCGGTTGGCTGGGCATTTCCGCCCTGCTGGCAGTGGTATTCTTCTGCCTGCTGCTCGCTTTTAGTTGGGCAGGCGCCGGCCGCACGCTGGCCTGGATGATGGTATTGACCTTCTTCCTGCGCGTGACGCTGGGCGTGGCATTGATACACATTCTGCCCGCCTACGGCTTTGACACCGAGCAGCAGAACGCCGGCTACGTCTTCCGCGACGCCTTCCAGCGCGATATGCGCGCCTGGGAAGTGTCACAAACCAGTGAACCCCTGTGGACCTCTTTCAGCCAGGAGATGGCCTCCGACCAGTACGGCGGCCTGCTGACAACCAGCGTCGCCATCTACCGCGTGCTCAGCCCCGATGCACACCGCTCGGTGCTTATCCTCATCCTGGCGGCATTTGTAGCCACCCTGGGCGCCGCGTTTTTTCACCAGGCGGTGCAAAAGCGCTGGAGTCTCCGCCTGGCAAACCTGGCAACCTGGATCCTGGTGCTGTACCCCGACGCCATCCTGTTCGGCAGCTCGCACATGCGCGAGCCATTTGTGATTGGCTTCGCCTGCATGGCGCTGTGGGCGGTGTACGCCTGGAACCGTTCGCGCCGCACGGCAGTCACAACCCTGGTGGTCAGCGCGCTGGGCATGCTGGTGATCTCGTCGCGCGTGGCGGTGGTGGTGCTGGCCATGCTGGCCGTGATTTTCTTCATGGAACACATCCTGCCGCGCAGTGAGCGCACCAAACGCCTGGGCGCTGTGGTGCTGATTGCGGCCGCGCTGGCGCTGGCTTTCATGAGCTGGGGCTGGCTGCGCACCTCAGCCAAGCACGACATCCGCATCACTGAAATTAACTCGGGCTGGATTCAGAAAGTGGTCGAAGAAGTCGGGCAGCAATACCGCGTGCCGTTCATTGTTGCCTACGGCCTGGCGCAGCCGGTGCTGCCCGCTTCCATTGCCGACCCCACCCTGGCGGTGTGGCGCACCATTGGCATTCTGCGCGGGTTGGGCTGGTATGCCCTGGCGCCGTTCATCCTGTATGCATTCTTCACGGTGTGGAAAGCCCAACCAGCCAAAGACCGCCCGCTGCTCATCTGGCTGGCGGTGATGTCGCTGCTGTGGATTTTGGTCTCATCGGCGCGCGCCGGCGGCGACCAGTGGGACAACCCGCGCTACCGCTCGATCTTCCTGCCTTTCATGTCTGTCCTGGTCGCCTGGTGCATCACCTGGGCCATTGAGAAACGCGACTTCTGGTTGGCGCGCTGGCTGGCGGTGGAGGTGATCTTCCTGGGTTTCTTCACCAACTGGTACCTCAGCCGTTACTACCAACTGTGGAATCGGCTGCCCTTCTGGCAGAACGTGGTGTGGATCGTCAGCCTGAGCGCGCTGGTGCTGGGCAGCGGCTGGTTGTGGGACATTTATCAATGGCTGCGCAATCGACGCAAGCTGCGCCAACCCTAAGGGAGTATCACCAGGATTTCTCACCCCTTTTCATTGCACACCAACCACCTCTTTACCTGAAACGGGGCTAGAAATGACAAAAAACATCTGCAATCCTTCAAGAGAACCTGACGATACAAATTGGCATACACAAAAAACAAAATGAAATTTGTCCAGTCCCTCCAATCCCTCATGCGCAAAATGGAAAGTCTGCCCCTGGCAGCCGAAATTCTGGCTGTGCTGGCGGGCTTGCTGGCCGCCTACCAGGGATTCATCTTTGCCCACACGCAAAATGTGACCATGGATGAAGGCACCTACTTGATGAAGGGACTGCTCTTTGTTGAGGGAGTGTATCGACCTTTCCAGGATTTTGGCCCCCTCACCAACAAAATGCCGCTGGCATTCTATATTCCCGGCCTGGCGCAGGCCTGGTTTGGGCCGGGCTTGCGCACCGGGCGCTATTTTTCCATAGCCTTGATGCTGCTGATGCTGCTGGGGTTGTGGATGGTCACCCGGCGGCTGAGCGGGCGCTGGTGGGCAGCCGGTGTGGTGTGGGCAGTGGCCGCCAACGCCGCCAACCTCACCTATTACAGCCTGGCGACTTCACAGGTCATCATCATCTGCCTGATGGTGTGGATGTTCACGCTCAGCCTGGGCGAGCAGCGCCGCCTGTGGGAAACCTCGCTGGCCGCCCTGCTGGCCGCCCTGGCGGTGCTGACACGCCAGAACATGGCGCCGCTGGTGCCGCTGGTGGTGCTGTTCATCTTCTGGCAGCACGGGCGCAAAGCCGGGCTGTATGCCCTGCTCACTTCGGCGGCAGCCTTGCTGCTGGTGCACGCCATTTTTTGGCCGAACATCCTCGAAATCTGGTCGCCCTGGGTGCCCGGATTCATCAAAGCAATCATTCGCTCGCTGGTGGATACTTCAATGGGCGGCGGAAAATCTACCAGCCAGATTGGTTACGACTGGCTGCCGCGCATTTATGTCTTTTTTGAAGGCTTCCGCTTTAATTTCCTGGCGCTCATGGGCTCGGTTTGCGCCTGGATTTGCTGGCCGCGCAAACGCGACTGGGACTCGCCGGCTGATTTTCGCGCCGCGGTGTTCCTGTCAGTGACCATCATCATCCTGTGGGCGGCGCATACATGGGCTGCCCTGTTCAAAGATTACTGCCTGTACTGTTACAGCGGTTACCTGGCGTTTTTCAGCATCATCGGCATGGTCTTAACCGCGCTCACCTTCCGCTACTGGCGGCGCAAAGCCGGGTTTTGGCGGCAGTTGCTGGCCGGCGCCTGGGTGCTGATCGCTTCAACCGGCATCGGTTATGCAGCCTACCACGAGCTGGCGCCCTTCGTGATGAACCTGCCCGTCCCGCGCATGCGCAACATGCGCATTCTGCCCGGTACCACGCAATTGTGGCAGTTGCTTTCCAACAAATTCGGCTGGACGGCTGAATTCCTGCAGCAGGTTCTGCCCACAGCAGCCGGGCTGGCTTTTGGCGCTGCACTGTTGGCCGGTTGCACGGCGGTGTTTTTCCTGCTCAGGCGCAGAAAAATCAGCATGCAGCCCGCCCTGACCGCGCTGATGATCCTGATTGGATTGGGCACATTGCTGACCCCCATCAAGGTCTTCGGCGGCGGAAAATATGCTATCATTTGCGGTTGGGATGTGATCGCCTCACATGAGGCCGCCGGCGAGCACCTGGCCAGCCATATTCAACCCGGCTCGCTGGTGTACTGGCAAAATGATATTTCCCCCTTGCCGCTGCTCTACATCCCCAGTGTGCGCGTTTTCCCGCCGCAGTTGAACCACTGGTACACCTACCTGGAAGGCGGCGACACACAAAAAGTTTACCGGAACGGATACTGGAACGCTGAACTGGCTGCGCAGTGGAAAACCGAAGCAGATTATTTGCTGGTTGCCGATAAATATATCGGCAAGGCTTACCAGAGTGAAGAATTTGTGCAGCAATTTGACGAACTGGCGCCCTCGCCAGCCGCCATGCCCTGCCAGGGGCGTTCGATCATACACATTTTCCAGCGCAAAGAATAAACCGCGTTGGACAGGACGGAAACAAACATGGATTTATCAACAACCACACTTCCCTATCTCTCGGTGATCGTGCCGATTTATAACGAACAGGAAAACCTGCCGCTGTTATACAAAGCGGTGATCGAATCGGTCAAACAGGTCGATCAACCCTGGGAGTTGGTGCTGGTGGATGACGGCAGCCGCGACAACAGCCGCGAAGTGCTGGAAGAGCTGGCGAAACAAGACCCCGAGCATGTGCGCGTGGTGCTGCTGCGCCGCAATTTTGGCCAAACCGCCGCCCTGGCCGCCGGCATCGATCATTCGGTTGGAGAAATCGTGGTGCTGATGGATGCCGATTTGCAAAACGACCCGGCCGACATTCCCATGATGCTGGAGAAAATCAACGAAGGCTACGACGTGGTCAGCGGCTGGCGCATCAACCGCCAGGACAACCTGACCCGCACCCTGCCTTCGCAAATTGCCAACGGGTTGATCTCGTGGGCGACCAAAGTCAATTTGCACGATTACGGCTGCACGCTCAAAGCCTACCGCCGTGAGGTAATCACCGGCTTTCGCCTGTACGGCGAGATGCACCGTTTCATCCCGGTGTATGCCAGTTCGGTGGGTGCGCGCATCGTCGAAGTGCCGGTGCATCACCACGCGCGCAAGTACGGCAAGGCCAAATACGGCCTGGAACGCACCTTTAAAGTTGTGCTCGATTTATTTACTGTGATTTTCCTCAGCCAGTATGCCAGCAAGCCCATCTACTTGTTTGGCGGCGCCGGCGCCGGGTTGATCGCCCTCAGCCTGGTTGCTTTCCTCTATCTGGTAATTCGTCGCTTTACCGCCAATATCTCTGTGCTGGGTTCGCCCATCTTTCAGATGGCCACCATGATTGCCATCCTGGGTTTCCAGTCCATCCTGATGGGCCTGATCGCCGAACTGCTGGCGCGCACCTATCACGAGTCGCAGGGCAAACCCACCTACACGGTGCGCAAAACCATCAACACTCTCCCCAAATCCGTTGAGGAAGACTAAATGCGCATCCTGGTGCTGATCCACGAATATCCGCCGGTGGGCGGCGGCGGCGGCCGCGTTGCCCAGGACCTGTGCCAGGGATTTTTGCAGCACGGGCACGACGTGCGTGTGCTCACCGCGCAGTGCGGCAGCCTGCCCACGCAGGAAAATCAGGACGGCATCCAGATCATACGCCTCAACTCGTGGCGTCGCGAACCTTTTCGTGCTGATTTGCGCGCCATGGCGGGCTATGTGCTGGCTGCATTCGCCAGGGGGCTGCCGCTGATCCGCAGTTGGAAACCGGATATCATCCATGTTCACTTTGCCGTGCCGGCCGGGGCGGCTGCCTGGCTGCTCTCGCTGTTCAGCGGCGTGCCCTACGTGCTCACCGCCCACCTGGGAGATGTGCCCGGCGGCGTGCCGGAAAAAACCGGCAAATGGTTCCGCTGGATTTTTCCCTTCACCCCACCCATCTGGAAGCGCGCCTCAGGCGTGGCTGCCGTCAGTGAATTCACCCGCAGCCTGGCGGTGCGCAGCTACCCGGTGAATGTGCAGGTGATTCCCAACGGCGTTGATTTGCAACTGCTCGACCCCGGCGAAATCAAACCCAACCGCCCGCCGCAAATTGTGTTTGCCGGGCGGTTCATGCCGCAAAAAAACCCCGTTCAAATTGTGCGCACCCTGGCAGCCCTGCAAGACCTGCCGTGGACTTGCGCCATGATCGGCGACGGCCCGCTGCGCGCCGAAGTGGAGCAGGAAATTGCCCGCCACAACCTGCAAGAGCGCTTTCACCTGCCGGGCTGGCTCACCCCGCCCGAAGTGATCGACTGGTACCGGCGCAGCGA
>CAZOKH010000082.1:4917-15697 GCA_964580315.1 uncultured Anaerolineaceae bacterium | reverse complement strand
ATGTGACCGGGCCGTGGTCGGAGGTGAGAGACTTCACCACGGGCAACCCGCCCAGTGTGCCGAGCCTGTACAGTCCTAAGAACAAGGCTTTGACGACGAACTATCTGCCGCGGCTGGACTGGAAGAACAGCAGCGTGCCGAAAGGGACGGTGTTCGACCACTACCAGGTGCAGGTTTCGGCGCTGGCAGACTTCTCGGTGCTGCTGGTGAATGAGGAGACCGAAGTGGGGGTGGCGAATTCGGAATACACGCTGGAAGACGAGATGACGCCCAACACGGTGTATTACTGGCGGGTGCGGTCGTTCAATGAGACCGGGCAGTATTCGGGCTGGAGCGCGGTGTGGACGCTGCGAGCGGCCATGCTGGCGCCGGTGTTGAGCGCGCCGGCCAACGGGGGAGCGGCGCTGCTGACGGATCGGCCGGAGTTTGACTGGGAAGACCGGGATGGAGCCACAGGATATGTGATCCAGGTGTCGAAGGTGAACACGTTCAAAAGCTTGCTGGTGAGCAAGTCGGTGACGAGCTCGAGTTATGTGCCGACCAGCGACCTGCCGGCGGACACGGTGTTGTACTGGCGGGTGCAGGCGAAGGGAGCCAACGGGCCGAGCCTGTGGTCGGAGGTGTGGAGCTTCACGACGGGCAACCCGCCCGGCGTGCCCACGCTGCGCAGCCCGGCCAACAAGGCGCTGACGACGAACTATCTACCGAAGCTGGACTGGAACAACAGCAGCGCGCCGACTGGAACGACCTTTTCATACTACCAGATCCAGGTATCGACAGACCCGGTCTTTGGGACAACAGTGATCAACGACACAGCGGACATCTCAGAATTCACGCCGATATTGGTACTGGATCCAAACACCACCTTCTACTGGCGGGTGCGGGCTTACAACACCGACGGCGAGGTTTCGGGATGGAGCGCGGTGCGCACGCTGCGCACGGCCATCGCGCCGCCGACGCTAACCAGCCCGGTGGGTGGAGCGGCAGCGGGCAGCCTTAAACCGGCTTTTGACTGGGAAGACGCAGCCGGTGCGACCAGTTACACCATTCAGGTGTCGAAGGTGAACACTTTCAAGAGCAGGGTATTGAGCAAGACGGCCGCGGCATCGACCTACACGCCCACCAGCAACCTGCCGGCGGGGCAAACCCTGTACTGGCGGGTGCAGGCGAAAGGGCCCAACGGCCCCAGCGCCTGGTCGGCGGTGGAGAGCTTTGTCACGCCTTAGGCGAGATGGATGGAATGATTTCGTGAGCAGTTTGCAGGCAATACTGGTTCATTAACTGGTTTACGGAAAGACATGTTCAAAAACCCGGGGGCAGGAGGATGTTCCCCTGCCCCCGGAACAGCCATCATTTGGACGAACGGTCGTACATGGGACGTCTAAGGGGGTTCAGAGAACATGATTGCATTACGGCTTTTCGTTGACATTATTTAATCCCTTACGGTTACTTTATGGGTTGAGCGGTTTCGTTATCTAACCATTTTTAACATGGAGGGAAGCTGTGAGAACAAAATCATCTTTCTGGAAGTGTTTTCGATTATTCGTGATTTTTATGCTGGCGTTTGGCAACTTGATGAGCCTGCCGGCGGCAGCCCTGGCCCAGGATGACCCGGGCGAAGAACCGGCGCCGGCTGAAACCGCCGCGCTGCCGGAGGAAGAGCAGGCCGCCCCCGTGGTGGAGACGGAAGAAGCCCCACCCGTGGTGGAAGAACCCGCACCGGTGGAGATGGAGGCGGATGCCCCTGCAGAGGAAGATGAACCGGTGACCATCCAGGCGGATGAGCCGGTGGACCCATTGGCGATTGACTATGCCTGGGTGGCTTATAACGACTGCGCCTGGGTGTCTGGGCAGACTGAGACAAATATTACAAAATATACAATCCCTGATGACGGTACCGCAAGCGGATTGTTGATGAACTATGCCACCGGCTCAAATAGCGCGGTCACGGCAACTTTTACCGCGTCAGGTAGTCCTTCTGTTGTAACTGGCAACTACGGCGGGAGTGAAACTACCTCTGGCACCGATGCTTATACCACTTTTCATGGCATCGCAGATATGCCGGGCGTCATCCAATACGGCAATTCCGGCTGGTATGTGGACTTGACTTTTACAGATCTTGATCCTGCCAAAACCTATACCTTTGCCACCTCTGCCAATCGGGATGGAGGTTACACTGAACGGATAACCATATTCACCCTTTCGGGGGATGACGGCGCCACCAATGCCAGCACCGCGGGGGTGACAGAAATCACTGAGAACTCAGTTTCTTTCTTAACAGGCGAGAATACCGATGATGGTTACGTGGCGCGCTGGACCGGCATTAATCCCGGTTCGGATGGTACGATCAGTATTCGCGCTGAGGCAACCGCTTCTGAATATCGGGCTTATGCCATGTCGGTGTTCATGCTGGCGGAAGAGGTGGGCAGCACGCCTACCATTGAAACCACCGGCACGCTGACGGCGTTCCTCACCGAGCCGGGGGTGCCTTCGACCCCGCAAACCTACACGGTGGAAGCGGTGAACCTGACCGCGAACCTGCTGATCGACCCGCCGGACGGTTTTGAGGTTTCGCAGAACGGCAGCGACTATTTCTCCGGGTTGGAACTGGTTCCGGCCAGCGGCGAGGTGCCGTTGACCACCATTTACGTGCGCCTGAACAACCCCGCCGAAGGCACATTCAGCGGCGACATTGCCCACACCAGCACGGGCGCCGCCACCAAAAATGTGGCGGTGACCGGTCAGGTGGCGCCTATGTACACCCTGACGGTCAACAGTTCACACGGCACGGTGACGCTGAACCCATCTGGCGGGGTTTATACGGCGGGCACGTCCGTCCAGTTGACCGCCAACGAGGAATCGGGCTATGAATTTAGCAGTTGGTACGGCGACCTGAGCGGCAGCGACAACCCCAAAACCATTGTCATGGACAGCGACAAGACCGTCACCGCTATTTTTGCCGAGCTGGTCACGGTCAACCTGGTGGCTGCCGAAGATACATGGATGAATGCTGCCAATACATCCTATAACTATGGTGGAGCCACGACTATCTCAGTAAATGCGAGACCATCATCAGGTGGTGGTAGTTCGAGTCGACAAGGCGCTTTGTTTCAATGGGATGTAAGTGCCATCCCCGTTAATGCAGTAATTGATTCTGCAAGTCTGACACTTTATGTTTCAGATCCTGCGGGTTCCACATTTAGTTTATACGATGTTCTTCGTGACTGGGTAGAGGGAACATCAGATGGTGCAGCCAGCACTACCAGCGCCAATTGGAATACTTATGATGGAACCACTACTTGGACTTCAGGAGGTGCAGGGAGTACTTCCGATCGTGGGAGTGCAAACTTATGGGGTGCAGGATCATCAACTTTCAACTCCAACGGGAGCAAGACAGTTGCCCTCAATTCTTCTGGTGAAGCAGTTGTGCAGAATTGGATTGATGGGGATTTAACTAATAATGGTGTAACAATTCAGAATTACACTTCTGGAACTACAACTAATTACTTAAAATTCACCTCATCCGAAGGTACCGAAGCCAACCGCCCCAAACTCAACATCACCTATTACGTGCCCATCAGCGGGCCCACCATCACCCTGACCGGCGCGCTGCAGCCTTTCAACAGCCAGCCGGGCGTCGATTCCATGGTGCAGTCGTACACGGTGGCGGGAACTCTCCTGACGGAAGACCTGGTCATCACCCCCGACTCGACCGATTTCCAGGTGTCCACTTCCAGCAGCAGCGGGTTTGGGCCATCGCTGACACTGCCGCAAAGCGGAGGCACGGTGGCGGAACAAACCATTTATGTGCGCTTCAACCGCGCCGCAGCCGGCTCCAGCAGCGGGGTGATCAACCACACCAGCAGCGGCGCCACCGCGCAAACCCAGGCGGTCAGCGGCACAGCGGCGGCAGGAGAACTGATCATCAGCGGCGCACTCACGCCGTTCAGCAGCCCCATTGGTGTCAATTCAGCGGAACAGTCCTACACCCTGTCGGGCAGTTACCTGGTGGGTGATGTGACCGTTACCGCCCCGGCGGACTTCCAGATTTCCAAGACCACAGGAAGCGGATTCGCTTCATCGCTGACCTTCACGCCCACCAACGGCACGCTGGCTTCCTCGACCATTTATGTGCGCTTCAATCGCGCCACGCTGGGCGACTCCAGCGGGAACATCACGCATACGACGGCGGGGGTGACGCAGCAAGATGTGGCGGTTAGCGGCACGGCGACGCCCACACCGGTCACGGTGACTTATCAGGAGGGCGTTTCCAGCTATGCCGGGACGATTGATACCACTATTAAATTCGATGAACCAACCAGTTCATATGGCAACCAGGTATATTTTGAATGGGATAAACAAGAGTCGAGCGGCACCACACCCGAAACTGGCTTGCTGCAATTTGGCAATATTTTTGGTAGTGCTGCCGGTCAGGTTCCCCTGGGATCGACCATTTATGCCGCAACCTTGCAGTATCGCACCTATACCAATTCCAA
Organism: uncultured Anaerolineaceae bacterium; assembly: GCA_964580315.1. Classification (GTDB taxonomy): domain Bacteria; phylum Chloroflexota; class Anaerolineae; order Anaerolineales; family Anaerolineaceae; genus CAZOKH01. The sequence goes on along the minus strand of CAZOKH010000082.1, from coordinate 11,201 downwards.
TTCGAATGGCGATGACGCCAGTGTGTATGAATCGCTGGTCAGTTGGGATGAAGACAGCACTTACAACACCTTTGGCGGCGATGCCGGTGTGCAGACGGACGAATACAATTCCACCCTGGTGGCAACGGCTGAGGCGGGCAGCAACAACACCAATTACACAATTGATGTAACCGCCAGCCTGCAGCGCTGGTCGGATGGCACAGCCAATTACGGCTGGATTTTCCTGGCGGATGACACGGACGGCGTTGAAGTTCATTCCAGTGAATCAAGCACGAATTCCTACCGCCCGCTGCTGACCGTTTCTTATATTCCTGCAATTGAACCCACCATCACCGTCAACAGCGCCATGACCGCTTTTGTCACCGAACCGGGCGTGGCATCAGCCCCGCAAACCTACACGGTGGAGGGCAGCAACCTGGAAGCGGACATCAGCATCAGCGCGCCGGCGGGCTTTGAAATCTCGACCGACGGCGTGAACTACGCTTCCAGCCTGACGCTGACCCACAGCGGCGGCGTGGTGGCTGAAACCACCATCCATGTGCGCCTGTTCAGCGCCACCGCGGGCAATTTCAGCGGCAACATTGCCCACACCAGCACCGACGCCGACACCCAGAATGCGGCGGTCAGCGGCGCGGTGAAGAACAAATACACCCTGGTGGTGGGCAATGATGGCAACGGTTCGGTGACGCTGGACCCGGCCGGCGGCAGTTATTATGACGGAACCACGGTCACATTGACCCCGGCGCCGCTCAGCGGTTTTGCCTTCAGCGAGTGGACGGGCGTCGATGCGGGTGACGTGGTCAACACCGGCGGCGTGTACACCATCGTGATGAACGGCGACAAGGCGCTCACGGCCAACTTTGTCGCCCAGAGCACAGTCACGGTTACCTTCCAGTCTGGTGTTGCGGGCTATACGGCAACGGATGACACCTTCATCCGCGGAACAACGGACGGCGGTGTTAATTTTGGCTCCGAAACCGATTTGCAGTGGGATCAAAGCACAACTGCGGGTGAATATGCCCTGATTCGCTTTGACAACCTGTTTACAACAGAGGGAGGTCCCATCCCGGAGGGCGTGGTGATCTCCTCGGCGACTTTGAGCTATATGACCACCGATTTGAGTTCAGGTTCCACAGCCGAAGGCGACCCGGCCAATGTGTACGAGTCGCTGGTGGCATGGGATGGTTCAACGGTTACCTATAATACATTTGGCTCGACGGCGGGTGTGCAGACTGCTGATTACAACGCCACGCCGGTGGTCACCGCCAACGCTACTGCGGCGAGCACGGTTTACAGCATTGATGTGACCACCAGCCTGCAAAGCTGGTCAACCGATCCAGACGCCAACCTGGGCTGGATCTTCGTTCCCACTGCCGATGACGGTGTCAATATTTACGCCAGTGAAGAGGCAACGGTTTCCTACCGCCCTTCGCTGTCGGTGACCTACCTGACCGGCTCGGTGGTGCAGCACACACTGAGCGTGAGCAACGACGGCAACGGCACAGTGACGCTTGATCCCACCGCGGCGGGCAACCTGTATGATCACAATGCGGTGGTCACCTTGACCCCGGTCCCCGCCAGCGGTTATGAGTTTGCCATTTGGAGCGGGACGAATGATTCTGACCCGACCGACAACGGCGACGGCACCTGGTCCATCATCGTAGATGAAGACAAAGCTATTACGGCCAACTTCAGTCTGCTGCCGATTAACATTGCACCGAATTTGCCGGCGCTGGTGCAGCCGGCTGATGACGCCACGGGCGTCTCGCTGCCGCCAACCCTGGAGGTGACGGTCAGCGATGATAACCCGGGCGATAAGTTGGATGTCGGCTTCTATGGACGGCAAGCGGGCGTCTCGACCAGTGAAGATTTCACCCTGGTGGTCTTCCCCGATACGCAAAATGAGTCACAATATTATCCGGCGGTTTATGTTTCACAGGCGCAGTGGATTGTGGATAATGCGGATGATGAAAACATTGTCTTTGTGACGCATGTGGGCGACATTGTCAACACCTCCAGCGACACCACCCAGTGGGACAACGCCGTGGCAGCCATGAACCTGATCGACACGGCTGGCATCCCCTACAGCGTGGGACCCGGCAACCATGACGGCAACCTGTATGCCACCAGCAAGTATGAAAATTACTTTGGCGTTTCGCGCTTTGAGGGCAAGTCGTGGTACGGCGGTCACTACAGCACCACCAACTTTAATAACTACTCGCTATTTAGCGCCTCGGGTATGGATTTCATCCTGATCAACCTGGAATACAATGCCGGAACCAATCAATTAAACTGGGCGGATCAATTGTTGAAAGACTACTCTGACCGGCGCGGCATTGTGGTGCAGCATAACATACTCAATACCAATAACACCTGGCAACAACAGGCGCCATACACAGCTTTGAAAGACAACCCCAACCTGTTTTTGATGTTGTGCGGGCACATGCACAGCAGCAGCGACGGTGCGGCTTACCGTTCAGAGTTGGGCGACGACGGGCATACCATCCACATCATGCTGGCTGATTATCAAGATTTTCCACATGGCGGCGACGGCTACCTGCGCATTTTGCGCTTCTCACCGGCTGATGAAATGATTTACGCCACCACCTACTCGCCCTACCTGGACGCCTACATCACCTCGACCACCAACTATGACCAGACCAATATGGCATACGACATGGCCAACGGTACTGGCGGAACATACACTTTGATTGATACGGTGGATGACGTGGACAACGGCGACAATGCTTCCATATCCTGGACGGGACTGGCGGCGGGCACCGAATATGAATGGTACGCCACCGTTTCTGATGGGCAGGAAACTGTCACCGGTTCGTCCTGGTCGTTTACCACCGGCTCGATTAATAATCCGCCGGTCATCACCGAGGGCGAATCGATTGGCGTGAGCATGTCGGAAGACGGCTCGCCCACTGCCTTCAGCCTGACGCTGCACGCCACTGATGCGGACAGCGACCCCATTGAATGGAGCATTCAAACCCAGGCGAGTTTCGGCGTTGCCAGCGTGTCTGGTACGGGCGCCAGCAAAGCCATTGGTTATGTTCCCGGTTTGAATTACTTCGGCGGCGATAGCTTTGTGGTGCAGGTATCTGACGGCAAGGGCGGAACCGATTCGATCACGGTCAACGTCACCATCGCGGCGGTCAACGATGCGCCGGTGTTGAGCGCCATTGGAGCCCAATCGGGGAACGAACTGGCGCTGTTGAGCTTCTACGCCATTGCCAGCGACGCGGAAACGCTGCCGGGCGCGCTGCTGTTCAGCCTGTCGGGTGAACCAACCGGCGCGGTCATTGGCGCCTATACCGGCCTGTTCGCCTGGACGCCGACCGAAGCGCAGGGCGGCACAGGCGCGCCGTTCAGCTTTGACGTGTGCGTCAGCGACGGTGTTCTGTCAGACTGCGAGACGATTGCGGTGACGGTCAATGAAGTCAACGTGGCGCCGGTGCTGGCCGCCATTGGCAGTCAGTCAGTGAATGAGCTGGTGGAACTGCAATTCACTGCCGCAGCCACAGACGTGGATGTGCCAGCCAATACCTTTGCATACAGCCTGACGGGCGCACCTGCCGGGGCTGGCATTGACGAAGATACGGGCGCTTTCACCTGGACGCCGACCGAAGCGCAGGGCGGCACAGGCGCGCCGTTTAGCTTTGATGTGTGTGTGAGCGACGGCAGTGAAACAGATTGCGAGACGATTGCAGTTACGGTCAATGAAGTGAATGTGGCGCCGGTGCTGGCAGCCATTGGAAACAGGTCAGTGGCGAAAGATGAGACGCTAACCTTCACTGCCGCAGCCAGCGACGTTGACAAACCGGACAACACGCTCACCTTCAGCCTGGCCGACGGAACGGGCGGCGACGTGCCGGATGGGGCTTCCATTGGAGCAACCAGCGGCGAGTTCAGTTGGACGCCGGCAACAGCAGACGACGCCACTTTTGATGTGTGCGTGAGCGACGGTTTGCTGCCCGATTGTGAAACCATCACCGTCACGGTTACTGATGAATCAACCTTCACCATCTCGGGTCAGGTGGGTGTGGATGGCGCGACCCTCACCTATGACGGCGGCTCGACCGTTTCAGGCACTGGTGGGGCTTACAGCATCACGGTGGCAGCAGGTTGGTCCGGCACGGTAACGCCGTCGTTGGCTGGTTTTGTCTTCACCCCAGCCAGCCGAACTTACAGCAATGTGCAGGCCGATGCAGCTAACCAGGACTATACGGCCGACATGACCGATTCGCAAGATATCGCTCTGGCGGAAGGTTGGAACCTGGTGTCGTTCCGGGTTCATCCCACCAGCACGGCAGTGGCCGATGTGCTGGCCAGCGTGGCGGGTAATTATGACCTGGTGTACGCCTGGGATGCGGTCAATGACGGCTGGTTGAAGAAAGATAATGTTCCGGAATCGCCGGATGATTTGGATACGCTGGACGAAACCCGGGGATTCTGGATTCACATGACCGCAGCCGATACTTTGACGGTGAGCGGCACAATACCCTTCACCACCAATATTGCACTTTCATCGAACGGCGGCGGTTGGAACCTGGTGGGCTACCCCAGCACAGCCGGCGGCGCATTGCCCGGGATTCTCACCTCGCACGGTGTGGCTGCTGAAAACCTGGGATTGGTTTATGCCTATCACGCGGCTGAAGCCGATTCGTGGAAATTGTTTGACAGCAATGGGGCTCCTTACGCCAACGATTTGACCACGCTGTCGGCCGGCTGGGGTTACTGGATCCAGATCGACACGGCCGACGATACCTGGGAAGTCACTTACTAATTTCTTCAAGGCGATGATGATGAAATCAACCTGGATGATGAACAAAATGATTTGTTTCAATGCTTTTCAAGGAACAGGGAGGGAATGATGTCAAAAATGAAGCTGTTTACACTGCCTTTGATGGTGTTGGCGCTGCTGCTGGGCAGCCTGGGAACGGTGCTGGCGGAGCCGCCAGGGATTCCGTCCAGCTTTTACGGCGAAATCCACATCACAGACGATGCCCCCATTGTGGGAGACGCTGTCGATGTCTATGTCTCAGGCATCAGCGGTGCGGTGATCAGTGTAGACATATTGGATAATGGCGGGACGCTGGTTTATGCGGTCAATATTCCAGCAGATGATCTGGACACGAGTGCGGTCAAAGAAGGCGGCGTGGAAGGCGATGAAGTTACCTTTGAGATTGACGGGCGTGTGGTTGCGGTGGGAACCTGGCATGCTGACAATCAGTCTTTGAATTTTCATCCACCGCAGGCCAACCCCGGCGGACCCTACACCGGGACGGTGGGAAATGCGGTCAGTTTCAGCGGCTCAGCCACCGATTGGGGCAGCGATGCCAGCCTGTATGCGTGGGACTGGGACAACGACGGAATCTATGACGAAACGGGGCAGACCCCCGGCCACACCTGGAGCGGCACCGGCAGCTACACAGTTGCATTGAGAGTAACCGACGCGCAGGGCGGCGAGGGCATAGCTTCAACCACTGTGACCATCAGCGCGGCGACCGCCACGGTCACCCTGGGCAATCTCAACCAGACCTATGACGGCAGCCCCAAAGCAGTTTCGGTGATCACCGACCCGGCCGGGCTAAGTTATGAGGTGACCTACAACGGCTCGACAACAGTGCCGACCGCTGCGGGCAGCTACACAGTGGCGGCAACCATCACCGAAGCGGGCTACACGGGCGGCAACAGCGGCACGCTGGAGATTGCCAAAGCGGCATCGGTGACCACGGTGACGGGGGGCAGCTTCACCTATGACGGAGCGGCGCACGCGGCAGTGGTGACGGTGACGGGCGCGGGCGGCTTGAGCCTGACGCCTGACGCGGTATATGCGGGGTCGTGCAGCGCGGCGCCGGTGACGGTGGCGGAAGGTGCAGCCTGCACCGCCAGCTACAGCTATGCCGGCGACGCCAACCATGAGCCCAGCAGCGATTCGGATGCTATTGTGATCAACAAGCAGGCCGCCTCGGTGACGCCGGACGCGGCGGGCAAAGCCTATGGAGAGATTGACCCGGCCCTGACGGGTGTGTTGAGCGGATTCCTGGGGACGGATGGCGTCACAGCCGAGTATTCACGCACAGCGGGTGAAACTGTGGCGGACAGCCCCTACACCATCAGCGCGGTGTTAAGCCCGGCGGGAGTGCTGGACAACTACGACATCACTTACAACACGGCGGACTTTACCATCAGCAAGAAAGCCGCCTCGGTGATGCCGGATGCGGCGGGCAAAGCCTATGGAGAGATTGACCCGGCCCTGACGGGTGTGTTGAGCG
>CAZOKH010000082.1:0-4817 GCA_964580315.1 uncultured Anaerolineaceae bacterium | reverse complement strand
GGTTCCTGGGGGCGGATGGCGTTTCAGCGATTTACTCGCGCGAAGCGGGTGAAACGGTGGCTGGCAGCCCGTATGAAATCAGCGCGGTGTTGAGCCCGGCGGGCGTGCTGGGGAACTACGACATCACCTACAACACGGCGGACTTCACCATCAACAAGGCGGTTGCGGCGGTCAACCTGTTGAACCTGAACCAGGTGTACGACGGCAGCCCCAAACCGGTGACGGTGAGCACCGACCCGGCCGGTTTGAGCGTGACGGTGACCTATGATGGGCTGGGCACAGCGCCGTCTGACCCGGGCAGCTACGCGGTGGAAGCCGTGGTGAATGATGCCAACTACAGCGGCTCTGCCAGCGGGACTCTGGTGATCGCGGCGGCCCACAGCGTGGCGTTGGAACCAGGCTGGAACCTGGTGTCGTTCCTGGTAAAGCCGGACAACACAGCTATCGCGAATGTGCTGGCGAGTGTGGCAGGCAACTATGACCTGGTGTACGCCTGGGATGCTGCCGGTGCGGATTGGCTAAAGCACGACAATGTACCGTTATCGCCGGATGACCTAACCACGTTGGACGAGAAGCAGGGCTTCTGGATTCACATGACGGCGGCGGACACGCTGGAAGTGACCGGCACGCTGCCTACCACCACCGATATTGGGTTGAGCAGCGGTTGGAACCTGGTGGGGTATCCCAAAGCCAGCAGCGGCGCGCTGCCCGGGATTTTGAGCGACAACGGTGTGGATGAAGCTGGTTTGTTGGTTTATGCCTATCAGGCTGGCGATGCGCTTGACCCGTGGAAGTTGTACGACCGCACCGGCTTGCCCTTTGCCAACGACCTGACCTCGTTGACCCCCGGCTGGGGTTACTGGGTGGAGGTGACTGCTGCCCACACCTGGAGTGTGTCTTACTAAGCTTTGTGTTTTTATTGGAATGATAAACCCGGGGGAGGGAATACAACTCCCCCGGGAAGGAAGAAACCGCGATAGGAATTCATTGGAGACGATATGGAGCACGGAAAAAACCTCGTTTCACTGATACTTGTCCTGGCAAGCCTGCTGGTTCCATCCATGACAGCGCAGGCGTTTCCTGCACTGCCGTCCAGTTTTTACGGGGTGGTCAGTTACAACGGAAAAAATGTGCCAGATGGCACCGTAGTGGAAGCATTGATTAATGATCAAGTGATCGCGCAAGGATTTTCCCAGACCTACGAGGGTAAGTCGGTTTATTCGTTGGATGTAAACGGTGATGATTCTCAGACTCCGGGAAAGGAAGGTGGCGTTGATGGTGATGAGGTTTATTTTAGGGTTGGCGGATTGGACGCCGGGCAAACTGGAACCTGGCACAGCGGCACCAATGTGGAATTGGACTTAACGGTGACATCAACGGCTGCGTTAAATTCTCCGCAACTGACGCCTGCCCCGCTTGCCACGCAAACAACAATTGGGTATGCACCCACTGAACCCTTGATGCCTATCACGGTTACCTCTTCAGAGGCAAAAAATCAGGATATGACCGGCATTATTGCTGGTGCAGCGGCGGCAGTGTCCCTGTGTGCAGCAGGCATTGCCCTGTTTCTGCGAAGAAAGAAACAGGAATGATCCATCAGGTACGCAAATTGTGAGCAGCTTATTTATTTAAGTAAAGGAGTACACATGAAAACGAGACAAACGGTTCTTTCTTTAACAACCATCATATGTTTGCTGTTTGCGAATTTCTCAACCGTGCTGGCCGGGGGACCTCCCGGTCTGCCATCCAGCTTTTATGGAACAGCCCAGGTGGATGGCGTGGCGGTTCCAGTGGACACCGAAATAACCGCCTGGATTGAAGGCGTTCAATACGGAAGCGGCCTGGTTAAATTAGTGGAGAGCCAGCTTGGATACAGCCTGGATGTACTGGCGGATGACGCTTCCACGCCGGAGAAAGAGGGCGGTGTCTCTGGAGATACGGTGGTGTTTAAAATTGGCGGTTTGACGGCGGTTGAAACCGGCACATGGAATGTGGGTAATGTGCAATTGGATTTAACTGCCTGGAATGAATATTTACTGACCATCACCAGTGATCACGGGACGGTTGGCAAGAATCCCGACCAAGCCACCTATCATGTGGGCGATGTGGTAGCTCTGCAGGCTGTGGCTGCCAGCGGTTGGGAATTCGATAACTGGAGTGGGGATATTACCAGCACCAACAACCCGGTGGATGTGACTGTCACGGGAGATATGTCCATCACTGCCAATTACTCCGAAGCTCCAATCGTTTGCTATTACCTGGATTTGGGGCACAGCGGCAATGGAACGAATCCAACTGCAACCCCGACCAATTCAACAGGATGCCCGGGCAGCCAGTATGTTGAGGGAGAAACCATCACGCTGAGCGGCGCAGTACCCGACAGCGGCTGGCAAATCACGGGTTGGGTTGGTACGACCAATGATGGCAGCACCGCGGACACGAACACGGTGATTATGCCTGCAGCAGCGCACGCTGCTGGTGTTGTTTACGGCGAGATCCCGGTGTGCAACCTGCTGACCGTAAGCCACACCGGAGAGGGCGCTGACCCGGTCGCAGACCCCGCCAACTCGGCGGGATGCCCGCCTGGAGAGTTCATAGCGGGCGAGCGCATCACCCTGGATGCTGTTCCGGTGCCCGGCTGGGAGATTGAAAGCTGGACCGGAACGGATAATGCCAGCAGCAACCTGATGACCATGCCTGCCGCGCCCCATGCGGTTAGTGTTGCCTATACTCAAAGTTATTACACGATTACGGTTACGCCCATTGGCAACGGCACGGTGGTCATTGATCCGCCAGGGCCTTTCCTCTACGGCGACTTTACGACAGTTACCGCTGTTCCTGCGGAAGGATGGCAGTTTATCGAGTGGGATGGAGATATTCACGGCGTCATAAATCCTGAAAGCGGAATCGTGACCTTTAATATGGTGGCTACTGTGCTCTTTGCAAAAGTTTGTCATCCATTGACGCTGAGCCACACCGGTCTGGGCGGCGACCCGACGGCCAGTCCCACGGCTTCCACCTACTGTCCTCCAGGAGAATATGTGGAAGGGGAGATGATTACCCTGACCCCCAACCCGGCGGATCACTGGGAATTGGATAGCTGGACGGGAACAGACGGCGCCGGCATCAATACACTCACCATGCCTGCCGCCGCACACAGCGCCGGTGCGAATTACACCCAGATCGAGTACACACTGACAGTGAGTGCCAATGGCAGCGGTTCCATCACTGTGGACCCCGATCAACCATTTTATTATTACGGCGATCCTGTGACCCTCACAGCTATCCCATCAGCAGGATGGCTGTTCGAATTTTGGAGTGGAGATACAAGCGGTATTGAGAATCCAAAAACCGGTATAACGACCAAAAGTGCGACCATTATCGCCAACTTCTCGCAAATCTGCTACCCGTTGACTTTAGCTTACACCGGCAGCGGCAGCCTGCCTGTTGCAGACAAACAACAATCCACTGGCTGCGGGCCGGGATATTTCTATGCTGGCGAGGTCATTACGCTGACGCCCAACCCGGCGACAGGGTGGAATGTGGGCAAATGGAACGGAACAGATGCTGTTGACAGCCCGGTGGTTACCATGCCGGCTTCAGCACACGAAGCCAGTGTTGATTACACCGAGGGACAATATGCACTGGGGGTTAGCGTGGTGGGCAGCGGTACGGTGGAAGTTGATCCAGAACAACCATTGTATGACTTGAATGATGTGGTGCAATTAACGGCCAATCCAGCGACCGGCTGGCAGTTCAGCGGCTGGAGCGGTGATTTGGTCAGCACAACCAACCCCGAAAATGTGACCATTTTAGATGTCACTGCGGTTACTGCAACCTTTACCCAGATTTGCTACCCGCTGACCATTGAATTAAGCGAGCATGGAGCTGCGCCAGTGGCAGAACCGGCTAATTCAACCGGATGCGCCGCGGGAAATTATGTCTTGGGTGAGGTTGTCAACCTGACAGCAGTTCCTGACAGCGGTTACCATGTTGCCTACTGGACGGGCACCGACGACGACGCCAGCACGTCAGTCACCAACACGGTGACCATGCCGGCGGCAGCTCACAGCGTTGGCGTGACCTATATCGACACTGACCAACCCACGGTGACCATCAACCAGGGCGCAGCCCAGGCTGACCCGGCCAGCGCGGTGCCGGTGGTGTTCGATGTGGTATTCAGCGAAGATGTGACCGGCTTTGAGGCCACCGATGTGGCCCTCACGGGCACGGCCAAGGGCAGCAAAGTGGTGACGGTGAGCGGCAGCGGGGCGGCCTACACGGTGGAAGTGACCGGCATCACCGGCAGCGGCACATTGATAGCCAACATTGCCGCCGGTGTGGCGCATGACGGCAGTGCGAACCCGTCGCAGGCAGCCACCTACACCGACAATATGGTGACCTTTGCCTACCCATCAACGCCGGGCAAGCCCAAATTGCTGCTGCCCGGCAGTGCAGTGATCATTGGCAGTCTGAAGCCGGCCTTTGACTGGACAGACTCGTCGCCGGCGGCGGCGTATTATCAAATCCAGATGGGCACCAGCAGCCGCTTTACAGCGGCCAGCCTGGTGATCGACCAGACGGACATCGTGGATTCGAATTACACGGTGGGGGCAGACCTGCCGTCGGGCATGCGTTACTACTGGCGGGTGCGGGGGTTCAATTCGATGGATAAGCCCGGCGCATGGACGAGCGCGCGCAGCTTCAGGACGCCGCTGGATGTGGCCAGCCTGGTGACGGTGGGAGCGGGGGATATCCTGCCGACCGACCGGCCGGACTTCAACTGGGACAATGTGGCGGGAGCGACGCGCTACAGG
>CAZOKH010000081.1:0-15856 GCA_964580315.1 uncultured Anaerolineaceae bacterium | reverse complement strand
GCATGCAAGTGGCAAAGCCCTCGCTGCAGCATGAGGTGATGATTGAAGCCGTTGAAAACCACAATCCCGAAGTGATTGTGATTGACGAAATTGGGCGCGAGCTGGAAGCCGCCGCCGCCCGCACCATTGCCGAGCGCGGTGTGCAGCTCATTGGCACCGCCCACGGGCGCTCGCTGGAGAACCTGCTCATCAACCCCACCCTGTCTGACCTGGTGGGCGGCATTGAATCGGTCACCCTGTCGGACGAAGAAGCGCGCCGGCGCGGCACCCAGAAAACCGTGCTGGAACGCCGCTCGCCACCCACTTTCGACGTGTTGATTGAGATTAAAGAGCGCGATTACCTGGTGATTCATCCCGACGTTTCAGCCGCGGTCGACTCCCTGGTGCGCGGTTACCCGCTGGAACCGGAGATTCGTTACCGCGATGCGGAAGGCGAAGTGCACATCAAGAAAGCCGCGCCCCCGCCGCCTTCTGCCAGCGCGCTGCCGCAGGGTATGCGCCGCGCCGCCCCCAACGGCAGCGAACCGGCCTTCAACCGCGCGCAACCTGCCCGCCCTGGTGAATACGAAGCGTATGAAGATGTGGAACTGGTGTCAGCCCCCATGCGAACAGACCAGTCTGCACAACCCACCAGCCTCAAACCGCTGCGCCTGTTCCCCTACGGCGTGGCGCGCAACCGCCTCACCCAGGCAGCCAAACGCCTGGGGGTGCCGGCCGTCACCGTGCGCGACCTGGAAGAAGCCGACGTGTTGATGACCCTGCGCACCTACTACCGCAACCGGCAGCGCACCGTGCAAGACGCCGAACAGCGCGGGCTGCCCATTTACGTGCTGCGTGCCAATACGCTGACACAGATGGAGCAGGCGCTGGCTGAAATGTTCAATGTGGCTGTTCAATCCCCCGGCCGCAACACCGATCAGTTGATGAACCACACCCGCGAAGCCATTGAAGCCGTGCTCAACGGCCAACGCTGGGTCGATTTGCCCCCCGCGGCTGCCAACATCCGCCGCATGCAGCACGAACTGGCGCGCCAGTCGAACCTGGTGTCGCAATCTTACGGGAAGGAGCCGTTCCGCCGCGTGCGCATTATGCGCGAGTGAGAATCGATCAGAACGCCGCATGTTCATCACCCTGGAAGGCCCCGACGGGTCGGGAAAAAGCTCACAAATTGACCAACTGGCGCAATTTTGCCGGCAGCTTGGACGCGAAGTGATTACCACACGCGAACCAGGCGGCACGCTCATCAGCAACCAGGTGCGCGAGATTTTACTCAACCGCATGGAAAACACCGCCATGCACCCGCGCACCGAAATTTTGCTGTTCTGCTCGGCGCGCGCCCAACTGGTTGAGGAAGTGATTCGGCCCTCGCTGGAGCAGGGCCGGGTGGTGATCAGCGACCGCTACGCCGATTCGACCCTGGCTTACCAGGGCTATGGCCACGGCCTGGATCGCGGCGTGCTGCGCCAGATTCTCAATTTTGCCACCGGCAACCTGTACCCCAATCTGACCTTTTTGCTGGATGTGGATGTGGAAACCGGCTTACGCCGCCGCCAGGCCGGCGGCGGCGAGTGGAACCGGCTGGACGCCGCCGCGCTTTCTTTTCATCAACGTGTGCGCGACGGTTACCTGGAAATGGCAGCACAAGACCCGCAGCGCTGGGTGGTGGTGGATGCCAGCCAGCCGCCCGACGCCGTGCAAGCGGCGCTGCGGGGGGTGGTGCAGCAGCACCTGACGGGCTGCTGAACAACTTACAATTTATTTAGGGCGCAATTCTCATCCAACTCTATAAATACAAAGCATCTGTGTTGTGGTAAGATAATCCCAACTATTTTTGTCTAATTTCTTATACGTACTTCCGCGGTGAATGTACACCCCATTCAGGAGAAGATCCATGTCTTTTGACCAACCCCCCACCGATGAACAACCCTCTGTCCCTGCCAACACCCCCGAAGAAGAACAGCAGCCCCCCGTCTCTTCAGATGCTGCCGAGGCAGAGGAGCAGGCGACCGTCTCATCCGAAAACCCCAACACCCGCTATTACGCCATCATTGCCATTGCACTGATCGCCCTTGTGGTGGGAATCTATTTCATCTACTTCCAGCCCAAACAACAGGCTGCCGCCGAACCCACCCAGGCTCCCGGCGCGGTTGCCTCAGAAGCTGCTGATGAAGCAGCCGAACAGGCTGAAGATCCCGCTGCTGCTGCTGCTGAAGAGCTTGTTTCCACTCCTTCCATCCCCGAAGCCATTGAAGACGCTGAAGGACGCATGGTGTGCTCAGTGGTCAGCAGCCCACTCAAACCCAACCCCACAGTCGAAGCGGCTTTCCCGCCCATCACCGATGAAGATTGGATTATCGGAGCGGAAAATCCCAAAATCACCCTCATGGTGTATGACGATTTTCAATGTCCCTACTGCGCCCGGCTCGATCCCACGCTCGACTACATGATCGAAAACCACCCGGATGATTTCCGGTTAGTCTTCCGCCACTTCCCGCTGCCCATGCATGACAAGGCAAACATAACAGCGCAGGCCGCTGAAGCAGCCGGTGCACAGGGCAAATTCTTCGAAATGAAGTCTTTGCTCTACAACAAATATGACGATTGGACCGGCAAAACCCCCGAGGAATTTGAACCCTGGGTGATTGAACAGGCAAAAGAGCTGGGGCTGGATACCACCCAGTTTACCACTGACATGAAAAGCGAAGCCATTGTGAACAAGGTGAAAGCGGCGCTGGACTCTGCCATGCAAATCGGCGTTCCGGGCACCCCCTTCATCCTGATCAACGGCAATCCCTACCAGGGACAATCGGATGTTGCCACCTTTGAAAGCATCCTGAAACTGGTCGAGATGGAAGACATGATGTACACCGAATGTCCCGGCATGGATATTGACCAGTCCAAGCAATACACCGCCACCGTCAAAACCACCAAAGGCGATGTGGTCATCCAGTTGTTCCCCGACAAAGCCCCCATGGCGGTCAACAGCTTCGTTTTCCTGGCGCGCAACGGCTGGTTTAACGGCAACATTTTCCACCGCGTCATTTCCGGCTTCGTGGCGCAAACCGGCGACCCCAGCGGTTCCGGCTTTGGCGGTCCCGGCTACTACTTCCAGAACGAAACCCCGGCCGACCTGAAATTTGACAAAGCAGGCGTGGTGGGCATGGCCAACGCCGGCCCCACCACCAACGGCAGCCAGTTCTTCATCACCATGCAGGCTGTGCCCGACCTGGACGGCGATTACCCCATCTTTGGTCAGGTGATTGAAGGACAGGAAGTGGTTGACAAACTGGAGCAGCGCGACCCGTCGCAGGGCATTGCCCCCGAAACACCCGACTCGATCATTTCGATCACCATCGAAGAGAAGTAAATTGTTTTGAAAGTAATCGAAAGCGCGGTCAAAATCGACCGCGCTTTTTTTATTGGCCGGGTCAGGCGGGGCAAATCCATCTAGACCAATGAATTACCCCTGCCCTGGCATCCAATCAGCATTCATCGACACATCATCCTGTCATTTCAATCCCTTGATTCGAATAAGAGGTATATTGTAAAAGCCTGAAAGGGGGTGAGAAATCTTTGCGCTGTTTCTTGGGTTTTCCTCAAGTTTTCTCCTCGCGCATCCTGATCCATTTTGTTTGAACACGTTGCGCTCGTCGAAACGACAGTGTTGGAGATTTTATTTTTTGGAATTTGTGGAACCAGTAAGGTAAACCCCATCCTTACATTTTTTTCTCCACCAGCCGGGTTATAATTCAGGCTTATGGAAAACACGGTAACCTCTTCTGCTTCGCAACAAAAAATTCACCTGCCCTCGCTGCTCATGCTGCTGCTGACCGGCTTTGGGCTGCTTTCTTACCTGGGAACGGCTGGCGGCGCCTTTGTGCTGGGGTTGTTCTCACTGGCGGGCAAGTTAAGCGCACTGGAAAACGTGCAATCGCTGTTTGCGCTGGCCTGGATCAGCACCGGGTTGGGAGCCCTGCTGCTGCCCTCGCTGGTGATGGCCTTCCTGCGCCTGATCAATCGAGACAGCCCCCTGTTTCGCTTTCACCCCTCCCCGCGCCTGTCGAGCTGGTTCATGCTTTTCTACCCCGTGCTGTTGATTGCGGGCGGGGCAATTTCATCGGTTGAAGGGCTGGCAGTCACTCTGCTGCCGCCCATCCAGGTGCTGGCCATCGTCATCCCGGTGTGGTGGCTGATTGAGACCGGGCGCCGCAATTTGAATGTGCGCGATCCGCAGCGCGCCTGGGGCGTGCTCAGCGTGGGCATCACGGTTTCTTCCACGGTCATCATGGCGGTTGAAATCATCATCCTGTTCCTGGCGGCTGTACCGGCAGTCATCTGGCTGGCGAATTCGCCGGCGCTGGTTGAGCAATTCACCCGCATTGCACAGCGCCTGGCTAACGCCGAGATGGACCCCGAAACCACCCTGCGTATTTTACGCCCCTTGCTGAAAAATCCAATCTTCACCTACGCCACGCTCACCTTCACCGCGGGGCTGGT
Source organism: uncultured Anaerolineaceae bacterium (assembly GCA_964580315.1). Taxonomy (GTDB): domain Bacteria; phylum Chloroflexota; class Anaerolineae; order Anaerolineales; family Anaerolineaceae; genus CAZOKH01. Next base: position 11,359 of record CAZOKH010000081.1, on the reverse strand, counting down.
GCCGCTGGTGGAAGAGCTGTTCAAACCCCTGGCGGTGTGGCTGCTGGCAGGCAAACGCCCCACCCCCCGGCAGGGCTTTGTGTTCGGCCTGATATCTGGCGGCAGTTTTGCCCTGGTGGAAAGCCTGATGATGTTCGTCAACCCGGCCGGCCCTGATTGGACCGTGTGGGTGATCGGCCGGCTGGGCACCCTGCTGCTGCACATCACCACCGCCGGCCTGCTGGGCTGGGCGCTGGCTTCCACCTGGCGCGATGGAAAATATCTCCGTGTACTGCTGATCTATGCTGTGGATGTAACCATCCACGCCCTGTGGAATGTGTTCGCCATTTTGGCGGGCTTGCAGGATTTGTTGCCGATAGAGCAAATGGCGCAAAGCACCCCCTTGCTGGCGCGCCTGAGCATCATTGCCCCCGGCGGGTTGATCGTGCTGTCGGTGCTGCTGTTTGCCCTGTTCACCGGCGCCAACCGCTTTTTGCGGCGAGAGACGGTGTAACCATTATCGCTTGACTTATTTTAAAAAATATGTCATCATGTGTGCAATACCTTAGCAAATACCTAAGGTATTGCACACATGAAGGAATTACCAGATTACGATCTTCTTTACGAAATTGCTGAACGTCAGGCGGGTTACTTCACTGCAAAACAAGCCGAGTCGGTTAACTTCACGTGGGAACGGCTCTCCAACAATGTTAAAAACGGGCGTTTTCTCCGCATTCAAAATGGAATTTACCGTCTCAACCAGTTTCCAGCGTCGACACTTGAGGATTTTTTTGCAGCGTGGCTTAAGAGCGGTCAAAGCGCCGTAATTTCACACGAATCAGCGCTTATTCTTTACGGTCTTACTGACCTTCTTCCCGGTGAGATTCATGTCACAGTGCCGCGCACCGCTTCACGGCGGCGAACAGGTGTGAAGCTGCACACATACAAACTCACTCCACAAGAGATCACAACAAGGGAAGGTCTCCCTGTCACAACCATCGAACGGACTATTCTCGATATTCTCCAATCAGCTATCAGCTATGAACATATTCAGCAGGCAATTCAGCAAGCCTTGCAACGGGGTTTACTTACTTCTGACCGCCTGCTGGGTTATGCAGCTACTCGTAGTAAACGCTCATTGAGAAAAATTGAACAAATCTTAAATTCAATAAACAACAATGATTTATCCTGATGGATCTTCATTTCGGCGCGCATTGGAAGACCGACTACGATCAACGAGTCTGTCATCGGGTGTTCCCTTGCTGCGACTGCGAAAACTGGTGGCGTTTGATCGTTTTCTTTCAAGGTTACAGGCGAAATTTCCAGAAAAGTGGTTGCTAAAAGGCGGATTTGCGCTTCAATTAAGACTTGGAAATAAAGCTCGTACAACAAAAGATATTGACCTTCTCTTGCTTTCACCTAACTCTGAAGCACATGTATTGCTTCGCAGTGCATGTAATGTAGATTTACACGATTGGTTCTCGTTTGAAGTTGGATTTTCAAATTCTCGAAGTCAGGTTGATTTTAATGCTTTCCGATTCCACGTTGTTTCCTATTTAGATAGCCGCACCTTTGAAGAATTTCATTTGGATGTTGGTTTCTATGATCAGGTTATGGAAAAACCAGATCAAATAGCTCTTCCTGACCTGTTGGAATTTGCCGGTATTAATTCGGTAAAAATTAGTTGTTATTCATTGGCGCAACAACTTGCCGAAAAATATCACGCCTATACCGGAAATTACCAGTCTGGAGAAAATTCACGCGTTAAAGACCTGGTTGACATCTTGCTTATTGCGTCATGGAGCGAATTTAAAGCCAACAAACTGAGAAAAGTGTTTAAAAAGACTTTTCAAAATCGCGCAACGCATCAGTTAACTGCTGCTTTTCCTCCCCCGCCATCCAATTGGGATCGTCCTTTTAAAAGACTTGCAATTGAAACCGGATTATCATATACCGATCTCAAAGAGGCGGAACTTGCCGCAAGCAACTTCTTTGTTCCGCTTTTTGCGGGCGATACAAATGCAACATGGTCACCACTCAAATGGAAATGGGAATAACATCAAAAAATTGTCGCAAATATGTAGGTTGGAAATCAGAATGAATTGTGATGATGTATAATTGATTTTTGTTGTTTTACTCCTGTTTAGTAGGAGTGGCAGCATTATTCAAAATTTGGAGATTCTAATGAGTTTAGGTCAGCTTCTCGATACGATTAAAATCTGGGCAGAGTCAGTCGTCAGCACCATGGGTTATCCGGGTCTGACCATGATCATGTTCCTTGAAAACCTGTTTCCCCCCCTCCCTTCTGAAATTGTGCTGCCGCTGGCAGGCAGCCTCACCCTCACCGGGCGTTTCAGCATGCCGGGTGTGCTGTTGTGGGCACTGGTGGGGGCGCTGGCAGGCGCCTATTTCTTCTACGGCCTGGGCAAGCTGCTCGGTGAAGAGCGCGTGCGCTGGATCATCAGCAAAGTTGGAAAATATCTGATGGTAACCACCGATGATTTCGACAAATCGATTGCCTGGTTCAACCGCTACGGTGAACTGGTGATTTTCTTCGGCCGCATGGTGCCCATTGTGCGCACCCTCATCTCCATCCCTGCCGGCATGGCGTCAATGAACCTGCTCTCTTTCACCTTCTACACCGTGCTGGGCACCACCCTGTGGAACGTAATACTGGGTTATGCCGGCCGCCTGTTGGGACAAAACTGGCGCATGGTGGCTGAGTGGATTGACTATTACCAGAATGTGATCATCGTTCTGGGTGTTCTGGCGGTGGTGGGCTTCTTTGTCTACAAACTGCGCCAGCGCCGCCAGACCTCTGCGGCATAACTTCACCGGGGGCAAATCCTGCTGTGAAACGCGAGACGCTGTTCAAGATCATCAAATTCCTCATGCGCCTTCTGACGCGTGTGGAATTTGAAGGTGTGGAAAACATCCCGGCGCAAGGTGGTGTGATCATTGCCACCAACCACATGAGCCGGCTGGATATTCCCCTGCTGCTGATCAACCCGCGCCGCAAAGACCTGACCGCCCTGGTGGCCGACAAATACCAGCGCTACCCGCTGTTCAAGTTTGTGGTTGAGACAGCTGAAGGGGTGTGGTTGGACCGTTCCAAAGCCGATTTTGGCGCCTTCCGCGAAGCCGCCCGCATCCTCAAAGAAGGACGTCCGCTGGGCATTGCCCCCGAAGGCACACGCAGCAACATTGGAAAGCTGCTGGAAGGCAAAGCCGGCACCGCCCTGCTGGCCTACCGCACCGGCGCACCCATTGTGCCGGTGGCCATCACCGGCACCGAAAGCGGCGTGCGCGACATTTTGCTGCTGCGCCGCCCGCGCCTGAAAGCCAGTTTTGGCGCACCCATCACAATTGAGCCGTTCGAGCGCGACCAGCGCGAGGCCGCCTTGCAGCGCTACACCGACGAGATCATGTGCCGTATTGCCGCCATGATGCCCGAGAAATACTGGGGTTTCTACGCCGATCATCCGCGCCTGAAGGAATTGCTGGAGGCAAAGGCGGGATAAGGGGTGTAAAACACGGATTAACACAGAATTGAATTTTGATTTGTAGGGGCGCAAGGCTTGCGCCCCGCTTTTTTTACCGCAAAATGCGGTTCGGCGTGCCCCACCCCACCCGGCCTGCGGCCACCCTCCCCATTTTTCGCAGAAAAATTGGGAGGGATTTGTGAGCGGCTTGAATTTTCACCGCATAGGCACGAGGATTGCCGGTTTTTGAAAATCCTTTGCGCCCTTCGCGTCTTTGCGTTTCTTCCTAAAACTCCTTGTTGAAATATACGATAATTTAGATATAATTTATATATATTAAAGGAGTGATGCCTATGGACACCAGCAACCTGCAAGCATGGGTGACTGCCAACAACACCCTGGCAGCGGCCGCCGCGCTGGGCATCAGCCTGGCGGCGTATTTGTTTGCCCGCTTTGTGATCGCCCGCGGGCTGGTCAAACTGGCAGCCCGCACTTCCTCATTGAACGACGATATCTTCGTCAGGCACCTCAACCCCTTTCGCCTCGCCTGGCTGGCGCCCCTTCTGCTGATCTACACCTTTGCCCAGTTTTTCCCGGCGCATCAAACCGCGGCCGAAAAAGTTTCCCTCATCCTGGTGTTGTGGATCACCGCTTTCACGCTCAATTCACTGCTCAACGCCGCCAATGACTTTTACGAGAAGAGCAAAACCTACAACGGGGTCAGCATCCAGGGCTACCTCGACATTGCCAAAATTCTGGTGGTGCTGGTGGCGGTCATCCTCAGCGTCACGCTGATCACGGATGAGTCGCCCTGGGTGCTGCTGACCGGGCTGGGCGCCCTGACCGCCGTGCTGCTGATCATCTTCCAGGGCACGCTGCTTTCCATGGTCGCCAGCATCCAAATTGTGACCAATGACCTGATCAAAGAAGGCGACTGGATCGAAGTGCCCAGCTACGACGCCGACGGTGACGTGGTCAACATCAACCTGCACACCATCAAGGTGCGCAACTTCGACATGACCTATTCCACCATCCCCACCCACCGCATCACCGAGGTGCCCTACAAAAACTGGCGCGGCATGCAGGAAGCCGGTGCGCGGCGCATCCAGCGCTCGCTGTACATTGACATGAACACCATCAAGTTTTGCGACCCCGCCATGCTGGAGCGCCTGGGCAAGATCGACCTGATCCAAAACTACGTGGAAGAAAAAGTGGACGCACTCCAGGCTTACCGGCAGGAGCACGCCGACCATTACGATTCGCCGCTTGACGGTCCGCAGATCACCAATGTGGAGGTCTTCCGGCGCTACGCCCTGCGCTACCTGCGCTCGCGCCCCGACATCATCCAGGACTGCAAGATGCCCTTTTTGGTGCGCACCCTGGCGCCCACCCCCAGCGGTTTGCCGGTGGAGGTGTATGCTTTTGCCAAAACCACCGAATGGTTGAAATATGAGCTGATCCAGGCGGAGATTTTTGATCAACTGCTGGCAGCCGCGCCCAATTTTGACCTGCGCGTGTTCCAGCAGCCCACCGGCATTGATTTCGCCGCCGCCGGGCGGGCTCTGGCAGATGCCGGGGGATAAAAATTTAACGCGAACGGTTTCCCTGCGCAGGGGCGCAAGCCTTGCGCCCCTCAATGCCAACCTGCGTCTCTGTCATGTCGAACGATGCCCAAAAGGGGTAAATGAGACATCATAATCATTGTCTTAAAGACCTCTCGTAACATCCCTTTGGGACTCTCGCTCGAGGTGACAGTTAGAAGGGGGCGCTCGGGTGTACATCTAACTCAAATTACTATTACATTTATCTTGGAAAACCCATTTTGAAACAGAAGGCATTCTGCAAAAAATGGGTATTAATCCATAGTTCCCACGTTACTGAAACAATCCACAACACCATCCGGGGTGGTAACTTTGATTATATTATTGGAATCACTTAACTCAATAACCTTGTAATCCTTCAATTCATTTCCGGCAGCACGTAGTTCACTCGCTGCTGTGTAGAGCGAATAATGGTAGCTCTGCCAGTCCCTATCCTTGATGCGTTTTTCCAAACCATCAGCCCGGCATGCCAGGATTGCGCCCAATAAATTCTTAACCCCCGGGTCTTTAACCGTCCGGAATTGTTCCAATCCAACCGAAACACTATCATCAGATAGTTCCTGCAGGTAGTTATAGTCCAGGTTACCCCGTGAAACTGCCCGATTCACATTGGATTGTAGAATAAATGCATCAACATTCAATACATTTAATGTGACCCCAAAACCAATTACTACAAAGAAGGCAGCCATGGCAAATCCGCGCCGATAACCGCTGATTTCCAATCCAATAACTGCTGCCAGAAGAATTCCAAGCCAGATCATGAAAACATGACTGTAAGTGCGCGAGCGTGAAAAACCATAGGCATCTTCCAATAAACTCAAACGGTAGAAAGACGATATCAGAATAACTACAACCAACCCGACCAAAACCACTCCTAAGCCGGCAAACCATTTTTGTTTGTATTCCGATTCACGGCGGGTAACGGTACTTAATCCCAGGTAAAGCATCAGGCTGATAAAAGCCACTAAGATCAATTCACCAAAACCCTTGCGGGCGTATTCGGAGAAGGTAAATCCTTCCAGCGAAATATTTGCCTGTCCACCAAAGAAATATTTGAACTGAATAGCAACAAAGAATGCAAATAGCAGGTTGACGCTTCCCAGAACGACCATACTTTCGGTAAAACCCAGGAACGGTTTAAACCAGGGTTTTTCAAGTCCGATCAAATCTGTCTGGGTGCTCTTTTGAACGACATGCAGATAGATGCCTGATAGCAGGTACCCGATAACAGCAATGATGACACCGCGCACGGCATACTCAAACCATTTGTCAATACTTAGAATACGTTCCAATTCCTTTGAAAACATCATGTCGGCAGATGAAAGCAGTATAGCCAGAAAAAGTACAACCGGGAATGCCAACAATACTCCCCTTAATACCGCCCAGGCTGAAATTTTTTGGTTGATTCGAGCTTGATTCTCATCTTCAATGCTTGCAACTGCCTTTGACGAAGCAGCCAGCAACGTACTTCCGCCAACCAGGGCAGAGCCGATTAAACGTACCAAACCAGTCAGGGTATCTGCCAGGGAGTAACGCAGCCATAAACCGCTCGAAAAGGTTAAGGTCAACAATCCCAGGCAGGTAAGCGATAACAGCCCGTTGATGAAGGTTGTAAACGGTTCTTCCCGGATGAATGTCATCGCTGAGAAATAAATCACCAGTCCGGTCAATATCCAGCTTAATTTCGCCGGTTTAATCCCTTCCAACCAGGCAATAGCGTATCCGGCAATCAGAACCAGCATGGTAAATAGAAAAAACGAAATACCAGGGGCGTGTTTCCAAAACAGGATATCGAAAAACAAACCAAGAATTAATGATCCCCATAAAACTCTAGATGAATGTTTAACAGGCATTTTATTGTTCTCCTTTTTATTTAGCATACCCATAGTTTTGAATAACTCCAGCGGTTTGAATCCACAATTAACTGCACTCAAGTGCTTAATAAATATCTACAAAATTGATATGTTAGATGGTAGCATCCTCTTTACAAAACACTTTGGTTTCCCCGCTATAATAATGATCATGATCGAATTAATGCTGGTTGAAGATAATCAACGCTTGCGCGAAGCCCTGGCTGCCGGGTTTGAAACCACCGGGAAAGTTCATGTTTGCGCGCATTCAGAAGCCGGAGAAGAGGCAATTGAACTGGCGCTTGCCAATCCGCCGACTGCGGTTTTGATGGATGTACGTCTGGCAGGCAATTTAAACGGCATTCAAACAGCAATAGCCCTCAGACGGGAAATTCCCCGGCTGCCGGTAGTTTTCTATTCGATTCAGGATGATGATCAATATTATCGTGATTTCCGAACATCCGGTATCCTCAGTCATTATGCTTACGTCCGTAAATCCAATTACCTGCTGCCGGAAATGATTCTACCGCTGCTGCAGGATGCCATTTCAGGTCGTTCGTTTATTGACCCGGAAATAGAGACCCGCGTCCATGAAGTGCGCACCCTGGATGAGCGGGACCCTTTATCATTGCTGGAACCTAATGAATTGCAGGTCGCCGCGATGATCGCACAGGGTTTGACCAATGAACAGATTGCCGGTCGTCTCGGTTTTCGAGATAAACGCACCATCAGCCGCACAAACGGAAGCATTTATGCCGCCTGGGGGTTGGACGAGAATACAACCGATGAAAAAGTCGCCCGCACCAGAGCAGCTATTATTTTTCAAACCGGTCGGATCATCCATTGGGACAGTGAAGGTTGTCCGTTCGTTATGAATGCAAATCATGAATGGGTAGCCTGGGAGAATAAATGAGCGGTCAGCCAGCACTGGATTGGCCTACAGTAACGCTTTCTTTGTTTAATGCATTCATATTGCTTTGGCTGGGATTTACTCTTTTCTTTGAATCTGACCGGAAGTCTTTAGGCAACTGGCTGGCGGCAGACGGGTTGTTTCTGGGAGCAGCTTTCTTTATCGCGCATTCCGCCATTCTTGAGAATGGTATTCAAATGACTTTTCCCGGAATCAATTTTTGGTGGCAGGCAGGCTGGTGGCCGGTCATTCTCTCCCCGTTCGCCTGGTACAGTGTCATTTTATGGTACGCGGGTTATTGGGACAATCCTTTATCGCAAATGCATAAGAGGCAAGCTCCCTGGTTTGGTGTGATCCTGTCCTTTACTGCGGGTTTACTGGGTTGGATGCTGCTGGATAATCCATTACCCAATATTGGTGTCCGTGGAATACCCACCTTCGGCTTTTATGTGCTTGCATTCCTGTTTCCTTTGTACATTATCCTGTGTATTCTTCTGGCGCTGGATGCAATTCTCCGTCCGGGACCAACCGCCCGCATATTGGGTGATGAAGCCCGGCGGCGCGCCCGTCCCTGGCTTACTGCCTCCACCCTGGTACTGCTGGTAGTTAGTCTGCTGGTAACCCTGGCTCTGATTTGGGGAGTGACAACCTTCGCAACTGAGTACACAGAACAGATAATTTCTCCAACCACGTATTTCTCATTGACCGTTTTCGATTTGATCATTGAAATCTTAATCACTTCTGCCATCCTGCTGATCGGTCAGGCTGCCATGGTATATGAAGTATTTACATTCTTCCCATTACCCCGTTCCGGACTGCATAAACGCTGGACATTGGCAATTACCACCGGGATTTTGCTCTCAGGCACAGTAGCCACAGCCTGGATCTTTTCTGTTCGCACAGAACTGGCGATCCTGGCAATTTTGCCAATATTCGCCGGGGTGATGACCATTCAAAACCAAAGAGCTGCCCGCGAACAAGCCCTGGAAGCCGATCAACTTCACGCCCTGGTAGGATCCGAAAAGACCTATGAAAAAATCTTCCTGGCCCCGGATGAAAGTTTGGAAGGGGCTGATTTTCAAACCAGTTTCGAAGCCATCTGTGACCAGGTATTGCAATCCACTCAGTGTGTACTGGTACCGTTGGGCGTTTTAGCCAATTTCCTGCCGGAGAAAATCAGTTATCCGCATCATTTGAACCCGCCGGCAAAATTCTTGTCCGCAATCGAACCGGGTTTATCCCGGAAAATCATGGAGCCGCAGCCGTTAATCCCGGCTGAATTTGGTGGTTTCCTGTGGGCCATTCCCTTGCAATCTTCACGTGGATTGGAAGGCTGGTTGTTTATTGGCAATCGAAAAAGCGGTGGTTTCTATACTTTGGAAGAAATAAAAATTGCCAGTGCAGCCTGCGAACGTTTGATGGATTCGCAGACCGCCTCTGAAGTCGCCCGCCGGTTGGTCGTACTACAGAGAAAGCAGCAAATCGAAACCCGCTTGCTGGATCAAAAAGCCCGCCAGGTATTGCATGATGAAATTCTTCCCCTTCTCCACACCGCCCTGCTTGTAGATCCCAAAAGCCCATCAGCCAGCCAGATTACCAGCGCGCATCAACAAATTTCGCAGCTTTTACGGGAAGCGCCTCCGCCGCCGCCGGCAAATATTGCTAAAAATGGTCTTTTCTCTGTTATCCAGAAAACCGCACAGACAGAAGCGGAGCTAATTGGCGCATCGCTGATCTATGATGTACCTCCAGAAGTTGACGCAGCGGCATCTTTGCTGCCGTTGGAGGCGGCTGAAACGGTGTTTTATGCCGTCAGGGAATGTTTGCGGAATATCCAGAAGCATAACGACTTTGAGAAAAATCAACCGGTCGAAATTACGGTAAGTGCTGTTTTCAATGGGGCGCTGCAAATAACCATTCAAAACAATGGCACGTCCATCAATACATCACCCGTTTCTTCAAGTGGACAGGGCTTATCCCTGCACAATGCCCTGCTGACCATTTTCGGCGGCGGTTTAAGGTTGGATCATCCGGCGGAAGCATTAACCAGGGTGATTATCAGCCTGCCGGTTACAGGAAATCGTTCCCTGTAAAAGCCGTTTTTACCCTGTTTTCACTCTCAATGGAATAACTACACCCGCAACAGAGGGGCTATCCTCATGTGCACTACGCAGGGTTATCATTGAGGGCACTGCCCCTCAACGCCAACCTACATCTCTGTCATGTCGAGCAGTTGTAGGTTGGGTTGAGAGCGTAACTTTTATTCCACTTCAATCATCTTTAGCGCTCGAAACCCAACTTGTTGGTGGTTACCAATGTTTGTTGGGGTTTGGGGCGGACAGGATGAACAATGGTACAGAGATGGTGACGCCCCACAACACAAACCCACATCTCTGTCATGTCGAACGATGCCCCAAAGTGGTAAACGAGACATCTTAACCACTGTCGAAAAAACCTCTTGAAATATCCCTTTAGGGTGTTCGCTCGAGGTGACAGAATCATGAGCCGCAAAATGTGATTATCCTATGCGCCCTTCGTGACTTTGCGGTTCTTTTTCCCCCTTTCTCCATTGACAATCCACCCACCCCGTACTATACTCGCGTTAACAATTCAATCCTCCTTCGGGGCAGGGTGAGGGAAGCAACACTCCCAATTCCTTGATCGGTGGTGACACCCCACGAGCGCTTCACGCGCATGACCCGGTGCAATTCCGGGGGCGACGGTATAGTCCGGATAAGAGAAGGCTGCGGCAAATCTCTGGTTGCCTGGCGCATTCACCCCGAAAACAACTCTGTTTTCGGGATTTTTGTTAAAGCATGCTGCATCACCTTCCTGCCCCCGGGGGAACAAGGGGCTTTTGGTTTACCCCCGCAAAACGTTTGAACAGGACCGCTGCATTGATCGATTTGGACCACCTGCTGCCCAAAATGCCCGCCGGCGCCGCCACGCGCCTGGTGAAAACCGCGCGCCGCTGGCTGCTGCCGCTCTCGCTGCTGCTGGGGGTGCTGGCCTGCCAACTGCTGACCCTGCTCACCCGCCTGCCGGCTTTCATCCTGCCCACGCCGCTGCTGGTGGGGCAGCGTTTTGTCACCGCCCTGCGCGACGGCAGCCTGCTGTATCACGGCGCAGCCACCCTGCTGGAGGTGGCGCTGGGGCTGGGCATCGGCAGCAGCCTGGCCACCGTCATCGGCTACCTGCTGGCGCGCTCGCGCGTGCTCGATGCGCTGCTGTCGCCCTACCTGGTGGCCAGCCAGGCCATCCCCATTGTGGCCATCGCCCCGCTGCTGGTCATCTGGTTTGGGCCGGGCATGTTCTCCAAGGTGCTGATCTGTTCGCTGACCGTGTTCTTCCCGGTGCTGGTGAACACGGTGGTGGGTTTGCGCGCCGTGCCCGAACGCCTGCGCGCGCTGATGCAGTCGCTGCATGCCAGCCGCTGGCAAACCCTGCGCTACCTCGAGGCGCCCTCGGCACTGCCGGTGTTTCTGGGCGGGCTGCGCGTGGGCGCCACCCTGTCGGTGATCGGCGCGGTGGTGGGCG